>PKTX01000066.1 GCA_002868945.1 Desulfobulbaceae bacterium
CATCCCTGCCTTTGCCCAATATGCCCAACTTGGACTTTATCTTGTCGACAAACTCTTTGCTGCCGACAGCAATGCTTCTAGTCCATTTGTCATCCCGGCCGTTGCCGTTTCCCAAAAACTCAGCGGCCCATCCCTGATGATCTCGTTTGGCCTGGTCATAATTGTCGGTACCCAGCAATTCCATAAATTTTCCGTCACTGTCGAAATGGGGTCGGACCAAGCCAACTGTTTGAATTTATTTACCATGGAGAAATGGGGTCAAGTCCGCTTTTAACTTTTGTAGATTGAATATTGAATCAAGATCATACCCATGCTGTTCATCCCCGTTGCAGAACTGAGTGAGCAGGGAGCCGTGAAAAGGAAACGAATTGCAGCATGTTTGAACACCCGCAGGGTGTGAGTTTCTGCAATTCCCTTTTCACGGCGGAAGACGAGCGGGCCGCCAGGCCAGTTCTGCCGGGGTGCCCTTTTTGCGGTACTTTTTGGGCACGCAAAAAGTGCCAACCATCCATTGGCACTTAATCCGCAACAAGCAACGAAGGTCCCCTACTCCCACACCTCCCAGACCTAAGCATAGCCACCGAACCACGAAAGCTGCTATCCTGACACAAGAAAACCCTTGTTTTCGAAATGGGGTCGGACTAAGCCAACTATTTGAATTTATTTACCATGTGTTCCACAACCAGGCGTTTTTGAGGCTTAGAGGGCCTTTTTGGGCCTCGAAAAGCGCGTTGTAACGAAGGTGGAGGATACGACTCGGGCCGATAATCCTGCAGGCTACAGTCTACAAAATGTCCTGACAACCTTTTTCTGGCTGTTGGACACCTTCCTGTCCCAGTCTAATGCCGGGAAAGCCCCCTCCCTCCAAAGGCGTAACTCTCCAGCAGCATGGCTGAACACTGGCAGGATGTGAGTTTCTGCAATTCCCTTTTACGGCAAAAGGCCCGCAGGCCATGCAGCTCAGCTGTCAGCCGCAGGAGGGGACTTTTTGGTGAGCTGGGGGGAGGCACCGATAAACTGGATGGAGTAGCGGCCCGGTGGGCCGATGAAGGGCAGGAGGAGCAGACGCCACAAGGTCACCTGCTCCTTGTGGCGATATTGTGACAGGCCGATGACCATCTCCTGGTGTCCGGCAACGGGCTGACTGCGATAGGTGCCGCACAAGCGATCCCACCAGGGGAAGTTGAAACCGAAATTACTGTTGGTCTCGCGGATCAGAATGGAGTGGTGGACCCGGTGCATATCCGGGGTGACCACCAGCAGCCGCAGAAAACGATCCACGCCCGGCGGCAGACGGATATTGCCATGGTTGAACATGGCCGTGCCGTTTAAGGCGATTTCAAAGATCAGCACGGCAAGGAGCGGCGGGCCGATGGCAGCCACTGCCGCCATCTTGATGAACATGGAGATGATGATCTCCACGGGATGAAAGCGCAGGCCGGTGGTTACGTCCAGATCCAGATCGGCATGATGCACCATGTGCAAGCGCCAGAGGATGGGCAGGGTATGAAACATGACGTGCTGCAGATAGATGATCAGATCCAGCAGCAAAACGGCAAGCAGCACCGAGAGCCAGGCCGGTAGATCAATCAGATTAAAGAGCCCCCAGCCCTGGGCCTGGGCGGCGACCGCCACCCCCATGGCCACCAGGGGAAAGAGGAGGCGTACCAGCAGAGAGTCAAGAAAGATAATGCCGAGGTTGTTGAACCAGCGCCCCGCCTTTGCGACGCGCAGCTCTCTTTTGGGAGCGGCCATCTCCCAGAGGGCCACCAGCACCAGAATGGCAATAAAGAAAAAAAGACGAAGCTCTGTTGCTGAGAATGTGGCCACTGCGATCTCCTCCTTACTGGTGCGCCCGAGCCGGCCTCAAGGCGGCAGCCGCCTCCTTCTTCCTCTCAAGGGCTCCGGGCCGGGCGCCTTCCCCGGCGCAGCGCTCGCTTTCTTTTTCAGGCAGACTGTTAGCGGTTCATATCCTGGTATTTCTCCGCCTTTCTCAACATATCCTTCCGGATATCAAGCATCTGCTGCTCCATGTCGGCCAGCTCTGCCAGGCGGGTATCAGGGTTGCGCATGGCCTCCATATAGGCAAAGCGCAGGGTGTGCATCTCCTTGCGCAGCTCCACAGTGTCATCCATGAAGCGCTGCTGATTTTCAGCAGACATGCGGTTCATCATCCTGCCGGCCATCATGCCGTGTCCCATGCCCGGACCCATGCCCGGGCCCATCATCTCCAGACAGCCATGGCGGCCTTGCATCATCATACCGCGACCGCCCATCATCGCCGGGCCCATATCGTCACGGTTCATCATCATGCCCGGGCCCGGGCCCGGGCCCATCATCATGCCCCTGCCTTGTTGCATGGCCCGGCCATACCCCATGTCCATGGGCATGGTCTCCTGGGCCAGGGCTGTGCCGGCACTCATGCCGAGGATAAGGATCGTTGTCAAAACTGTTTTCTTCATCGCTGAACCTCCTGTTAACAGTGGTTTTCCGGCTCGTCCGTCTATCTCAAAGAGTGTGACGAGAAGACGCAAGGTGTGGCCAGCCAGGTAAAACATTATTATGCACCGCCCAAGGGCGAAAACGTCAAGGGAATTGATGGGCAAACGCCTGGCCGCCTCTGCTGGTTTATCGCCGAGGCCGCGCCGGCGCCGCCTTTCACTCCAGTTCCGCCTTCATTTTTTTATACTCTTCCTCACTGATCTCCCCCCTGGCATATCGCTTTTTCAGGATCTCCAGACTGGTAGACGACGGACTCTGCCTGGTACGGAAAACAGCCTGGAAAAGCTTCACCACCAGATAGAGAACCAGCCCCCAGAAAAGCAGGGTGATAATCAGACCAAGGGGCCCTTGGAAAAAGGCACCGGGCCCGCAGGCCCAGTTGTTATAATGTCCTGAAAAGTTCATCATGGCAAAGGTACTCCTTTCTGGTTTTGTTCTGTGCGTCGTGGTGGACCCGGTCGCCCGGACATGATTTTTTTTAACAAACCGGCAGACCATCTTGTTTTGGAGATAGCCAGCCATCATGCTACTATGGAACAAAGAATCTTGTCCAGACAAGGCCGGGCCGCGGCCCGGCAACCCGTCCCCAGTCAACCCTATCAGGAGGTCCGCAGTGAAGACATGCAGCCTAGATGATTTTATGACCGAATTGCAGCCCTGGCTCGACAGCAACCATATCAGAAAGGCCCTGGTGGACGACAAGGGTCATTTTGTTCTGCATTTTCAGGACGGCATGAAAAACGTCTACAACATTGACGACTGTAACCGGCAGCATATTGACGATATCCTCAAGGATCTGGCAGCCAGGGGTATTACCACTGAAGCCTGAACCACTCCCGCCAGGCGCCGCGCCTCATGCCGGCGCCATAAGGACCGAAATGATGACAACACCACCAGCAGCCCCCACCATCGTATTGACCGGTGCCACGGGCTTTGTCGGCAGCCACCTGAAAAAAGCCCTGCTCGACCAAGGCTACCGGGTCATCGGTCTGGGTCGAGCCGACCTGGGTCGGGATGCAGAGAGCCTGGCGGCAAAGATGGCCGGTGCCGTGGCCCTGATCAATCTGGCCGGCGCCCCGGTCATTACCCGCTGGTCAGAGACGTATAAGGAAAAGATGCGGCAGAGTCGAATCGACCTGACCCAAAAGCTCATTGACGCCATGGCGCTCATGGCGGCACCGCCTGCCGTCTTTATCTCCACCTCGGCCGTGGGCTATTACGCCTCCCACTGCGTCCACAGCGAGGAAAAGGGCCGCAAGGGTGAGGGGTTTCTGTCCGACCTTGCCCATGACTGGGAGCAGACGGCCCTGCAGGCGGAAAAGCATGGTATCCGGACAGTTATCTTTCGCTTTGCCGTGGTGCTCGGCAGAAACGGCGGCGCCCTGCAGAAAATGATCCTGCCCTTTAAACTGGGCCTGGGCGGTGTTATCGGCACCGGCAAACAGGCCTTTTCCTGGATCCATCTCAACGATCTGCTCCGCGCCCATTTTGCCGCCCTGGACTCCCCTTCCTACCGGGGCATCTACAACCTCACCGCCCCCAAACCCACCACCAATTATCACTTCACCAAGACCCTGGGCCGGGTTCTGCACCGACCCACCATCCTGCCGGTTCCCACCTTTATGCTCAAAATGGTCTTTGGCGAAGGAGCCACCATTCTGGTGGACGGCCAGGCTGCCGTGCCCAAACGCCTGCTTGATAACGGTTTTGTCTTTGACTTTCCGGAGCTTGAAGATGCCCTGCGCAACTGTGTCAAGGCCGATAAAACCTGATACGAATTTCCAGGCGGCGCTGCACCATACCTCCACAAAAGACTCCCTTGCCGGGTTATGAGTCCGGATGCGGAAAAAAAATATTGCAGAGAGGAAACGAACCGATTACAAGAATCGGCACTGCGTCGTACCATGCTTTTTTTACGGCCCAGCGGAAAAGATGTCTCCTCTCAACCTGGCACCAGGTTGGTTTATGGCCATCTTGAATAATTGCTATTTTGCCCGATTTTTTTCGTCGCTACGAAAATAAAAATCCTCACATATACGAGATATGCTGCGGTTTTTATTTACTATGCTTCTCAAACTCGAACAAAATATCTAATTATTCAAGATACCCCATATATATTGCGCATGGAGCCTTACCCATGGCCAGTCGGCCGGGTAAGGCGAAAATGCCTTTTTTTTACACTAGTGACAGCCCAGGTGTTGACGCTCCCTGCCCAATGGTGTAAATAAGCACATTCTGTCTTCCCGTTCCTCGGTAGCTCAGTTGGTAGAGCAGGTGGCTGTTAACCACCCTGTCGGGGGTTCGAGTCCCTCCCGAGGAGCCAGATCTCACCGCTTTTATAAGCGTTCATATAGAAGGCCCGATGGATTTCTCCATCGGGCCTTTGTTTTTTGGGGCAACCAGCCCCGCCGATCTCTTTCCGGAGCAACGTCCCGTCCCTTTCCTCTTTTCACCTGGAGATGGGCTGGGTGGCCCGACCGCCACCGTCAGCCGGTGGTGCGCAGGGCAGACGAAATCCCCTGAATACTCAGCCGCAACAAGGTGCGCAGATCTTCAGGAATCTCTTCCTGCTCCTCCAAGGCGGCACGGGCCCTCTTGATGAGCTCCACCTGGATGAAGTTGAGGGGATCGACATAGGGATTACGCTCATCAATGGCGCGCCGCAGCCAGGGGGTTGCGGCAACGAGATGCGTTTCATCGGTGAGCCGGCGAATGGCCTCGGATGTCCGGCTATATTCGTCGGCCAGTGGCTGCCAGATGGCGCGGCGTTGTTCCTCATTTTCCATGAGGCGGGCATAGGCCTCGGCGATATCAAGGGAGGCCTTTGCCAGGGCCAATTCAGCATTATCCACGGTACCCCGGAAAAAGGCCCACTCCTTATACATGCGCCGTAACTCGGACCAGCCCTCAGCCGCCGCCAGTTCATGAAGGGCGCTGCCCATGCCGTACCAGGCCGGGATCATCACCCGACACTGGGTCCAGGCAAAGACCCAGGGAATGGCACGCAGGGTTTCCAGGGTGTGGACATTCTGCCTGCGCCGTGACGGCCGTGAACCAATGGGGAGATTTTCTATCTCGTCAATGGGAGTGGTCGTCCGAAAATATTCCACAAAATCAGGCTGTTCCACGAGTTCACGATAGACGCGATAGGAGCGTTCGGCCAGCTTTTCCATGGCCAGCAGCCATGTCTCCTGCGGCGGTTCAGCGCTCTCCGCCTCCACCAGAAAGGTGGCGGCGGTAATCTGTTCCAGGTGCCGAAAGGCGATTTCCGGCGAATCATAACGTTCGGCCAGCACCTCCCCCTGCTCGGTCATGCGGATTGCCCCACCCACTGTATGGGGCGGCAGAGACATGATGCTGCGGGCCGCCGGGCCGCCGCCCCGGCCCAATGAGCCGCCCCGCCCGTGAAAGACGATCAGCTCAATGCCATGGCTTTCACAGATCTCGTGCAGTTGCGATTGGCCATGGTACAAGGCCCAGCTGGCGGCCAGATAACCGCCATCCTTGGTACTGTCCGAATACCCCACCATAACGGTCTGGGCGTTCCCCCAGGCAGAAAGGTGCTTGGAATAGAGGTCGTTGGCCAGCAGGGCGGCCATGATGCCGCCGGAGCGCTGCAGGTCGTCAATGGTCTCAAAGAGCGGGATAATGCCGGCCCGGCCAAGCCCCAGAAGGTTGTCGTCCCCGGCCTCGCGGGCCGCCCAGCGCAGGAGCCAGAGCACCATGAGGACATGGCTGGGTTGATGGGTCATGCTGATCACGTGACCACCGAGCACCTCGGCGCCGTACAGGTGGGCGGTACGGGTGAGCAGACGGAAGAGGGCCAGGGTCTCCTGGGCCTCTTCGGAAAGGGAGCTGGTGGCCAGGGGCTCCTGCATGCCCATGGTACGGCTCAGCACCTCCTGTCTCTTCTCCTCCTCCATGCTGAGATAATCCACACAGAGATTCTGGCGGGCCAGGAGCTCGGCCACCACCTGCTCGTAATCTCCCGAGTCCTGTCGGATATCAAGGCGGGTCATGTGGAAGCCAAAGACGCGGATGCGACTGAGCCACTCCTTCACCGTGGTTTCTGCCACCACCTCGGCGCCATGGGCCCGAAGACTGTTGAGGATCAGGGTAACGTCATTTTCCAGCTCGGCCGATCTGTGATAGGCACCGTCCGGCGGTTCGGCAAAGGGAGTCGCCACCCGCGCCTGTTGCAGACGCCACTCTATGGCCCGTAACCAGCGGCGATAGATCTCCGACCTGGGGATGCTTTCCAGTCGTTCGCCGACCTGGGGCCATTGCTCCAGGGTGGCGACCAGGGCCTGGCGCAGCTCGTCGCTGATCTCAATGCGCCGGCTCGACATGCTCAACCGCTGATACATCTCGCGACATTCCTTGAGCTGGGCATCCAGGGCGGCCTGGCGCAGCATGGTCAGGGTTTGGGCCGTGACCTCACTGGTCACATAGGGATTGCCGTCGCGATCACCGCCGATCCAGGAGCCAAAGTGCAGAAAACGGGGGCCGGTGAAGGGATTACCGGGGAAATAGTGGGCCAACCCATCATCAAGATCCTGGTTGAGGCGGGGCACCACGTCCCACAAGGTTTTCATGAAGAACAGGGCCCGCTCCACCTCCTCCAGCACGGTAGGGCGTTGGGGCCGCTGGGGATCGGTCTGCCAGAGGGCCACCATTTCGCTGTGGATGGCCTCTTCCAGATTTCGTATTTCGCGCGGCAGCAGGTTGAGTTGATCGTGCCGGGCCAGGCTGGCCTGAATCCGTTTGAGTTTGCCCCGCACGGTACGGCGTTTGGCCTCGGTGGGATGGGCCGTGAAAACGGGCTCTATGCTGAGTTTATCGAGAAAACCCTGGATCTGCTGGGCGCTGTAGCCCTCGGCATTGAGATGGGCCAGTGCCACGCCGATGGATTGCGGTCGCGGTCGCCGGCCACTGCGCCGTTCGCGATCCCGCAACATGCGAATCCGATGCCGGTCTTCGGCAATATTAATGAGATCAAAGAGGAGATTAATGGCCCGCAGCACCACTGCGGTACATTTCGTGTCTAGCTGGGCAATGATCTCGGCCAGCTCCTCGGCGGCATGTTCGTCGCCTCTGCGTCGGGCTTTGGCCAGATCGAGAATATGTTCCACCAGCTCAGTGAGGGTGGAGCCCTCCTGTTCCTGAAGAACCTGATGGAGATTCTCGGTCAGTTTGCGAATCTCCTGAACAAGCATAAAGGGACCGGCCATAGGTATCTGCCGTTTGGGAAATATGGTTGATAAGAAAAAAAGGAAAAGAGGTCAGATGGCTTTTGTCAGGCGCGCAGTTCCTAATTGGTGTCTGTCCGGAAAAAGGTCATTTCGGAATTTCACAGGATCGCGGACCTGTTCAAAATCACGGATATGCGAAAAAATAAGCCCGGGCATCTATTCGATATCGGAGTCTTCACTTCGTTTCGCTTATCTCCGAGCATTATCTTTTAAGCATGACGAGGTAAGCAAGCTCGCGAGACTCCGGGAGATCGGGCCGGTAAGCAAGTTTACGAGACTCCGAGAGGGCCCCTTCCGGACAGGCGCTAATTGGATTTGGCGTTCACCCTTTCCCGCAGCTCCTTGCCGACCTTGAAGAAGGGCAGCCGCTTGGGTGGCACCTTGATTTTTTCACCGGTCTTGGGATTGCGGCCCAGGTAGGAGTCATACTTCTTAATGACGAAACTGCCGAAGCCCCTGATCTCAATGGTGTCGCCCTCAACAAGAGTTTCAGACATGGAGTCCAAGATGGTACTCACCACATCGCTTGCCTCACGTGGAGTCATGTTCATCTCATGGGCAACAGCCTCGATCAACTCAGACTTATTCATGGTATTTCTCCTGCGGAAACGGGGTAATCAAGCAGTGTTAGAGTAATGTTGTCGGCACATAGTCCGGGCCTCAACAACCGGGCAGCTCAAATTGTATAATGAGGCATCTTTGAATGTAAAGCTGAAATTAACAGGAGAGAATGCCCAGATAACAACAAGTTAGCTCACCAAATAAGCGCCGTGACACATAACCACCTGTAATTAAACATTTTTTAACACAGGCCCCGCCACGGCGTCAAGGAGAAAATCCTTAGAAATAAAGGGGTTACCTTAGGTCTTTTTCTTTTTTTGACCCGGCCGGCGTCGCAGCTTGCCGGACGTGGCGGTCGCCTTTGGGGTCGTCCCGAAGATGCGGGCAAGATCCGCCTTGCTGAGGAAACGATACGTGCCCGGTTTCAGGGAGCCGAGCTTGAGATTGCCGTAGGAGATTCGGGTAAGCTCGGTCACCGGATGGCCGATGGCGGCAAACATCTTGCGCACCTGGCGCTTGCGGCCCTCATGGATGGTGATTTCGAGCACCGATTCCTTGGGCCCTGACTTACGGAGCTTGAGACGGGCCGGAGCGGTGCGGCGCCCCTCCACATCCAGCCCCTCCTCCAGCTGCGCCAGTCCGGCGGCACTGGGTTTGCCGATGACCCTGGCCAGATAGGTCTTCTTAACCTCAAAGCTGGGGTGTAAGACATGCTGGGCCAAATCACCGTCATTGGTGAGGATCAGGGCGCCCTTGCTGTCAACATCGAGACGACCCACCGGAAAAAGGCGCTCCGGTATCTTTTTGAGCAGGTCAGTGACAATGGGTCGTCCCTGCGGGTCATGCAGGGTGGTGACATAGCCCTCCGGCTTGTTGAGCATGACATAGACCTTTTTTTCGGCAAAGGTGACCGGCCTGCCCTGACAGCCAATCTTCTGGCGCCGGGGATCGACTTTATGGCCCATCTCCGTCACCACCTGGCCATCCACCGTCACCTGGCCCGTGCGGATCAGCTCTTCGGCGGCTCGACGGGAGCATATGCCGGCCCTGGCCAATATCTTTTGTAATCGTTCTTCCATGTGAAAAACCGCGCCGGCCGAAAAAGAAAAAGAGCATGGCCGGCGAACCAATGCTCTGTTGCTGTCAGCAAAAAGACCCTGTAAAAAAGGCAGCGCCAAAAGACACCGATTGCGTTGTTAGCGGCCATCATCCCGGCACTGCCTATGTGGCCGAATCCGCTTCATTTCTCGAAATGAACGTGCCTCGCATGCGCCGCTTCACAGCTGCCGATCTTGGTTTAACCGTCCGTACAACTACCTTTTGGCGCATCCGGCACAAGGGTCAGTTGTCATAATCACCGCGCCTGTATTTCGCTGTCTCCAGATAGCAGGCGGCCGCCACCTGTTCAAGGAGTTGGGCCAACGGGTCGTCGGCCGGCAGCTGCTCCTTGATGTCGAGAAGGCCCTGGTTTTCTTCCTCCAGGGCGCTGATAAAGGGCTCAAGATCGGCGCTGCTCAGGCTGGCATCCTCAAGGGCCCGGGCAAAGGAGTCCAGGGAGTCGATGGTGGCCTCGGTGAGCTGCACCCCCTGCAGGCGCAAGGCAGGGTTGCCCTGCTGTCGCGCCTGGACCTCCGAGGTGGTGGCGGTCTCCTGGATCTCCTGCACCCCTTCCAGCTGAGCCTGGAGCAGATGCCGAAAATCGAGACTGCTCGCTGCTGTTTTCTTGGCCTTGCCTGATGCCGGCGTCTTACCCGGACCTTGTGAGCGTTTTATCTTCATGGCGTTCCTGGGATGCGTGGTATTGATTAAAGGGTATCTTGGACACTTCCTTTTCTTCTGTTTTCTGAATCCTGAATCCTGAATTCTCGTTAAAACAACGGCTTTCAACTTTTTTCAGGCATATCAGCCGGGTCAAACCGCGGCTCAGCGCCATCTGGCCGGCAGAATATTCATGATCTTGCCGTCCACCAGCTTGCGGGTCGCTTCATCAACCTCCAGGACATGCGGGTACCATGGTTTCATCCGGCAATCAAAGACAATGGGGGGCTGCAGACCCACATGAAAGCGCTGCACCTCTTGCGAGGCGGCGTAGATATCGGCGGCTGGTTCAAAACGGGTGAAAAATGTCCAGATAAACTCCTGCATATTGGCCGTTGCCTCGTTGGTGGAGTCGACCAGCAGGACAACCGGCCAGCCGGCCACACCGTCATGGCCGGCCAGGCGACGGCCAAGCTCCCTGTCCTCCTCATAGGAGACGCCTTCAACCACCAGGGTGCCGGGCAGAAAGGGACTCGGCCTGCCGCAGCCCCGGGGCAGATCACCGCTAAAGGTTAGAGGCAGGATATTTTTCGGCTCGCGGCCCAGTCCCATGAGCAGGGCCTTGGAGCCGTTGTTCACCGAAGGTCCGGTGTAGTCCAGGGTGTCCTGGGAAACATTGGCAAAGACGAAGAGGTCACGACTCCAGTCAACGCGTTCCAGGACATGGGTCCAGAGCTCCTTAAAGTTGTCGATATTGATATCGCCATCCGTGATAATGAGAAACTTGGTGAGCGACAGCTGTCCCTCCCCCAGGATGCGCAGCCCGGAGGCAAAGGCCTCCCGCGCATAACGATCCGTGACGCGGGCCGCGGCCAGACAGTGGAAGCCGGCCTCGCCAAAGGTCTTGAGCTGCTTGACGCCGCTCATCACCAGGGGAAAGAGGGGCGAGAGCAGGTCCTGCAGGAAATCGCCGATATAGAAATCCTCCTGCCGGGGCCGGCCCACCACTGTGGCCGGATAGATGGCATCCTTGCGGTGGTAGAGGTGGTCGACCTGGAAGACCGGATAGTCATGGATCAGGGAGTTATAGCCGTAGTGGTCGCCAAAGGGACCTTCAGGACGGCGCAGATGGGGCGGCACCTGGCCACAGGCGGCAAATTCCGCCTCTGCCACGAGCCGATGTCCGCCCAAGGGATCCGGGGTAACCGGCAGCTTCTCCCCCAGCAGCAGGGAGGCCAGCATCAATTCAGGCAGATTCTCGGGCAGGGGGGCAATGGCTGCCATCATCAGGGCGGGTGGGCCACCGATAAACAGGGTCATGGGCAGGGGCTCATTGCGCTGCTCCGCCTCAAAATAGTGATAGCCGCCACCCTTGTGGATCTGCCAGTGGATGCCGGTGGTCTGGTCGTCATAGCGCTGGATACGGTACATGCCCAGGTTGTGACCGCGGCCGCCGGGATGTTCGGTATAGACCAGGGGCAGAGTGACAAAGGGACCGCCATCCGTGTCCCAGGAAGTGAGCATGGGCAGCTCACCAAGCCGGGCCGGTGACTGGCAACACTCAAGCACCGGCGCATGCCCCACCTGCTTTAAACCGATGCGCAGGGCCTGGGGCACCAGGTGCCGGTTGTCCCACACTTTGCTAAAGGTGGGGGGCAACAGTGTTTCCGCAGCGCGCACCAGGTCAGCGACAAAGTGCTGGGCCCGATGGCCGAAGGCCAGCTCCATGCGGCGGGCCGTGCCGAAAAGGTTGGTCACCACCGGAAAGCGGCTGCCCTTGACATTGGTAAAGAGCAGGGCCGGACCACCCTGCCTGATGACGCGGCGATGAATCTCGGCAATCTCCAGATAGGGATCCACCTCCACATCAACCTCAAGCAGATCGCCGTCCTGGCGGATGATCTCCAGATAATCCCGCAGATTGCGCATTATGGGATGCTTCACGTCGCTTCTCTCCTTCAGCGGATCCGCTCGGCGGGATCCGCTCGCCAAATTTCTGGTATGAAACTATACGGCAAAAATGATACCATTTCGAAAAATCGGGGCACGGCTCTGCCGGCAAGGCCGGCCGAGCCGCAGCCCGTCTCTCTTTTTTTTATCCTTTTCCGGCAAGAAAAAGGGTATGGTATTCCTTTTCCTTGAGGTGTTTGCCCATCATTTTACTCAAAAAATCAAGGGTCTCCGTTATTTCAGCATCACTCAGCCTGGGGATGAGGGCCTCCAAGAGGGCCGGTGAGGCAAAACGTCGAATAAAATGGGCCAGGGATTGTTCATCGGTCTGCCGGTCAAGGCCGAAGCAGATTTCAGCAGGATCACTCTGTCTTTTCATAAAATAGTAAATAGTATAATTGATAGATCATGGATTTGGATACCAATTTAGATAACAGCGCCCTGAAATACGGCTGGGTCTCCATGGATGGCGGCTACGAGGTCACCAAGAGTACCGGCATCATCCGTAAAAACCTGGAGTATCTCAAAAGGCGCCGCAGCATCATCAACCTGGTCTGCAGGGGCTACCAGTCCGGCGGCACGCTCCTCTTTGACTTTGACGACACCTTTATCTTCATTGACAAGCCCAAGGACTGGACGCCGGACAACAAGAAGTTCCGGGTGGTCTACCGCAACGAGGCCAAGGTCTGGATGCACTTTGTCACCCTGGTGCGTAAAGTCACGGCCGATGCCCTCAAGTGCGCCATGCCGCAGGAACTCTACATGCTGCAGCGCCGCAGCCACTACCGGGTATTGCTCCCCAGTGAAAGCCGCGTCTCCTTCACCTATTCCAACGATGAAGAGTACCGGCTGGCCGTCAAGGACCTGAGCGTCGGCGGCCTGCTGATGTACACGAAGTTTGACACTGATATCCCCCGCCACGGTCATCATATCAAGAATCTGAGCCTTACCATCCCCTGCCACGACGACATCCCCGGCGTGGAAAACGGTGTTCTCACCGTCAAGGTTGATGATGCCCAGGTGGTGCGGGAATTTGTCCGCCAACAGCACCCCATGCTTTTTTGCTACGGCATCCGTTTTGAACTGAGCAGCGCCGAGGAGGAAAAGGTGCTGCGCTATGTGCGCCAGCGTGAACTTGAGGTGCTGCGCAAGGGTCTCAACGGCTGACCGGACCGCTCCACCGCCCTCTTACAACCATGCCCGAAGCGGTGCAACGGCGCCACCCTAAAGCGCCGTGCCGATACGAACATGCACCTTTCGGGTCCGTGGCCCGTCAAACTCACAAAAATAGATCTTCTGCCAGGTTCCCAGCAACAGACGGCCCTGCTCGACAAAAATCGTCTCCGAGGCCCCGAACAGCGAGGCCAGAACATGGGAGGGGGAGTTGCCCTCGGCGTGGCGAAAATGCAGTTTAAAGGGGATCATCTCCTCAAGGGCCATAACAATATCGCTCCGCACCGCGGGGTCAGCCCCTTCATTAATGGTGAGCGCCGCCGTGGTATGGGGATTGAAGAGATAACAGACCCCCTTTGTGACGCCGCTTTCCTGAAGAGCCGCCCGCACCTGCGGGGTGATGTCGACAAGTTCCATGTAGCTGCTGGTGCTTACGGAAAATGTGTCCTTATGCATTATCTGCCTCCTGCGGATTCTTCTGCCAGACCGGCCACTGCTCCTCCAGGCGCCGGAAGTCAGGATTCGTATCGATCCCCATATCCATCTTGCGGTTGGCGATGAGGATACCGCCCGGTTTAAGCTTGGCCTCAATCATCCGTTCAAAGTCGGTCTGCAATTTTTTTTCGGCAAAGGGGCGGAAGTAGTAGATCACATCAAAGTCATGGTAGCGGTCAAACTGCCAGATATCGTCCTGGGCCACGCAGTCGTCACCCATCAGCTTGCGGGCGATGCCATAGGGATAGGCATCCTTTTCTATACCGTAGACCTTGAAATCCATCATCTCGGCCATGAGCAGGACATTGCCGATGCCACAGCCCACATCAAGGAAGGAGGCACCGGCCGCCATCTTCTTACCGTGCCGCAGCAGGTCGCGGGCCAGGCTGATCTGGGCGTAGGCCTGGCGGCTGTCCATGGGGACAAAGGGGTACTCGCTCCTGGTATCGTTTTGCGAGGCGCGAATGGAATCACGGGTAAAATAACCGATAAAACGATTAATTATCCCGAAAAAGACATCAAGCTCTTCTTCGCGAGCCGTGAGGCTGTGTGGCTTCATCTCGTCTGTTCTCCAGTGGGTACGGGTCCGCCGTCTCTGCTGCCAGGCGGTGGCAGCAGAGACGGCGGACCCGAAAGGGTGGCGCCCCGCGCCACTTTTGGCCGATGGCCTTGCGGGGCCGGGGCTGCGTTTTTAGGCCTCTATACCATACCAGGGCCTGTCAGTCACCAAAAGGGTCCAGCCCAGCCGCTCGCCGCCCTATGCCGCCGCCCTATTGGCCGCCTGCCGACGGCGCCAGAGACGATGACCCACCACCAGCAACACCCCGGCAATATTGGGCAGCCAGACCAGGGGCCGGCTCCAGGCAATGCCGTCGTAAAATATGTCATTGAGGGGATAGAGAAACTTGGTGGGGAAATAATGGCGGGTATGAAAGGGAATATCAAGCATGATATGAAAGGGCCAGGCCAGCATGGCAAAGGCCGGCCCCGGCCACAGGCGGTGGACCAGGGCCACCACCAGCAACGAGATGAGCAGACTGTGACTCAGGTCATAGAGCACAATACACCAGGCGGGAATGATCTCCAGGTCCGGCTTGCCCGGCACATAATCGCCATTGACCAGTCTGAGCAGGGCAAAGGCGCCAAAGCTGATCATATCGGGCATGGCCCCCATGGCCATGGCCAGCCAGGGTCGTTTCTGGCCAAAGAGTCCATAGCCCCACAATGTATGACTGAATACATCCATTTGCCTTACTCGGTCAGGGCCGCCGGCATGGTCACCCCATGCAGCAGCCATTTATCGTCGCCCTTTTTCAGGGCCAGTTGCACGGCATATTCCTGGAGCGTGGCAGCATCCGCCTTGTTCGAGCGGCGCTCCAGGCGGGCCTGGGCCTGTACAATGGCCCGGCCTGCAGACGGCAGCTCGATCTCCATCTCGGACCAGCTGAGATGGAGCAGCCGATAGTTCTGACGATAATAGATGAGATAGCGGATGATCAGGTCCTGTTCCAGTTCCTTGCCGTAATCACGATCCGGAATCCGCACAAAGCAGCGGCGTGGCAGCATCTCCTGGACGGCCCGCAGCTTCATGGCCATCTCAATGGCACTCTCCTGCTCCTCCTTGCCAAGCACCTCGGCCAATTCGCCAAGCTGCCGCCTGATCACCTGCCTATCGGAAAAATAGTAGAACAGCCAGGCACTGCCGAGCAGGGCAACGAGCAGTCCACCGATAATAATTTTTTTACGCATGGCATCCCCCAAGCCCAGCCTTCATCTTTCCCTAACAATAACACGGCCATACTTTGCAGTCTGCCTAAAAAAAACAGGAACAAAGAACCTTCATTAAAAAACAAATAAAATATAACCATGGAAAAAACTTTTCCCGGCCCGCCGGTATGCTACCATGAGGTTGAAGCAGCCCTGATAAATTTGGAATCAAAATGCCTGTCTGTAAAGGTCATGAATAACACTTAGACATGGAGGTGGGTTATGGATTTCAAAAAATTAGTACCGTGGAACTGGTTTGCCAACGAAGAGGGCGAAGAGGGGAAAACCATCCCTGTCCAGCACAGCGATCAGCACCTGCCCGGTGTGCAGATGCCGCCCTTCCAGCAGCTGCAGGGCGAGATGGATCGCCTCTTCAACAACTTTTTCCGAGGCTTTGCGCCGCCCTTTGCCGGTCTGGGGCAATGGCCGTCGCTGCGCATGCCCGGTATGACAGAGAGCCTGCTCAAACCCACTCTGGACATCAGCTCCTCCGACAACGACTACACCATCAGCGTCGAGGTGCCCGGGGTGGAGGAAAAGGACGTCAAGATTGAGGTGGCCAACAACAACCTGACCATCAGCGGCGACAAAAAGCAGCAGAAGGAGGAAAAGGACAAAAACTTCTACCGGGTGGAACGTTCCTACGGCTCCTTCCGCCGCGTGCTCTCGCTGCCCAACGACGCGGATCAGGAGAAGATCAAGGCCTCCTTTAAAAAGGGTGTCCTGACCCTGGTCATCCCGCGCAAGCCTCTGCCCGAATCAGCGGTGAAAAAGATTCCCATTGGTAAGGATTAAGCCGTCGGCAGAGCTCACCTCCCGAAGGTGAAGGCCACAAAAAAGGGGGGGCGATGCTTTTTGCATCGCCCCCCTTTTTTGTGTAACGAACCAATAATACCTGATATTCCCCTAAAAGGAATACTTCATGGTGGCAAATACCACATTGGCCTCATAGGATGAATCGGCATAGGCGCCGGTCAGGTAATCGTCCGAGGCGACCCGGTAGTCATAGTCATCCAGGGTGGCATCACTATAGCGATACCGCTCATAGGCATAGCCCACCGTGGTGGAGAGTTTCGGGTTGACCGTGTAGATTGCCTTGATCTGCAGGGACTTCTTCTTGTAGTCATCCCAGTTTTCAAAATCAATGGTGCTGTTATCATAGCCCACGGGCAGAGAGCCGGCGTCATAGATGCTCATGTCCCCTGTGCCGTCGGAACGGACATGATCATACTGGGCCTTGAGCCGTAAGGTGCCGGGCACCACCTCAACCTGGGCGGAGACGCCGAAGTCATAGTTTTCATACTCATCCTCGACGCTCCAGTTATAGCTGCCGGCAATGGCGCCCAGGGAGGGATCGGGATTGAAGGCAAAGCCAAGCAGGCGCCGCTGATACTGATAGGCCTCGGTTATATCATAGGCGAAATAGCCGGCCAGGGTGAGCCGACCCAGGCTGTAATCGGCCGAGATATCATACATGGTATTTTCTTCGTCGCGCAGGCCAAGGATGGTATCTGTGTATTCGCTCTCCATATAGCGATAGCCCAGCACCACACTGAGATTATCCATGGGATAGAGATCCAGGGTGACCCGGTAGGTATCCCTGTCCTGGGGCGCTGCGTCAAAACGGCGGACAAAGGGTTCAATACCGTCCGCCGTGGCCTGGTCACCTGGAATCACCGCGGTGAGCAGCTGCCAGTCGGCATCCCGGTCCAGCCGTTCATAGCTGGCGGTGACCGTCAAGAAATCCAACCCGGCCCATTTGGCCTTGACGCCGTAGATCTTGTCCTTGGTCTCGGTCAGATCACCCCGATCACGCTCGGTTTTTACATGCTTATAAGAGGGGGTCAGGGTGACGCGCTGGGGCAGACGAAAGCCGACCTCGGCGCCAAAGGAACGCTTCTCGTAGCCGAAGAGATGATTCTGATAGGTACCATCGACGATAATCTCGTCGGAGCGATTTTCCTTCTCGTAGTATTTGTAGAAGAGTCGGGCGTTGACAAAATTGAGCGGCCGGCTGGTCAGGACCATGTCGTAATTGGTGGTCACCAGCTTGCCGTCAAAAACCGGGTCTGAGTAGTTGACCGCCACCGGGGCACCGACATCGCTCAGGTACTGATTCCGCAGAACCGTCTCCCCCTCGGTGACACCTCGGCCGGCCCCGACACTCAGGGCGCTGCGCAGGGGCAGTTTGGCCTTGCCCTTGAAGTTGAACTTGTAATAATCGTTGTCCGGTGCCAGGGAAAAGCCCTCCACGGTCCCTGAGTTGGGGTGCATATAGTAGAGCCATTCATTGTTGTTATTAAAGGTGCTGTAGTGATAGGAAAGTGCCGCATAGAAGGGATCCAGGGCATAGCCTATCTCGGTGGCCAGACTGTCCGTGACATAATCCACCGGCTCCGGCATCTCCATGACCCGCCTGCTGCCGCCCCCCGGCACCAGATTCCAGGAGGTGCCGGCCGGTTTGATACCCTGCCGTTTTTCATGATTAAAGGAAACATCCAGATAAAAGGGCTTCATCAGGTCAAAACGCAGGCCGCCGCCCTGCTTTTCGCGGTTTATCTGGTAGTCAAAGGTGTTCCAGTCGGCAGGATCAGGATTGTTCAGGGGCGTGGCGCCGCTATAGACAAGACGATCGGTGCCGGCCCCGGCCAGAGGGGTGCGGGCGTCAAAGGTGATGTTATGGGGAATCTCATCATGGTAGAGGTTGAACTTATATTTACCGTGGCTGCCCCCTTTTAGACGATAGCTCTGATCGTCATAGGAGATATTCTCCGCATCAAAACGAAAAAAGAAATTCTCCGACTCCTGCCAGAGGCGGAGATTGCCGTAGATGCCGTCTTCCCGGTCGCGATACTCCTGGAATTTGGCCTTGCTGCCGTTGATATCAACCAGTTGCGGGGTCAGTTCAAGTTCACCACCCAGCTGTGCCTCCTCGGCCCCTGCCGTCATCGGCACCAGCAGGCCCAGCATGACAGCTGCCGGAATATATACTTTTTTCATGGTTTTTCTCCCTTTGCTCTGTTCACTCATCTTCATCCCTCCCTATCGCACGAACCGGAGTCCCAGTGAGGGCGCCCCGTTACTGCCGTGGATGTTATTATGGCAATTCAAGCAGTTACGCCCGACAAGCTGGCGAGTCGGCGTGCCGTTTGAAAAGGAGTCACTGTCGTTATAAGCGGTGCTGGGATGATAGGTCCAGTCATGACAGCTTTGACAGAGATGCGGGGTCTTGCGGGTCAGGAGCTTGTTGTGGTTACTGCCGTGCGCCGTATGACAGGTCATACAGTTCTCCTCCACCGGCGGATGTTCCCACATGTAGGGACCGCGCTTGTCGGAATGGCAGGAGTAGCAGAGATCGTTGGCACTGTCCGCCTTGATCATCTTATTGCCGAAAGCGCCGTGGGGATCGTGGCAGTCGCTGCAGGAGACCTTCCCTTCGACAATGGGATGGTGGGACTGGCGGTTGGACTGGGAGCGGATGTCCCGGTGGCAGGAAAAACAGAGTTCCGTCTGCTCGCTCTTCAGATTCATCGGCTCACTGGAATGACCGCTGTGACACGAGCCGCAGGAGAGGCCGGCGGCGTTGTGCATGCTGTTGTCCCAAAAGGCCACCTGACTTGACGACGAGTGACAGTTGAGGCACTGAGCGGCCAGCTCTTCAGCCGAACGTCCTCCATCCCTGGCAAAGGAGATGATGGCCTCCTTGCTTGATTCTTCCAGATGCTGGTCGGCATTGCCATGGCAGGCCTGGCAGCCGTTGGCGCCTTGCCAGGCCCGGGCGTGAAAGGAGGCGTTGAACTCGGCAACTGCGGTTTCATGGCACTCGGCACACGTTTCGCTGAGTGCAGCGGCTGCCGGCGTGATTCCGGCCAGAATCACCAAGGCGCAAGCTGCACCCAGCCCCAGGGCCATCCTTTGCGCGTAAATTCGCAACCAGCGCAACGTCTTCTGTTTTTGCATGTTTTATCTCCTTCTCTCTTGTCGATTCAGTGACAGATGAATGCCGCAGCCCTTGCACTACCGCTCTGCCACCAGAAAAAATCGTCTTGCCCTATCGCCTTGCGGCAAATTGTCGCACAGGTATCACTTTTTATACACTATTTTAAAATTTGTACCACGCCAGTGTGGCAATTTGTCAAACTTCTTTTTTGCGGAGAAGAAATGCCCTTTTCAAGAGAGACGGCGTCAAGGAGCCGATACCGCCATTTTCCGTAAACAGGCCACCGAGAAGCGGCAACGGCAAACTTGTCGCATAGCGGCATTATGGTCCATATGCAGGGACAAACAGGGGCAAAGGCACGGAGGGCAGACGTAAAAAAAGCGGCCGATGCAGAGAACATCGACCGCTTTTGCAGGGATACTATTTCAGGAATACTTCAGGCCATCTTGAATAATTGCCATTTTGCTCGATTTCTTCGTCGCCACGAAGATAAAAATGCTCACATATCATTAATATGCTGCACCCCAAGGGCACCCGGAGTGTCGCAGGCTCCCTTACCTCTTTCAGGGCGCGCTTTTTATCTTCTATGCTTCTTGAACTCGAACAGGTAAGCGAGCGGAGCGAGACTCCGAAATATCTAATTATTCAAGATACCCTTCAAAAGAGGCAAGGTCAGGTCTTGATATCAAGGAGACTGCCGATCATCTCGTCGCCGGCCTGAATCATTTTGACATTGGCCTTGAAACCGGCCTGGGTGATCAGCATGGTGGTGAGCTCCCGGGTCAGATCAACATTGGAGCCCTCCAGGGCGTTGGGAAGCAAGCCGCCCAGGCCAGCGGTACCGGGGGCACCGGTGGAGGCGGGACCAGAGGTCGTGCTTGGCCGAAAGATGCCGCCTCCATCACTACGCAGCCCCTCGGGATTGTTGAAAGTGGCCAACGCCACCTGGGCCACCTGCACCTCCAGGCCATCTGAATAACTGGCCGTAATCACTCCCCGGCCATCCGTGGCCACGCCTTGCAGATGCGCCGTCGTTCCTTCTTCCTGATCCGGAGAGGTGGTCATCATGGTCTGGGGAATACGGATATCGCCGATGGAGCCCTGCCGCTCGCCACTGGTCGCCTCAAGTTGCCAGCCCTGGACAAGGGCGCCGCCGGGACTGATCAGGTAGCCCTCTTGATCATATTGGAAATTACCCACGCGGCTATAGAGATCGGCGGCACCGGCGGCCGGCTCGCGCAACACAAAATAACCCTGGCCGCTGATGCCGAAGTCAGTGGGGCGCGGCGTTGCCTCAAGGCCGCCCTGATCCTGGGAACGCGCCACATTACTAACCGTCACGCCGCGGCCCAGCTGATCGGCACCGGAGGCCGTGGCAATGGCGCTGCCGCCGACATCCTGCAGAGTAACACGGCTGGCCTTATAGCCGGGGGTATTGACGTTGGCAACATTATTGGCCGTGGACTCAGCCTTTCTTGTCAAGCTGTCCAGGGCGGAGAGTGACGAATCGATTCCTGAAATCATGGCATCTGCCTCACTGAGTTTAACCGGAAGAACAGCACAGTCTCATATATATACTAAACACTGCCGTCACTATACACAAATAAAATTCCGGCCATCATCCAGGTAAAACAACCGCCGAAAACAGGCTCTGCCACCGGCCATCACCATAGGAAGCAGGCCAAGCACCCTCTCTTTTCATACCGCAAAAACGACTCTTTTGTTTTATCGAGAGAAACGCTACCATGGATTGCATAGCTTTTTTTGTTCACCCCATTTCATAAATCAAGGAGATCATCATGCAAAAATATGTCTGCACGGCCTGTGGCTATGTCTATGACCCGGAAGTGGGCGATGAAAATGCCGATATCCCGCCCGGTACCGCCTTTGCCGACCTGCCCGACACCTGGGTCTGCCCCCTGTGCGGCGCCGGCAAGGGCGCCTTTGAGCCGGAGGAATAGCCTCCGGCCCGGCATGCGCAGGCGGGGCCTCAGGCAGGTCCGCCGGCAAGACAGCCGCAGCCTAGCCCAGGTAGCCCGTATCCCTGGGCAAATCGGCAGCGGCTGCCGCAGCCACGGCCAGCTGGTCGCATCGCTCATTATAGTGGTTGCCGGCATGGCCCCGCACCCACAGGAACTCCACATCAAGATTCTCGGTCAACTCCAGCAACTCTCCCCACAGATCGGCATTGATGGCCGGCTGCTTGTCCGACTTGATCCAGCCCCTTTTTCGCCAGCCCCTGGCCCAGCCCTTGGTGATGCCGTTCACCACATATTGGGAGTCTGAGTAAAGGGTGATCGATTTTTTACTGCCCCGCATGCGGCGCAGCGCCACAATACAGGCCATGAGTTCCATGCGGTTATTGGTGGTCAGTTGATAGCCGCCGGAAAACTCCTGCTCTTTACCGTTTTCCAGGATAACCACACCGTAGCCGCCCGGACCCGGATTAAAGCGGGCGCCGCCATCGGTATAAATGATCACATCCGCCACCCGGCTTGGTTCGGCCGGCATCGCCTTTTTCCCGGCCTTTTTCGGGACCCTTTTCGGCGCCGTGCCGCTCGGATTTTTCAACCAGGCCTCAGCCTCCTCCCTGGTGACAAAGCCCTTGTAGCGCGCCCCGGCAAAGCCCATCACCTGGGCCTTGGCCTCCGGCCAGTTGCTATAGATGCCGGGCCTGCGGCCCTTGGCTATGGCATAGAAATTCTTTTTAACAGCCATCTTCATTTACTCCGGTTTGGGGCCGGCGGCCCACGGAAGAACAGAAAAAAACGTGGTTTCAGGCATAACACACTCTCTCGTTGCCATGCAGAGTGAAGCGGCCATTCTACCCATAAAAGCGAGGCAAGCGCTCCCCAAAAAAGGGCTCCTGCCGGACCCGAACACCACGCCGCTTTAGAGAAGCGGCCCAAGGCAGCATCAGGAGCATATTTTCTTATTTTTTTTTTGGGGGGGGCTAATCAGAGAATTCAGGATAATGCTTTTGCAGACACTCCGGGCATACGCTGTGGCTGATGTCCGCCTCCAGGTGGCGATGGATATAGACATCCACCTGCTGCCAGTCACCTTGAGCATCCCGGATCTTCTTGCAATAAGAGCAGAGCGGCAGGATACTGCGCAGGGTCTTTATCTCCTGAAGCGACGTCTCCAGCTCGGCAATGAGCTTTTCCCGCTCTGCTTCCATCTTTTTATGGCTGGTAACGTCCTGGACATACCCCACCCTTTTCAGCAACAGGTTTTGCTCCCGATTAAAGTAGCCATGCGATTCCTCCTGCAGGTAACGGACATCACCGTCAGGCAGGATTATCCTGTAACTTATGGTCAACGGCGTGCCCTGCTCCATGGCCTGATCAATATTGTCCGCGATGCGCTGCCGATCTTCCGGGTGAATCAGGTCTATAAACTTCTGCAGGGTCATTTGTTCATCGGCAGGGCGGCCGAACATGCGATATGTTTCAGCCGACCACCACAGTTCATGACTGGCAATATCAAGCTCCCAGCTGCCCAACCGGGCAATGTGCTGGGTTTCGGTAAGCTTCTCACAGTTTTTTCGCAGCTTTTCCTCAACCACGCTCTTCTTGCGGATCTCCCTTTCAAGGAGAAAAAAGAGCAGTAACGCCGTCAAAAAAACATAGCTCCAACCCTTGACACTCTGCATTTGCGTTAATTGCTGCGCATCGGCAGAGAAAAGCAGTAAAATTTGATCGGAGAAGAGAATCCAGAGAGCGGCAACAGCCCCATAAATAACAGCTATCTTCAGGGCAATTTTTTTATCGGTACTACGGCTCGTCAAAACATTCATATGGGCCGTCCATCACAGCTACCAGGCGGGCTGGTAAAGATTAGCATTAGGGGAGGGGATTTTTCGCCCAGGCCATAGCAGCCCTTTCCCTCTGGGGATCATACTAACCTACCCCATCTGCCCACAAACAACAATCGCTTGAAGCAAAACAAGCGCCGATGGTTAGGCACCCGGCCGCTTGCGCCCGGCGTATCACAAAACGCCGCCATAGGGGGCAGAGCCGCAAACGGCGCAGAAAAACCCCTTGACGCCGGAGGGTGCAGGCCCTAAGAAAACCTGAGTATAAACATTTTGCCGTAACGGCAAACAGGTGCCACGTGCAAGGAGAGACCATGTTTTTTTCAACCGCCGGAATTGAGGTTGCCGTCTGGATTCCACCGCTGGTGGCCTTTGCAATCTCCTTTTTCACCTCCATGGCCGGCGTCTCCGGCGCCTTTCTGCTCTTACCTTTCCAGATCTCCTTTCTGGGCTATACCAACCCCTCGGTGAGTGCCACCAATCAGGTCTTCAACATCGTCGCCATTCCCAGCGGCGTCTATCGCTACTGGCGCGAAGGCCGTATGGTCTGGCCGCTGACCTGGATCGTGGTCATCGGCACCCTGCCCGGGGTGTTCATCGGTGCCATGGTACGGGTGGCCTATTTGCCCGATCCCGGCCACTTCAAGCTCTTTGCCGCGGCGGTGCTGCTCTATATCAGTGCAAAAATGAGCCGCGACCTCCTGAGCAAGAGCAGTGCCACCCGCCGCAGCGCCAACAGCGAAAAACGTTTCCAGGAGATGGTCAGGCGCTACCGGTCCCGGAGCACCGCATGGGGCAGCGCGTCGGAGCAGCCGGTGCGCCCCACCACTGTTACCAGCTTCAACCTCAAGCGCCTGCAATATACCTTTTATGAAGAATCCTTTGATGTTTCCTTCTGGGGCATTTTGCTGCTCAGCTTTGTTGTCGGCATTGTCGGCGGCATCTACGGTATCGGCGGCGGAGCCATCATCGCCCCCTTTCTGGTGACCTTCTTCGGCCTGCCCATCTATACCGTTGCCGGCGCGACCCTGATGGGCACCTTTGTCACCTCCATTGCCGGTGTAGCCTTTTATCAGCTGCTGGCCCCCTATTACCCCCATCTCTCCGTGGCGCCGGACTGGCTGCTCGGTCTTCTCTTCGGCCTGGGCGGCATGGCCGGCATGTACCTTGGGGCCCGCTGCCAGAAATTCATGCCGGCCAGGGCCATCAAATGGATGCTGACAGCTATCATGGCCTTCACCGCCGCCAAATATATCCTGGCCTTTTTCGCTTCTCTCTGACGGAGAGACACCCGGATCACCGGCTAAAAAAAGGTGCGCACCAGATAAAAGTTATAGCCCAGATAGCAGGCCAGCAGGAAGGCGCCCTCAAAGCGATTGATGCGGCCCGGCCCCCGGACGCCGTAGCCCACCACAAAAAGTGAAAGCGTTAAGGCGGTCATGACCATGACGTCGCGGCCAAAGACCTCCGGCCCCACGCCCATGGGTTGGATGGTGCCGGCAATACCCACCACGGCCAGGGTGTTGAACATATTGGAGCCGATGATATTGCCCAGGGCGATGTCATGCTCGCCCTTGCGGGCCGCAATGATCGACGAGGCCAGCTCCGGCAGCGAGGTGCCGATGGCCACCACGGTGAGGCCGATGAGCAGATCACTGACTCCGAAGCCCTGGGCGATCTGCACGGCGCCCCAGACCAACAGACGCGAGCTGACAATGAGCACCAGCAGCCCAGCCACCAGCCAGAAAACGGCGCGGCGCAGTGACATGGTCTGGGCCGCCAGCTCCTGCTCCACCTCAACGGCCAGGGTATCGGCCTTTGTCTGCATACCCTGCCGGATGGTCCATACCATCAGAGCGGCGAACACCACCAGCAAAAGCAGGGCATCAAAGCGGGTGATGACGCCGTCCCAGACCTGCCAGGCGGCCAGGCCCGTGACAACGGTGAGGATGGGCAGCTCCTTGCGCAAGACCCGGGAATGGACGGCAATGGGGCTGATCACGGCCGTCAGTCCCAGAATCAGGGCAATATTGGTGATATTGGAGCCATAGGCGTTGCCCAGGGCAATGCCCGGATTGCCCTGCCAGGCCGAGATGGCTGACACCACCATCTCCGGCGCCGAGGTGCCGAAGCCGACGACCACCATACCGATCAACAGCGGCGGCATGCCGAAATAACGGGCCGTGACAGCCGAACCCTCGACAAAACGATCAGCGCTCCAGACCAGCAGCACCAGGCCGAAAACAACAGCAAAAAAGGCAAGGCTCATACAGTTCCTCCTCAACTTTCCGAGTTGAGATAATAATTCGACATATCGAGAATTCAGGAGTCGGGATTCAGGAGTCAGAAAAAGGCGTGAAAAGGCATTGAGTTCCTCGTTTCATGGCGCTTCCCCGGGATATCTTGCGCAACGCAGGCTCTAAGGCGGGTAATGCCGCCAGGGTCAGCTGGTCATCCATTTCCCAGCCCCCCATTGCAATCACGCTTTTCCATATCAGGCATCCAGGCCTGAAAGATCCTCACTGTGCGATACCCCCCCATGCCTGGGAAGGAGATCGGCCATGGCTACCTTATCAATTTTTTAGGCAGAGGTGTCACTATAAAGAAAATATCACAAGAACGAAACTCCATCTAAATCGTTCTTTTACCTTCAAAGCAGACGATTTCCACGTCATCTCACCCCACCGCCGGGGCGCGCCTCCAGCTCCGACAACAGCTGCTGCGCCTCCGGCAGGTCCGGGAACAGCGTGGTCAGCCAGGTCAATTGCGCCCTGGCATCCGCCAGCCGACCCTGGCGGGCCAGCAGGGTTATCCGCAGCAGGTAGAGGTCAAAATTGGCGTGGATGAGGGCGGCGTCCCGGGCCAGGCGCAGGGCCGTCTCCTCCTCTCCGATCCTGGCCAGGCCCCAGGCCCACCCATAGGCAAAGGCCCCTTCGCCGGGTGCCAGTCGCACGGCACGTGCCCATAGACCCACCCCCTCCTTGATGGCCCCATGGGCGTAGGCGGCCTCTGCCCGGCCGGCCAGTTGGTGGCCATGAACCCGCGCGGTCATCTGCCCCACCCCCCAGAGCATGATGAGGCAGAGCCCGGCCGGCAGAAGCCGGGAAATTCTCCTGTTCGCACCGTCCGGCCCGGCAGCGACAAGAGCAAAGAGGGTCCAGAAGAGAAGGGCGGTGGGCGCGGCATGCAGGGGGGAATACCAGCAGGCCGCCAAGAACATCAGGCCCAGGGCCAGGACGAGGTGGCGCTTGGCAGGCACTCGCCGGCCGGTCCACAGGGCGGCGAGGAGAGTGGCGACAAGCAGAAGAGAAGCGGCCCCGCCCTCAACCGCATATTCAAGCCAGTCGTTATGGGCATGCAGCGGCAGGGCAAGGGGGGCCGCGCCTGGCGCGGCTATTTCTCCGGCCGCCAGGGGATAGGCACCCTGGAAATGACCGAGTCCGTGGCCCTGGAGGGGGTGCCTGCAAAAGAGCAGCAGAGTTGCCCGCCAGAAGAAGAGGCGTCCCCAGGGCGAATTGAAATTTTTCCCCATGAGAAAGGCCGCAGAGATGGCAGCAATCAGAAGCAACAGGAGGCCGGCCCAGAGCATCGGCCTTGCCCCTGCCTTTGTGGTGGATGGCGTAAGGCGCAAATGCCCCAGTGCCAGGCCCAGCACCAGGAGCAGGTCTTGGGGGCAGGGTCAAATCTTTACCCTTGACAGTTCATCTTCTCTTGGGGGCAGGTGGGGGCAGGGTCAAATCTTTACCCTTGACAGTTCATCTTCTACTTTTGTGTGCAAGACCTTCAGTTCATTATCTTGCTCAAGCCGTTCACGGAACCTC
>PKTX01000076.1 GCA_002868945.1 Desulfobulbaceae bacterium
GCAGCTCGACATAGTCCACCCCCATGGAAAACTCGGCGACAAATGGATCTATTTTGCCAAGACGATCAAGTTCCGCTGTCACCCGTTTGGCCACGTAGGGCGGCAAATCGGTGCCCGCGCCCCTGCTTTTCAGTTTGTCAATCTGCCCGGAAGCGGGCTTCCCTTCCGGTTCCACGGCGGGGGAGCGCTGCTTCTTTTTTCGAGAAAAAACTCATAAACCTTGATCCGTTCAAAAGGGGCGGTGCACAGAGAAGGGAGAGTGAAGACAACATCCCCTCATCTTCTGCGAATGCACACAGTGCTGCAAAACAATCTCACCGGCACCGATACGGCTGAATAAGAATTTCGGCCGGGATGTGGAGATGTTGATGGAGGTTGCGGATCATCCGCAGGGAAAGCGGCTTTCGGCGGTTCAGCACGGAGCTTATGTTGCCGGAACTGCCGATGTACGCCTTTAAATCCCTGTTGCGCAGCCCTCGTTGCGCCNGTTGCGCCATGACCTCCTTCAGGTAATCAATAGGATCCGGCAGCTTTTCGCCTTCAGTCAACAGCGCGGCAGATTCAAGCGAGGAGATCATCCTCTCCAGCATTTCCTGATCTTGACCATAAACGCATGCCGCCCTGCCTTCCTCTATGTTTTCCAGATTCATACCATCCATAGTTTCTTCTCCCAAGATAGTTCGTGCCTGTCCAGAAATGGCCCTTTCGGAGTCTCGTAAACTCGCTTACCGGCCCGATCTCCCGGAGTCTCGCGAGCTCGCTTACCTCGTCATGCTCAAAAAATAATGCTCGGAGGTAAGCGAAACGAAGTGGAAACTCCGATATCGTATATATGCCAGCACCCCAAGGGTACTTCTTTCAGGGCGTGCTTATTTTTATCGCACTCCTTGATCTCGAACGAAATGACCTATTTCTGGACAGACACTTGTTCAGCACAGATCATAAAATGGCAGTAACAAGATGACCGCACAACAAGAGGGCAATCGTTTCCATGGGGAAGCGGCCCTGCATGATGCGACCTCTCAACGCAGAGAGTGATCACGGCCAGAGGTCATATTGAATTGCAAAATATGTGCCACTTCTCCGCAACCGAGCGTAAAAAGGATAAAGACGCGACGGCAGGGACAATACGTTGTTGTCGGCAGGAGGCAACAGCGGGCGCCTCCGGCAAAGGGAGATCATTTTTGCTGTCGATTATTGCAGGTATTGTGTTTCTGGGGTAGCTGCTAACTTTAGTTTTCACTATATGTGGTCCGGGTTATCGTGAGCAAAACCCTAACAATCCTCCACCCTTAGACGAAAGAAGTCAAGCCTCTCCTGTTGGATTTTAAGGAGTTCGGGCGGGGTTCGGGGAACATCATGTTTTAATTGTTGACGCCAACTGATTGCAGGAAGCAGAAGCCTGGACCGAAAAAACAACACGGCAGACTCCTTGCCCTTGAGTGCTTCGAACTGAGTTTCGGTGGTAATCAGCAAAAAATATATTGAGGTAGATAGCTATGGGAGAAGCGATGGAATGTAACTCCCCCGGTGTTTGTAACAGCTTGCAGGGTGCCGGAGATCCTTGTAGGGGCAAGGCATCTCAAAGATGTATACCACGCTCCCTGAGTTCCTCCATGGAAAGGTCATAACGGTCGAGCAGCCGCATGATCTTATGGCGTGGGGGGATGTTTGAGATAAAGAGCAGCAGGATAAGGGCCAGGAAGACAACTTTGCTGACAAACGCGCCGTTTATATAGGATGTGTAGGCCAGAGGGAAAAAGGCCACGCCCATATAGAGCATCCTTTCATAGGCGGTCTTGAGCAAGACGGTAAGCTCCTGAAAACCTTCTTCATCGATGCCGGGGAAATCCTCCATGGTGAAATGGCTAACCATTTTACGTCGGCTCTGGAAGAGATAGACGATCGCCAGACCAACGAGAAGATACAAAAGAGCGGTTATTGAGTGCATCATAGGAAAACTTCTTACGTTTTTTCGTCGTACAGAAACCGGCGCCTACGCCTGCAACAGACGTAGGCGCCGTGATTCTGTCATCGATCCATATTACTGGACAGCAAAACCCGCCATATTGGGAATTTCCATACCGTTATGGAAAAGATAGGCCACCAGAAGCGCCACAGGAATGATAAAGAAGACTAGGGCTACAAAGTACACCCAGACCATTTTACCAAACTGGGCTTCGGCCAGTCTCTGAAAGTCTGTTACAATACCAAGACTCATGAATGTCAGCATGAAGAAAAGCTTCCGCATACCTTTTTCGACGGAAATAGCTCCCGCTTTGGCCGATTGAAGGACCGACATTCCATCCCCCGCCCCGGCCTGTCCCGGTCCGAAAAAGATACCGAGGTAGACAAACCAGGCAATGAAATAGCCGAGGACGAATTTGGGGAAGCGGAACCAGACTTCGGAAAACGGCACCCTGTCCCCCTCATGTTTTTCTATCTTGTACACCCAGACCATTGCAAGAATAAAGGCCCAGAGACCAATAAACATATCGATCCAGATTTTGGTCATAACGGCGCTGGTGGTGATAACACCCTCCATCCAGACAATTTTTCCGCCGCTGTCTTTCTCCACCTTGGTGCGCATGAATTCATCGAGCAATTCACCCGCCGCGGCATCGGCACCATCTGTTTTCACAGCCATACCCATGGCGGAACCGGCAACGATGGGGTTATCCGTCCCCGGCCAGACATGGGTGAACACACCGGGAAGAATAACCAGCTCGATAACGGCATAGACGACCACAAGGGCGGAAACCATAATGGAAACCACCGGCTTGGCACGGACAGCGCCACCGGTTGCAACCGCAGCGGAAACACCGCAGATGGAGATTGCAGAGCCGAGAACAGCGGCGGTTTTACGGGGCAGATTGAAAATACGGCGGGAGATGATGTAGACACCTGGCCAGAAAATCAGATAGGCAACGATGGTTGCCGCCGCACCTGCAATAAAAAGCTCAAAGGTAAAATGGGCCATCTGCTGGCCAATTTCGCCCCCCTTGGCGCCACCGATTTTGGCGCCCGTGAGGACGGCCTTAATCGGCAGATAACCAACCTTAACGCCCAGAAAGACAATTGCTGTCTTAATATACCACTCAGGTTTTGCCGCGGGGGTGAGGAATTTCGCCAGCGGCTTGAAAAAGTTTCCGATAATGAGTCCCACCAGCAGTGCCAGGATAAATGATGCACCACCGCCGAGAGAGAGGGTGAACATATCCAGCCCGCTTTTTTTCAGATCAACGGCTGAGGCGGAAAAGAAGGCATGATGTCCGATAAACCACACCACATAGGTGAGAAAGAAAATAATGGTCCAGCCCTGAAAGAACCTTTTCACATCCCACTTCTGAAAGTAGGCACCGGTACAGGTTGCCACTGTAAATACCACATATGTCACGAGTATGGAGCCGATCGGTCCCAGAGCGCCATACATATCCTTGGCGGTATTGCTGTATTTCCCGCCAAGGGCATAAAAGGCGTTGCCCGGTGTAGTTATCTTCCCTCCGGCACCCTCCGGCATCATCATGATCCATTTCTTCGGATAGGCTATCCAGCCCACCAAATCTACTCCAAAAATGGTCAGCAGCCCCAGCCCGAAAAACGTCAGTCCAAGCCAGACTGCCCACCAGTCTTCCGTTGATGCCATGCCTGAATACCAGGCGCGTAGTTGCTTTGCCATATATCCCTCCTCTACTTAATATCGTAGCGGCAATTCAAGGTGCCTGTTAAAATAATGGTTCATAAATGGTCTCATCCATTCGGGAATCATCTCATTATTACTTGTCATGATCACATCGATACGCTTGTCTTTTGCAAGTTGAGGCTGGAGCGCCTTTTCCAGTTGCCTGTCGATATCGTCAAGCTCCTTTGCCGCTATCCGCAGATCGCCGCCGGAAACAATCCAATCCTGGCCATCATGATCAAGCATCATCTCGATAATTGGCACCTTTTTGATTTTTCTTGACTTACAAAAAAACATGGATTACCTCTCTTAATGAAAAATTGAGGTCGGCACCAGAATGAGGCCAATGATCAAGGCGATTCCCGCAGCGATAAACGAATACAAACAAAGCTTCGTCTCAATCGGCTCCCAGGGTTCCGCACCTGCAAGAACACTCTCGGTATCCATATCTTCTGTCACAACCCCATGTTCAGCAGCTTTTTTGATTTCTGCTTCACTCATTTCTTTTTCACTCATGTAATCCTCCTTGATGTTTTGCTTTGCGTGATGTTCTGCTCTGTGTGCGCCATAGTCATTTCTCCTTGTATGTACGGGTCAAATATAAGGAGCGGGTCCCCACCAACCGTGTCTGTACATGCTCCACCTACCTTATCTACTAAGCAATATACATACCGCTACCACGCTCAAAAGTTTATCAGTTAATTACAAGATGTTACCCGTAGGCAGTCCACCAACAGTGCATACTCAGATTGTCACCAAAGGGCCCCGTAACCCACAGATGTAAACCACAGTTTGCACCTGACAAACAAAAAATGGCTGCCAGATATCCGTGCACAAAGGTTATCATGCCAGTAAAGGGGGAAAAGTTAAAAACCCCGGACTGTGCCTGTTCAGTTCTGTCTCCGATCTGGACAAGCAGGATCAAGGAACGTGAGTCTCTCTCCTTGAGGAGGCCTGATCGCACGAGGTGGAGTGCAGCTGGACATGTGTCCTATAAAAGGAGAATTACGGATGAGGGACGAAAGTGGATGTTCAGTTCATCCTTCATCCTTGTCTTTTAGTAACTATCCAGCAAGATGCCCCATCAGCTCTCCTGCCCCATCTTTCCAGTTCATTCACTCCCCTCTGTAAACTGAAGCACCAGCTCCTGGAAACTTTCCGGGGACGAAAGGCAGGCCCGTCCTGCACTGCACTTACTCATAAGAAAACAAAAATCGAGAAATTCATTCATCAAACGGGTTTTTGCCTTGTTTTTGTGCTGAATGATATAGAGTTGCCGCCTCATATCCACGCCATCAAGCCGTATCCGTTGTAGCCAGCCCCGGTTGATTGCCCGGCAGACA
>PKTX01000052.1 GCA_002868945.1 Desulfobulbaceae bacterium
ATCTTGAATAATTGCTTTTTCGTCCAATCTCCCGGAGTCTCGCGAGCTCGCTTACCTCGTTATGCTCAAAAGATAATGCTCGGAGGTAAGCGAAACGAAGTGGAGACTCCGATATCAAATATATGCCTGCACCCCAAGGGTACCCGGAGTGTCGCAGGCTCCCTTACCTCTTGCAGGGCGCGCTTATTTTTTTCGCGTGCCTTGATCTTGAACGAAAAATCTAATTATTCAAGACACCCTCTACATGAAATGTTTTAAAAAACTGTTTCGGGTTTGTGGGTTGGCGAGAATTCAGGAGTCAGGGGGCAGGAAGCGGAAGAAAAGTTTGAAAACCAGTCATTTTGATTTCTGAGTTTCGGCATGTTTGGAAAAACGTCGCTATATTACTATTAATATGTATAATATCAAAAAGATAGTGCAGTTTAGAAAGTTGAGGTAAACTGCTTGGAGCAGTGCCACGGATTGCCGCGGGCGGTATGGCAAAACGTATGTCATCGGCCAGACGAGCCGGATCGAGGGCCGTAAGATCGGGCATTACTCAAAGATGTACCAGGGAAGATGAATTATGAGTCGTACAAAAGACAAGGGGCAGGACCTCCGCCTCAACCCACTTTTTACCATTGGTCGCCCCTTTGCCCCTTTTTACAGTGCAGCCATGGCCATGCGCGCCGCGCTTTACCAGCGGGGCGTTTTTAATCGTCATCGTCTGGCAGTGCCGGTGGTCAGTGTCGGCAACCTCACCCTGGGCGGGACCGGCAAGACGCCCATGGTCATTTATCTGGCTCGGTTATTGGCCGCCAACAGGGTGGCCATTGTCAGTCGCGGGTACGGCGGCAAGGCGAAGGGCAAGGTGAATGTGGTCAGTGACGGCCGCCGGGTTTTATTGGATGCCCGCCAGGCCGGTGATGAGCCCCATCTCATGGCCACTCTCTTGCCTGATGTGCCTGTTTTGACGGCCAAGAAGAGGGTGTTGGCCGGTTATTACGGGGTCGAGAAGCTGGGGGCCGGCCTGGTGCTGCTGGATGACGGTTTTCAGCACCTGACCTTGGCGCGCGATCTTGATATTGTCCTTTTCAAGGTAGACAGCTTCCTGGGGAACAATCGGGTCTTTCCGGGCGGGGAGATGCGCGAGCCATTATCGGCTCTGGGCCGGGCCCACTGTTTTGTTTTAACCTTTGTGGATGAGGAGAACAGAAAAAAGGCCGAGGCCCTGCGCCGCGCCCTGGTTGATCGCTTTCCGAGAATACCGGTGTTTTTCAGTTCCTATCAGCCGGCCTGCCTGGTGGATGCCCAGGGCATGGAGCATGACTTCTCCGGCCTGGCTCAGCAGCCTATCAGCGCCTTTTGCGGCCTGGCCCAGCCCGCCTATTTTAAAAAGAGTCTGAGCCAGGCCGGCTTGACTGCCTGTCAGATAACGACCTACCCTGATCATCATCGTTACAGACCACGCCACCTTGAGGCCCTGATTGCCGCTGATCAAGAAAGGTATGGTATCACGGCCCTGGTGACCACGGAAAAAGATATGGTCAAGCTGCGCGGCTTTGCAACGGCCGTCCCCGTCTTTGCCCTGCGTATGGAGGTCGTCATGGAAGAGGGCTTTGATGATTTTGTCCGCCGGCGTCTTGCTGTGGCGGAAAGACCTCAGCCATAGGGGTCTGCGGGGCAGGTGTGTTTTTTTTGCCACAGCAGGCCGATACGGCTCATGTCTAATTAACTTGTTGAAATAACAGCATCTTTTTTTCGACACCATCTTTCTGTTGGTCCGGCATGAATAATGCAAACAAACATGGTGTCTCTTGATGAAGAGTGTCTATCCTCACATGGCCGCCAGGCCTGTTCTTCTATATAATTGCGAAGGGAAAGTATGCTGCAACACACTATTAAAAAAGATGTTTCATTTGCCGGTGTCGGCTTACACAGCGGCAAGCCGGTAAAGATGGTGCTCAAGCCGGCATCAGTCAATAGCGGTATTCGTTTTAAACGTGTTGATTTGGGGCAGGATGCCTTTGTGCCCGCCTCCATGCGGCGCGTCAGCGACACCTCGCTGGCCACCACACTGTCCAAGAACAACGTCTTTGTCGGCACCACCGAGCATCTGCTTGCCGCCCTTTATGGTTTGGGCATTGATAACATCCTTGTTGAGGTAAACAGTGACGAGCTGCCCATTATGGACGGCAGTGCCGCACCTTTTGTCCAGGTCCTGAAAAAGTATAGGAAGGAGCAGAGGGCCAAGCGTTTGCTGATGAAAATCACCAAAGAGATGACATTTCGGGCCGGTCATACCGAAATCAGTGTTAAGCCCTATGACGGTCTGCGGGTTACCAGCAAGGTGGAGTTTGATCATCCTGTTATCAAGAGCCAGTCCTACACGGTGAACGTTGAGCGGGATTCCTTTGCCAAGGAGATCGCCTCGGCCCGGACCTTCGGTTTTCTTGAGCAGGTGGAATACCTGCGGGCCAACGGTAAGGCCTTGGGTGGTTCCTTGGAAAACGCCGTGGTTATTGATAAGGATGGTGTTGTCAATGCCGAAGGCCTGCGTTTTGCCGACGAATTTGCCCGTCATAAGATCCTTGACCTGGTTGGTGACCTGGCCCTGCTTGGATGTCCCCTGCTTGGTCATGTGACGGCGGCACGGGGCGGCCACACTCAGCATGTCGCCTTTATGAGAATGCTGGCGGAAAATCCGGACAGCTGGGAACTGGTCAAGCGCAGCGAAGACGGGCGCGAAAGTGTCATGGACAAGATGCGTATGGCCACCAAGGCGGCGGGCCAGATGGTCCTGCCCTTTCTGTTGCCGCCTGTGACCGGCATGGGGACAACGCCCAAGGCGATCTGCTGAGTCCCTGCCAGCTGCACCACGCAAAACAGCCCTGGAGGAAATTTCCTCCAGGGCTGTTTTGCGTTCAGGCCTTCGGATGCCCGTTTCATTGATTTCAGGCTAGCTTGAATAGGTGCTGTTTAGTCCTGTTGTTGCGGGGCTACGTAAATAATATGTTCCCATAGAGTTGCTAGTGCTAGCTCTGCCTCTCACATTCGAACAAGACTCCGAAATATCAAGAGTGCCTTCAGACATCCTTTTCCATGCTGGCGCTCAGTTCCTCCTTTTCCGCCTGCATGGCATTACGGCCCGCCTCAATGGCCTCGCTCAGGGCGCTCTTTTTTTCGTCAAGATAGCCCTTGCCGGTGTTGACCATCTCCGTGCCCTGCTCAATAAGGTCTTTGCCCTTATCGATCAAATGTCTGCCGCGATCGGCAATATCCTCGGCGGAACCGCGCAGGTTGGAGGGCAGGTTGCGTGTCTTGTCCCGCAGGTCGTTGCTGTATTCGGAGAGCATTTCCCGGGTCTCTTCACCCGTCTTCGGGGCATAGAGGAGGGCAATGCCGGCACCGATGACCGTGCCGGTGAGAAAAGCTAGTAGGGTGGTGCCTGAGCCGCAATCATCTCTCATGATGTTTCTCCTTGATTAACATGAAAAGGGTTCTACGTGTGCTGACGTCATAGTGTCTTTGAAAACGCCGGGTGTTGCCGACTGTCCGCCTCCGGAAAGAGCAGTTGCCCCACCGTTTGTCGGTGAAGGCGATACGCCTTGGCCGATCATCGGCTGAAGAACTTGGCAAAGGCCTTCAGGCCTGCGTTGAGGCTGGCTATCTGGATCAGGGCCGGTGAAATCTTGTCTTTGAGGATATGGGCGGTGGCCAGCAGGACATGGCCCACCTCCTGCAACTCATTGAAAAGGATATCGGTCTGATCTATCTTGTCGTTGATCGAGGCGGTGAGGATCTGCAGCTCCTCGGCCGTCTCCGTGGCTGATTTGATCAGTGGATTTATTTCCGTATCCAGATGTGCCAGGGTCTCTTCCAGTTTTTTAGTTGTCCTGCGGATCTGGAGAAGGGTGGGGATCAGGGCAGCAACGAGAACTACGAAGGCTAAGGTGATGGTGGCAAGAAAAAATGTCGACGGGCTCACGGCTATGTTGCTCCTCTGTGAAGTAATCGCTTGAAATAAAAGGGATACTCTCTATGCCTGGTATTCTCACATAAAGATGGCTGTTTGTAAATAAGACAGTTTGTCTTTCGGTCCATTGTTCAAGATAGACTCATGAGTCCTTTAGGGGGTCTGGCCCTTTTTTTTGATACCGAACTTCTTCATCTTGTACTGCAGCAGGCTCTTGGTGATACCCAGGCTGCCGGCTGCCTTGGTCTGAATATAGTCGGCCTGCTCCATGGCCCTGATGATCATCTTCTTTTCCAGGGCATTGAGGATATCAGGCAGACGAATATCGGGCTTGAAAATCTCATCAATGTTGAAATGGGCATCGAGTTCCGGCTCGGGGGAGCTGATGACATCGGGCTGGACGTCTTCGGGTTGAATGATATTATTGTTGCAGAGAATGGAGGCACGTTCAATGGTGTTTTCCAACTCTCTGATATTGCCCTCCCAGGTGAGGCTGGAGAGAAAGCTGATCGACTCGTCGGAAATGGTCAGGTCCGGTTTGCCCAGCTGTTGGGAGAATTTTTCAACAAAATGGAGGGTGAGCAGGGGGATGTCATCCATCCGTTCCCGTAAGGGCGGCACATGAATGTTGAGCACATTGAGGCGATAGTAGAGGTCCTCGCGGAAATTGCCCTGTTCCACTTCCTCCTTGAGGTCCTTGTTGGTGGCGGCAATGATGCGCACGTCAACGGCAAGTTCACTGGAGCCGCCCACCCGCTCAAAGGTCTTCTCCTGGATGATGCGCAACAGTTTGGCCTGCAGGGTAAGGGGCATTTCGCCGATTTCGTCAAGAAAGAGAGTGCCGCCGTCGGCTCGCTCGAAACGGCCCTTGCGCAAGGAGACGGCACCGGTGAAGGCGCCTTTTTCATGGCCGAACAATTCGCTCTCCAGGAGCGAATCAGGGAGGGCGGCGCAATTCACCGAGATAAAGGGGCCGTCCTCCCTGTTTGAGTTGCAGTGGATGGCCCTGGCGATGAGCTCCTTGCCGGTGCCGCTCTCACCGGTGATGAGCACCGAGGTGGGTGTTGGCGCCACTTTTTCAATGAGGGAGTAGATATCCTGCATGATACGGTTCTTGCCGATCATGCCGGCGAAGTCGCACCGTTGCTTCACCTCGCTGCGCAGCCGGATATTTTCCTGTAAAACCGCATGGTGTTCAATGGCCTTGTTGATATTGGCCAGGAGCTCATCATTTTTGAACGGTTTGGTGAGAAAGTTGAAGGACCCGGCCTGCATGGCGGCAACCGCTTTTTCGATTTCACCAAAGGCGGTCATCATAATCACCGGCAGCTGCGGCGTCCTCTTCTTGATGCTGCTCAGGAGTTCCATGCCGCCCATGCCGGGCATCTGCATGTCGGTAAGAACAAGATCCAGATCATTATCCTTGCAGATTTGCAGGGCGTCTTCGCCGTTATGGGCGGTTAAGATCTCAAAACCTTCCTCCTCCAGCAGTTCCTGGAGGACGATGAGGTAATTGGGTTCGTCGTCAACGATGAGAATGGTATGCATTTTTGGCGTATAGTCTGGTGGTCGAGGATATGTGCTCCTGCAGTCGGTGCAGGAGGTCAAGGGGGATGCGCTGCTCTTTGCCGATGGCACCCAGTCGTGTTGCCGGCCGTATGTCACCATGGTAGTCACTGCCGCCGGTGACCACCAGGTTTTCTTTGTCGCAAAGGCTGAGCAGTTGCCGGCGCAGCATGGGGGTATGACCGGGATAATAGACCTCAAGCCCGTCAAGGCCCATGGCCAGAAACTCGTTGATCAGGGTCAGGGTCTTTCGGTTATCCAGGGGGATGACACCGGGATGGGCCAATACTGCCACACCGCCGGCCCGCTTGATGATCCTGATGGCCTCGGCCACCGGCAACTTTTCCCTTGCTGCATAGGCCGGTTTGCCGCGGCCAAGATATCGCCTGAAGGCCTCTTGCAGGCTCCTGACCTTGCCGCGCTGCATGAGGAGCTGGCCAAAGTGGGGCCGACCCACCACACCCTGCCCTGCTATGGTCTTTATCTCGGCAAGAGTCACCTCAATGCCGACATCGCCGAGGTTGGCTATGATCTTTTCATTACGTCTCTCTCTGGTGGCCTGCAGACGGGCCAGGTCCTGGTTGAGAGTCGAGGCGGCCGGATCAAAGCCGTAGCCCAGGATGTGAATGGGGATATCGCCGTGGTTGGCACTAAGCTCAACACCTGAAACGGCGGCCAGGCCGATTGCCGCGGCTGCGGCCAGCAGTTCCGGAACACCGGCAATGGTGTCATGGTCGGTCAAGGCCAGACCGGCCAGTTTTTCCTGGCGGGCCATCTTCACCAGCTCAACAGGGGTCATGGTGCCATCGGAGTAAAGAGAATGGCAATGGAGATCGATATGTTGCATATTTTTTTTGACCGCTGGTGCTGAGGGGGTGAACAGAGTGATTATCCTAACCCGCTCCACTGCCCGGCGCAACAGGTATTCAAGCGGTCCGGCAGGGGTGTTTTGAGGAAATCCCCTGATTTCGTCAAGTGAAATCAGCTTGTTAACTGTAGGGTGGGCCGCATGGAGAGTTTGTCGGCGCAACTCTTATTCGTTGCTGTCGATCAAAGGAGCGTGTTATATTGACTTTTGTTGCAGGCCGCCCGGCTCGGGTGCTGTGGCTATGTACCAACAGATATCAACTTGCGATTTCATGTGCCCAGCCCGTGGCACATTGACTCTGAAGGGTGCTCAGGAGATTTTTTCATCAGATCCGCTGGTGAATTTTCAAGGGCATCTCTCTACTGAACATGGAGGTTGTTGATGGCACAGATCGATGCCTTTTTTAAATTGATGAATGAGCAGGGAGCCTCTGACCTTCATATGATTTCCGGTCAGAAACCCATTTTACGTATTCGGGGTGACATAGAGCGCGTTAAGTATAAGGTTCTGGAGAATGATGAGCTCAAAGCCATGGTCTACGAGATTATGACCGAGGAAAAGGCCAAAAAGTTCGAGGAAACAGGTGATGTGGATTTTGGTTATGAGATCCCCGGCCTGGCCCGTTACCGTGGCAATCTCTTCCAGCAGAAGTATGGTGTGGGCGCCGTCTTTCGTGAGATTCCCAGTGATATCATGACGGTTCAGCAGCTCAATCTGCCGCCTGTGGTGGGGAAGCTCTCTCAGCTCCCCAAGGGTATGGTGCTGGTGACCGGTCCCACCGGTTCCGGTAAGTCAACCACCCTGGCCGCCATAGTTGACGAGTGTAACCGGACCCGCAGTGACCATATCCTCACCATCGAGGATCCCATCGAATTCGTCCATCGCAGCCAGAAGGCGGTGGTCAACCATCGTGAGGTGGGAACCCATACCAAGAGTTTCTCGGCCGCGCTGCGCGGTGCCCTGCGCGAGGATCCGGACATCATCCTGGTGGGTGAGATGCGCGACCTGGAGACCATTGCCCTGGCCATGGAGGCGGCCATGACAGGTCACCTTGTCTTTGGCACCCTGCATACCTTGAATGCCGCCAAAACGGTTGATCGCGTTATCGAGATCTTCCCCTCCGAACAGCAGGCCCAGGTGCGCTCCACCCTGGCCGATGCCCTGAAGGCCGTGGTCTCGCAGACGATTTTTAAACGGGTGGATATAAAGGGGCGCTGTGCCGCCCTGGAGATCCTCATCTGTACCCCGGCGGTGCGGAACCTTATCCGTGAGGGCAAGACCTATCAGATCCCCTCCGCCATGCAGACCGGTAAGAAGTACGGCATGCAGACCCTGGACGATGCCATTATGGATTATCTCCAGCGCGGCTGGATCTCGCCCGATGATGCCTATATGCACTGTATTGAAAAGAGCAAGTTTGTCCAGTTTCTCCGGAAACCACCCACTGATTTTACCGATATTTAGGGATGTGAAGTCAAAATTCAGAATCCAGAATCCAGAATCCAGAATCCAGAATTCAGAATTCAGGAGTCAGCGCCTCACACCACCTGCGGCGGCGATTTATCCTTGAGCAACTTTTCATCAAATTGTTGCCAAAAATAGCGCCTGAAATAGAAGAATGTGAAAAACGCAATTTCAACCAGTTACGATGAAATTGCCTGGAAGGAAACAACTGAGAAGCTTAAAAAGTGTCTGTCCAGAAAGCAGTTGTTCCGACTTCTGCATGGCGCCCCCTGAGTTCCGGGCCTGCTGAAAAAACTCGTCATAGCACTGTTAATCTGTACAATATCACCAAGATACCAAGAGGTCAGAAAGTTGAGCTGTTTCACTTTCGTCCCGTCTGGCGACCCCTTTTGCGGGGTCGCCTTTTTTTATGCCTGTTTATCGTCTGGCATTGCTTGTCAGGTTGAATGCTTGCCTGATACGGCTCAGCGCCAGGTTGTTATTTGCGGGCCGTTTGCTGCGAAAGAGATGGTGATGGCGCCGGTTTCCGGTGTTGCCAGAACGGTTGCTCCCATTTGGCGGTAGCGTTCAACAATAGTGGGGTTGGGGAAGTGAGCCTTTTTGTAGCGACCCGCCGAAAAGATGACGCTCTGCGGTTTGACCTGCTCCAGAAAGGCGATGCTGCTTGAAGTCGAGCTGCCATGGTGGGGGGCAATGATTATGGTGCTGGCCAGGTCGGTGGCCCGGGTCAGGAGCTGCTTTTCGCCGTCCGTCTCGATATCGCCGGGCATGAGCAGACCATGACCGGCGGTGCGGAACCGCAGCACCAGGCTCAGGTTGTTCTGCCTTTGCTGGGGGTTGAGATGCAGGTCGCTGAGGCAGAGCAATTCCTGACCGGCAGCCAGGGGGAAGGTGTCACCCGCCCCGGGGATGACAATGGCGGTTTTCTTGCGGGCGGCCCGTTCCAGCATTCTTTGCCAGCCTGGATCAGCGGGCTGCCTGGTCGGCACCCACAGGGTTGTCGGCGTAAAGTGTTCCAGCAGAAAGGCAGCGCCGCCATAGTGGTCCCGGTCCGGGTGGCTGAGGACCAAGAGGTCAATCTTGTTGATGCCGCTGGCCCAAAGGGCCGGGGCAATAATCTGTCGGCCGGCGTCAAAGGTTGGTGTATGCGGGCCGCCGGCATCGATGACCAGGACGCGGTTGTCTGTGGTTCTGATGATGGTGCAGTTGCCCTGCCCCACGTCAAGAATGGTTGCCTGGTCCACAGGCAAACTGTCGGCCCTGATCAGGAATATGGGCAGGCAGCAGAGGCCGAGCAATATGCGCTGCCTGATCCCCTTGGCCAGGATGAGCCCCAGCAGACCGATATAAAAGAGGATGATCTGCCATGCCGAGGGGGTGGCAAGCCAGATGGAGTGGGCCAGGGGCTGCAGGTTTTCCACCAGGGAGAGGCTGACATCCAGGCCAAGGCCGCCTACCTTGAAGAAGAGCAGGGCAAGTTGTTCTGAAAGGGGAAGCAGGGCGCTGGCCGCCAGGCCCCAGCCCAAGGCCCACATGCAGAGAAAGGGTTCGACAAGCAGGGTTGCTGCCACGCCGCTCAGGGAGAAACGGTTGAAGTGGCTGAGGAGCAGGGGCAGGGTGGCCAGGCTTGCCGCAAGTGAGACAAGCAGTGAGCCAATCAGGTAATTGAAGAAACGGTTTCGCACCGGTCTCGCACGGCTGTCGACAAAGAAGATTCTGGCGCGCGGCATAATAAGGATGATTGCCAGGACAGCGGCAAAGGAGAGCTGGAAAGAAGCGGTGCTTATGGCCAGTGGATTGGCTATGATAATGATCAGGGCGGCCAGACTGATATTGGTAGGGCCGTGCCACTGCCGATCAACGAGCAGGGCGCTGATAAAGATGAGTACCATGAGCAGGGCGCGCAGGGCAGGGGTTTGCAGGCCGGCCACCAGACAGTAGAAGATGAGTGGCATAATGGCGGCACAGGCGGCGAGCTTGGCGGCGGTGCCGCGCCGCAGGATTGTCGATGATCGCCTGAAGAGCCAGTAGCTCACGGCCATGACTCCACCGGCCAGCAGGGCCATGTGCAGGCCGGAGATGGCCAGCAGGTGGATAATGCCAAGGGCGCGAAAGCGTTCGACAAGGGCAGGCGGCAGACCGTGCCGGTCACCGGTGATCAGGGCCCTGTAGAGGACACTCTGCTCCTTCGGCAGCTTGTTGTCGAGGAAATGGATGAGTTGAGCGCGCCAACGTTCAGGAGCGAAACGGTGTGGTGGTGTCCGGCCGGCGGCCGACTCTTCTGATTCGAGGTTGATGATGGAGCGGGGTGAGCTGATCCAGCCGGTCATGAAGATATTATTGCCGGCCAAAAAGCGGCGCAGGTCAAAGCTGCCGGGGTTTGCAAAGCCTTGGGGCGGGCCGATTTTGGCTCGGATGAGCAAGCGGTCGCCCGGCAGCAGAGGTTCTTCCGGTCGGCCGCGCATGCGCAGACGTATCAGGCCGCTGGCTTCCTGAAAGGCCGGGCCACCCCCTTCCCTGCCCAGTACCGGCAGCTCTGCGGCTTCCGGCAGCAGCATCTTGCGGCACGACAGGGTCAGGCTGGTTGTCTGTAGGCCATAGCGGGCGGCCTCTTCCAGACGTCCCAGCACGGTTACCTGTCGCTGCTGGTTGTTGATCAGGTTGGCAATATGATGTTGGTCAGGGGGCGGAGAAAGGTCGGCCAGGCCACGCTGGAGGCCCAGCACCAGAAAGAAGAGAACGGCAAGGAGATGGCGGGCTTCTTGTGTCAGGCGCAAGGGGCGGCCCAGCAGGCCCATGAGTCCGAGACAGAGGGCCAGGGCGGTGAGCCGGCCAGGGGCGGGCAGGGGAAGGTTGCCGGTGGCCAGAATGATACCCATCCCCATGGCCAGGGTAATATGAATAATAATATAGGATGGTGAAAACAGGCGGTTGGCAATCCTGTTGATCATAACCACGATCCTGCCTCATGGGGCTTGGACAGCATGGTCCGATCAGTCTCGGAAATATTCGTGTGCCGGGGGTGTTGCGGCTCACAGGGGAGAGACCGGCAAGGACCGCGCTCATGCCGTTGGTGGGTAAAGCGGTGCAAGAAGGAGGCAGGTTTATCCATGGCCCTGCCTGGCATCAGCACTTTGTTCGTGTCCGGCCCCTGTTGTCCTTGCCGGGCCGGGCCGTCAGTCGAGGAAGAACTTCAGCTTTTCGCGCCGGCTTGAGTGGCGCAGGCGGTTGAGGGCCTTTTTCTCTATCTGGCGGATCCGTTCCCTGGAGACGTTGAAGCGTTTGCCGATCTCCTCCAGGGTGTATTCGGCATCCTCGCCAATGCCAAAGCGCAGGCGGATAATCTTTTCCTCCCTGGGGCTCAGGGTAGAGAGAATACCGGTGACCCGGTCGGCAAGCTCGGTATTCTTTACCGATTCGTAGGGCGAAACCGCTTCCTGGTTTTCGAGGAAATCCCCCAGGGTGGAGTCGTCATCACCCACCGGTGTTTCCAGGGAGATGGGTTCCCGGGAGGCCTCCAGGATGGCCAGGATCTTGTCCATGGGCAGCCCGGTCTTCTCGGAAATCTCGATGGGGGTCGGCTCGCGGCCTAGCTCCTTGAGCAGGGAGTAGAAGGCCTTGAAGAACTGGCTGCGCAATTCCAGAAAGTGAACAGGGAGACGGATGGTGCGTGTCTTGTCCAGGATGGCCCGGGTAATGGCCTGGCGGATCCACCAGCTGGCGTAGGTGGAGAATTTGTTGCCTTTGGTATAGTCAAAACGGAACACGGCCCGCATGAGGCCGAGGTTGCCTTCCTGGATCAGGTCAGCCAGGCTGAGGCCCTGATGCATATAGCGTTTGGCGATGGAGACCACAAGGCGGAGGTTGGCCTTGATCATGGCGTCCTTGGCCGACTCGATGGAGCGGGTATAGAGGCCGATACGGTAATTGGCGGCCCAGATGTCGTCATTGTCGGTGTTGCTCTTGGCAATGGCCAACATGGTGCGGCGCATGTGATTGAGGTGCTGTTTCTTGGGCTTGAGGGTCGGATCCCGCTTTTCCCAGAGGTCGATGCGTTCCACCAGCTTGGCCACTTCTGCCAGGGTGGATTCGTTTTGCCGGATGATCCTGATGATGGAGTCAAAGCCCTCGCGGATGGCCTTGGAATATTTTTCCTCTTCAGCCGGGGTGAGCAGGTCGAAGCGCCCCATCTCCCGCAGATAGGTGGTGGTGGTCTCCTCTACATCCTGGGCCGGTTCCAACTTCTGGCCCTGGTTGGGGCCTTGCTCGTTGTCGGGGCTGTCAACGTCGTCGAGCTTGGCCTGTTGCTCGGCAGGCAGGACGTCGACAATCTTAATATTGTTTTTTTCAAGAAATTCAAAGATGCGGTCAATAAAGGAGGCGTCTTTTTCTTCAGGAATGAGATCGTTGAGGATGTCAATGCTGACACAGCCGCATTGTTTACCAATTTTCTTTATTCGCGCTTCAATGACTGCTGGCACAGGCATACTCCATGTAAATATATAAAAGTTTTTTCCTGTTAGGGAGAAAGCTTGTATAAAAATTTTGTTCCTTGCTTTCTATACCAGTCCATTGAAAAAAGGTGGCGAGCGTAGCTGCGGCAAGAAAAAAATGAGGCGAAAAAAGCCCGGTTTACAGGGCTAAGTGAGCTTTTTAAGCCGATTTTGACGCCGCATCTGCTGATAGCGAACGAAGAGGAACCTTCGAGCGCACTGGTTTTTCAACGGCCTGCTAAGCTATTGCAGAGACCCTTGTGCAGGGATACCAAGGTCAAAAAAATACGTGTCACCAGAAGAAGCTCACCGGTGACACGGAAAACTCAGTACCATACAAAAGTCTTTTCAGGAAGGCAATCATTTTTTCTGACGATTGAGAGCTGTCTTGACTTTGCAAGGGGTTGCCTCCATAATCACCACAATACATCCCTGCCTTTTTTTTGCCATGTGAGGTCATTATGCCCACCGTTGATCGTTGTACCGCTATTTTGCTCCATATCTCGTCGCTACCCGGCCGCTACGGCATTGGCGATCTGGGTGCCGGCTTTGCCTTTGTCGATTTTCTGGTAAAGGCCGGTGTGCGGGTCTGGCAATTTTTGCCCACCTGCCCCACTTCCGGCGCCTTTTGCCACTCTCCCTACATGGGCTATTCGGCCTGTGCCGGCAATCCGCTTTTTATCAGCCCGGACATGATGGTGGACTCCGGTTTCATTGGCGCCGCAGATAGCAAGGTCCTGGAGCCCTCATCGGAATACAGTGTGGATTTCGACTATGCCGCTGCCGTCAGGCAGCCGTTGTTCAGCAAGGCGTATCGACGACTCAGCCCTGAAAAACGCCGCCTCTTTGAGGACTTTTGCCGCCGGGAACATGCCTGGCTTGATGATTTTGCCCTCTTTGCCGTGATGCGCGAGAGGTTTGATCAGGCTGCCTGGAATAATTGGCCCCTTGCCCTTGTCAGGCGTGACGCCGACGAGCTGGCCGCCTTTCAGCGGCAGAACCGGCAGGATGTGGAATTTCATAAATTTTGCCAGTACCTCTTCTCTGAGCAGTGGCATCGTCTGCAGGATTATGCGCGGCAGCAGGGCATTTTACTCTTTGGCGATATTCCCATCTATGTCAGCCACGACTCAAGCGATGTCTGGGCCAATCAACCCTGCTTTGATCTTGACAGGGGCAGTGGTCTGCCTCGCCATGTGGCCGGCGTGCCGCCTGATTATTTCAGTGCCACCGGCCAGCGCTGGGGCAATCCCCTCTATCTCTGGCGTCACAAGGGCCAGGTCAATAAGGCGCTCTACACCTGGTGGCGCCAACGTTTCAAGGTGTTGGCCGGCATGCTCGATCTTGTCCGCATTGATCATTTCCGGGCCTTTGAATCATACTGGCAGATTCCGGCCAGGGAGAAAACCGCGGTCAAGGGCGTCTGGCAAAAGGGGCCGGGCACGTTCTTTTTCCAGGAGATGACAGAGGCGCTCGCTCATTTGCAGATCGTTGCCGAGGATCTCGGCATGATCACCCCTGAGGTGGAAAAATTGCGCGATGAACTGGGCTTTCCCGGCATGAAGATCCTCCAGTTTGCCTTTGATTCCGATGCGGACAATATCTATCTGCCCCACAATATCAGTGACCCGAACTGTCTCATCTATACCGGTACTCACGATAACGACACGTCGGTGGGGTGGTATTTTGATACCGAGGTGCCGGAGCGCTCCAAGGAGCGGCTGCGCCGTTATGCCAACAGCGACGGCAGGGCCATTCATCATGATTTTATGCGACTGGCCCTCTCCTCCACGGCCCGGATGGCTGTTCTACCCATGCAGGACATTCTCGGCTTTGGCACGGACTGTCGGATGAACCGGCCTGCCACGGTGGAGGGCAACTGGTTGTGGCGCTGTGCGCCGCGCTATCTCAATGACGATGTGGCAATGTTTGTCAGGCAGGAGAATGAATTTTACGGCCGTCTTTTTTTTCAGGAAAGTGACACGGAAGATACTTGACAAAGCAAGGCCGGCAGAGTATTTAGAACCCCTCAATCACTTGGCCCCTTCGTCTAGCGGTCAGGACACCGGCCTCTCACGCCGGTAACAGGGGTTCGATTCCCCTAGGGGTCACCAAGTAGATAACAACGGGAAATCAGGCTGTCGCCTGGTTTCCCGTTTTTTTGTTGTGCGACGGACTTGGTTGCTGAAACAACCTCCCTCCGGAACAGAGTAACAAAAAAAGCAGGGGCCACGCCGTGAATAGTCCGGGACAGATCGACCATGGTGCATTAGGCTATCTTGAATAATTGCTCTGAGGGCCGATTTCTTCGTCGCTGCGAAAATATAAATCCTCACATCTGACCAATATGCTGCGGGCCCGCAGGAGATAAGGGGGCCTGCGACACTCCGAAATAGCAATTATTCAAGATACCTCTAAATCACTCAAACCATACCTGTTCAGCAGTGTCGCAGGGTGCGAAAGGCGGCAGGCGATGCGCAGACCAGGTGCGGATGCCGGACCGATCGTCGCACGATGTCATGCTGCTGTTATGGGTACGTATATAAATGATATGACAGACAATAAAATCATCGAATTAACACCGTTTCGCGCTGAGCTCACCCGCTCCCTGGCCCGCCGGGGAGAACGATTGCTGGCCTCCGCCGATCCGGCCGCCGAGGTCGCTGCCCTGGAACCCCTGGAGGCCTATTATATAGTGCGCCAGCTTGGCCTGGGCCAGGCCCTTCCCATCCTCCTGGCCCTGACGCCGTCGCAGCTGACGACGTGTGTGGATCTGGACTGCTGGGAACGACACGACTTTGCCGCCGAGAGCCTTGATGAGTGGCTCACCGTCTTTGCCCATGCCGGTCCCGAGAACCTAGCCAGATCATTTTTTTCGCTGGAATATGGCGCGCAGCTCCTCTATCTGGCCAAGACCGTCACGGTCTATGATCCGGACATGGATGAGGTGCCGCCCCATGACGAGGAGGAGGGGCCGGATCGTGCCATGACACCGGACGGCTTTTATCTGCTGGAGGTCAAGAGTGATGTCACTCTGCGTATCCATCCCTTTAGCGTCCTGGACGCCCTTTATCAATATGACCAGACTGCCGCCTGGCAGCTGCTCTGCGAGGTGCGGGTGGAGCTGCCCACCCAGATTGAGGAGGAGGCCTTGCGTTTTCGCAACGGCCGCATGGCGGATCTCGGGTTTGTCAGCCCGGATGAAGCGGATATCCTCTTTTCCAGACCTGCGGCGCAGCCCTCGGTGCCGGCGCAGCAGCCGCTGGATGGTGATCGGGGACGTCTGCCGTCCGTCTATGCCGGCGCCTTGGTGAAGGAGAGCCTCCTGCAGGAGGCCCTGTCCTTGATTACGGATGGGCAATGCCTGGCCCGTCTGGAGCAGGAAATGGTTTTCGTCATTAACGGCGCCATCACTGCCTATGGCGAAAAAACGCGCGATATCGAGCAGATCAATGTCATTGCCGAGCGGGTGCGCGACACCATCTGTCTGGGGCTGGAGTCCTTGATCGTCAAGGAAGATCCGGGCAGCGAGCTTGATGATACGGAGGCGGCCGCCAAGGCCGCTGCCCTGCTGGAGCAATGGCATGTCACTGATCTTTTCCGACACGGCTTTATGGCGACGCAGGGCTTGCGGCAGGCGGCACGGCAGGCCTTGCAGGATCCCTGTTTGCAGGCCTGGTATAATCTGCCTGATGCCGAGCAGGCTGATGACGGCAGTGATCGCCTGGAGCGCGCCTTTTTTGCGGCCCTGCTGGGGCGCCATGCCCTGCGCAGCGGTTTTGATCTGGCCAGGCCAGAGGCCATCAAGGCCTTTGCCTCACTGGCGGATGTGGAGGTGGCAGGTGTCCGCTTGAAGAGCCTTGTGGAACGAATCTGTCCGCCGGCTGGTGCGGCACCCGTTGAAAAAGGTAGCGAGCGAAGCTGAGGCAAGAAAAAATACGGCGAAAAATGCGCGCCCGCAGGAGGTAAGGGAGCCTGCGACACTCCGAGTATCCTTGCGGTGCGGTGTCCATGGGTTTCAGGAGCATTTCGGAGTCTTGCTCCGCTCGCTTAGCTCAAGCCGAATTTTGACGCCGCCTCAGCAGATAGCAAACGAAGAGAGACCTTCGAGCGCAGTAGTTTTTCAACGGGCTGCTGAGATGGTTTTTGGAGCCGGTGGCGTTCGAATCTCCAGTAACGATGCTGCCGAGAAAAAAGTGAGGAAGGGAGTATGCCGACAAAGAGTGGCAATAACAAAGGAATAGTGGCTGAGATGCGGCGCGACAAGGCCCTGCGGGAAAAATCGTATCGCGAACAGGCCCTGAAGCTTTTCCCCTGGGTCTGTGGACTCTGCGGCCGTGAGTTTGCCGGTAAAAAACTGAAGGAACTTACCGTCCATCACCGGGACATGAATCATGACAACAACCCGGCCGACGGCAGTAACTGGGAGCTGTTGTGTATCTACTGCCATGAAAATGTCCACGCCCGCGGTCTGGCTGCCGAGCATGGCGGCACGGGCAGGGAGCAGGAGCAACAGGATGTGGCCACCCAGCAGCCCTTTGCCGCCCTGGCCGGCTTGATGGGCCAGAAGAAATAGGGTGTCTCTTCATGGTGGCCCTGGTCGGCAGGCTGCTGCCACAGCGGCAGCCAGAGATCGAGCTCTATGATTGGCCGGCAACCAGGCTTGCCATACCGCCGCGCCGGCAATGCTTTTTTGGAGGAAGGACATGGGAAATCCGTTTCAGGACCAGCTGCTGAAGGCTGGCTTGGTCAACAAAAAACAGGTCAATAAGGCCAAGCATGAAAAACGTCTCAGCAAAAAGCAGCAGCAGAACAACGATGAGGCGAAGGAGGCCCGCCGCAGGGCGGAAGAGGAGCTGGCCGCCCGCAAACAACGCGACAAGGAGCTCAATCGCCGGCACGCCGAGGAGAAGCGTCGGCAGGAGTGCCGGGCCCAGGTAAAACAGCTCATTGAGCAGAACCGTCTGGCCAAGGATGATTGGGGCGAGGCCTATAACTTTGTGGAAGAAAACAAGATCAAGCGGATCTATGTGCCGGCCGAGGTCGTGGAGCAGCTTAGCCGTGGCCAGGCTGCCATTGTCAAGCTGGGCCAGGGCTACGAGGTGGTGCCGGCCAGGGTGGCCCGGCAGATTGCCCAGCGTCTCAAAGAGGCGGTGGTTGCCTTTCATAGCGCTTCCGGGTCGGAATAACTTTGAAAAATAACGTAATTGCGACATGTTAAGTATGGTAAAAGGCTGAGTCTACAGGAAGGAAAATGGCGGAAATCGGCAGGATAAATACGCTTACCGTTAAACGGCTGCGCGACTATGGGGCCCACCTTGATGGCGGCCCGCAAGGTGATATCCGCCTGCCTTACAGGGATGTGCCGCCTCACTGTCGGCCCGGCGACAAGGTTGAGGTTTTTGTCTATCCGAGTGAGGAGGGACAGCTGCGCGCCACAACCAGGAAACCAAAGGCCATGGTGGGTCGATTCGCCAAATTACGGGTGGTGGCTGCCGGCCCCGGCGGCGCCTTCCTGGACTGGGGCATGGCCAAGGATCTCTTTGTGCCCAAAGCTGAACAGCAGGGGAGAATGGAGCCGGGCAGGTCCTACATCGTCTATCTCTTTTTTGATGAAAAGGGCAGGCGTATCCTTGCCTCCAGCCGACTGGCAAGATTTCTCAACCAGCAGCCCGGCCATTATCAAGAGGGGCAGGAGGTCGATCTGCTTATCCATGAGCAGACCGACCTGGGCTACCGGGCCATTGTCAACCACAGCCATGAGGGCATGCTCTATAAAAACGAGGTCTTTCAAAAGATCTTCAGCGGTCAACAGCTCCGGGGCTATGTCAAAAAGGTACGTGACGACGGCAAGCTTGACCTGCTGCTGCGTAAACCCGGCTATCAGGGCGTTGATGCAATTGCCCTGGATGTTTTCAGGATCATCAAACGCCATGGCGGCAGCATGGCGGTGACTGATAAAAGCCGGCCCGAAGAGATTTACGCCCTGTTCGGGGTCAGTAAAAAGCTCTTTAAAAAGGCCATTGGCGCCCTCTACAAAAAGAAGCTCATCACCATTGACGCCAAGGGCATCAGGCTCGGCAAGGGCTGAGGGGGCGGCGTATGAAGATCTGGGTAGATGCTGATGCGTGTCCCAACGTGATCAAGGATATATTGTACCGCGCGGCTGAGCGTCTTCGGCTGCCGCTGGTCCTGGTGGCCAACACTTTTCTGCGGCCGCCGCCTTCGCCCTATATCAGCACCATCCGCGTCGGCGCCGGTCTTGATGTGGCGGACAACCGGATCGTCCGGGAGATGGCGCCAGGCGACCTGGTGATAACGGCTGATATCCCTTTGGCGGCAGAGGTGGTCGCGCAAGGCGGCTACGGCCTGAATCCGCGCGGTGAGCTGTACACCACGGAAAATATCCGCGAGCGTCTGACCATGCGCAATTTCATGGAGGACTTGCGCGGCGCCGGCCTTGATACCGGCGGACCGGCCGGTCTCACTGCGCGCGACCGGCAGAGTTTTGCCAACAGCCTCGATCAGTTCCTGACCAGGCATTGCCGATAACGCGCCATTCTCTGCGGCAGGTTCGCTTGAGAAAGAGGGACTGCGGCGGGCCGTTTTCGGTGAGCCGCAACAACTCCATTGTGAGCCGCAGCACTTTGCCGCCGCCTTTTTTCAGGGCAGGTATATTCGTTTTTTAGGCGCCTTCTTGGGCGTGTCGGTGAGCTTCCTGGGGAACTGGGTCTTCAGATAGAGGTTTTCCACCTTTTCCCTGGCCCAGGGGGTTTTGCGCAGAAACTTGAGGCTTGATTTGATGGAAGGTGTCTTGGTGAAGCAGTTGATGGGGATGGTTTTCCCCAGGCGGTGCCAGCCCAGATGGTCAACCAGACGGCTGAGGATCACCTCCAGGGTAAGGCCATGCAGGGGATTGTTTTTCTGGGAGCTGCTCATGCCGCCTCCTGGTGCAGGGCAAGGTAGATGCGGCGGCCTACCCAGGCGTCCGTGGCCGCGTAGTGGATCTGTTGCGGGCTGAGGGTCTGCCTGGCCCAGTTTGAGGTCTGTGCCCCCTTGGAGATGCGAAAGCCGAGCAACACCGCAGCCAGGCCGCGCAGGCCATGGTTTTTGATGGCCGCCTTTTTGGCGACATCGGCCAGGTCGACAAAGCCGGCAGCCTTGAAGGGCGCCATCTTGTTGAGCTCGCGAATGTCATAGTCAAGCCCCACACCGGCCTTGATAATGGCCGGATCGGCGAGCAGATCGCGCAGCGGCTTGGCCAGGCCCAGCTCTCTAAATTGAAAGATGAAGACCTCATGGGCCGTGGCCAGCTGCAGAAGAGAGGGGGAGTAGCTCTCTCCCTTGCGGTAGGCCGGTCTCGTTTCCGTATCAAAGCCGAGCAGGCTCTGGCCGGCCAGTCTGGAGACGGCCGCCTCCAGCTCATCCGGCTGCCGTACCAGGCACACCGGCCCTGTCCAGCCCCGCATGGGACAGGCGTTTATCTCATTCTTGCTCATCCGCCGGTCAAAGCCCGGCCGGCCGCTGTTGTTTTTGGTCATCGCTGCAGGTGTCCTTGCATGGTTCTCTTGTTGCCTGGAAAAATGTCTTGCCGCCTTGTCCCGTCTTTTTCGGCAGTGCCCTTTCTCTGCGCCTAAAAAAACGCTGCTGTTTGTCTCAGGCGTGCCAAACATGGCGCTGCCCTGCCGCCCGTTTTCACGCGGCAGGCTCTTTCTCTCTTCGGCACCGCCCGGTTTCTTGCGACGATCTTTGTCAGAGATGCGGGTTACCATTTTGGCGACAGGGAGGCAAGAGGCAGGCCTTCGGTTTTCCGGCAGGGCTCTCGTTTTTTTGTACCACGCTAGCCTGCCGCTGGGGCTGGTACGCCTCAGGCGCGCCTGAATAGCGTTTTGCTGCATTTGGGGCAGGGGGGCAGGTGGCCCGGTTTTTTCAAGTGAAGCTCGGCGCCGCAGTTGCTGCAGGTAAAGTGGCCGCCATGGCTGATTTCACCGGTCTTATAGGTCAGCGACGTGTCAAGCCGGTCGCTGAGGTTCTTGCTCCAGGCGCTGAGCCCCCTGGTGACGGCCAGGAGAAAGGCGCCGCTCTTGTCAAGGGAGAGCTCCTTGAGGTATTCCGCCTCCCTGGAGAGCTCTCGCCAGAGGGCGCCGCCCTTGTTGTGCAGTCGCGTAAAGTCATCTTTCGTTTCCTTGATGTCCGCCTTGACCTGCGGTCTTATCAGGTTGACGGACGAGACGATATCCTTTTTCAGGGCGTCGGCGGCCCGACCGATCATCTCCCGGGAGTGCTCCCCCATCTCCTTCAGGTCAGTCGTTGCCTTGTCCAGGGCCTGGCTCACCGATGTGGCGGTGAGCCGGTCATTGACTTTACCGAGGGCCTTGCTCAGGCGCTGTCGCAGTTTTTCATAGACGGCCAATTCCTCTTCAACAGCCTTGTCTTCCTTGTCTTTGTGCACCATCTTTGTTCCCTCCTTTTTGGGATAAGCGGTTTTACAGGGGTATTCGGCTGCCGGTCATATGACAATCTCTACCCGGGGTTTGTCTTGTTGGTGCATGTCTACCTGGGCATCACAGACAATGAGGCGTTGTGCCTCAATACCGTGCGCCACCAGATATTCCTTGACCTGCAAGGCCCTGTTCCCGGCCAGGGCCCGCAACTCCTCTTTTTCGGCGGCGCTGATTGTTTTTGCCTCTGCCGCTTGTTGCGGCAGAGAGGCGCTCTGTCGTGTCGCCAGATCACCAGGGTTTGCAATGCCGCAGAGCACGACGCGCACCTTGGGCCGATCACTGAGCAGCCGGACAAGGCGATCCAGGTGGGGCTGGCTTTCTGCGGCAATGGTGGTGCTCGTCCGCTCAAAGATGATGGGCTCGAAGCGCAGGGTTGTAGCCCAGTCAATGAGTTTGCCGGAAACATAGAGGCTGCCCACCGGCAGGGTGACACCGGTGAGCAGGCTGATGCCGATCGGTGCATAATAGGAGATGGCCGCCTTGCGGACGCCGCTGAGCAGCGCCTGGCTTATAACATGGTCCAGTTGGAAATCAGGAGTGCGGATGTCGCCGGAGATCGGTAATCGTATGCGGATATCATCCTTGCTGTCGCGCAGCAGGTCAACGGTATATTGAAAGGGCAGGCCGGTGAGCTTTTCAAAACGGTCTTCTCCCCTGTCCACTTTGTTGAGTTGCAGTTTTTCCAGGACAAGGGCGACTGCCGAGTCGAGCATGCCTGCCTCGATCTGCATGACAATGTCGGCACTAAGCTGGCCCTGGGTCAGATGATAGGAGAGGTAGTGTTCGGCATAGGGGTTGAGGGTGGGCAGGTTGAGGGAGCTGAGCTGTCCCTGCAGATCCATGCTGACCGGGACGGCAAAGGGGGCAATGGTACCGGACAGAGTGAGGGAGCCATAGTCGCCAATGCTGCTTTCCAGAGTGACGGGCGTCTGCTGCTCAGGCCTGCGGCTGTCCATTGGGCCCGTCTCCAGGCTGATACGGGTGAATGTCTCCCGGTAGGGTGTGGCCGGCACATGGTCCACAAAGACAAGGCGGTTCTTGCCGGTCAGGGAGACTTTGTTGATGCGGATGCCGCCTGGTTTCGGGCGGTCGGCGTTCGGCGAGTCAGTGGATTTTTCAGTGTGCCGGGCCACCTGCTCCAGCTCTCCGCGCTGGTTACGGAGCAAGCGGCCGTCAGCATCGGCCAGATGCAGCCGCTCCAGAGTAATAAACCCCTCTTGCGAGACAGCGAGATCTTGCAGGGTGACCTTATCAAAGGCCAGCATAGGGCCCGGGCCGTCGGGACCGTTGGCCTCCCTGTCTCCCTGCAGGAGTTGAAGGTTTGTGACCTCTGTCTCCGGCACGGTAATGACGGCGTCTTTGCCCTGCAGGGCGGCCACATCAAGCCGGTGGGCCCGCATGAGGTACCGGTCGCTGCCATGGGCACGGACCACCAGACCGTGGATGCTGCCCTGGGCCCGGTAGTCCATGCCGGTCTCCTTGCTGTCGCTCCTGGCGACAGTCACCTCGCCCTCCAGGGCAAGGCGGTCCGCCGCAAAGCCATAGGGGCCTGGCGTTGCTTGCAGACGAGGGGCGTCCGTGGTCAGGGTGCCGCTCAGGCTGAGGTGCAATGAGCCTGGCGTCGCTTTCAGGGTGGCGCGGCTGCTGCCCTGCCAGCTCAGCTCAGCGGCCTGCAGCTGCAGGTCGGCGTCCTGGTAGGCCACATCCGTCATCTGCAGGCTGTCTGTGGAGGCATAGTGCACGGTTTCATGGTCGCGGTCAAGGGTTGCCTCCAGGGCCAGTGTGCCGTTGGCCCTGGCCTGGAGCGACACCGGCGCCTCTGTGCCCCAAAAGGGGGCCAACAGCTCAAGGGCAAAGTTCTCCAGCCTGAGCTCGGCCTGGAGAGAGGCCGGGGCCGCAAAGGGCCGCATTGTGCCGGCGGCCTGCAGGGTGGCTGCTTTCCTGGTGATGGTGGCCGTAAAGGGGCTGGGGTTGTTTTTCTGCCAGGTGGAGATGTTCTGAAATGTGGCCCTGCTCAGGTTGTATTGCTCATGCTGGTCCGGCGCCTCATAGCTCAGCCTCATATCGGTGATGGTGAGGGCGTCAAGGGCCAGTCCCCATGGCGAGCCGGATGGAGGCGGATTGGCAGACTCTCCGGAGACTGGCTCCGCCGACCCCAGGGGCAGGCCGGCCAGGCGTATGGTGCCGTCCGGTAACCGGTGCAGGGCAAGGGTGCCGTGTCGTATCTGAAAATCCTCTATGTGCAGGCGTCTCTGGCGCAGGGGCCACCATTTAAAGGTGATCTGTACCTCTGCGGCGCTCAACCCCACCTGCTGCTCATTGCTGAGGCGCACCGTCTTCAGCACCAGGCGGCCGACAAAGGGATTAAAGTCTACATCTTCAAGAGAGGCCCTGCCGACTCCAGCCTCCTCAAGCCAATGGCTGAGGGCCATTTTGAGGCCATGGGGCAAAACCAGCAGGATCAGCAGCCCCACCAGCATGAGGGCGACGACAAGCCGGATGAATCCGGCGAAACGCTGCTGCTTCGTGTTGTGGTGTGAGGGAGAGTCGATTTTCTTTGCCATAGGTTGCCCACGAGTTGAGAGATACCCTTACTATATGAAAAAAAGGGGGGCAGAGGCAATCTCCTTGAAAAACGTGCGGGCCTGGAGATGTCCTGCCGTTGCATGAGCAGTTCGCCTCTGCCGCAGGCGGCCAGGCAAGGGGCTCTTTGTCAGGACCTGGTACCAGGCTGTTGAGATTTTTTGCGGCGCTGAATCTCCGCATCTGAGGCGCGGACATAGAGGGGAATGGCAGAGGCCGGGTCAAGAAAGTTTTTTTGCTCGTAGAGGGAGAGGGCCAGGCTGCCGATGGTGGCCGCCCTGGGAAAGATAATCTCCTTGGGGGCAAAGAGGGCCATGTCGCCGAGCACTTTCGCGAGCTCGTCGCCGTAGACCGCGACACCGTCACCAACAAAGATGGTGGGTTCGCTGATGCGGGCGGCCAAGGCCTCCGGCCCCATGACCAGGTGATCGCTGCGGCGCTGTACCCCGCCGCGGTTGTTGCTCTTGTAAAAGGCGGTGTATACCTCCTGCTTGCGGGCATCCACCATGGCACAGATCTGGTGCTGGGCAAAGGGCAGCTGCGCGGCCAGGGCGTCAAGGCTGCTGACACCGATGAGCGGCAGATTGGTGGCCATGGCAATACCCTTGACTGTTGCCAGGCTGATGCGCAGGCCGGTGAAGCTGCCCGGTCCCAGGCAGACGGCCACGGCCGCCAGGTCGGTCCAGGCAAGGTCGCTCTCTGTCAGGATGTCGTCCAGGGCGGTGAGCAGCCGCTTGGAGTGGGTCAGGCGTGACAGGAGGCTGCGTTCGGCCAGCACCCCTTCCGGAGAGGTGAGGGCGACATTGCCGTACAGGGTGGAGTTGTCAATGGCCAGGATGAGCGGCGCGCTCCAGGTGATATTTCGTTTTACATGGGCCATCGGTTACGAGGTGATCATCCGCACGATATCATTGTAAAAGGCAAAGGCCATCAGGCTGACGAGCAGGACAAGGCCCAGCATTTGCAGCTTTTCCTGAAGCTCACGGGTCATGGGCTTGCGCCGGATGGCCTCAATGGAAAAGAGGGTAAGGTGGCCGCCGTCCAGGACCGGTATGGGCAGCAGGTTGAGGATACCCAGGTTAACGCTCAAAAAACCCATGAAGTAGAAGAAGTCAAGCCAGCCAGACTGCAGCTGTTGACCGGCAATCTGGGCAATGAGAATGGGGCCGCCGATCTCCGAGGCCGGGATCACCCGCTGGATCATCTTCCAGATGCCGAGCACGGTCTTGCTGATCATGTTGGTTGTCTGGCTGAAGCCGGCACCAATGGCCTGGACCACGGTGGCCGGTTCAAATTCGACATTCATATCACGACCGATACCGAGCCGGTAGCCCTGGCCGGTGACTTCGCCGAATTCGTTTTTGACATCCACCTTTTCCGGCGAGGCCTGCATGGTCAACTCTTCACTGTTGCGCTGCACGGTAATCGCCAAGGTCTCACCGGCCGACTCGGTGACCAGGTGGTAGACCTCGGACCAGTCCTCAATCTGCTGGCCGTTGATTTCGGTTATGACATCCCCCACGGCCAGACCGGCCTTGGCGCCGGCCCCCTCTTCACTGACGGAACCAATCATGCTGGAGGGCCCGAGAATGGGCAGCCCCACCACGACAAAGACCATGCTGAGTAGAAAAAAGGTGAAGATAAGGTTGGAGGCCGGTCCGGCAAAGACGATGAGAAAGCGTTGCCACACCGGCTTATGGGAAAAGGCGCGTTTTTCATCGGCAGGATCAAGCTCTTCCTGCGGGTTTTCGCCGGTCATCTTGACAAAGCCGCCCAGGGGAAAGGCGCTGATCACATATTCGGTCTCGCCCAGCTTTTTGCCAAACATGGCCGGACCAAAGCCCAGGGAGAATTTGACAACCTTGACATTGAAGAGCTTGGCAATAATGAAGTGGCCGAATTCGTGGACAAAGATAAGGATGCCGAGAACGACGATAAAGGCAAAGAGTGTGGTCATGGCAGTATGTTCTTTTCGTGTTGTACTGATTTTTACTCTAAAAAAGGTGAGAGGGGCATCTGGTTATGATGTCCGCGAGCAGGTCGCGGTTCCAGCTAATTGGTGCCTGTCCAGAAATGGCCCTTTCATCCGATCTCGGCGTCATACTCAAAAAATAATGCTCGGAATATCAGATATATGCCTGCACCCCAAGGGCACTTCTTTCAGGGCGCGCTTATTTTTCTCGCAGTCCTTGATCTCGAACGAAATGACCTATTTCTGGACAGACACTA
>PKTX01000056.1 GCA_002868945.1 Desulfobulbaceae bacterium
ATGGTTTCAGGACCGCGGCAAACTACATCCGGAATCTCTATCACTGCATGGCCGAACTTCCACTGCCCAAAACTATGCACTCATTTGTGTGACGAACCAAAATATCTAACGCAACTTCCAGGCCTGTACTATCTTTTTGATATTATGCAGATTAATAGTGATATGGCGAAGCGCTCTTCTAACATGCCGGAATCCAGAGGCCGGAATTCAGAAGTCAGAACGACTGATTTTTAAGATTTTCTTCTGTTTCCTTCCAAGTAACTTCATCATAACTGGTTGAAATTGCGTTTTTCACATTCTTCTGTTTCGGGCGTTATTTTTGGCAACAATTTGACGAAAAGTTACTCAATGATAAATCGCCGCCGCAGGTGGTGTGAGGCGCTGACTTCTGAATTCTGAATTTTGACTTCTCGTTTATCGAGAAAGTCAAAATGTCAAGCCTGACCCCGTCAGCGTAATTTTTCACCGGTGAGGATATCAACAATGCTGTCATCTTCATCGGAGGGGGGGTGATAGGCCTCGGTTGACTTTCCTCCCTGGACAAACTCCACCAGATCATCAATGCCGCGCTCACCGGTTGTCGGCGGCATAACCGGTTCAGGTGATGGTCCCTGGTCAGCGGCGGCAGATGCCGTCTGCTTTTCAATCACCTGGACCAATTCGCCCTGGTCGATCCGGACGGACAGGGCGCCCAGGGCCTCGGTGACCTTTTCCAGTTCCGCGGCGCTTTCCTGATCAACACTGCTCAGCATGGCCTGGGCCATGGCCACGATCTCCAGGCAGACAAAGACATCTTCCATTTTCGTCAGATCAAGGATCTCATATTCTTCTTCATCAGAAGACATAGGCTCGTCACCACAGGCACAAAAAAATAAAGGGTATCTTGAATAGTGATGGACTCGTAAGAAGTCCATCGTACCATTTGAGATGGCTAAGTAAAAAGTTCGAGACACTAGGCGTGGTGGTGTCGGCCAAGCGCAGGCGTACATATGGTACGTCGAGCATTGGCCGTACCCGCCACAACGCAGTAGATCGTACTTTTTACGACGCCATCAATAGTGTCTGCCCGGAAAGAAGCAGGCTAAGACATATTTTTCCAAAATTACCTGAATTTATAGCATATATCAAGAACAGCCGGACAGCAAATTACCCGACAGCCTCCAGACATCGTCGAAAAGGTGCAGGGCTTTCGATACACGGTTCAATGTTGCAGTTGCAAGGCTTGGGGGGTGCGTTGAGCCTGTCGAAACGCAGGGGAACCAAAAAACCGGTTCCTCTTTGCTCCTTGCGCCTTCTCCCTCAGAGCAAATCGATGCCCATCTCCGTCTCAACGAATGGGAAGGTGAAAGGCCTTGAGCATATTAGCGCGGGCCAGGGGCACCACCACCAGTTCCCAATCCTCGGGCAGGACATGCAGACCAGCGGCACCCTGGCCCACATCAATTCTTTCCCGCACCCTGCCCTGCACATCAAGATGCAGGAGCCGCCCCTGTTGTCGATCCGTTATCAGGAAGCCCCGGTCCGCCAAGCCGGCCACGCCACCCACCGTAACCAGAGGCAAACCGTCGCCAATCGCACGGATCTCCTTGGTGTGCAGATCAACGGCCAACAGCCGACCGCTTTCCCTGGGCTGCAGACCGGCGCTCTTCTGTCTGCCCCGGCTGCCGACATAGAGGCTGTTCCCCTGCACGAAAAGAGGGCCTGGCCCGGCCAGATGTGGCGACTGGAGCCAGACCTCCATAACACCGTCGGCAAAGGTATAAATGGTGTCGCTGCTGGTGTCCGACAGATAGAGCCTGCCCTGCTGATCAAGGACCACATCACGGAGGCATGTGGCGGCCGGGGCCGGATATGTGCGACGCCGACCAGAGGTAAGATCAATCACCACCAGATCGCTTATGTCGGCGACATAAAGAGTGTCGGCCGCCAGGGCCATGCCCTTGGGGGAATGAAAGCCGGTGAGCCAGGTGTGGTCCAGTACCACACCATGAAGAGCCACCTTGCTCAGATAACCGTTGCCGTCCCTTTTCATGGCCGGACCATTGCCGCTGGAGACCAGCAGGATTCGGCTGACTGGATCAAAGAGCACGGATTGGGGATTGGCAAAGATCGCCTCGCTTTGCCAGGCCGGTTGCAGGTTGAGACCAGGGGCCTCGCTCAGGCCCGGACCGCTGCTTGGGGTGCAGGAGACCAGGAACAGCAAACTCAGCAGGGGCACAAGTAATCGACTCATTTTTAACTATCGCGCTCCATGTCGGAAATGGCTCAAATCACCAAGATGTAACCCTTTGAACAGTTTCACGGATTGCCGCATGCGATAGGGCGAAGCGTACATCGGGTATGACAACCATTCGGGACAAGATGCCGACAATGGTTTCTTGACAGGCATTGACAAACAGGGGTATTGAGATTGTACTCAGCAATGGCGGTTCTGAAAAGCAACTATAACAGCCCGTTGAAAAAAGGAAGCAAGCACTGCTTCGGACAAGGAAAAATGAGGCGAAAATGCACGCCGCATCCACAGATGGCGAACGAAGAGAGACCTTCGAGCGCACGCCTTTATCACCGGGCTACAGACCCGCCCCCGACCAAGACAACAACCACTGATGACGCTCGCCAAAATCGACCTCAAAAACCTCAACAGGGCCCAGCTCAATGAGTGGATCACCTCACTGGGCCACTCGGCATTCCGGGCCAGGCAGATTTTTGCCTGGCTTTACCGTCCCGGTATTGTTGACTTTGAACAGATGACCGATCTCTCCAAAAAATTCCGCCAGGAATTAAGGGAGATTGCCACCTTGAGCAACCTTACCATTGACCAGCGCGAGGTTTCCAGGGACGGCACCATCAAATATGGCCTGCGACTGGCCGATGGCCTGTTGATTGAGAGTGTCCTGATTCCGGAGGAGGATCGCAATACTCTTTGCATCTCGTCCCAGGTGGGCTGCGCCATGGGCTGTGCCTTTTGTCTGACCGGCACCATGGGCCTGATACGCAACCTGAGCCCGGCCGAGATCGTCAACCAGATATGCGCGGTGCAGGCTGACCTGGCCCGTCATGACGGCGGACGCATTACCAACCTGGTTTTTATGGGCATGGGTGAACCCCTGGCCAACTTCGACAACCTGCTTGTTGCCCTGGAGATCATCATGGATGAGCTGGGGCTTGACTTTTCCGATCGGCGCACCACGGTATCCACCTGCGGCCTGGCCCCGAGAATTATCGAACTGGGTCGACGCATCAGGGTGAACCTGGCCATCTCCCTGCATGCGGCCGATGATGAAACGCGCAACCGGATCATGCCGGTGAACCGCACCTATCCCCTTGACGATCTCTTGGCGGCATGCCGACAATTCCCCCTGCCCAAACGTAAACGCATCATGTTTGAGTACATCCTGCTGGCCGGCATCAACGACCGCGACGAAGATGCCGTAAAACTGGCCGGACTGCTGCGCGGCCTGCCCTGCAAGATCAACCTGCTGCCCTGCAATGAGGCGCCGCAACTGCCCTTCAGTCGCCCGAGCCGCAACCGGGTCTACGCCTTTCAAGACATCCTGCGCCGGGCCGGTTACACGGTGCTGATCAGGACCAGCCGGGGTGACGATATCTCGGCAGCCTGCGGCCAGTTGGCCAGCAAGGCCGGCAGCACATGAGGAGGCGGCCATGAGCAGCCGCCACTATTTTTGCCACCAATCGACCATGCCGGTGGATCCGGCCACCCTCTTTGCCTGGCACGAGAGGCCGGGTGCCCTGGAAAGGCTCATTCCACCCTGGGATCCATTGCAGGTTGTCAAAAAGGATAAGCACATCAAGAAAGGGGCCCGGGTTACGCTGCGCATGCAGGTGGGGCCAATCCCCCTGGCATGGCAGGCCCTGCACACCGATTACGAGCCCCTTGCCTTTTTCAGAGACGAGCAGCAGCGCGGCCCCTTTCGCTCCTTTATCCATACGCACCGCTTTCTGCCCGGCCCCCATGAGCACGCCGTTCTCAAGGACACCATAGAGTACCAGCTGCCGTTTGGACCATTGGGAAATCTTGTGCAACCCTTTATCCAGCGGCAACTGAGCCGCACCTTTCGTTACAGACACCATATCCTGCACCAGGATCTGCTGGCCCATGGCGCAGGCAGGCAAAAGCCTCTGACCTTTTTGATCAGCGGCGCCAGCGGGGTGGTGGGAAAAAGCCTTGTGCCCTTTCTGACCAGTGGCGGCCATCGGGTCATACGCTTGGTGCGGCGGCAGGCCACCGGTCCGGATGAGATCTTCTGGGATCCGGAACAGGGTATATTGGACCTTGCTCACCTGAAAGAGCTGGACATGGTTATCCACCTGGCCGGTGAAAATATCGCCGGCAGCCGCTGGACCGCAGCCAAAAAGAAACGCATAGTTGAGAGTCGCATCCAAGGGACCGGCCTGTTGGCCCGAAGGATTGCGGCGCGCCGGCAAAAACCGCAGGCCTTTTTATCCGCCTCGGCCATTGGTTTTTATGGTGATCGACAGGATCAGATTGTCACGGAAGAAGACGGTATGGGGAGTGGTTTTCTTTCCCGTCTCTGTGCCGAGTGGGAGGCGGCGGCCCGTCCTGTTGAACAGGTCGGCATCCGTCTGGTACAGATGCGCATCGGCATTGCCCTGACCCCGAAGGGCGGCGCCCTGAAGACCATGTTGGGCCCGGCCAGGTTCGGCCTTATCGGCCCGCTGGGCAAGGGCGATCAATACATGAGCTGGCTGTCCATCAATGATCTGATCTGGGCCATTCACCATATTATCGTGACCGACACCTTACACGGCCCGGTGAATATCTGTGGCCCGGCCCCCCTCACCAATGGAGATTTCTGCAAGATTATGGCTGCCAAGATCGGCAGGGTCTCTCTGCCGGCCATCCCGGCCTGGCTGCTGCGCCTGCGTTTTGGCGAGATGGCAAACGAGGTACCCCTGGCAAGTAGTCGGGTCCAGCCGCGGAAACTGCTTGCCAGCGGCTTTCATTTCCGCTATCCCTGCCTGGATACCGCCCTGGATTACCTGCTGGGTACTATGAAATAATGATGCCCTTAACCTGCCGAATCATATTTTTTCTGCTCATGAGCAGCGCCCTGATTCTGGGCTATGCCGATCTCTTTGGCCCGAAGGATTTCGCCTTTGACTTTGAACGCCTCCATATCTTCCTCTTTAACCTGTGCAGCGGCGGCACCATTATTGTCTATTACACCGAAGGCCGCCGCAATCCGGGCCCGGCCGGCATAAGCTTCCTGGTGCTTGCCGTTGGCTACGCCCTGCTCGCCTTTTATGAGAGCTATCTGCCGGCGCTGTTGATCGGCTTTGTCCTGGCCGCTGTCGTGGAGCTGGTGCGCATCCGTCGTTTTTCCTGGAATCCGGCCAGCCTTCTCTCTGCAACAGTCAGTGTCCAGAGCAAATTTCACCATGCCTCCCTTATCTGCCTCAGCCTGGCCCTGATCAGTGCCAGCCTGGTCATTGCCAACAATGAGTTCTACCACTGGCTGGATATGGCCAAACTACAGCTCAACACCTTTTTCCTGGGTTTTTCCTTCCCGGTTTCCTTGATAAGCATGTCGGTCATCTTCTCGCAGATGAACAGCCTGGCCGGGGAAAAGGCGGACAAGCCCATGAGACGTCTGGTCGATCTGCTGCAGGAGAGCTGCTTCTGGACCATCAATCTGGGCGTTATTATCTTTTTTATCTTTATTCTCCTGGAAAAGCTGGTCTTCCAGGTGGTCATCGCCTCCATCCTTTTCTGCGCCGTTATGCTGACTTACAGCCTCTACCGCACCCTGGGCACCCGGCTGCAACAGAAGCATTTTCTCACCTCCGGCATTCTCTTTCTGGTGGGCACGGCCATCACCGGCATCCTCTACATCATCCTGGCCTTTTCACCAACCTATGAACCGGAAAAGTACAAGTACCTCCTCAGGATACACGCCTTCCTCTCCCTCTATGGCTGGAATCTCAGCGGCCTGGCCGTCTTGATCAGGCGCCACGAGTTCCCCATTGAGCTGCATTCCGGCAAGCTGGTCGCTCTGCATTGGCTCACCGTGGTTCTTCTCTGCCCCCTGGGGCGCTACAATCAGTTCTTTGCCGTGGCAGCAGTCTGTTGTTACATCTTCATCCTGCAGGCCTTTTTCTTCCGGAAAGGCCGGCGCGACGCCGGTCTCTCCGAACTTGGCATCTGACAGATACACCGCAACCGCACAAAGGCCGGGCGACCGCCCTCCTTCACCATCTAGAACACTCGCACAGCCTAGGGGTTCTCGTCTCCTCTGTCTCTTTGGACAAAGAGAAAGGGAAAGAGAAAGTCAAAATGTCAAGCCTGCCCCAATCATGATGCTATTTTCAAGGCGCAAGGCCTGTCAGTTGTTGCTGTTATTGCGGCTGCCGCCAACTGCTGCGGCCACTCTTGAAGTTACCCAGGGGCAACTCTTCCTGGGCAATCTCGATGATTTCACCGGTACTGGTCTGGACAAAGGCAGTGGCATCGGCATCACCGCTACCGACATGCAGACTCGGCGTCAGGGCCAGGCCCTTACCAAGACTCAGTCGGGTTCTGACAATCGTATCACCGAGAAACTCATAGGTGCCGAAGAGGTTTTTCACCCAACTGGTGCCGGTTTGATAATGGACACCATAGAGGAAACTCTCGCCCTCGGCCAGACAGACATCCTCGTAGGGCTTATAGGTTGAGAAGGTGACCAGACCACCAAGCAGGGTGGCCTGGCCCAGGTTGCGCTCCCGGGCATCGGGAAATTCACGGAACCAGCCATCCAGGCCTATGTTGTCAAGGGTCTGCGGACATGGTTCGCCGACAATATAGGTTTTGAGTTCTTCAAAAGTCAAGAGGGTATCACTGAGATGGGTTTGTCGGCAGTTTGTCGTGCCATCCTGACAATGCAGGTTGCCGGAGCCAAGCACCACAAGGATATCACTGACATCCATCAGACCGCGCGATCCTGCAGCGGCGCTTGGTGTCGGGTTGATGGCACCACCACTCCACCAGTCAATCTCGGCCCACGACAGCTGGCCTGTCGTACAGTTCCATGGCTCCTTGACCCCGAAAAAACGCTGGGTCTGGGCATCGGTCTTGTCCTTGCTGTCATGGAAACGACCGGTGCCGAAGTAGACCCAGAAATTGGCGCCGTCCCAGCCGATGCCTGGCGCTGTTGAGATGGGTTGCTGGGCATCGAGCATGAGGGAAAGGCTCCAATCCGACGGATCGGTCATGCCCTGAGTATAGGTGTCCCCCGCATCCTCCTGGCTGTCGGAGTTTTCATCGGTCCAGGTCACGTTGCCACGGGTGACGAGTCGGAACATGCGGCCACCGCCGTTCCACTCCTTGCCGCCGCTGCCGTTATCGACAAAACCGCTGCCGTCCACGGTACCGACATAAAGGGCATCGGTCTTGTAGGCGGCGCCCACACCCGCTGTGGCCGGATTATTGACATCATAATCAACCGAGACCAGATCGGAGACAAAGCTTATTGTGCCGCCGCCGCTATCGGCAGGCAGAGTAAATACCCCCCCTGTATCCGTGGCGGGTTGCGTATCGGGAATACGGAAGGCCACCTTGGTGCCGCTAACGGAGTCGATGGTGACCGGGGTCTGGTTGAGATCATAATTCGGTTCACCCACCAGCCACTCCAGCGGTAGGACGCCCAGCTTACCCTCCTGGTCATTTTCTCCCGCCAGGGTGGTGGGGCCATTCCCAAAGGCAAGGTACCACTTGGTTGCGCCGGTGCTATCACGCATGACCACCATGGCCGGCGACACGGTGGAATAGCCGAAATCAGCAAAACCGTTATCCGTCGTGGCGGTCATTTCACCGAGCAGCTCCGGCGGTGCCTCCGGGTTGGTTATGTCGAGGACAAAGTAGGAGGAGATGAATTTACGGGTATCGGTGGGGTCGCCGTTAAGGGTGGCCGCCTCCACCGGGGCGCCGCCCATCCTCATGCTACCCACCAGAATGGTGCCCCAGCCGCCGGGATGCACGGCTGTTTCACAGTGGGCACCGTCGGCATCATAGGTACAATCATCCTCAAAGATCTGCACATCAAAGATGCGGGGCCGCTGATCCACGTAATACTTGTGGGCATAGTTGGGAGAGGTAAGGCATTGCAGGTGAGGCTGCAGGTTATAGGGGATATAGGCCCACAGTTCGGCCCCCAACGGCGGCTTGCCGGTCTCATTTGCACAATCTTCCGTCAGGCAGAACCGGGTCTGTGATTCAATGAAGAAACCGGCATTAATGGCGTGCAGCATGCCGTCGTTGGCGCCAAAGTAGACGACATTACGTCGATTGGCGTATTTTTTGGCAAACTGGGCATAGGAAGGGTCCTGATAGACGAAATGGTATGACTCCATGGGACGACCCACCAGGGTGGGGGTGGAATGGATGACATCGCCGAGGCGCCAGTGTGTGCCTTCAAAGGCACGACTGCGCAAAGCAGGATAATCAACCACCCCGTCACTGTCGCTATCAAGGTCCGCCTGGTCTTCACCGCGCACCCATTTGATCAGGCGTTCAAGCTCCTGCGTATCATCAACGGCAAAGTCGTCAAGCAGTGGCCCGCGAGTACCGGTGATGGTCAAGGCGGACAGGGCGCTATAGGTAAAATCCACCACCTCGCCGCTATCGACAATGCCGTCATTGTTGACATCATTCCAGGTGAAGATATAGCGACGCGGGGTGTCGGAGATAAAATTTCCACTATCCCGCTGGGTAAGGGCGTCAAGGGATGTTGAAGAGAGCCAGCCGCCGGCATTGGGCGCTGCCACGGACCAAAGGTAATTGACCTCGTCAATCTCAATCGGACTACCACAACCGATATCAAGGATGCTGTTGTTGTTCTGATCTTCCCCGGCATCGAGAATGCCGTCGTTATCGGTATCCTCCGGATAGGTCAAGGGTTGGTAACAGACCCGGGTGCGGTTCGGGGTTGTCAGATAGTCGAAATAAAAACGCACCCTGTTATCCGTGTCCTTGTCAAGGAGACCATCACTGTCGGTATCCTCCCAGAGCAGACCGTCCGAATCAAGGAAGAGGCCGTGGACATCGCCGACCCAGGTCACCTCATTGTCATTGCTGTCCACCTGTTGCGGCCAGAAGATGGCCTGATAGACGGCACCGGCGCCGCTCCTGGATGAGGAAATAACCGAGGCAGCGGAACCGGCGGAGACCCGGCTCAGAATATCAGAAAGGGTGGCCCGCAGGTTGTCCTCGAGCTGGGCCGGATTCTCACCGGAGAGCAGGGCCGTATCGGCGTTGGCCGCGGCATTCTCCATGATGGTCTTCGGGTTACACTCACTGGTTGTGCCGTCGTCACGCAAGGCGCCGGTGGTGACGATATGGGTAAGGATGTTCTGTTTGTTGTAGTCAACACCTTCAACGGTGACAGTCGGGGATGCGTAGATATCGGTTACCGGCCCCTGGGCCCCGTAATAGACGACATCATCAAAAAAGGTGGAGCCGAAGAGCAGCGTTTCGCTCGAGTCAGTCAGACATTCGCCATCCACAAAAGCAGAGTCTGATATACCCAGGGTATTGGGCATATAATCTGTTACCAGATCAATAACATCCTGATGCACATCCGTTGTGGAGGCGCCTTCGGTAATCACCAGGATATGGTTCTGCTGACACCAGTACTGGACCGGATCCGGCCAGTCGGCATCTTCTCCTTCCGTATAAAAATCCTCACCATCGAGGCGGCGATCAGTGCGCTGGCCAAAATAACCAAGACCGTTATAAACAGCCTCGGCCAGCGGGGTCCAGGCATTGGCCCGGATAGCGTTGATGGCGGCAACCACACTATCGACATGAAAAACATCATCAGCAGGATCAACAGTGCCGCCGTCGTCAACAACAGCCACACCACTCTGTACCGGGGCAATGACCTGGGCACCGTCCCTGTTTTCCTCAGGACAATACTTGACAATGGTTTCACTGGTCGAAGGATCACTGCATTCGGTGGCGGCACCGTTCATATTAAAAGCCATGGCACCGATACGCAGCTCCGAGGCGACGTCGTGCAGGACACCCTCAGGAGGCACGACATCACCGCCGGCTTCGGCCGCCTTTTTGATGTAGCCCTTCATGGTGAGCAACGACCTGTTGCTGCCGAACATGGCATAGACACCGGAATCAATCATGGCGCCGGGAATGCCCCAGGTCTCGCCGGAGTTGAAAATCTGGTCGGTGGGATCAATAACCTCCACCATGCTGATTCCTTGGCAATAATCCCACACCGCCCGCTTGATGCACTCATCAAGCGTGGCACTGGCGTTAGCGTCATCGGTCCATTGCGCCTCGGTGACGGATGTTACATCCGTCGGATCGCAGGTGACTGCCGATGAGGGATCCTGCTCAAGCTGTAATATCCATGGTTTATTACAGGAGTCCTGCTGGGCATTGAAGTTGCCGGAACAATCATACATGTAATCATCCGGGAAGCAGCGCGGATCGCCGGTATCATAGGGGGTGCCCGCCGGGCAGGGCACAGGTTGACAACCGGCCGGAATGGTGGAGGGCTCCCAGCAGCGGCCGATATAACCGGGGCGCTGGGCATCAGGGGTGGGATCCGGATCTGTGCCGTCATGGTTATAGACGCCATAACAGACATAGCCGCTGTTGTCCGGGGTGATGGTGGCCGGCGGCATATCCAGGCGATAGACATGCTCACAGGAGTTCTGGATATCGGTGATGTTGCCCAGCTGGTCCCAACTGGTATACCCGGATTTTTCGGCAAACCAGCACTCATGCATGGAATGGTTATAGGCGGAGTTTGACTCGGCCATGATATTATTGGTACCGCCATAATCCAGGCAATCAGTGACAAGTTGTTTGTATTGACCCTGCTCATTGACATCAAGACCGTCGGAGACCATATCAATGGCGCTGTTACAGGCGGCAGCTTGGTCACTGGCGGCAAAACCACCCGTTGTAATGCCGAGAATCGAGATGCGGGTGGTGGCGTCAAGGGAGTCGATGAAGCCCACATCAGTGGGGCCGTTCACCGCCAGGCTGAGTACCTGCGCCGTGCCGCCGCTATCAGTCACCGGCACCTCCTTGAAGGCGTTATGCTCGGCACAGCCCCTGCTCTGGGAGACAAAATGCTCCTCATTAGCGTCATATTTACCGCCGGTTAAGATCTTTTTCTGGATATCAAACTTGGAGGAGGAGGCCCAATTAAGCAGATTGCCGGAGGCGGCAAAGGCGGAGACCGTGGAAGGCGTGGAAGCGCCGTTCACGGTGACGTTGACGATCTTTACAAAGAGATCGTCGTGGCTGTACGCCGTACCAGCTTCAGCCGTAAAGGCGGTTTCGGCGGCGGCACTGGTGGCATAGGCGACCTCCTCAAAATAGCCCTCGTTCAAGCGCAACCAGTCTGTGCCGCTGCTGTCTTCGGCAGGGCGCGACCCTGTCGAGGCACTGGTGGCACGAAAGAGCATACCGTTATCCGTGACAATATCACCGGTACTGTAACTCGTACCGGCCTGCCAGGTGGAGTCCACCGGCTGCCAGCTCACCCCGACATCACCTGCGATGGTGATGCCGTCGGAGCTGTCATTGTCATTTGAGGTGCCGCCTGAGGTAGCTATATAGAGTTGTTTTTCATAGCGGACAATATCACCGACGGCATACGTTCTGTTATTCCCCCAGAAATCCAACTCATGGACAATGTACCAGACCACCTGGTAGTCATCGGCAATCTCGGCGCCCACGGAGGCATTGCCGGTGGCGTTTACTGCCTTATAGAAGATGCCTTCGGTATAAACATAGTCACCGGTACTGTACGTGACGCCACTTTCCCAGGCAGGCACGCTTTCGGTCCAGCGATACCATTTGTCGGCATCATAGAGCCCGGCATAGGTGGCAGTCGCATCATAGTTGGCATCAACACAATCCTCGGGTGTCTGCAGATAGGCCATATCCAGCATACTACCGGAGTTATCAATAACGAGAAGGAGGTTGGGTTCGGCGCCGGAGGAAAGAAAAGGGGGCAGACCGGTGCCGGAAGAGCAGACATCGGCCCGAGCCGGAGTTTGGCCGGATGCGAGGCCGACAAGCAGCAGCGTTGCAGCCCAGATGGTGCGACAGTGTGTTGTTGTTTTCTTCATCATAATCCCTCCGGGATAGCCTTGCCGATTAGAAATTTGCAGGGAGCATGGTCAGTGAAATCTTGTTGGCGCGGATCAAATTCCAGGGCGTAGTGCACCGGACTTCTGCTTTTTTTATACACTTTGGAGATGCTGCTCAATAATAACATTCGCCTTCCTGGCCGATGGTGTGTCGCCACTGGACGTGGACAACAGATTCTGCGTTCTTGACATCATGGTGCTGGGCATAGATGTCGTAGAGGAGGTGTGAGCCGCCGGCCCCGATCCCTTTACCCTTGCCCTCGTAACCGGCGGCCATCTGCAGGGCGGAACCGGTGGTCATCTCGGCCTGACCGCCGATCTTAACATTGGTATGGGGCTCACCCGCAACATAACCATCCGGGAAGAACAGGTCACGATCGCCGTCGGCCACCGAGTTTACCTGGTCGGTATTCTGCCAGAGATTAAGGGATGCGGAGGGCACCCGGATAAAGTTGTCAAGGAGGGCATCGCTGCCGTCATTGGCGGTAAAACCGGTGATACAGGCAATATTCTCCTCCAGGACACTGGCGGCGATTTCAGTGCCGCCGTCAGCCTCATAAAAGGTTTTTTTGTGGAGGGTGTCATTGCCGGCGATCATCAGCTCGGTGGTTGTGGTGTTGGTGGCGGCAATACCCAGCAGAGTGAGGATCAGCATGATCATCATGGCCAGGACAAGGACATAGCCGTCTTCATTTGTAGCTTTCTGAAAAAGGTGCTTCATATAGTGACCCGCCTAGAAGGTGTTTACTTTGTAATAATCATAGGTAACCTGTTTCTGCAGTCCGAAATAGTTACGTGTGGCAATGACGCGGACAGTCTTGATGTTCCGAAAAGGTTCATCGGCCGCCACATTCCAGAGGATCTTGAAATTGCCGTCCGGGGAATCGACAAAGCCGTCGGCATCGGCCTCTGTGTTGGCGTCAAGACCGGCCACGCCATCATCATTGCCGTCCGTCAGCAGCGCGTCACCGTAGTCAAGGGCCAGCAGATTCTCCACCTGACTGGCGGCCCAGGTGGAGGCACCGGTCAGACTGTTGGCATTGGCATTGCCGCGGATGGCCACAATCTGCATCTTGTTCAAGGCTAAGATGCCCACGGTAAAGACAAACAGCGCTATTATAATCTCGATGAGGGTGAAGCCTTTCTGATTTTTCACAATTGCCATGATCGTTCTCTTTGTTGCTGTTCACCTCAACAGTGACTGTCCATTTGCCGGACAACCACTAAATCAGGTTGAGGCCCAGGTTTCTAAACTGCACAGTGGCTATCAGTAAGCGTCGCCGAAAGTTGTCGGTATAGGTGGCCGAGGTGGCGCCGGAGCCAAACTCATAAGAGGTATTCTGGTTGAATTCCGGATCAGAATTGGTGGCCCGCACCAGCAGGGATATCTGCACGCTGCGGATATCGTTTATCTGTGCGGTGGTCGGGGTGGTCACCTCGGTGCCGTCGGCCAGGATATAGTTGAGCTCCATCTCATCAACCCCCTCAATGAGAGGCATTTGATTGCCGCTGTCTACCTTGCGACCCAGGGTATCATCAACACCGTTACCTGATTGATCGTAGAGGCTATACTCCAGGGTTTTCAGCTCACCATCCTCATCAGTCGTGCCATCATCATTATTATCCACGCCATCATCCTGGGCCGCCAGGGTAAACTCCAGGGTCGTGGCCGTGGCGGTAATAATACCGGGATCGCCGGTGATATCAGGATCATAGCCCGCCTCACGCAGTTCCATGACCATCATGTCCATACCGGCCCTGATGCGCTGCTGCATCTCGGCCACCTGCTCCTGCATGACATAGTTGTCCTGCTGGGCCTTGTAGGCGGAAAAGATGCCGATGGCGATCAGGCCGGTGAGAAGCATGGAAACCACAAGCTCCACCAGGGTAAAACCCGCCTCATCTCTCTTGTCTGTTCGTGTCATATCAGTCAACCCAGGTTGAACCGGTATATCTGCGCAGCTTTATCGATCCGGAAGTATTCACGGTTATGGCATAACAGCCGTCCTGTTCCTCATTGTCGAGATAGATGGTGCGGTTCACTGCCGTGCCGCGATTGGTAAAGGTAATAACCGGGGTGGCAGGCACCGCACTGGTAATGGCGTCACCATTCCAGTTGTTGATCGCCGATCCATACCCAAAGCCGACACCGCTCTTGTAGCCCGTGATGTTCAAGGAATATTCACCGCTATTGAGACTGCCGGAACCATCCATGTCCAGATAGAGGTAATCGTTGTCGGCGCTATCCACAAAGCGCACCTGGACATCCTGGTTCTCCTTCAAGGCATCCATGCGGGCCTTTTGCAGAGAGGAGTAGACATCCCTGGCCGCACTCTTTAGGCGAATGCCGGGCAGCCATTTATACATGGTGGGCACTGCGATGGCGGCAAGAACGCCTAGAACAATGGTTACCATGATCAGCTCCACCAGACTGAAACCACAACGGTTGCCGAGTAGTGCGCAGACAGGTGATCGTTTTTTGTCTCTTGTCATAATATCTTTTGCCATGAGTATTGGTGCACTTTTATATTCCAGGGGAGAAAAAAGCTGTCCATCTGAAATTACCAGCAAATTCTGTTCCAGCTCTCGGGACCGTTGTCCACCCCCTGCTTGTCACTAGAGTACCACAAGGTACTACCACATAGATATCTCAACAAACCGGCCAAGCTCTATAAAAAAACTTAACAACATTAAATTTATTTACTTCACCAACCGGGGGTCAGGGTCAGGCTTGACAATTTGTCTTTCTCTTTCTTTGCCCGGCACAGCAAACAGACCTGCTCACCACTTCAGACCAGGCCCTGATCGAGCATGGCATTGACCACCTTGGTGAAGCCGGCAATATTGGCGCCGGCCACATAGTTACCCGGCAGGCCATAGTCGGCTGCGGCATCTAGACAGGTTCTGTGGATCGATTTCATGATCTGATGCAGACGCTCTTCCACCTCTGCCGCCGGCCAGTTGAGACGCATGGAGTTCTGGGCCATCTCCAGGCCGGAAACCGCCACGCCGCCGGCATTGGCGGCCTTGCCTGGGCCGTAGAGAATCTTTTCCGCCAGGATGATATCCACGGCCTCGGGGGTGGAGGGCATATTGGCCCCTTCACAAATCAGGGTGACGCCGTTTGCCAGCAGGTTGTTGGCGTCATGTTCGTTAATCTCATTCTGGGTGGCACAGGGAAAGGCGCAATGCGCCTTGTGATTCCAAAGGGGATTATAGTGCAGACTGTCATCCACCGGCCGATAAAGGGCCTCTGGAAACTGCTCGATGTATTCGGCAATTCTGCCGCGCCGATAATTCTTCAGCCTTTTGACCCATGCCAACTTTTCGGCGGTAATGCCGGCTTCATCATAGATGTAACCGGCGGAGTCGGACAGCGTAACCACCTTGCCCCCAAGTTCCAGGAGTTTTTCCGTGGTGTATTGGGCCACGTTGCCGCTACCGGAAACCAGGCAGATCTTGTCCTGCAGGGTGTCGTTTCTGGTGGCCAGCATCTCGGCGGCAAAAAAAACGGCGCCATAGCCGGTGGCCTCGGGCCGAATCAGACTGCCGCCCCAATGAATACTTTTGCCGGTGAGCACGCCGGTAAACTCGTTGCGCATCCGTTTATAGGTCCCGAAGAGATAACCGATCTCACGGGCGCCGACGCCGATATCGCCGGCCGGCACATCGGTATTGGGACCGATATGGTGGCTCAACTCCATCATAAAGCTCTGACAAAAACGCATCACCTCATTTTCCGATTTGTCCTTGGGATTAAAATCAGAGCCACCCTTGCCGCCGCCCAGGGTCAGGGTGGTGAGGCTGTTTTTAAAGACCTGCTCAAAGGCGAGAAACTTGATGATGCCCAGGTTGACCGAGGGATGAAAACGCAGCCCTCCTTTATATGGACCGATGGCGCTGCTCATCTCCACCCGGAAGCCACGGTTGACCCGGACCTGCTCCTGGTCATCCATCCAGGGCACCCGAAACATGATAACCCGTTCCGGTTCGGTGATCCTCTCCAACACGGCGGCCTTTCTATAGGCCGGGTTTCTGTCCAGTACCGGCTTGACGGATTCCAGCACCTCGGCAACCGCCTGATGGAACTCTCTCTGCTCTGGATCGCGTTCTTTAATCGTGGTCATTATGGGCATTATCACCCCCTCCTTTTCAATCCGCCAGGGGCAGATCATGCTTCGTTTCAGTATGGTCGGCAACCAGCATCAGGCATTCCGGCTCGCGGCCATTCACCTTGATCAGGATATGCGAAGAGACGCGAACATGCCGGAGATACGTGGTTTCAGTGATAAACTCCTGCTCACTGATGCGGTCAAAATCAAAGTAGCCGCTGCCTTCCGAGACAGTAACATAAGGGATCCCCAGTGAAGTAATATTCTGAAAGAAATGGGAACCCTGGGACGGATCCGCCGTAAAGCCTGGCGGACGCAACTCAACGAGGGCCCGGACCCCGGCTATATCCTGCCATTGCACGGGTATGCCGAGCCAGGGGTCGGCCGATCCCCATCGACCAGGCCCGGCCAGCAGATAGGGACGCCCCAGGCCTTCCAGCTTGGCATTCAGGCCATGGATCTCCCGAGCAATCTCCCTTGTAACGGCAGGGTCAAAATGTTCCGGTTTGACATAGATCAGATCGGCAATACCCGTAAAAACACCATGCCCCAGACATTCGGTGGAATGACAAAAGGCCTGTTGCCGTTCAGCCTCGGTGAACTCCACTCTGGCCTGCTCACCACTCTTTAACATGGGCCGGACCTGCAGGATATAGAGGGTACTTGCCGTGGGATCCGGAGCAAGATCCACGGCAAACTCAACCTCGGCGGCACAGCCAAGCCCTGCCCTGCTCAGGCGCAGAACTGCGGCAAGGGATTCGGGCAGGGCAATAAGCTGATGTTTGAGTATCTGGGCAAAGGTGAGGACCTTCATGCCGGGTTGAATGCCGTCACGGATACGATGCTCCGCGGCATCATAGGTGGAGGCGAGCATTTGCACACTCTGCTCATCTTCAGCACCATCCACCTCGCGGCGCACCAGGCACTTTGCATCATCACTGGAAAGGTCGCCGTGGTTTTTGCGCAGATCAAGACAGTAAAAAAAGCGCTGGCAATTGTCGAGGATATCGTCAACCGTGGAAAATTGCGGCATGATCTGCGGATATCTAGGAGAAAAACGCAGAGATTTTTCCCCCTCGACCACGGTTTTGCCCAGGCCAAGGGCAATATGGGCCACGCCATCCTCGGCCTTCATATAGGAAACGGGATAGAAGTTATGGGAGAGGGCCACCCCGGAAAGAGCCGGATAATAAAAATGACCATACTGCCGGCCGACAAGCTCCTGGATAATGACGGCCATGGCGTCTTTCTCGTGGGCGGAACGCACCGACCTGGAAAAGGCCTGCGGATCGGCATACCAGGTGGATGCCCACACCAGCTTAACCGCATCCTGCAACATCTTGAAGCGAACGCGAAAATCGGCATGATTATTGGCCAGCATATAGGTCTTATAGAGCCCGGCATAGGGTCTGCCATGGCCATCCTCAAGCACGCTTGACGACCTGATGGTAAGGGGGCCCGTGACCTTGCCGAGAAAAAATCGCAGGGCACGGCTGAGAGTGGTCGGCACGTGACAATCAAGGAAAATACGGGCAACCTCCTGGTCGTCGGCATGACCGTCTGGGAACTCAAGATCATTTTCCCGGACAAATTCCGTAAATTCATCGGCACCGATCACGGTTGTTTTAGGGAGTTTGACCTTCAGCTTCAGATCGGCAAGTTCCCGACAGAAAGGCAGAATATTGGTCAGAAAGGCAAGTCCCCTGCCCTTGCCGCCCAGGGACCCTGCCCCCATCTTGACAAAATCCATGACCTCCGGATCAAATTCCGCCTCGGAAAATTGCACGACAACGCCTTGTTGGCGGCGGCGGCGCAGGGCGTGAATATGCTCGATAAGAAAGGCGCGGATGGCGGCGACACTGGTAAAATCAGCGACCCGCGCCTTGCCGATTTCAAGGGCCAACTCCACCTCGGAACGCGCCATGATCCAGTTGGAAAAATGGTTATGGCGGGCATGGTAGAGCAGGGACTCTTCGGCAACAGTAGCCAGACAGTGCTCCAGGGCCCGGAACGTCCCGGCCCGATCGGCTACCCTGCCGTCAGGCAGGCGGAAGACAAAGTCGCCAAAGCCTAAGTGTTCGAGAAAAAACTGCTCAATATTGTCGCTGAGCCGGGCTGAATTTTTATCCGCAAAACCCACCTTGATCTCCGCGGCCCGCTGCCGATTCTGCGCTTCCGCACTCAAGAGAAGCATGGGCAGGTCTGCCTTTTCAGCGCGGACCCCTGCCAGCAGGCGGAGACCTGCCTGGGGATCAAGGCTGCACTGACGCGGAAAACGAACATCGGAGATTATGGCAAAGACATACTCCTGATAGCGGCGATAGAGCGCCTCGGCCTCTTCAAAATTGGTGGCCAGCAATATCTTGGGCCTGGCGCGCATCTTAAGGAGACGATGCTCCTGGTTCAGGCTCTCATCAAGTACCTTCTGCGTCTGCCGCACCACCATCCGATAGATAAGAGGCAAAAAGTAGGAGGCATAGAGAGGGGAGTCCTCAACCAGGATAAGTACCCGGACCATGGCCTTTGTCGTATCAACAGCCACATTGAGATGATCCTCAACATTCTTGATAATAGCCAGAAAGAGGGCCGGATCACTGGACCAGATAAAAAAATGGTCGATATCCTTACCGCAGTCAATGGGCTTCGATCCACTGCCGGCAAAGGCAACGGAGTGGGCCAGCAGCACCACCGGCACATCCGCATAGATGGCCTTCACCTCCCGGGCAAGCTCCTGCCCATCCATATCGTTGACCTGTGGCATGGTGATCACCAGGTCATAGCGCTTGCGACGCAGCAGCTCCAGCCCCTGTGCCGCGGTGGCGGCCCATTGCAGTCGGGGGGGATTGCTCAGATTAAGACCGTGAAACTCGTTGATAATACGGGAGGCGATACTGCCGTCCTCCTCCATGATAAAGGCGTCATACGGGCTTGAGACCAGCAGGATATGGCGAACCTTGCGGGCCATGAGCTCATGAAAGACGGTAAAGTGCTGATCAACCCCGAGATAATTTTCCATGACAGAGCGACAAAAAGGGTTCCCCCGGCGGAATTCAGGCTGAGGTGGCCGGGCCGGCCGGCTGCTCGGAAAGCAGTCGGCCCAAAGAGACACTACTTATGATAGCCGGAACCGGCATTGATTGTATAGGCCCGATAAAGCTGTTCAGCCAGAAGAAGGCGTGCCATGTCATGGGTAAAGGTCATTCTGGACAGGGAGAAAACCAGATCGGCCCGTCCCACCACCCCGGCACTGAGCCCGGCAGGCCCGCCGATAATAAAGGTCATGGCCCTTGTTCCCCTGTTTTCCAGATCGGCCAGGGTGGCGGCAAATTGCTCGGAGGTCATGGAGGTACCCTGTGGATCCAGGGCAACAAGATAGCTTGCCGGCGGCAGACGCGACAAGAGAAGATCCGCCTCCAGCTCCTTATCGCCCGTCTTGGCGGCCCGGCCCTTCATCTTAACCTCGACCAGGCTTGCCTTGGTATAGCGGTTGAGTCGTTTTAAAAAATCAGCCGTCCCCTCGCGAATGTAACTCTCCTTGGTTTTCCCGGGAACCAGGATGGTAATATGCATGGCGGTCAGTCAGGGCGGCAAAAGGGGTTGAAGGTGGGAAGAGCCCATATCGACTCTTCAGTCGGTGGCAGAGGCTGGTCAGAAGCTTAGGGAGCGCCGGCCAGAAGAGGGCCGGCCACCACGACGCAGAGGGAAAGGAGTTTTCTGCGAGGCCTTAAAATTTCTGTTTAGCAATAACCTGGCGCAAAATTTCACTAAAGCGACGATAGCCCAGCTCCTTTTTTATGCCCGGACACGAGCTGCTGATGGCGCTGAAATTGGCCTCATCCACCAGCATGCTCGGATGAATGGGCCACTGGCTGCAGCGCCACGGTTTGCCGGGATGGATGGTGCAGCCGTTGTCATAAAAAACACAATGGCCATCAACGATTTTCATCTGAATGACCTTGCCGGTGACACGCAGATATTTCTCACAGAGCTCAGCAAAATCCATCTTCAAATAATCGCACATCCGCGCAACATCGTGCTCATCCAGGGAAACAGTGCTCTCACCATGACAGCAGTACCCACACTGCCGGCAATCAAAAATTTCAGCCTCATCCGCCATTATTACACCTTGGGAAATTCAACAGAGACCTTGCTGCGACAGGCATGAAAAAAAGGCCTGCCGGGCAGGGATATCCAAACGAGTGTCTGTCCAAAATAGGTCATTTCGTTCAAGATCAAGGAGTGCAAAAAAAATAAGCGCGCCCTGAAAGAGGTAAGGGAGCCTGCGACACTCCGGGTGCCCTTGGGTGCAGGCATATATGCGATACCGGAGTCTCCACTTCCTTTCGCTTACCTCGGAGCATTATTTTTTGAGCATGACGCCGAGATCGGGCCGGTCAGCGAGTTTACGAGACGCCGAGATCGGGCCATTTCTGGACAGGCACCAACGAGCTCCTTGTTACCATAATCAGGGATTGAGCTCAAAGGAAATATGGGCCGCCGCAGGGGCCCTTTCAGGCCGTCCCCTGGATATCACGGTAGATATGCATATCAATACCATAACGAGCCGCCACCTTTTCCCACATGTCAGGGGCGGCAAGAAGAAACAGGTCACCGGCGCGGGCCGGCAGACTGAGCCAGCCCGCGCCGCACAACTCCTGCTCGAGCTGGCCCGGCCCCCAACCGGTATAGCCCAGGGCGAGGAGATAGTGGGCCGGACCCTTGCCGTGCGCCACATCCACCAGTAAGCCGGGATCCTGAGAGAGGTAAACCTGCTCCATGACCTGCCTGCTCTGCACAGAGATATAATCATCACTGTGGAGGATAAAGGCGGATTCCATCTCCACCGGACCGCCGTAATAGACAGGTGGCAGCGAGGTCACGTCCAGATCCTGGTTAAAATCGTGCAGGACATCATACATATCGACATCAGTCAGGGGCTGGTTGACGACAAGCCCCATGGCGCCGTCGCCTGCCTCATGAAAACAGATAAAGATGACGCTTTTGACAAAACGTGGGTCCTGCATCTCATTGGTGGCCAGCAAAAAAGTACCCTGCAAACTCTCCATTTTTCTCCTCCACAACCTACTGCTTCACCCTGTCTCGCCACCACATCCAGGCATAGGCCGCCAGAGCAAAAAGAGGCACCGGCAAGGCGCCTTCAACATATAAATTTAATTAGATATTCTCCTGGGAAATATGCTATCCTCTGTACCATAATAGTATATGGTAGTCCACGGCAGCATACCACCCTTTCCGTTTCGCTGCCGCCAGCTGCCATTTTTTTTGAACCATACCACAAGCTAAAAATACCTTTTCAGGTGAAAAATATGACCTTTGATGTCACTGCTGAACTTGACAGAATAATCGCCTCCGACCACCATGATCCGGCCCGGGTTCTGGGCCTGCATGTTTTGGAGCATGATCCGAACACGGCGGTCATTCGCACCTTCCTGCCGCTGGCCGAATCCGTCCGCCTGGTGGTGGACGACCAGAAGTACGACATGTACAAGATGCGCGAGGAAGGGCTCTTTGAGATCGTCTATCCCGACTACAGTGAGCCCTTTGACTACTGCTTTGAGGCAACCTGCCACAATGATGTCATTCGCACCTTTCATGATCCCTATCGCTTCCCGATCCAGCTCAGCGATTATGATCGCCACCTCTTCAACAGCGGCACCCATTACGAGATCTACAAGAAACTCGGCGCCCACCCGACCACCATTAACAATACCGAGGGCACCATCTTCCGGGTCTGGGCTCCGGCGGCCCGACGGGTCAGCGTTATCGGCGATTTCAACTACTGGGACGGCAGGGTTCACCAGATGCGGGTTGTCGGTCAATCCGGCATATGGGAGCTCTTTATTCCCGGGATCAACAAGGGGGAGATCTACAAATTCGAAATCCGCGGCGCCCACGGTGAGATCATTGAAAAGGCGGACCCGTTTCAGTTTTTTGCCGAGGTTCGCCCCAAGACCGCTTCAGTCATCTGGGATATAGAGGGTTACGCCTGGCAGGACAGCACCTGGCTCGACAAACGCAAAAAGACCTTGCTCTACGAGAGGCCTTTTTCCATTTACGAGGTGCATCTGGGCTCCTGGCAACGCGACCCGGCCGATCCGGAAAGATTTTTGAGCTACCGAGAGCTGGCCGACAGCCTGGTGCCCTATGTCAAAGAGATGGGCTTTACCCATATCGAGCTCATGCCCATCTCCGAACACCCCTACGACGAGTCATGGGGCTATCAGGTCACCGGCTATTTTGCCACCACCAGCAGAATGGGGACTCCTCAGGACTTCAAGTATTTTGTCGACATCTGCCATCAGCACGATCTCGGTGTCATTCTCGACTGGGTGCCCTCCCATTTTCCCTCGGACGGACACAGTCTCGGTCGTTTTGACGGCACAGCCCTCTATGAACATGAAGACCCGCGCCAGGGCGAACATCCCGACTGGAAGACCCTCATCTTCAATTACGGTCGCAAAGAGGTGGCCAATTTCCTCATTGCCAACGCCCTTTTCTGGCTCAAGGAATTTCATATCGACGGTTTGCGGGTGGATGCCGTCGCCTCCCTGCTCTATCTCGATTACGGCCGCACGGACAATAATTGGGTGCCCAACCAATACGGCGGCAAGGAAAATATTGAGGCCATAGAGTTTATTCGCCACCTCAACTCCATTGTTTATCAGCGCCACCCCGATATTGCCATGATAGCCGAGGAATCCACCAGCTTTTACGGGGTCTCCAAACCGGCGGACAGCGGCGGCCTGGGATTCGGCTTCAAGTGGAACATGGGCTGGATGAACGACATGATCAGCTATTTCAGCAAAGACCCGCTCTACCGCAAGTATCACCATAATGCCCTGACCTTCTCCCTGCTCTACGCCTTTTCCGAGAACTTTATCCTGCCTCTCTCCCATGACGAGGTGGTACACGGCAAGAAATCCCTGCTCTCAAAGATGCCGGGCGACCGCTGGCAGCAATTTGCCAATCTACGACTGCTCTTTTTCTTTCTCTGGACCCATCCCGGCAAAAAACTGCTCTTTATGGGCGGTGAATTCGGCCAGATCTCGGAATGGTACTGCAAGGTGAGCCTTGACTGGCACCTGGCCGAACAGGAGGAGGCCCATAAGCAGCTGCAGGATTATGTCGCCAACCTCAACCATTTTTATCAGGAAACTCCGGCCCTCTGGGAAAAGGATTTCTCTTATGACGGCTTTCGCTGGCTTGATTTCAAGGATGTCAACCGCTCCATTATCTCATACGCCCGGATCGGTAAGGATCCCCGGGATCACATCGTCTGCCTGCTCAATATGACGCCGGAGGTCCTTTACGACTATCCCCTGGGCGTGCCTGAGGATGTAAGCTATCAAGAGGTACTCTGCTCGGATACAGCTGCCTTTGGCGGCAGCCATGTTACCAACAGTGCCATTAAATTCCCGGTCAAAGAACCCTACGGTGAAGCTGATCAACATATTCTCGTATCAGTACCGCCCCTGGCCGGCATTATCTTTAAACCCGTACGTGGCTGACACTCCGCACAGCCACCGGCAGCAAAAATGTTATGAGCAATCAGCCAATACAAAAAGATAAGATGAAGAAGGTCCTTCGGTGGCTCTCGGAAAATGTCGCCGCTCATCCCGACAAAAGGCGCATAGAGCTTTTGCGGGAAGCGGAAATACGCTTTGACCTCTCGCCGCGGGAGTGCTGCTTCCTTGATGAGAACTTCAGCCATAGTCTGGGAGAAAAAAGTGACTAAAGGGTATCTTGAATAATGAGATATTTCGGAGTCTCGCTCCGCTCGCTTACCCGTTCGAGTTCAAGAAGCATGGAAAACAAAAAGCGCGCCCTGCAAGAGGTAAGGGAGCCTGCGACACTCCGGGTGCCCTTGGGGCGCTGCATATTAATGATATGTGAGCATTTTTATTTTCGTAGCAACGAAGAAATCGGCCAAAATGGCAATTATTCAAGATAGCCTCAAGACCGGCCGGCGCACCAAACGGCAAAATCCGGCATAAGGCGCAAACGTACTCACCCTCTACCCTTTTGAGATCATGGAGAATTCAGCCCCCGAAAAACAACCTGCCGCCCCCCGGGAAGAAACCGACAACCGGAGCTGGAAGGTGATTCTACAAATGCCCACCAAGGCCATCCGCTTTACCCTTTCCGAAGAGGAGTGCCGGGAAAAAAGAACCATCTCCTGGCTCAACAATCCTCCCAAAAAGCAGCTCATCGACCGGTATCAGCCCACCTACACCGGCTTCCGGGAGATCCAGAATGCCGAGATTATCATGGCGGAAAAGGAGATCCTCCATTACCCCCATTTCTTTATTGACCTGACAAAGGTCATCTTTGCCCGTGACGAGTTTCAACACATGGGTAACAAAAAGCAGGCCACCTTCCCGGAACATCAACGCCACACCCCTGACGGGGTGGACATCATCACCACCTCATCATCCACACCGGTCTATCACATCAACTGTCACATCTATAATCTCAATGCCTGTCTGGCCAAGCATCAATTCATCCCCATGACAAACGTCTTAATCAAAAGGCTCAATGAGGACCAAAGCTCATCTCCCAAGGGCACAAAATTCTTCCCCTTTCTGGCCCTCAACAAAGACTTTATCGACGGTTTTTCCATCCTCTTCAAGGGGACCAGAATTCCGTCGTAACAGCCTGTTGAAAACAGGTAGCGAGCGTAGCTGTGGCTAGGAAAAATGCGCGCCCGCAGGAGGTAAGGGAGCCTGCGACACTCCGAAATAGCAAGTATGCAAGATGGCCACTGGAAGTGAGAGAGTTGCGTTGTTGTAATGCCGGCCATCCCTGATGGCCCCACAGCCGGACTCTTACGAACTTCTTGTCCGCTTGCTGAGATTCATCTGTGTTCACATTTTATTTTCTTGTCAGAGGGGGAAGAGAACGGTAACTTCCATTTAAATAGTGTCTGTCCAGAAATAGGTCATTTCGTTCGAGATCAAGGACTGCGAGAAAAATAAGCGCAGGCATATATTTGATATTCCGAGCATTATTTTTTGAG
>PKTX01000062.1 GCA_002868945.1 Desulfobulbaceae bacterium
AGGCGAATAGCAGAGCTATTTAACGAAAAGCCATGGGAATATGGACCGATTTTTCGAATTTGCAGTAGATTTATGTCTAAGTCCGACAGGCTCCTAGGTATGAGGACAAAGAGGTGCTGCCCCTGGCGGCATGAGCCTATTAAAAGGCACCTCTTATCTCCTGCCCCCGCCTCCCTGCCCATGCTATCTGGTGGGCAACCCTCTTGGCCCTGCCGGTTATACTCCGCCGACCCTACTCAGAGAGCAAGGGTCGCCACCAGCGGCAGATGATCGGATGCTACCCTGCTCAGCCTGCTGCGGTGGGGGGCCAGGGCGGTGAGCTGCTCAGGCGGATGGCACCAGATCCGATCCAGGGCCAACAGCGGTCTGTCGGCCGGGAAGGTGCGGCAGGCCACAGCCCTCCCGAAATTGGCATGGATCCAACGTAGCGGCCTGCCCCACAAAAACCATTCATTCATGTCCCCCATGATAATGGTGACCTCATCCGGCTGCTCGCCTTTGCCGACGATGTCCAGCAGACGCCTGACCTGTTGCCGGCGTTCATAGGGACGCAGGCCCAGATGGGTGGCCAGAACCCTGAGCTGCCGCCTCTTCCGGCGCAAAAGCACGTCAAGGGCGCCTCTCTTTTCGCGGCCATGGACGCTGAGGTCATGTTTCCTGACCCGGACAATGGGCAGGTCGCACAACAAGGCATTGCCGAACTGGCCGCGCGCCGAGCGCATGGTGATACCGGCAATGCCGGTCATGCCGGTCTGCTGCTCAAGAAGCGACAAGGCGTCGTTGCCATGGCCGTGCGGCGCCAACACCTCCTGCAGGGCCACCACTCGGCACCGCAGATCGTTAATCACCGCAGCGATGCGTGACATATCACGCCTGCCGTCCCGGCCCAGGCCGCCATGAATATTATAGGTGGCAACACGCAGCAATTTCCCATTGTTTGCGGACTCGGACCTGACCTTCTCAATCATTTTTCCTCTCACCGGCCCGCTGATAATCAGGCAGCCATTTCTTCATTTGCCGGTAGCCGGCAACAAGAAGGGCCACCAGACCGCCAAAAAGCAACAGGGAGGAAATGCTCGGCTCACGAAACAGAGCGGCACCGCGATCCAACAGGCCGGCAATGGCCAGAATTCCGGGTGTCATGCCGAGAAGGGTGCCGAAAATATAATCACCAAAGCGCAGGTGGGAGGCACCGGCCAGCATATTGATCACCGTAAAGGGGGCCAGAGGGAAAAGACGAACAACAGCGGTGGAGATAATGCCCTTTCGGGCCAAAAAACGGTTGACCTTGTCGAGATAGCGGCCGCTGAAACGCTGCAGGGTGCTCTTATTGACCATGACCCCGGCATAATAGGTCACCGCGGCACTCAACACACTGCCGGTCAAGGCATAAACAGCTCCCAGCACCGGTCCGTAGAGCAAGATAGTGGCGGAGATGAGCAGGGTAATCGGTGTTATGAGCAAACTGGCAACGACATAGATTGCCATCAACACAAGCGGTCCTACCGGTTGCTCCCTAACCCAATCAAGCAGGGCCAAAGCCTTCCCGCTTTCCAGGTATTGCTCGGTGGGCAACAAAAACCAGAGGCCCGCGGCAACAACGACAAAGAGCAACACAGAGCCGAGCCGCAAAACAACCTTGAGGTCGACCCCGCTATCAGGCACCGGCAAGACCTCCCTGAGCATACGATCGGTCCGAATGGGCCGTTCCGGGTCAAGGATATTTCTATTTTCCAGCCAGAGCTCCTCGGCCTTGGTGATCTCCACCGTCACCTCTTCCAGGCGCCATGTCCCGCTGTTGCATTGCGCGATGGCCGCCAGCAGGCTGGACGAGGAGGCCAAGGCCTCCTGCAACTGCTCCCGGCTTACGTCCAGATGCTCACAGAGCAGCGCTTGCCGGAAGCGACCGATCACCTCCTCCACCTCCTGGTCGCCCCGTGCCTCAATGGTGACATCGCACTCCGTGTCAATACCCATGGAGCGGTTGTTGAGATTGGCGGAGCCGACATGGAGCAACCGGTTATCAACCACCATCAGCTTGGCATGGACCTTGACCGAATTCTCCCCTTCCAGGCCATGGCGGTGGGGATAGCAGATCAACAACCGAGAGTGGTGGTCGACCCGGCGCAGTTCCCGGAAGGCCCTGGCCCGCAGGAGATCCATGGAAAGCTGCGACAACCAGCCATCTGTCTGCTGCGGCACGACAATCACCACCTCCGGACCGTCAGGCTCGGCAAGACGCCGGACCAGGGCATCAACAATCACCGGTGCGGTAAAATACTGATTCTCAATATAGATTGACTGACGGGCCGCGGCAATGGCATCCAGGTAGAATTGCTCGATCTCGCGGATCTCCTGTTGCTCGCCATAAGCCGGCATTGTTCTGGAAAAACCCACTGTCACCTGGCGCAGATCAGCGACAACCCCCTCCGGCCAGCAAGACGAGGCCTGGTTGCCCAGTTCAGGCAACCTGCCGCCATCACCGCCGGCGCGACGCCAACGCTGGCGCACCAGCTCTCCCATATAGTGGGCAGCCTGACCGGATACCAGCACCTGGACATCATGATTGGGGCGATAACGTTGCCCCTCATGATTGACCCGAACAGGATCGTCAGGATGGTGGCCGGGGCGATCCCACCTGTCCTTGCTCAGATCAAGCCCCCCGACAAAGGCAAGGGCATCATCGATGACCACCACCTTCTGATGGTGGGAGGAACCCAGCGGACAGTGATCGTCCTTCCGCAGGTGCAGACGGGCGTGGGCCTTGTCGCCGATCTTGAACTCCGGAAACCATTCCCGATCCATACCTAGCAGCAGGGCATAGTCCCAAAGCAGGATAAAAATCTCCAGCTCGTCGTTTCTCTCCACCAGGGCATGCAGAAAAGCTCCCAACTCCACCGGCAATTCATCGCGAGGATCACAGCGGACAAGCTCCATACGGCTGTCTATATCCCAACCGACAATGAAGAGGGAACGACGAGCCTGCATGGCCGCCTGCCGAAAGGACTTGAAATAGGCGGCCCCATCAATGAGCAGACTGGCCTCTTGGGCCTTGGCAAGACGCCAGCAATTGCGGCCGGCTGTCAGGACATGTTCTTTGTTTTCAGATGAAGGCATTGTCGGTCCCATGGCCAGTATGCCGGAACGGCGCGACAGAGAGATGGCATGTTTCCGGGCCGCCCAGGAAAGATGCGGTGCCGAGAAACCGTATTAAAGACTAACCATACTCCCTGCCGAATGCAACACCCTTTCCATATGACAAGCACATCAGATAGACATCAGCGCGGCACAGGCAACCTTCTCAGCCATGCCGCCGCGGCAGAGGCGGCAGATCATGGAGAATACCGGGCGCACCTGATCATGCCGAACATCCGGACCAGTGGCTCCATCATGAATTCTTTATCGGCAACGGATCAACCGTAACTATGCAGACCGGAGAGCAGATAGTTCACCCCATAGTACGTGAACATCACAGAACAAAAACCGCCAATGGCGAACCAGGCGATCCTATGACCACCCCATCCCCTGGTAAAACGGGCGTGCAGGGCAGCAGCATATATAAACCATGTGATCAGAGACCAGGTTTCCTTGGGATCCCAGCTCCAATAGGTTCCCCAGGCTGAATTGGCCCAGACTGCGCCGGTAACAATACCGGCGGTCAGCCACATAAATCCGAAAATCAAGGTTTTATGGATAATCTCATCAAGGATTCGCAAGGATGGCAGCTGCGAAAGCATGGTGCCGGCCGTGGCCTTCTTTTTATTTTTCAGCAGATAGATTGCGCCAAAGCCGCAGGCCACGGCAAAAGCAGCATAGCCGATAAAACATGTCACCACATGGGCTATCAGCCAGTTACTCTGGAGAGCCGGAATAAGACAATATGGTTGACACCTTAGTAGAGAAAAGAGACCTGCCATCCTTGCAAGCGTGGGTTAAATTGAGTCGAAAAACGGCTCAATCCAGAGCCAAAAA
>PKTX01000013.1 GCA_002868945.1 Desulfobulbaceae bacterium
CCTGTATGGCGGCTTCGAGGGGCCTTCCCTCATCTCTTATGCAGCATAGCTGCAAGGAGGACTTCATCCTCCTATGCGCCTTCGTGGCACACGATTACCCTCGAACCTCAGCTATCATTCGTGGAATGATGCTGTAGGGGTCCGGCCCTCCGGACGATACAGAGATAATTGTGACTCATCAGGCCGCTCATCGTTCACAGGGGTGAGCTCCTACAGAAACACAATATCTAGAGGGACGGGGCAAGCTCCAGACCGAGGCTACGATAGCGGCGCGCCACGCTCGCATCAAGCTCTCGGGCCCTGGAAAAGGCGGCTGCCGCCAGATCAGGCTGCTCGGCCCGCAGATAGCTCCTGGCCAGGTTGACCAGAATGAAGGGATCAGCCGGGCTCAGCTCGGCGGCCTGCTCATACATCTTGGCCGCGGCCTGATAATCGCCCTCCATAAAATAGATGTTCCCGAAGTTGTTGAGGGCATCGCTGTTTTTTGTGTCGCTCTGCAGCACCTTGCCAAAGGCCTTTTTGGCCGCCGTCAACTCACCGGCCTTGCCATAGATAATGCCGATCTGCACCTGGGCCTGAAGATCGCGCGGATCATCGAGAAGGCGGGCCGCATAGGGTCGGCAACGCAGGGTCAGGGCGATTTTCCTGAGCCGGTCCAGCTCTGCGGCCAGCTCCGGGCCGCGCAAATCCATGGTCTCGGGGCGCCATGCCGTGGCGGGCAGGGAGGCCGGCTTATAGGTCTGCCAGGCCTGGCGCAAATCCATGAGGGAGAGGCTGCCGTCCGCCACGGCCCGATAGTAGGCCTGACTGCCCTGCTGCCAGGCCTTCATGAAATCAGCACCCAGCAGGGTGGTTTCCACCGGCGCCCACATGCGGTCGGCATGGATGACAAAAAGCTCATCCATGGTGTCATGGTCCGCCTGCGCCGCCACCCCCACATCAAACATCATCAACATATGGCCGGGCACCTCCACCACCATGGTGGCAATCCCCACACTTTCCAGGGCCGTGGCATAGAGAGCGACCAAGTCGTCACAGTCGCCTGATTTCCGCTGCAGGGTCTCACGGGGGTACTGGATATAATCGACAAAATCGATGTCATCGGCCACCTCCTGATAGGGGTTGGTGGGATCAGGCAGGTAGGTGACCCCCAGACGGCTGCAGGCCCTGAAGATCACGGCGGCCCGCTGCAGGGGCTCCCGGGCACCGGCCACCGGCGTCACCGCCGCCCGGACAAACTCCAGGAGCACCGGATCCTTGGGGGTGATAAAGGTGGCAAAACGGTGATGTTCATCCCACATCATCCGATGTTTTTCATAGACGTTGACCGGCACATTCTTGCTGAACTCAAAGCGCCGGTTGTTCTCGTAGTAAAAGGCCTCCAGCTTGGTCTGCACCGAGGTGTCCTCGGTGACGTTAAGGATCTTGTTGTTAAAGACCGGCGTCAGCACAAGATCGACACTCTGGCCCGGGGCCAGCTCATCCACCCTGATCTCCGAGGGAAAATCCATATACTCCTTCATGGTGAAGAGCAGGTTGATATTGCCGATGGCCACGCCGGTGTTATTGGTGAGACGCACCGTGCCCAGGCCGACCTCCTCATAGACCTTATAGGTGTTGGAAAAGAGGTTACGCACCTCGACAATATCTATTTCCAGCGGGCTTTTCCGGGCCAGCTTGGTCTTGACCTCCAGAGAGACGGGCAGACTCTGTTTGTCGTCAACACCAACGGCCACCACCTTGTAGTGATAGAGGGTATCCGCCGCCAGGGCCTGGTCCGTGTAGATCGGTTCAGTGATCCGGGCCACCTGGCGATACTCCCGTCCCTCCACTTTCCGGTGCACCAGATAGTGATCGACAAAGGGCTCTTCCTGTTCGTTGACCTGCCAGGAGAGCTGCACCTGCCACTCCTCGGCCACGGCCTGTAAATCCTGCGGCGGTGAAGGGCTGAACTGCTCGGGGATGGAAAAGGCCTCCTTGCTGGCCTTGCTCTCGTTGCCGTGGCGGGCCTGGGCCGTTACCCGGTAATAATAGGCCTTGCCAGGCTGCACATCCGTATCAATGTAGCCCTCGCCGCTGACCCGGGCCAGATGACGGTATGGGCCGTCCTGCCCCTCGGCCCGATAGAGATGGTAGGCCTCGACATAGGCCTCCTCGGCAGCCTGCCAGGCGATCTCCACCTGGCGCATGCCGCCGACCACGGTCACCCCCTGGACGACCTGCGGCGCATAGATGACGGCCAGGTGCTGGATGGTCTCATTTTTGACATCCGTCACCGCAAAAGAGATATCATCGATACCGGTGATGGCGGTGGGCTGACGGAAGTCGCCTTTGCCGCGGCCATAGGCCCCGAAGGAGCGCAGGAACTGGCCCTTGTCGGAAAAGACCTTGATGTTGGCGGTACCGGCATCCAGCACAAAAATTTCGGTATCCGTGGCAAAGAGATCCACCGGATCGGCAAAATCTCCGGCCTTGTCACCCTTCTGACCGAACTGGTTGAGCAGTCTGCCCTGACTGGAATAGACAAAGACCTTACGCAGACCGCGATCCAGGACATGGAGGCGGTCATTGCCGTCCAGGGCCACGGCCACCGGCTCATCCATGACCACCTCCTCCTCGCCCTGGTGGATAACATTGAGAAACATACCGTCCCGGTTGAAGATCTGCACCCAGCTGTTGGCCGGATCCGCCACATAAACAATACCCGCCCCGGACACGGCAATATCGGTGGGCGCCCTGAAGGTGCCGGTGCCGCGCCCCTTGGTGCCGAAGACAAGGGCAGGGGCGCCGCTTTCATCCACCTTGACCACCCGCTTATGGAGATCATCCAGCAGCCAGAGGGCACCCTCGTCATCCACGGCCACGGCCACAGGCCGGCAGTCGGCCACCTGGACGGCGCTGATCTTGCCCCTGTTAATGCGAAAGAGCTGCCGGCCGTTGACGCCGTAAAGGGTCTCGTGGCCGTCCCAGACGACCCGGCTGATCTTTTGATCATTGTTGAGATGCATGAGGCTGTGGACGGCATGGGGAGGAGGGGTGCGACCAGCCAGACTCAGACCGTCCAAATCATCCTCCTCGGCCAGAAAGACCTGGATCACTCCGCGCTGCCCGTCAGCCACATAGATGCGACCGCCGTCTCCCATGGCCAGGGCAGAAAGCCGCAAGAACTGGGCCCGTCCCTCACCCTTGGTGCCGAAGGTAAAGAGCAGGCGGCGATCAAAGTTATATTTGCGAACACTGTAACTCTTGCGATCCGAGACAAAGAAGCCGTCGCTGCTTAAACAGAGGGCCGTGGGACTCTTTTCCTCGGGAAGCAGGGCGATGAACCTGCCGGTGGGCCCATAGGCCTTGATCCCGTCATCATCCATGACCAGCATGTTGCCGCTGGGATCAATGATCAGATCGCGGGGATCGTTGAGGCGGTGGAGGGAGGGCACGTCTGACTGGCCGCCGCGGCCGTCAAGGGAGTGGAGGTAGACGCCGTCCGGGCCAAAGACCTGGATACGATCATTGCCGGTGTCCGCCACATGCACCACCCCCTTGTGGACAAAAATACCCTGGGGTTTACGAAACCTCTTGGGGGCGCCGCCCCGGCCGCCAAAGGCGTCATGAAACTTACCGTCCAGGGTAAAGATGACCACCTGGTGCAGACCCTGATCGGTGATGTAGAGAAAATCATCGGCCAGGGCGAGATCAGTGGGTTCTTCCAGGATAACCCGGTCGCCAATCTTTTTGGCCAGGGTGAGCAAAGTGGCGCCGTCAGGGGCCATGATGCGCACCTGATGGTCGATCTCCACCACGTAGAGACGGCCATGCCGGTCCACCTCCAGGGCGCGGGGCTGGCCGTTGCGCAACTCCCGAACAAACTCGATGCGTGAGATACCGGCAGTGGGCGGCAGGGCCGGCGTGCCGGCACAACCATTTAAAAGAAGGAGAACAAGACCTAGGAAAAAGAGTTGTATACGCATTGTTATCAGAAGATGATGTTGACAAAAAAAGCCGGAAATCCATGGCAAGCGAGGGTAACAAAAAATAAGAGGACCGCCATATGAACAAACCTCCGGGACCGGTCCCTGCCTGATACTATACCATTTTTACCCCCTGCTTATTACCGGCCATCTTGAATAATTACCATTTTGGCCGTTTTTTTTCGTCGCTCCGAAGATAAAAAGACGCACATATGCTTGATATGCTGCACCCCAAGGGCACCCGGACTGTCGCAGACTCCCTTACCTCTTTCAGGGCGCGCTTTTTATTTCCATGCTTCTCAAACGTCGAACAGGTAAACGAGCGGAGCGAGACTCCGAAATATCTCGTTATGCAAGATACCCTGCCTTTTTACGGGCGTGGCCCTGCATGGCCGCGGTCGCCTACTTTTCCCGGCGCTGAAAGATAGTATCCCACTCCGCCGGTGGCGGTTCACTGGCATACTGCCGTACCCGTTGCAGATAGAGCTGACTGGGCCGGTCATCCGGAAAGCGCTGACAAAGATCGGTAAAAAGAGCGATGGCATCCTGCCAGTGCCGGCGGCGATAGGCCTGCAGGCCCTCGGCAAAGAGGCGCTGCAAGGTGGCGGTCTCCTCATCCAGACCGACCTGGGCCGAGGCCAGCAGCTGGTAAACGGTAATGGCTATCACTTTGCCCACCACCCTGATGCGGTCCAGCTCCCGATAGATGAAATCATCGCAGGTGGCATAATAGACGCTCTCACTGACCAGGTTGTCCACCCCGTAATACTTGGCCGTGCCCTCCAGACGGGCCGCCAGGTTGACGGTGTCGCCGATTACCGTGTACTCCATCTTGCGGCCGCGGGCGCCGATATTGCCGGCCACCGCATCACCACTGTTGAGACCGGCCCGGAAGGTGAGACGCGGCAGGTCCGACCTCTCCTCCTGGAGACGGAGGAGGGCCTCCTTTAAGGCGAGCATACAGGCCACGGCCTTCTGCTCATGATCTGCCACAGCCAAGGGTGCGCCCCAATAGGCCATGAGGCCGTCGCCCAGGAACTTGTCCACCGTGCCGTCATGGGCCATGATCACCTCGGTGAGCGCGGCAAAGTAGTGATTCAGGGTGGCGACAAGCTCCATGGCCGGCATGGTTTCGGAGAGTGAGGTAAAACCCTTTATATCGAGAAAGAGAATGGTAATCTGGCGATGATCGCCGCCGATGGTGGCCCGCTCCGGATGGCGCACCAGTTCATCAACGATCTTCTCCGATACATAGGAGGAAAAGATGTTGTGGATCTCGCGGCTGCGCCGGTCGAGGATGACAAAGCGGAAACCGGCCGCCACCACGTAGGCCAGCAACACCGCAGTAAGCGGGTAGATGATCGACAGCCAGTGGCCCAGATTGAACATCACCACGCTGAAAACGAGATAGCTGCCCAGCACCATCGGCAGCACCAGCAGGGCATGGGCCGGCCGCAGCCGGAAGGTGGTAAAGAAGATGAGGCCGCCGAGGCCGACGATAAAGAGCAGATCCACCAGGGCCTCGATACCGCTGCGCCGGATAAAGCGGCCACGCAGGATGGTGTCGCAGATGGTGGCATTGATCTCCACCCCCGGGGTATTACCATGGAAGGGAGTGACCCGCATATCATAGATTCCCAGGGCGGTCATGCCGACAAAGACAATCTTGTCCTTGAGCTTGGCGGCCGGCACCCTGCCCTGCATGACATCGACAAAGGAGTACATGGGAAAGGCGCCGGGCGGCCCCAGGTAATTGATGAGCATAGTGTTGTAATAGTCGGTGGGGATCTGGTGCTCGCCGATCTGCACGGAAAAGGCCTGCTGCTGCGCCGTGCTCACCCCGAGACCGGCCATGGCCCCCTGCAGCCCCAGGGACGGTACCAGCCGACCGTTGTTGGCCAGGAGCAGCACGGTGCGCCGATTAACGCCGTCGTCGTCCGGGAAAAAATTGATGTGGTTCTCGCTGGCCACGGCCTCCCGGAGAATAGGGAGGTTGCCGGTCACGCCGGTGACCCGGCCATCCTCGCTGAAGTCAAAGGCCACGGCCAGGCTGACATTGCCCGCCCGCCTGATGGCCTCGGCAAGCCCCCTGTCCACGGCCGGCGCCTCCGATTCCGGGAAAAAAACATCCATGAGCAGAGCCTTGGCCCCGGCCCTGTGCACCTGCTCCACCAAGGCGGTGAAGGTGGTACGCGACCAGGGAAAGCGGCCGAGCTTGGCAATGCTCTTATCATTGATGGCAATGATAACGATATCGTCAGACGGCGCCACCGGTCCGCGCCCCAGACGAAAACGCAGGTCATAGGTCTTGGCCTCAAAACCCTCCAGCACCTGAGTCTGACGATAGTAGAGGGCCACCACCAGCAGCAGGGTGCCGAGGGCCAGCACAAAAGCAAGCCTGTTTTGTCTTTTTGAGTAGGAATGAAACATGGTATGGTCCGCCCAAAATTTGTAAACGGTGCCGCAGTGCCCTTCTTTGTACTGGCCATACTGCGACAAAATGTTACACTACAAGACATTATGGACAACGCCGTCATGAGGGCGGCATGAACAACGCGTAAAACACGATGGCCTCACCCTGGTACGTCTATATGGTCCGCTGTCGGGACCAGAGCCTCTACACCGGCATCACCACCGATCCGGACCAGCGCCTCAAGTCCCATAATCATGGTCCGACAGGGGCCAGATACACCCGCAGTCGCCGGCCCGTCACCCTGGTCTACCTGGAAGAGGCGGCATCACGTTCCGCAGCCGGCAAAAGGGAGTATGCCATCAAAAAGATGTCTCCGGCCCAGAAAGCTGCCCTCATTGCCCGGGCCGACCGAGGTGGATGAAATGCTCGAAAAAAACCCCTGCCCCTGCGGCAACAGCGACGATTTTAGCCGCTGCTGTCAACCCTATCTCGAATCCGGCCAACTACCGGCCACGGCCAAGGCCCTGATGCGCTCGCGCTACAGCGCCTTTGCCCTGGGCCACTCCTCCTACCTTCTCGCCTCCTGGCATCCAACCACGGCCCCCCGTAATCTGAACCTGGAAACCTCCGTGGCCTGGTGCGGCCTTGAAATCCTGGCCAGTGAGGGTGGCCGCCATCATGATCAGGAAGGCATGGTGGAATTCAAGGCCCATTATGTCCAGCAGGGCAAGGCCTACACCCTGCATGAGGTGAGCCGCTTCGTCAAAGAGGATGGCCGCTGGCTCTATGTGGATGGCGACCTGAAGGAGGGCGCCAAGGTGGGCCGCAACGAGCCGTGCCCCTGCGGCAGCAACAAGAAGTATAAAAAATGCTGCGCCCCCTGAAATGCCCGGCCGACAAACAGAAGAAAGTGTCACCAGCGGCGCAAGCTCTCCTTACAATCTCTTCAAGATCACCAAACAAGCCCCGCCAACAGAAACAGCAGGCTGAGGCCCAGGTTGACCAGGGCGACAAAGACCAGGGCGCTGCCGATGTCCTTGCCGTGTTTGGCGGCCGTGCTGTAGTCGGGCGACACATGGTTGATGATGACCTCAAGGGCGGTATTGGCCAGCTCGCAGATCAGCACCAGGGCCAGACAGCCGCAGAGGTAGAGCTTGGCCAGCAGGGCAAGGGGCAGCAGGATGATGGCCGGCACCAGGATGAGGCAGAGGACAAGCTCCTGGCGGAAGGCGGCCTCGTTTTTGAAGGTGTAGCAGAGGCCGGCCCAGGAATAGCCGGCGGCCCGGATGATGCGGGAGAGGCCGCGGGCCGGTGGCGGGATCTGCCCGGCCATCTTAACGCTCCACCATGGACAGGGCCTGTTCCGGGCAGGCATTGCGGCACAGACCACAGCCGAAGCACTGGTGGGGGCTGACCCGCGCCACCTGGTCGCCGTCAAGCGTCTGGCTGCTGATGGCGCCGAACTGGCAGGCCTCCTGGCAGGCGCCGCAGCCGCTGCACGACTCCTCATCCACCCGGGCCCGCTGCTCACCGCGGAACATGGTTTCCACATCCAGGGCCAGGGTGCGCAGGCCCAGACAATCGCCGGGCTGGCAGTTGCAGATGGCGCCGATAAAGGGGGTCATCATGGTCCAGATGGTGTGCACCGCGCCGTGCTCCTCCAGCGCCTCCATCTGGGCGATGGCCTCCTCGGGACTGACCCGCTCCAACCCCTCGTCCTGGGCCAGGCCGAAATAGCCCATATCAAGATCGTCATACCAGGCGTCCGGCGTGTAGCTCACCGAGTAGCAGACCCGCTGCTCCTTCTTCATGGAGGCCCAGCGGCAGGCACAGGGCAGGCGGACCACGGTGGCGGCCCTGCCCACCATGGCGCGGATATCCTCGATGGTCAGCACCTGGCCGAAATGCTCCTGTTTGGCCTTGTCCACCATGGCCTTGACCAGCCGTGGCGGCAGCTGCTTTTTTTTGCGATACAAGGTCTCCAGCCGGCCGAGGGTGACGATGCCCTCCTCGATGGTGGAGGTAAAAAAACCTTTGATATAGCCGCGCCGCTCCAGGTCGGCCATCAGATCACGGCCGTAGTTGGCCGCATTCTTGAACCAGACCTTACCATCGCCATGCTTTGTACAAAATTCACACATACCTTGTCCCTATGGTAGACTATTTTTTTGGGTATAAGAATCTGGAAGCCCTGTTTGATGCAAGTAAAATTTGATGGCCTCGCAAAAAGCAAGGTACGGCCATCGGCACAGTGCCTATCGTGCTGATTTAGTGTCAGCGACTCAGGTTGCCAACGACTTTTTCCGGGAGCATCAGATTTCAGAGCCTCTCCGCAACGCCGCTCTTTGCCGGCCGCCATGGTGAAGCAAAAGCAGCCTGATCTGCCGGTGGATCATAGCAGAGTTTTTCTTTGATTCAGAGGTGTTATGGGTAAAGACTTATGGGCGACACATCAAATCCCCTGTTCATCCTCGGCCTCATCCTGATCCTCGGCTTTTTTGCCGGTCAGGTGGCAAACTTTCTGAAATTGCCGCGCATCTCGGGCTACATCATGACCGGCCTGCTCCTTTCACCCTCCATGAGCGGCATTTTTTCCATGGCTGAAATTGAAGACCTCTTCAATTTTACCTCGGAGATGGCCCTGGCCATTATCGCCTACTCCATCGGCGGCAGCCTGCAGATAAGCCGCATTGGCGTCCTGGGTAAGGATATCCTCTGGATTAATCTCTGTGAGGGCCTCGGCGCCTTTTTCTGCACCTGCCTGGCCGTTTACATCCTGGGCCCCCTCGCCCTGCCGGACGGCCAGGACTGGTCCACCTTTCTCGTGCCGCTGCTCCTCATTCTGGGCGGCATCTCAGTGGCCACGGCGCCGGCCGCCACCATGGCCGTGATCCACGAGATGCGGGCAAAAGGACCGCTCACCACCACCCTGCTGGGCGTGGTGGCCCTGGATGACGCCCTGAGTATTATTATCTTCAGTGCCGCGCTCACCATTGCCGGCATGCTGGCCGGCGTTGATCTGGAGCAGAGCACCGCCCTTTTGCGGGGAGGTTGGCAGGTGGGGGGCGCCCTGCTCATCGGTGCCCTGCAGGGCTTTCTGCTCAGCTTTTTTCTGACCCCGAGCAAACGGCCCGAAATAATCATCCTGCTCTCCCTGGGGGCCATCTTTCTGGTGGCCGGCCTGGCCAATCGCCTTGCCTTCTCTCCCCTTCTCGCCGCCATGACCATGGCCTTTGTGGTCACCAATCGGGTGCAACACAGCGACGACCTTTTTAACAAACTGGACCTCATTGAAGAGACCATCTTCTGCCTCTTCTTCGCCCTGGCCGCCGCCCATTTCGACCTGAGCGTCCTCACCACCTCCCTGGGCCTGGGGCTTATCCTTCTGGTGGGCCGCTTTGCCGGCAAGCTGGCCGGCACCTATGCGGGCGGCAAGATCTCCCAGGCGCCGCCCCAGGTTTACCGCTATCTGGGCTTCACCCTCATGCCCCAGGCCGGTCTCTCCCTTGGCCTTATTTTTCTGGCCCGGCCCATTCTACCCGCCGCTCTTTTTGATCTGGCCTTAAACGCCATGCTGGCCTCCATTCTTCTCAACGAAATTATCTCTCCGGTCCTGGTCAAGTGGTCCCTGGTCAGGGCCGGCGAAAGCACGACAGGGGGTGACTGAATGAAAATCCACGATATCATGCCGCAGCTCAAGAACCGCGAGATCCCCGCTGTTCCACACCACAGCGATATCCAGCAGGTGATCGCCACCATGGTGCGCTTCCCCCATACCCGCCTGGTTTATGTGGTTGACGCCGACAACAGGCTATGCGGCACCATTACGGTGGGTTCCCTGCTGCGCCACCTTTTCCCCTATCATTACAGCAGCAAGGTGCATGGTCGCGGCATCCTGCGCAACATCACCGCGGCCCAGGCGGACCATATCATGGACAAGGCCACCGTCTACGCCGGTCCGGATGAATCGGTGGATGCGGTGCTCAAAAAAATGGCGCAAAGCGGTGTCAAAGAGATCGCCATTGTTGATGAGCAGCGTCGCATCCTCACCGATATCACCGCCATTGACCTGCTCAAGTATTACGAACCACGTTAACGGCTTAATGGCGATCTAAAAAACGACTCGATTGAACTCACGTCCTTAACGGGCTATGGTGTTGAAACTCCGGCAACACAGCCCAAGCCACGCGAAAACAATGATCATTGCCATCCTCTCCGACATCCATGCCAATTACCAGGCCCTGCAGGCCGTGCTTGCCGATATTGACAACCATGGCCGGGTTGAGACGATCTACACCCTGGGCGACAATATAGGTTACGGCCCGCAGCCGGAGGAGGTGGTGCGGGCCCTGCGGGCCCGCCGGGCCCGCTGCGTGCTCGGCAACCATGAGCTGGCCCTGCGCAGCGCCGCCTATTTCCGCCGCCTCAACTTTGTGGTGCAGCACTCCCTGGAGTTAACCCGCACCTTGATGAGTCCCGACTCCCTGGCCTTTTCAGCCGCCCTCCCTGCCTTTCGGATAGAACAGGGCTGTCGCTTTGTGCATGGCTGTCCGCCTGAATCAATCACCCTCTATCTGCACAACCCCTCAGCCACCAGACTGGAACGCCTCTTTGCCGCCTATCCGGAACACTACTGCTTTTACGGTCACACCCATGCCTTTGGCCGCCACGTCTCAGACGGCCTGACCTGCTGGTCGGAACCGGTGGAGATCGGCCGCAGCCGCCTCAATGACCGGTGGCGCTACATCAACAATGTCGGCAGTGTGGGCCAACCCCGGGACCATAAAAACAACATGGCCAAGTACGGCCTCTTTGATACCAGCGACCACTCACTGGAGATCCGGGCCCTGCCGTATGATGTGGAAAAAACCGTGGCCCTCTTGAAAAAACTCGGCTTCCACGGCACCAATGCCAGTCGACTCCTCTAGGAAAAGCGCTCGTCATGCAGAAAATCGGCCGTTATCATATTATTCGTAAACTGGGTAAAGGCGGCATGGGCGCCATCTACAAGGCAATCATCCCCACCATCAACAAGGTGGTGGCCATCAAGCTTCTCGACCCCTTTGAGAGTATGGAGATGCTGGTGGGGAGCGCCACCCTGGAAGAGATCTTTGTCAGCGAGGCCACCACCATGGCGGCCATCAAACATCGGGCCGTGGTGGATGTCTGGGATTATGACCGGGACGAACGGGGTCGACCCTTTTTTGTCATGGAGTATTTTGCTAATAATCTCGGCGACATGATCGGCGAAGATTTTCGGTTGGAGAATCGCTCGCGCATCATCCGGCCCGATAAGGTGATTCACTACGGCAAGCAGCTGCTGGCAGGTCTGGCCTGCCTGCACTATCACGAGATAGTCCACCGCGATATCAAACCGCAAAACCTGCTGATCACCGATGACGACCAGTTGAAGATCTGCGACTTCGGCCTGGCCCTGGCCGCCGCCACTGCCTTTTCCGGACCCGACACCATGCAGATCGGCTCCCCCTTTTACGCAGCGCCGGAACAGGCCAAGGAACCGGACAGTGTGGACGGCCGGGCCGATCTTTATTCGGCCGCGGTTCTGCTCTACCGTATGCTCACCGGCCTGTTGCCCGGCATGGCGCAATTTTCCCTCTCCGCGGTCAATCCCCTTTACGATGAGAAGTGGGATCGCTTTTTCAGCCGCGCCCTCCACTTCAATGCGGCGCACCGTTTCCAGAAGGCCGACGACATGCTGGCCGCCCTCGGCAGCCTTGAGGTTCACTGGCAGGAGGATTTCAGGCGTAGTCCGTACAGCTCGCCCCCCACGCCCGAGAGATGCCCCCTGGTTGAACTCCGCAAAAAACCGGTGAACATCTGGGGCGGCAAGGCGCGCAGCTTCATGGGTTTAAACGACAGGTCACAGCCGCGCACCTATATCAGCAACTGCCTGGAGGAGGCGGACCATGAGGTGATCCGTGACCGCAGCACCGGACTCTGCTGGCAGCGCAGCGCCAGCAGGTACCCCATCAGCCACAGCGCCGCCGCCTCCTATATCGAGACGCTCAACCGGCAGCGCTTCGGCAAACGCGACAACTGGCGATTGCCCACGGTGGACGAGCTGCTCTCCCTGCTCAACGACATCATCTATCATCCCCTGGATGAACGCTTTGACCAGAGCAAGACCCGGCTGTGGAGCGCTGACCGGCACGGCCGGCGCGATGCCTGGCACGTGGACATGGCCATGGCCTATGCCGGCTGGCAGGATGTTTTCAGCCGTAACTTTGTCAAGGCAGTGGCGGACAGCCAATTACCGGCGCGCTGATATGACTTGAAACATCCGTGCCGAGCAGATATTTATTTTGCCGACCGCCTTCCTTCTGTCATGATAAGGGGAGGAGGTATGTTGTTGCAGCCTTTCGGGCCGACCGGGAACCTCCCTGGCCGGCACAATGCCGGCAATGCCGAAAACCATCCACACCGTAACTCCCTGAGCAGTTACCCGACAATCATGAAGGACAGATGCCATGACCACACCCGCCGCACCACCCAACAAAAAACCGGATCCGGAACGAATGGCTGTTCTGCGGTCCCTGCCCCTTGAGATCAAGGAACAGATCAGCGGTGCCGAGGCCCACGCCTTTCTCTATGATGAAGAACTGCCTGATTCCCTCTTGGAAAAGCTGCGCGACTTTCTGGTGGATGACAGCGACTGACCACCTTTCTGCCGGCCTGCCGGCTGCCGTTTCCCTCCTCAGCTGCCAATGCCGCTTGCCGGCGCTCTGAACCAGAACCCAGGAACCTGCTATGCCACAAACGATTTCAAGTATTATGGCGGAAAGCGTTACCGTGATAAACGTCGACGACACCATTGAGGATGTGGAATGTGTCCTCGGCGCCCACAAGTACTCCTGCCTGCCGGTGGTTGATCCGGACCAGCACTGCTTCGGCATTATCACCAGCAATGATCTCGCCCGGTTCCACATGCAGAAGGGCAACGCCAAAAGAGTGCGGGCCTGGGAGATCTGCAGCCATCAGCTCATCGAGGTGCCGGACTCCCTGGCCATAGGGGACGCTGCCCAACTGATTATCAACAATAATATCCACCACTTGATTATTACGGAAAACAATAGCGTTACCGGCATTGTTTCCTCCATTGATCTGCTGAAGGCCTATGTCGCCGCTTATTCCTCGCCCTAGGTGTCTCAAGCCAGCCGCTTTGAACCGGTTTTTTTCGCGGTAGATCATCGTTAAGTTCAATAGACTCCTCATCACCAGCATTACCTGCCGGAAGCGACATGGAACTTCTCCTCTACGCCATTGCCGTGCTCCTTGTTGCCTGGCTGGCCGCAACATGGCGCGGCCTGCATCGCCCCATGCCCACCGGCCTCTCGGTGCAAAGCCCCCTGCTGCCCATCCGGCAACTCCGCTTTTGCAGCGACCTCACCTATCTCAACGATGACGGCAAGCTCCAGTGTGAGCAGCACATTCTGCCGGAGCTGCTGCAGCTCATCGACGCGGCTGAACGTTTTATCATCCTCGATATCTTTCTCTACAACGATTTGCATGATGGCGGCCCGGGCTTGGCGCCGCTGAGCCGCATTGTCACCGATGCCCTGCTGGCCGCGAAAAAGAAAAGACCCGGCCTGCAGATCCTGCTGATCTCCGACCCGATCAATACCGGTTACGGTTCCTACGCCAACCCTTATTTCAGCGAGCTGCAGAGCGCCGGCGCCACGGTTCTACTCACCAACCTTGCCTGCCTGCCCGACTCCAATATACCCTATGCCGGTTTCTGGAATTTGCTGGGCCGCTGGGTTGGCCGCCGCCTGGGCCGTCTGCCGTCGCCCTTTGCCGGCAAGGCCCCCCATTTCAGCCTGACCGGCTGGCTGGCCCTGCTCAACTTCAAGGCCAACCATCGCAAGGTTATCCTCTCGGAAAAAAGCTGCCTGCTCACCTCGGCCAATAACAGCCATGATGCCAGCACCATGAACAGCAATATCGCCTTTTGCTTCAGCGGCCCCCTGCTGGCCGAAATAGCCGACAGCGAGACGGCCGTTGCCGCCCTGGCCGGCCGACCGACACTACTGCCGCCGGTCCGACCCGCTTCAGCCGAAAGCACGGCTGAGGAGTGTCGGGGCCAACTGGTCACCGAGGGCAAGATCAAGGCGGTGCTTTTGCGCGACCTGGAGGCATGCCGCGCCCCTGCCTCCCTGTGGCTGGCCATGTTCTATCTGGCTGATCGCCACATCCTGGCGGCCCTGCTGGCCGCGGCCCGGCGCGGGGTGACGGTCCGATTGATCCTTGACGCCAACCACCACGCCTTTGGCCGCACAAAAAACGGCGTGCCAAATCGGCCGGTGGCCACCTGGCTCCACCGAAAATCACAGGGCCGCATCCGGATTCGCTGGTATGACAGCCATGGTGAACAGTTTCACAGCAAGCTTGTTCTGCTCACCACAGCTGCAGGCTGCACGATCCTGGGCGGCTCCGCCAACCTGACGCGCCGCAATATCGATGACTTCAACCTGGAGAGCTGCCTCCGCATGGTCACCAGTCCGGAGAGTGGTGTGGCCGCCGAGGTCCGCGACTATTTCGAGCGCCTCTGGCACAACCGCCAGGGGCACTTCACCGTGGAATACCAACGCTTTGCCGATCACAACCTGCTGCGATACTGGCAGTACCGCATCCAGGAAAAAAGCGGCCTTGGCCTCTTCTGAGCCTCCATTCTCCCCCACCGGCCTGGTTTGTCCCCACCGCCTTACTACCCCTTAACGACGCCGCCTGAAGAGCTGCGGATTACTCTTGATGAATGCATCAATCCAACGCTCCAGAAACGACTCGGTGGCCTTGGTTTTTATATAGCCATAGCCCAGCACACCAATAACCAGGGCACCCAGGGCGTCAACAAGCAGATCACACATGGTATCGGTGAGACCGGAGGGATCGCCGAGCATGGCCTTCTGCATGTTCATGCCGAAGAACGTGTCCATACCGAACTCAACGATCTCCCAAAGGGCACCCATGCCCAAGGCAAAGAGAAAGGCGAAAAAGGCGACAAAGGCCGGTTTCATGTGAACGCCGATATCCTCTGTTTCATTGAGGACATAGACCAGCAGAAAACCGATGATGCCGAGCAAAAAGCCGGAGCCGGCGTGCAGGGCAATATCCCACCACCAAAAACGGGTGTAGTAGCCGCGCACCTCGCCGAGAAACAGGGTGGCAAAGACAAAGCCTATGGCGAGCAGCTCAAAATCGGGCGGCACATGAACGTCATAACGCCTGGCCAGCAGCACGGGAAAGAAGGTGATGACGATAATGCCGACAGTGACTACGGCGGCCAGCCACTGCTGTTCCCAGACTGCGGCCACGGCGCCGATTATCAAGATTAACTGGAATACGTTGGTTAAGCGCCGATGGATTACTGGTTTTTCCATAAAGCCTCCAGAGATGCCGACCCGCTGATAATGACATTGTCTGGGCAGACAGACCGAGGCGCGTTCTTCCGGGCAGAATCAGTGGCAGCCCGCCCGCAGCCAGCCACCGAGACGCCCAGGAAAATTACATTTTTGTCATACAGTGCTGAATTTTTCCTTTTTTTGTAAGAACCCCGTACGGCCTCCACGCAACAGCACATAAGCACTTTTACCATAAAATCAACAAGATAAACAACAACCTTCTGTTCTTCCCTTCCATGGCATGGCCGTTGCTAATGGAGTGAGGCACCGAAAAATCCACATCGCCCCGAGATAAACGCTCGTCCGAGCACAAGAAGGAGAGAAAGACAATGAACACCGGCGATACCGCATTTATGCTCATAGCCACGGCCATGGTCATGCTGATGACCCCGGGCCTGGCCCTTTTTTACGGCGGCATGGTCCGTTCCAAAAACGTGCTGTCCACCCTGCTGCAAAGCTTTATCTGCCTGGGGGTGGTCACCATCCTCTGGGTGCTCTTTGGTTATTCCATGGCCTTTGGCACCGACGTGGGCGGCCTGGTGGGCGGCCTCGACTACCTCTTTCTGCGCGGCGTCGGTCTGGAGCCCCTGGAAGGCAGCACCATCCCCCACCTGCTCTTCTGTGCCTTTCAGCTCATGTTTGCCGTCATTACCCCGGCCCTGATCACCGGTGCCTTTGCCGAACGCATCAAATTCTCCGCCTTCCTGCTTTTCACCATCCTCTGGACCAGCCTGGTCTATTTCCCGGTCTGCCACTGGGTATGGGGAGGCGGCTGGATCAGCAACCACGGCGGCCTCGACTTTGCCGGCGGCACGGTCATCCACATCAACTCCGGTGCCGCCGCCCTGGTGGCAGCCCTCATCATCGGCAAACGCAAGGGCTGGGGTCGGGAGGCCATCCACCCCCACAACCTGGGCATGACCCTGCTGGGCGCCGGTATCCTCTGGTTCGGCTGGTTCGGCTTTAACGCCGGCAGTGCCCTGGCCGCTGACGGCATTGCCGTTAACGCCTTTATGGTCACCCAGGTGGCAGCCGCCTGCGCCGCCCTTTCCTGGCTACTGGCCGAATGGCTCTTTCAGGGCAAGCCCACTGTGCTGGGTGCCGCCTCCGGCGCTGTGGCCGGCCTGGTTGCCATCACGCCGGGTGCCGGTTTTGTGTCGCCCATGGCCGCCATTGCCATTGGCCTGGTGGGCGGCGTCCTCTGTTACTTCGCTGTGCTGGCCAAAAACCGGCTGGGTTATGACGATGCCCTGGATGTTGTCGGCGTGCACGGCATCGGTGGCCTGTGGGGCGCCCTGGCCACCGGTCTGTTCGCCTCTCTGGCCGTCAACCCAGGCGGCGCCGACGGCCTCTTTTTCGGCAACGCCGGGCTCCTCATGGTGCAGGTAGTTGACGCAGGTGCCACTATCCTTTATTCTGCCATTGCCAGCTTTATCATTCTCAAGGCCATTGACCTGCTCATCGGCCTCCGCGTTGAGCCAGACGATGAGGTGCAGGGTCTTGACCTGGCCCAACACAGCGAAATGGGCTACACCTTATAAAAGAGCACTCATTCAAGATGGCTTTTAAAGTGTCCCCCTATCCATTCCGCCGGGCTGGTCTCCGCCTGAGACCGGCCCGGCTTTCCTCTCCAGGAGCATAAAACATGTTACAGAAAATCGAGGCAATCATTAAACCGTTTAAGCTTGATGAGGTCAAAGAGGCCTTGAACGCCATTGGCATCCGCGGCATGACCGTTTCCGAGGTCAAGGGCTATGGTCGCCAGAAGGGCCACAAGGAGATCTACCGCGGTGCAGAGTACAATGTCGATTTTATCCCCAAGGTCAAACTGGAGCTGGTGGTGGCGGCCGATCAGACCGACCAGGCGGTTGAGGCCATCATGAAGTCCGCCAATACCGGCAAGATCGGCGACGGTAAAATCTTTGTCATGAATATTGAGGAAGTTATCCGGGTGCGCACCGGCGAAAAGGGCGCGGACGCCATCTAGTGTCTGTCCAGAAATGAGTCATTTCGGACAGGCGCCATCTCGCCCCCTTGCCGACCAGGCCAATGCCCCTTATGGCGGCATTGGCCTTTTTTGTTCCCCAGCCATCGCCACTTTGCTAGAGTAGAGGGTGTCTTGCGGGGTATCTTGCATGAGGTACTCCCTCTTTTTCCGTCCACCCCTGCCCAGAGCCTCGTGTCTGCCGACTCCGCCACCTTGACAACCAGAAAATTCATCATCCGCGGCATGGTCCAGGGCGTCGGCTTCCGGCCCCACCTCTACCGCCTGGCCCGGATTCATGCCCTGGGCGGCCGGGTGGCCAACAGCCTCGCCGGGGTGGAACTCATCCTGGCCGGGAGCAGGGCCGCCATGGACCAACTGATCGAAGAACTGCTCCACACTCCTCCACCGGGCGCCCTGATCGCCTCCATAGAGGAGGAGGAGATTGCCGACCGCGTCTATGAGGGCTTTACCATTGCCGCCAGTCTGGCCGCCGGCACCGGCACCTCCCTGGCCCCGGCTGATTTCGGCATGTGCGCCACCTGCGAAAAAGAACTCCTGGACCCGGCCAATCCGCGCCACCGCCATCCCTTTATCTCCTGCACTGCCTGCGGCCCCCGCTTCAGCCTGCTCCATGGCCTGCCCTATGATCGGGCCCAGACCTCCATGGCCCCCTTTCCCCTCTGCCCCTTATGCCGGCAGGAATACACCGATCCGGACAGCCGCCGCTTCCACGCCGAACCCATCTGTTGCCCTGACTGCGGGCCGCAGCTCACCCTGCATCACCAGAAGAAAAACCAGACGGATAAAAACGGCGACCGCGCCGCTGCCATCCTGGCCCGGGGCGGGCTGGTGGCCATTAAGGGGGTGGGCGGCTTCCATGTGGCCGTTGATGCGGCCGACCATAAGGCCGTAGCCCGTCTGCGCCGCCTCAAGCAGCGGCCCGACAAGCCCCTGGCCGTCATGGTGCGCGACCTGGCTGGGGCCTCGACCCTGGCCCACATGGAGCCCCGGGCCGAGGCGCTTCTCACCTCACCGGTGCGACCCATTGTCATCATGCCCCGCAAGGCGACAGCCCCCCTCGCTGCTCTCATTGCCCCCGGCATGACGGAAATCGGCATCATGCTGGCCTACACGCCCCTTCACTTCCTCCTTTTTGAGCAGGGCCCGGCCGCCCTGGTCATGACCAGTCTCAATGAACCGGGCAGCCCCATGCTCACATCGAGCACAGCGGCAGTGGCCCGCTTCGGCCACTCTTGTGATGCAGTGCTGAGCCATAACCGCACCATTGTCAGCCGTTGCGACGACTCCGTGCTGCGCATGCATGACGAGCAGGCCATCCCCATCCGCCGCTCACGCGGCTATGCGCCGCTGCCCCTGGCCCTGCCCGTCAGCGGACCTGCCATTCTGGCCTGCGGTGCCGGCGAAAAGGTAACCATCTGCCTGAGCCGCGGCGCCAATGCCTTTTTGTCCCAACACCTGGGTGAAACCGCCTCGCCGGCCGGCCGGCAAGGATATACGGAGGCCTGCCGTCACCTGCAGGGCCTTTTCAAGATCACGCCGCAGGTCGTGGCCCACGACCTGCACCCCGACTACTTCAGTAGCCGCTTTGCCGCTGACCAGACCGGCTGCACAAGGATCGGCGTCCAACACCACCACGCCCACATTGCCGCCTGCATGGCGGAAAACAACGTCCGCCATGCGGTGCTCGGCCTGGCCCTGGACGGCACCGGCCTTGGCGATGACAACACCCTCTGGGGCGGCGAGATCCTGCACTGCACCTACAGGGGCTACCGGCGCCTGGCCCACCTGGCACCCCTGGCCATGCCCGGCGGCGAGGCGGCCATCAAGGAGCCATGGCGCCTGGCCCTGGCCTGGCTGCATGAGCAGGGCCATGATCGGCACGGCTTCACTTTCTTACGGGATATTGCCGAGGCCGATCAGGAAACGCTGCTGCACATGGTGGACGGCCGCCTCAACACACCGCTGACCAGCAGCCTGGGCCGCCTCTTTGACGCGGTTGCCGCCCTTATCAACCTGCGCCGCCGTATCACCTTTTCGGGCCAAGCCGCCATGGAGCTTGAGATGATCAGCGCCCGAGATGAAGAGGGCCACTACCCCGTCAGGATGACGGCCACGGCAGCCGGTCAACCGCATGTCATGGAAACAGACCAGATCCTGGCCGGACTCTGTGGCGATATCAGGGCCGGGGTGGAACAACCCGTACTGGCGGCCCGCTTTCACAACAGCGTGCTGCGCCTGCTCTGTGACACGGTGCTGCGCCTGGCCGCAGAGGAAGAAATCAGCGAGGTGGCCTGCAGCGGCGGCGTCTTTCAAAATCGGCTCATCAGTCGCGGCATACAAAAAAACCTTGGCGCCGCAGGCCTCAGGGTGCATATTCATCAACAGGTACCCTGTAACGACGGCGGCCTGGCCCTGGGCCAGGCTGCCGTGGCAGCGGCCCTTTCTGGCCGGGAAGATCCGCACAGGCAGTAAGGAGACAGGAGAGGCGCATGCACGAGATGTCGATTATGCAGAATATTCTGGATATTGTCGCCGAGACCACGGCCCGTGAACAGGGCACCAGGGTGACACGCATCGACCTGGCCATTGGTGAACGGGCCGGGGTGATGATCGATGCCCTGACCTTTGCCTTTGAGGCCATGAGCCCCCGAACCATTGCCGCCGAAGCCGAACTTATAATCAGCGAGATCCCCCTGCGCTATCAGTGCCCGACCTGTGCCCGGCCAGGCACCGAACAGCTGAGCCAATGTCCGGCCTGCGCCTCTTTTTATGAGATGGTGCAGGGACGGGAACTACAGATAACCGCCATCGAGATAGAATAATGTGTGATTCATGCGGCTGCCCCGCCGACAACAGCACCTCGGCCCGCCGGATCGATCTGGCCCAGGACATCCTCTCCCGCAACAACGATATTGCCGGCCACAACCGCCGACACCTGCGGGACAGGGCTATTTTTTGCCTGAACATCATCAGCGCGCCCGGCTCGGGAAAAACCAGCTTTCTGGAGAGATTGGGCCGTGATTACGGCCGGGAAACCGCCATGGCGGTGATCGTCGGCGATCAACAGACGGACAACGACCAAAGACGCCTGCAGGAGGCCGGCCTGGCCGCAGTGCAGATCAACACCGGCGCCGCCTGCCACCTGGACGCCGACATGGTACATCGGGCCATGCACAAGCTGGATCTCGCCTCCTGCAAACTGCTGATTATCGAGAATATCGGCAACATGGTCTGCCCGACGGCCTATGACCTGGGCGAAGAGCTGCGCATAGCCGTGATCAGCACACCGGAGGGTGAAGACAAGCCGGCCAAGTATCCGGATCTTATCCTCAGTTCAGATGTGCTGCTCATCAACAAGGTGGACCTGCTGCCCTACCTCACTTTTGATTTGCAAGAGTGCTGCCGTCAGGTGGAGGAGATCAAACCGGGCCTGCCGGTCTTTGCCGTCTCAGCCACCAGCGGTGAAGGCATGGCCGCCTTCTGGCAGTGGCTCAAGGAAAGGTGGCCGGCAGAGTAGCCAGGCTGCCCTGCCGGGCGAGATTCCCGGGCCAGGACAGCCGGAGAGAGGAATGCGGGGAATTACTGTTCCTGGTCGCTGAGGTCCAGGGGATAGATGAGAACGGTGGACTCCTTGGCGGCCAGGATGTCAAGCCAGCCGCTGTTGGTGACCAGACCGACATAGAGGGAGGCCTGATCGGCGCCTGCTTCCTTGCGGAAGTCGTAGGAGGCGACATAGCCGTCAATTTTCTTGGTACGCCACAGCTCGGACAGGCCGATACCGGTCCAGACCAGGCCGTGGATCTCGCCGCTGGGGTAGGACTTCATATTCTTTAAAATGCGGGAGGCGGTGGACAGATTCTTATTGACCACCACATCGGGCAGATGATCGTTGTTGATATCGGCAATGATGATCCGAGAGGGAATATATGTTTTATCACGGCTGGTGTCTTCGTGCACACCCGCCGTCATCTTGGTACGGCCGGAATGACGGTCGGAAATACCATAGCCCCCCACATAGCGCAGACTGCCGCCATAGAAATCATCACTCTGCCAGAGCTGTTTACCGCCGGCCCGCAGCACCCTGAGGCGGTCGGACTGGTTAATGGTGATAATCTCGGTGGCGCCGTCGCCATCCAGATCGGCCATGGCAAAACTGAACAGGTTCACCTGGTCGGGCAGGGGCAGGGCTTCGCCCCGAACCACTCTGCCCTCGTCCACGGACACCTCGTAGATGCCGGGCATAAAGGGTCCGTCAATGGCGGCGTGCTGACCGGCAAGCAGCAGGCCGCGACCCGGCACGCGCACCGGCCGCACATACCACTCCTGATCCCGAAAGAGATAATGAAAAGCGCTGCCCTGCCACTCAGCGGCCAGGGCCATGGGCCGTCTGTCCGACACGGCACTGACATAGATCTCGGCCACACCGTTGCCGTTTAAATCAGCGGCATTGAGGGCCAGAATCTTCTGGTTGTCGGGCAGGCTGATGGACGCAAACTGGACCAGACGGCTGCCATTGAGATGATAGAGAAAAATCTCATTCTTGCCGGCCAGGACGATATCATCAACACCATCACCATCCAGATCGGCGACAGCAAGATCCTGCATGGACATATCAAGGTTCTGGGTTTTATCAAAGCCCAAGGCGCCGGTGATGGTGGCGGGGCGGATAAAGGCTGAACCACGTTGCCCCATGGCCTGCCGGGCCGGCGTAGTGGGGCGGATAAAGGCGCGATCAGGGTGGGCGGTCTGGAAGGCCGGCGCGTCCGGCGATGCCGGAGCCACCGGTGCGGCAACAGTGGGGGCCGTAACCGGCGCCGATGCGGCCTGGTGATCAGCATAATCTCCCTTGCCGAAGGTCTGAGCGCTTATATCGGCGGCCAGCCGGTCCACGGCCGCAATGATTTCGTTTTCGTTGGCGGCTGAACTGTAATAGGTTTCCGGCGGCTCGGAGCTGCCTCTGGTGGTCACCTTGGCGTTAATGGTCAGGGCCTCGCCAATGGCGATTATATCACCCTCAAGAAGATAGTCGGCCGTCTGCGGATCATCAACGGTCTGTAGCTCGGCATTGGCCGCCAGGCGACTGGCCATCATATTACGCATGGCATCCTGGAGAAAGGCGAGATCCTGCTTGGCATAGACCGTAAAGGGCTTTATATGGATGGTGTCGGCGGCCGCGGCAACAGACAGGTGGAGGGTCAGGAAACAGGCAAGAATAATCCCTTGCAGAACAAGGGATAATTTGATGTGACCTTGAAGAATTTTCACGATAATATGCCCCTTGGTAAAAAGAAAAATCACACCCCTCGGCCCCGGCTGGAGGCGAGAAGCTTGTCTTGGTATGGCTCCGACAGACGGCCCGACGGCAATGACACAAGGAAAAATGCCGCGGAAAAGGCGGCCCATCAGTCCGTTGAAAAGGTGACGAACCCCGTAGTTTTTTCAGGCGGGCTGCTCAAGGGAATGTGCTCTCTACACCCCAGGCATGATTAACCTGCAAGCACCTTGCCCCGGCCTGCCATACATTATAAAACGTGAGCACTCTACTCTGAAAAAGTTCCCTGCTGCAAGCAGTTTTATCGCGGAAACCATGGCCCGAGAAATCCATCTGATCAGACACGGCAAGACCCAGGCAAACCAGGAGAATCGCTTTGCCGGCCGCAGTGACGAACCCCTCTGTCGGGAGGGCCGCGAGCAACTGGCGCAGCTGGCCGAACAATGCGCCGGCATGGGGCTTACCGCCCTCTATGCCGGTCCCCTGCTGCGCACCGTGCAGTCGGCCCGCATCATAGGTGGGCGCTGCGGCCTCACCGTGCATGAGGCGCCGGGGCTGATCGATATCGACCTGCCCCACTGGGACGGCCTCACCAAGGAGGCGATCCGCCGGCGTTTCGGCGATGAATATCCCACCTGGCTGGCCAGCCCCCATACCTTTCATGTCCCCGACTGCGAGGATTTGCGGGCCGTGCAGCAACGGGCCGTGGCCCAGGTGGCGGCAATCGCCGCAGCCGAAAGCGGCAGCGTGCTGCTGGTCACCCACCTCATCGTGGCCCGCTGCCTCCTGCTCCATTACCGGCAGCAGCCCCTCAGCCGCTTCCGCACCATCAAGGTGGCCAACGGCGAGGTGGCGCGACTACTTTGAGAGGTGAGAGGTGAGAGGTGAGACAATATGGTTGACACCTTAGTAGAGAAAAGAGACCTGCCATCCTTGCAAGCGTGGGTTAAATTGAGTCGAAAAACGGCTCAATCCAGA
>PKTX01000016.1 GCA_002868945.1 Desulfobulbaceae bacterium
CTCACACCTCTCTCCTCACCCTCTCCACCGCTGAATCAAACAAAAACAGTGCAAAAAAAGACGGTATTCCAGGCTATTAACCAAGTCAGAAAGTTGAGTACCTTAAAAAATGAGGCATCTGGTTCGAGGACAAGGAGTGGAGGAAATAAAAAGCGCAGCATATAGGCATATGTGAGCATTTTTCTTTCCGACACGACGCCGTAATCGGGCCAGAGGACCATTTTTCAAGGTACTTTCAGATTTCCACCGTCTCATCCGGCTCAAACCCCGCAAAACTGCCGTGGATGGGCTTGCCCCGTTCGCGCAGGAAGCTTTCAAAGGTCTGGAAGTTGTCCTGCACCCAGAGGGGCTTGCCGAACACCTCGTGCTGCATGACCTCAAAGCCGTACTTCATGAAGTAGCGGTGATGGTGGCGGAGGATCTTGTTTTTTGAGAAGAACATGCGCCACAGCTCCATGGGCCGCCAGTAGAACTTGCGGATCATGCCGAGGTGGAGCTCGGTGATCTTATCGAGATCCTGGATCTCCCGGGTGGGCATAATGGCCTGGATATAGTCGAACTTGCGATAATCCTTATTTTGAATGCGGCCCAGCTCCTTCATCTCCTGGTAGAACTCGGTGCCTGGCAGCGGCGTCACCACATTGAGGCCGAAATGGTTGACATACTTGGTGCAGAAGTCAAAGAGCTTCTGGCGATCCTCCTTGGTCTCGTCCCAGTGGCCGATCATGAGCGTCGCCATGATCATGAAATCATGCTTCTTTAAGATCTGCATGGCCTTTTCCACCGTGGCCATGGAGACATCCTTATCCAGGGTGTTTAAGACCTCCTGGTCGGAATACTCGACACCGATCATAAACTGATAGACGCCGGCCTCCTTGAAACCGGCCATGAGATCGGCATCGCGCACAACGATATCGGCCCGGCTCTGCAGCCAGAAATTCTGGCCGAGCTGCCGCTTCTTCATCTCGTCGATAAAGCCCTTGGAGCGCTCGCGCGTGAAGTTGAAGATGTTGTCGCCCACATAAAAGGTGTCGCGGTTATACCTCTTCTTGAGCAGCTCCAGCTCCTCGCCGATCAGCTCCGGACAGCGGCCCCGCCACTTGCGGTCCCAGAATACCGACTCAGAGCAGAACTTACAGCGGAAGCCGCAGCCGCGGGCAAAGTTGACCAGAAAGGCGCGCTTGCCCTCGGAGGGGAGGCCGATGTAGGGATGCTCCATGTCCACCAGGTGATAGGCGGGAATGGGCAGGCTGTCGAGATCCTCAATAAGGGGGCGCTTGCCGGTGATGACAATGCCGTCGCCGTGCGGATCACGATAGGCCAGCCCCTTGATGTGGGAAAAGTCGGGGTTGCCGCCGGCGATATTCTCCAGGAACTCGCGGCAGGTAAACTCACCCTCGCCCATGCAGATATAATCGATATCAGGACACTCGCGCAGACACTCCTCGGCATTCAGGGTGGGATGGGCGCCGCCCACCAGGATGATGGCATCGGGCAGCACGTCGCGCACCAGGGCGGCGGCGTTATAGCCGTCATAGGTAAAGTAGGTGCAGCCGATGGAGATGCCCACCACATCCGGTTTGTCCCGGCGCAGCTTCTTTTCCAGGTCGTGCCAGGGCTGCCTGTTCAAGGTGCAGTCCATGAAATCCACCGGGAAATAATCCTCCAGGTAGGCGGCGAGCTGCAGGCAGCCGGGGCTGGGGATCCAGGCCTTGAGAATGTCCCAGATCCGGTGGGGCGGATCAATCAGCAGAAATTTCAAATCGTTATTCTTTGCCATTTTTCTTGTCTCTACAAACGTTTATCAAGTTTCAACTTTCTGAGTTTTATGCAGGTTAAAAGTTGTTTCGGACCTGTGGGGCTACAGGAGTCAGGATTCAGGATTCAGAAAACAGTAAAAAAGCTTGAAAATCTTAATCAAGGCCATCTTGCAGCACGGCGCCGGCGCAGAGGCGGCCGGAGGTCATCACCGCGGCAATGCCGCCGCCCGGCATGGTCCAGTGGCCGGCCAGATAGAGCCCTGCCAGCGGCGTTTTATTGCCGGGACGGTGGACACCGGCCTGCGCCGGGGTCTGGGCCCAGCCATAGGCGGCGCCGCCCGGGTTGTCCGTCATGAGCTGCAGGTGCTCCGGGGCCAGCTCAAAGAGGAAGCGCAGCGCACCGCGCAGCTGCGGGAAGCGGCGGCCCACCTCCTCTTCCAGACGTTGCCTGAGGCGGCGGCGTTGGGCCCTGTCGGGTGACTGCCCTGGCGGCAGCGGCACACTGAGGCAGAGGGAGTGATAGCCTGCCGGGGCCGAGGTGCGCTCCACCAGTGAAGGGATGAGCAGATAATAGACCTCCATCTCGTCCCTGCTGCCGGCAGCCGCAGGCGCGGAGGCGGGCCACACCTCGATATTGGCGGCCAGGCCGGCCACACTGGCGGCCGGCACCTGGTAATAGCTGATAAAGTAGGAGCCGCTGGGTTCCAGGCCCTGCCGCCTGGCCAGATACTTAGCGGGCAGGTCCGGCAAGGTGGCCAGCAGATCACCTCCGGCGCAGGCCAGCACCACCTGGGTGGCGTCAAGCGATTCCTCGCCGCAGCAGACCCCTGCTACCCTGCCCTCTCCACTGAGCAGCGAGGTGACCCGACTGTGGCTGCGCACCCGGCCGCCCCGCTCAACAATGGCCTGACGCAGGACCTGGGCCAGACGGCTGACGCCGCCCTCCACCATCCAGGCGCCCTTGGCAAAACTCATCTCCGTACAGGCAAAGGCCACCAGCGACAGGCGATGCAGGGGCAGCATGGCGTAGCCGGCCCGGGCCGCCAGGCGCATCTGCAAGGCCTCGGGAATGGCCAGCTCCTCAAAAAAATCGTGCACCGTGCTGCGGCCATAGCGGGCCAGGTGCGGAAAACGGCGACCAAAGTGAAAGGCCACCTGGCCCGGGGCAAGCGTGGCAATGGCCTCCAGCTCGGCAAAGAGGTTCTGCCAGACGCTGAAACAGCGGTGGATCTGCGCACGCCACTCAGGGAAGTGCTGGACAAGCTCCTCCTGCTGGGCCTTGAGGAAACCGTGTTGGCTGTAGAGCGAGCCGTCCGGCAGATAGTAGACACGGGCCGGTTCACAGGCCAGAAAACGAATCTTGTCCGCCACGCCCAGCTCCGAGAGAATGGAGTGGACCACGCCCCCCTGGCCGCAGCCGCCCAGGGCCTGGGTGGCAATATCAAAGCGATGGCCATGGCTGCTGTAGCTTCTGGCATAGCCGCCCAGCCCCTGATTTTTCTCAAGCAGCAGCACCTGACGTCCCTTGCGGGCCAGCAGGGCAGCGGTGGTGAGACCGGCCAGGCCGCCACCTATGACAATAACATCATGCCGCAACGACTAGCCGCTCCTCTCCACCAGGGTTGCGGCCTGGATGCCGCCCCTGCTGGCCGTCACGGTCATGACCTGGCCTTTTCCCTGCCCGGCAAGCAGGCCGGCGGCCAGGGCCATGCCACCGCCCATACCGGCATCGCCCACCAGGTGGCGAATTGATTTTTTCCTCGCCTTGGCCGGCAACACCTCGGCCAGGGCCTCCTGGGCCAGGTCATCAATAAAACCATTGGCCGGGCCATACACCTGCAAGGTGCGGCGCGTCTTGTCCACCAGGCACGATTGGGCGACAATGGCCAGCCGCTCCACCTCCCAGGTAAAGGTGGTGGGATCGCAGCTGACATCCTGGTTGGTGCTGCAGCAGCGCACCGTGGCCAAGACCTGGGCATCGCGCTCGGCAGCCGCATCCGCCGCCTCCACCACCATGGCCACCGCCCCCTCGCCCAGATAATAGCCGGGCTGTTCAAGAAAACCCAGGGCATCATGGATGGCGATGATGGAATCGCTGATCTCGTCGGCGGCCGCCACCACCACCTGGCGGGCGCCGCCGCTCTCCACAAGCTGAACAGCCCAGTGCAGGGAGGCCTCCCAGGAGACCTCATCCTCGACAAAGACCCAGACCGGACCGCGCATGCCGAGATGCTGGGCCACCAAGGCGGCCGGCGCATTAGTGACCGACAGCATGAAATCCTGGGGCGAGGCGGCCGTGGCACCCTGGGAGAGAAGCTGGCTGTAGAAATTATGGACATTGCTGGAACAGCCAAAGGCGGAACCGTAGGCCAGGTGACAATCAACAAGATCGTCACCGCCCAGGGCGGCCTGATCCAGGGCCTCGTTAACCGCCACGGTCAGGAAGGAGGCCAACCTGTTGAGACGCCGGCGCCGCTTGGCCGGAATAAAGCGCCGCACCGCATCAAGATCCACCAAGCCGCCCTCATAGGTCTGCCACTCCGGGCCGAAAACAGCCAGGGAGGAGAGGGCCGATGAGCCGGCAGCCACTCCGGTCTTAAAGGCCTGCGAGCCGATACCAAGGGGCGACACCACGCCGATACCGGTGATCACCGCTCCACTGGCGACAGGGGTGCTCTTGGCCGTGCCGCCGGCGGCGCCGCCCCTCTTGAAGACCAGCGATATATTGGAGCCGCCAAAGGCAAAGGAGTTTGACAGGGCCGCATCCATGGTGGCCGCTTGACTGGTGAGCGGTGTAAAGTTGAGATCAAGGGCCTTGTCCTGATGCCGGAGATGGGCAGTGGGCGGTGCCTCTTGTTTTTTCAGGGCCAAAAGCGTGGCAATGGCCTCCAGGAGACTGGCCGCCCCCAGGGTGTGACCGAACATCGATTTGGTCGACGACAAGGGGATCTCTTTACTGCGCGCCCCCAGGGCCTGCTTGATGCCCGCCACCTCGGCCGCATCGTTCTTGGGGGTGCCGGTGCCATGGCAGTTGATATAATCGATATCAGCCGCCTGCACATCGCCATCGGCCATGGCCGTTTCCAGGGTGCGGCGAATGGCCTCGCCCTGCGGATCAGGGGCGGTGAAATGGTAGAGATCCGTTGACAGGCCATAACCGGTAAAAAGCGGCGCGTCGGCCGGGGCCAGCTCCGGTCGGCAGAGAACCAGGGCGCAACCCGCCTCACCCAGCACCAGGCCCTCTCTATCTTCGGCAAAGGGCCGACAGGAATCGGCGGCCACGGAACGCAGGGCATTAAAACCACCGTGGGTCACCTGGGAGAGGCTCTCGGAGGCGGCCACCAGCACATGGTCAATGTCCGGACGATGCCTGAGCATCTCCAGGGCCACGGCCAGGGCCACACCGCTGGAAGAACAGACCGTGGCCGTGGTGGTGCGAGGGCCGCTTATCTGAAATTCCTTGGCAATATTGGTGGCCAGGGCGGAGAGGCAAAAAGAGGTGAGCAGCTGCCGACCGTCGCATGACTCCCCCAGATAACGGTGCCGGAAGAAGTCCTCAAGACCGAGGATGGCGCCGCCTGCCGTGGCGCAGACCAGTCCGGTACGCCCTCCCTGGCGCACCTGGCCCTGCCGGTCGAGCAGATCGGCGGCAGCCAAGGCCTCGCCGGCGGCGGCCAGGCCGATAATATCAGTGCGGCTCAAGACCTTGGCATCAAGGTGGCGCGCCTTGAAGGCAGGCAGGTCCAGCTCGGCGGCCACCCTGGTGCGGTGCGGACCGGCGTCAAAAAGACGGATCTCCCGAAACTGTGACTCACCAGCAAAAAGGGCCTGACTAAAGGCGTCGATATTCCAGCCGGCCGGGGTAACGGCACCCATGCCGATGACAGCGGCTGCTCTTTCTTGTGATTGCTTCATTATTGATTCATTTTGTGAATGCGTACCCCGTGGGGCAGGCTGTAGTGTCGGATCTCGGCTGGTATCTCCCGGTTGAGACGAACGTTGTGCAAGGTAATTATCGTCTCATCGCCGCTGTCGTCCTCCATCTGTAGAGAACGAACCACCAGGTTCTCCTTGTCGATCACCACCCGGACCTGACGACCGCTCTCGGCGGCCTGCTGGTCGGTGAGCAGATAGCCATCCGCAAGCTCGTAGACCTTGCCCTGGAAATCCACCGGTGACCAGTTAAAAAGATCGGGGCGCTGTCCCTGTTGCCTGGCTCCGGCCAGGTCAACCATATCAGCCGTATCAGAGCCCTCAACAAAAAAAAGGACATTGTCGCCGCTCATCTGCATAATATGGCGCAACGGCTCTTCATAGCGGAGGAAGAGAAAGTCCTCAGGCTCGGCATAAACCTGACCGGCAAAGGTCAGGGGGCGAGCCAGGGCCGTGATATTGCGCTCTTCGGTAAAGGAGGCGATAATGGTTTTGATCCCCTCCTGGCTCGCCTTGATCCGCTCAAGAACGGCGGTGGCCTCCTTGTCATCCAGCAGACGCGGCGCCTCTGTGTCGTCAGCCAGGGCTCTGCCCGGCATGCCGCCAAGGCAGAGCAGGACAAAGAGGAGCAGCAACAGGAGGCCATGGTCTGCTTCCATCTTCGGGCGGTGCGGGAAACGTCTGTCAACAGAGGTCATCTGGATTTTCCTCAAACTTCTTGATGCCGGCGGTGATCAGCAGCTCAGTGCGGGACTGATTTACCTGAAAGCGGCTGAGGCCGTTGGCAGCCAGGCACGCGCGGATCTCGGCCGGGGTCCAGGCCGAATCGATGGACTCCATCAGCCCCCTGCGACCCGGGCTGAGCAGAAAGGCGAGTTGCCAGAAGGTATTCATGGCGTGGTAGATGAAGGCAGGCATGTCACGGCGAAAATCAATAAGCAGAAACCTGCCGTCCGGTTTTAAGACACGATCCACCTCTGCCAACAGGCGGGCCGGTTCGTCAATATGATGCATGGTAAAGAAAGAAATGGCCATGTCAAGGGTGTTGTCGCCAAAAGGCAGACTCTCCCCCTGACCGCAGAGCACCGGCAGGTCAACCGCCATGCGCCGCGAGTGATAGCGGGCCTGGGCCAGCATGGCCGGGGCCACATCCAGACCGAAAAAAACGGCCTCCGGAAAAAAGCGCTGCAGATGGAGGGGAATGGTCCCCGGTCCCGTGCCGATATCAACCACCAGGTCACCGGCGGCGAAGGGTTGGGCCATGATGGCCCGCACCCGCCAGGCCGCTCCATAACCGGTCCAACCCGCTACCCTGGAAAAGACCGTGATGGTGCCCTCTTCCACCTCTCTGCTCTCCGGAATACGTTCTCTAACCATTAAACAGCCTCATGGGTTCATAGAGTATGGCCAGGGTGGCCAGGGCGCCGCCCAGGGAGCCGGTCATGATCAGCAGGGTGGAGTATCCCCTTGAAAAACCGAGCATAAAGCAGAGCACACAGGCCGAGATAATACCGCATCCCCGCAAGGGCACCATGGCCACGGCTATGACGGCCAGGGGCTGCATGCGGGCCAGACTGCCCCAGAAACCGCCGGCAGCCATTCTGCGCTGCCACAACTCTCTTCTTCGCGCAAGAAAGGCGTCAAACCTGCGCCCCAGGGCCGTGGTGCGGCTTGATGTATCCAGAATAACGCCGTAGACCGGGATCTGAAAGAAATCGAGCGCCAGGGCAACCATCAGGGTGAGCAGGACATTCTGGTGCAGAAAGAGAGAGCCGGCAATGGCACCGGTGCGGCCCATGGCAAGGTAGGAGGAGAAGATGATGGTGATATCGCTTAACACAGGCAGGCCCCCCGGCTCTCCAGGGACTTCTGAATGTCGCGGTTCCAGCCGCTCTTGGCCAGCTTGGTGAGGGCCCGATGCAGGGAGAAGTTGGCCATCAGGAAGTAGGGGTAATAGGGGCGACGCCACGACAGGCGCTTCAGGATAACCGTGGGCGAGGCCAGATATTTCAAGGTCCAGGCATAGCCCTGCTGCAACTCCTCCACCGTCATGCTGCGCGGCTGGTAGACCACATGATTCATGTCATACCTGTCCCAGTCATGATGGAGAATACGGCCCTGCTTCTCCATATCCGCATAGAGGGTGGTGCCTGGAAACGGGGTAAGGATATTGACGTTGGGCACCTCTATCTCGTTTTCCTGGATAAAGGCGGCCACCTCGCCGAAGACCTCGGGTGTGTCATGCTCAAAGCCGAAGATGAAGGAGCCCTGGATGCCGATACCCGCCTCGTGAATGATCTTGACGGCATGGCTGACCGCGGCGGGATCGGCATACTTCTTGTTCTTGATGAAGTTGTCGCGCTGGTGCAGGGACTCGAAGCCGACAAAGAGCGACACGCAGTTGGACCGACGCAGGGCATCGAGAAACTCGCCATCCTCGGCCATGGCCAGGGTGGAAAAGCCCATCCAGCGCATCTTGTAAAAGGAGAAGAGGTCCATGATCTCCCTGGCCCGCTGCCGGTTGGCCGTGAAGTTGTCATCCACCACAAAGAGATACCTGGAACCGTGTCTGGCGGCCGCCTCAAGCTCCGCCTTGATGGTATCAATGGGTTTCAGGCGCAGCCGGCGACCAAAGATGGCCGGCACTGAACAGAAATTACAGGAGTTGGGGCAGCCGCGGCTGGTCTGCAGGGAGGAGAGGAAAAAGCGATGGCGCCAGTTGAGCAGATCCACCCGGGGAGCGGGCATCTCCACCAGGCTGGTGAAGGCGTCGGCCTGATAACGCCGGGCCAGCCGCCCCTGTTCAAAGTCCTCGATGAGCTGCGGCATAACGTTTTCCGCCTCGCCCACCACAACACTGGTGGCATGGCGGGCCGCCTCATCCGGCAGTACCGTGGCATGGGCGCCACCCAGAACAACGGGGATGTCATGGGCCAGGAAACGATCGGCCAGGGCGTAGGCCCGTTTCACCGTGGCGGTCATGGTGGTGATGCAGACCAGGTCCGCCGGCTCGACAGCGCGCACGGGTCGCACCGACTCGTCCACCAGCTTCAGCTCGTAATGGTCGGGAAAGGTCGCGGCAAGCTGGGTCAAGCCCAGGAGGGGAAAGGGTAACACCGAATCATTGGAAACGCAGGTTCCCGGCTCCCGTGGAAAGACCAGGAGGACCTTCATGGTCAACTCGCCTTTTTCTCGGCCAGGGCCGTAACCTGCTCCAGGGTGCCTTCCGATGTTTCCCTGGCATTGTTGGCCTGAACAACCCGGAGCACCTCCTGCGGTTTAGTGGCCATCATGCAGGTATTGAGCTCGCCCGGATACTTCTTGTGCACCTTGCGGATATCCTGAAAGAACTCCGACTTGAGGATATCGAGGAAGGGCTTTTGGCGGATATTATCCACGGCAAAGGGGAAGAAGACGCAGGGCTCCACATCACCGACATTATTGACATGGATGGAGATACGGCCGGCGCCGCAGCCCTCGGTGATCTTGGCGTCGGCGTAGAAATCGATAAAGACGATCTCGTTATTGCGGCGGGCCTGGCGCACCTTCTCCGGAATCATGGCCTTCTGCTCGTCCGTGGGCATGATCTGCAGATCCTTGCACGCCTTGCCCTGGGGAATGGCAATGGCGCACCAGGCAAAGGAGGCGCCGTGGTCGATCATGGTGCCGATGAACTCGTCGCTGTATATCGCATCAAAATTCTGGCGGCTGACCATGGTGGAGTAACCCACCAGTACACCGGCATCACTCAGCTTGCGCATCACCTCCAGGGCGCCCCGATAGGCACCCTTGCCCTTGCGGCCGTCGGTGAACTCTTCCGGCCCGTCAATACCGATGGCAATCATGGCATTACCCAGCTCGGCCAGACGGGCGATCTTCTCGTCATCAAGGAGCAGGCCGTTGGTGAAGATCTGAAAGCCGACATGGGGAAACTTCTCCAGAACCTCGAAGATCCACGGCCGGATAAAGGACTCACCCCCCAGCCAGGTCACCAGATTGGTGCCGGCCTTGCCCGCCTCCTCGATCATCATCTCCACCTCGGCCTGGGTCAGCTCATCGGAGCGGATATGGGTGCCGGCATAACAGCCGTAGCAGCGCAGGTTGCAACTGGTGGTGGGGCTGATCATCAGGTTGCCGGGAGGCGCCACATTATACTCATTATAAAAGGCCAGCCGTTTTTTGTAGCCGAGCAGGACGCCGCGCAGAACATAGTTGTTAAAGAGCTTGCCGCGCACCTTGGGGTTGACCTTGCCGAGGGCGCGCTTGACGCCGGCAATGGCCGGATGCTTCTCGGCTATGAAGGTGCGCATGGCGTCAATGCCCTTGTCATGCCACTCGATGGAGGTGAGCTTGGCTACCGTATCAACGATGCGCAGAAGATTTTTATCGGAAAGATTGCTGGCAAAGCCGAGAATCTTGCTTGAAAGAGAGTCGGGAATACTCAGATCAAACATAGTGGCAGCTCCTGAAGATGACTAAGAGACGAGTACTGGTGTCAAAAAAACAACCACCTGCGCAAAATGCGCCAGGCGGAAGTAGTTTTTATACCAGGGATTGACAATATTTTCTAGATACCTGTGCGATTAAATTTACCCGGATCCGGGCAGGCATAGGTCACCCGGCTATAACCGGGCAGCAGTAAACGCCCCTTGCTGAACCTGGCCAGCAGTACCGGCAAAAGACCTATATAGCAGGAAATAAAACGCCGCACAAGATGCGGTGAACGGGTATTGCTGTCAATTGTGGTCATGGCGGAGCCGAAGCCAGCCTTTTCCAGCAGGATATCCATTGAACTGCCGGAAAAATCAAAAAGATGCGACGGCGCCTGCATGAGCTTCAGGGTGCGGGCCAGCCGGCCGGAAAGGCCAAGCAGCGGTGAGGTGTTGGGATAGCGCAGCAACAGAATGCCGCCCGGCTTCAACAGGCTGCGTATTTTCTGCAGGGTTTTGAGCGGGTCGGCGACATGCTCGATCACATAGAACATGGTTATCACGTCAAAGGGGCCGAGATCGGTTATCTCCTCCACGGCGCAGGAGTGGATGGTTCCCAGCTGTCTGGCACGGGCGATCTCTGCCGCGGGCCGGGAGAGTTCAATACCCTCCACCTGCCAGTGGCGCCGGGCCATGGCCTCCAGAAAAAAGCCGTAGCCGCAGCCGATATCAAGGAGGCGTCCCGGTTTCGGACAGAGCCTCGCCAGAGAAGCAGCGGCACCGCTGATCACCGGCGCCATTTCAAAACCCCAGTCCGCCACCTCGCGGCTGGCAAGGGGCAGGTACTCCTGGTAATGGTCATGGAGCTCATCGGGGCTGGGCTGGGGCGAGAGGGCAAGAAGACCGCAGATCCGGCAGCGGTAATAGGCATAACCGTTTTCGTGATAAAAGGGGTGCGGATGATCTGCTCCACAGAGATAACAGCTTATCGGGGGGGAGTCATATGGAGCCATAGGGGGCCGCGTGCGCCTCTCTCTCGCATAAATTTGGCCAGGTGTTCGGAACAGCGGATCTCATGGCCGGGGAAGATCCATGTCTTGTGAAGCCGCGACAGGCGATTGATTTCCGGCTCCAGGGGCTGGATGGCCGGCGACACATAAAAGCGCGGTTCCAGCATATCGGTCTCCGGGCCGATGACGCCCTCCTGCAGGGCAATCTCATGGAGCCTGGTGCCGGGAATAATGCGCAGGCCGGTCATAAAGATAACGGCAGAGGCCCTGGTGAGGGCCAGATTGGCCACTGTCTCGGCCAGGCTTTCCCTGCTTTCGCCCGGGCCGCCCACCAGTATGGCATGACAAAAGGGCAGTTTCACCTCATGACAGAGAGCGCTTACCTCCAGAACCTCGGCCACGGAAAAGCTCTTGCCCAGGTTGGCGAGCATGACCGGCGAGAGTGAATCAGTGCCGAATTCAACCCCCAGGCAGCCGCTGTCGACAAAGAGGGTCGCCATTTCGGCGTCAAAATGAATGGGCGCCGCATAGCAGGTCCACTTCAGGTCAAGATCGGCGGCCAGCATGGCCCGACACAGCTCCTTGGCGTAGTGGGGCGGATTATTAAAGACCGAATCCACGAAATAGACTTCACGGATGCCGCGCGCCTCAATCTCCTTGAGTTCGGCAATAACCTGCTCGATGGGCCGCATTTTCGGCTGTCGGCCTTCAAGTACAGGATAACTGCAATAAATGCAAGTAAATGGGCAGCCCCGTTTGGTCTGCACCGTGGCCATGCCGCCCATCTCCTGGTACTGCTCCAGGGGAAATCTCTCATGCAGGGGCATGTACCAGGGGGAGTCTGCCCCGGCACCGCGCCCCTCGCTGATCTGCTCACCATGGCGGATGAGCAGGCCATTGATCTCCTCCACCCTCCCCCGGCCCTGCAGGGCGGCGACAAGATCGACCAACACCTGTTCACCGCTGCCCACCACGCCGTAATCAGCCTGCAGCTCCAGCAAGAGGCGGCGGGCAAAGAGGGAGTAGCCGGGGCCACCCAGTACCAACACCGCATCGGTCAGGCGGCGCACAGTGGCGAGGACCTGCGCATAGTGGGGCAGATAGGTGGTGGTCTCCGGATAGGCGACATTATCGACATTGCGCAGGGAAAGGGCCACCAGCTCCGGCTGAAACTCTTCGATGAGGCCGGCCAGTTCACTGATATCCTGAACACAGAGGTCAAAGACCTCAAAATGATGACCGGCCCGCTCCAGGGCTGCGGCCAGAAAGGCCAGACCCAGCGGGAAGGCAGGCTCAGGCAGGGTTTCCTTGTTGAGAGAGAAAAGCAGAACCCGCATGGTCTAGAGCCCTCCCACCAGCACGGCGCCGGCGCCACCGCCCGGCGTTACCGTGGTGGCCAGGGCGTGATCCAGCCTTCCCACTTGGCGGTCATAGAGATCACTGTACAAAAAGCGCTCCGGCAGGGGCCGGTTCAGGGCACGGCAGGCCAGCTCACCGCCGCCGACAAGATGCACGGCCAGGGCGGTACGCAGCAGACCGGCGCCCATCAGCATACCGGTACCATACTCCGGCAGGATGACGGGCAACTGGTCGCCGAGATGCTCGGCCAGGGCGGCCACATGCTGCCGATCGACCCGGCCGACAAAAGAGGCCCCGGCCACAATCACCTCCACCCGGCGGCAGGCCGCACTGCCCAGGCGGCCGAGCACAGCGCTGACAGACGAACCCACCTCATGGTAGATGGCCGGCCAGGTGGCAGCACCTGCCGTGACCACGCCGTGCAGACGGGCCAGGCCCGTGCCGCGGCGCTTCTCCAAACCCTGCCGGCTTTCAAGAACCAGGGCGACAGCAGCCTCGCCCACCCGCAGGCGGCGCTCCAGGCTGATCTCGTGGCCGGCGGCGGCCGTCCACCTCTGAAGCTGACCGCAGGCCTGCAGACCGGCCAGCAGGGCCGGGCTCATCTCCTCGACACCCACCACCACCAGGCGATGGGCCATGCCGGTGACCAGCAGGTCATGGGCCAGGGCCAGGGCATGTTCGGATGACAAGGCCTGCTGACAGACCGTGGTATTGGGGCCCTGCAGGCCGAAGATTATGGAAATCTGACCGGCCGGGGCATTGGGAACGGTCTCCGGAAAATAGCCGGGATTGACCTTCATGGCACCCTTGTCAAGAAAATCACCATAGAAAAGAGCGCTCTGGGCCGTACTACCAAAGGCCGTGCCCAGCACCACGCCGCAACGGCTGTTATCCTGGCCCGACAGGCCGGCAGCGGCCAGGGCGTCGCCCACTGCCGTGACCGCCATCTTGGACAGGCGACTCATCTTGCGCCGCAGCATGGGTTTGGCATAGGGGGCCAGGGATTCCTTGAAATCAGGGAGCAGGGCGCAAGCCACAGCCTCGGCCCGGCCTGCCGCCGGCACCACCTGCCCGCAGGTCGGGTACTCGCCAAGATTATGACAGAGATCATCAAGGGTGAGGCCATAGCCGCTCAGGCAGGCCATGCCGGTTATGTAGACTGGAGCCGTCATCGACGCTCCCCCTCCCCCCTGCCGAAGAGCAGTGCGACATTATTACCGCCAAAGGCCAGGACGTTATTCATCACATAGCGCATATCAGTCACCCTGCGGCCCTGACCGGGCAGATAGTTGAGGGGACACTCTTCATCCGGGCTTTCCAGACCGGCGGTGGGTGGCACCTCCTGCTCATGGAGGGCCAGCAGGGAAAAGACCGATTCAATGGCACCGGCGGCGCCCAGACAGTGGCCGGTCATCGATTTGGTGGAGGAGAGCAGGAGATTGCGGCTATGGTCGCCAAAGACCTGCTGCACCGCCTTGCTTTCCGCCACATCGTTATGCTGGGTGCCGGTGCCGTGCAGATTGATATAGCCCAGCTGCTCAGGGCGAAGGGCGGCGCGGTGCAAGGCCTGGTTCATGGCCTGCACGGCGCCGCTGCCGTCGGGATGGGGGGCGGTCATGTGATAGGCGTCCGAGCTTAAGCCCCAGGCAAGGACTTCGCCGTAGATCGTGGCCCGGCGGGCCTTGGCGGCCTGCCACTCCTCCAGGATCAGGACGCCGGCCCCCTCGCCCAGAAAAATGCCGCGGCGATTCTTGTCAAAGGGTTGGCAACGTGCAGGGGCAATGGAGTGGAGGCTGTGAAAACCGCCATAGGTGAGACGGCTCAAGCCCTCGGCACCGGCCACCATAAAGGCCTTGGCCCGACCGCAACGAATGGCATCAGCGGCAAAGCCCAGAGAGGTGGCGGATGAGGAACAGGCCGTGGCAATGGAGAAGCGGGGTCCGGCCAGGCTAAAGGTAGCGGCCAGAAAATCGGCCAGGGAGGAGGCGGGATAACTGTGCAGCTTCCAGGGTGGCACAAAGTGGCGGCCCTGCTCACGGCCGGCCAGCCACTCTTCCGCCTCCAGCATGCCGGCCGCGCCGATACCGGCGGCCACCCCCACCTCGGAATCCTTATAGTGCGCCTCAGGCCAGGCCGCATCGGCCATGGCCTCGGTGGCGGCCAGCCAGCCCAATCTTTCGTGACGGGAGAGACGCGCCGAAAAGGTGGCCTGCCGCAGCAGGTCGTCGGCCACCTGCCCACCCAGACGATTCTGAAACTGGTCAAAGCCGGGCAGGGAGATCTGGCGGAAATCCGTGTCACCGGCCATCACCCGGGGCCAGACCTTATGTACTCCCTGCCCCAGACAACAGATAATACCGAGGCCAGTCACTGCAACTCTTGACATATTTCCGTAGATTCCGTAGTTCCAGCCGTCCTTGTCGAGTGAAGGTTCGCCTTAAAAGTTCCTGGGTAAAATAGTAGACGATGCGATAGGTATCGAGCCAGGGCCGATAAAAACTCTTGTGGGACAGGTCCTCGGGATAGATCACCTTGATCGGCGTAAAACCGATCCGCAGCAGATTCATGGCGGCCCGTACCAGCACCTCGCTCTCCGAGACATAGCGATCAAGCTTGAGCTCCGCAAGCATGACGCGGCAGGTGGCCAGTCGAAAAACACGAAAACCGCACTGGGCATCAAAGATCTTCTGATGACAGAAATTACTCGTTCCCCAGCTTGAAAACCAGTTGCCCAGGCGCCGGGCCGCCGGCATATCACTCTGGTCGTGCATCCGATCGCCAATAAGCAGATCCAGCCTCTCCCGGGCAAAGACACTCAGCATGGCAGGCAAATCGGCCGGGTCGTGCTGCAGATCACTATCCATGGCCACCGCCACATCAAAATCCCGTTCCAGGGCCCAGGCAAAACCGCTCCGCAGTGCAGCTCCTTTACCCCTGTTTTCCTGATGATGCAACAGGGAAACTCCCCTGTCCGCATAGCGCCGGGCTATTGCCAAGGTTTCGTCTTCGGAACCGTCGTCGATAACGAGCAGAGGGTGCTCGTAGATGAGCAGGGCGTCCAGCAGGTCGGCCAGGGTGGCGGCAACATTATAGGCAGGCAGCAGAATACAGACCTTCATGAAGCAGTGTCATCCCCATTCTCGACAAAATAGGCGGCCAACTCGGCAATCCTGGCGGCCAGCTCGCCCTCCGGGGCATAGACCATAAAACCCTTGTTATTCAAGAGGACCTGGGTGGACTCACCCTCCATGACCAGTCTGCCGGAATCGGCCTGGACAATACGGAAGGCAAAGACCAGCTTGGCGGTTTTCTGGGGCACCAGGCGAATGCGAACCAGGAGCTCATCATGAAAACGGGCCGATGACTTGAAGTTTGCCGTGAGATTAATAATGGGCGCTGTATAGCCCAGGCCGGAGAGCAGGTCCGGCAGCAGGCCGACCCGGGCCAGCACCTCGCTGCGGGCAACCTCTACATAGGCAAAGTAGTTGGCATACCAGACAATACCCCATTGATCCACCTCGTTAAAACGAACCTGAACTCGGCTTTCATGATACTTCATGGAATGCGGAACAAAAGAGGAGTGGACAAGAAAGGCGCGGCAACAGAGGCGACACAACAACGTCGCAGCCCTTGCAGGCAAGGGTGGCGACAGGCAGGGGGCCGCTGACGGATCGCTCTTTTATCTTCACGGTCTCATCCCCTTTTTCAATCCTTTTTGTCGCTGATAAATTGCGCAAGGGAATTGATGGAGGCAAAGGCCTTGCGCCCCACCTCCTCATCCTCGATCTGAATGCCATACTGCTGCTCAATATGAACAACCAGCTCCAGGGCGTCCACCGAGTCGAGCCCCAGACCCTCGTCACCAAAGAGTGGTTCATCATCGCCGATCTCTTCAGGATCAAAATCTTCCATGCGCAGAGCTGTAACCACCAGCTGTTTGAGCTCCGCGCGTAACGCACTATCTACCCCTGGCATTGCTTCTCCTTAAAATATCAAAAAAAGCCACGAAACACTCGCACATACAGCACGAGGGCAACCCGGCGTTATCAGCCCGCCTGAAAACTACTGCGTCTGCTCCCTATTTCACTGGGCCGTCATGGTCCTGAAACAGCCCGGCAATACTCTTGGCCCTCTTGTAATTCACTTTCTGAGTTGAAATAACAATTCGATCTTAAACGAGTTAAAAGCCGTTTCGAACTTGTAGTTCTACGAGAATTCAGGATTCAGAATTGAGGAAACAGAAGAAAAACTTAAAAATCAGCCGTGGCCCTTGTCTCTTCTATCCTGAACCTCTCGCCTCAGCCGCTCCACCGCTTACCTACTCGAAAAATAGAGAAAAAATTATTCACGATGGTCTTATTTTATCGTGCCGTCATGGCGTAACAGTTTCGCATGGCCCGCCCTTTTATGTTGCCGGTGCCGGGTGCGACCTCAGGAGCGAGGAGTAAAAAAAACAGCGGATTTTTTTGCTTCCCCTGCCGCCCTGGCGCCGGACCGGCCAGGGTGTGTCGGCACCACGGTAAACAAAAGCGGCGTTAAGCAGCACGACACTACCTTGATACTCGGCCACCTCACGCCGCGACACACCAGCTCGCCTGGTCCGGTCTCGGCACCCCTGTCGGCCGGTGCCGATAAAGACGCCGCCAACGGTTATATACGGTTATATATCGATACGTCCTTCGAGAACACCGGTGAGGCGCACGGCCAGGACATTAATGATATGGTTTAACATACCGGCGGAGTCACCGCCGAAACCACCGGCGGAACCGGTATCACGGGCATAGAGGCGCAGGGAGGGGCGGCTCTTGCCCGGCTCAAAGACCTCAATGACACCGGCCACAGCCACCTTGCCGGCCCCCATGCCCACCAGATAACGGGCGGCGCGGCTGCCCGGATTACACTCAACCAGATTGCCCTCAATGCGTAACGGGCCACCGCTCTTGATATCAAGGGAATCCCTCACCGCACCCTCAAAGCTCTTGATGTAGGGTTCATAGGGGAAACTCGCCTGAGGAGGCAGCAGACGCCCGGAAAACTTGCTCAGGGTGGCGGAACGATAGCTGCTCAGGTCGGCGGCCGGGTCCTGCCAGACATAGACGCGATTCTCACCGCCCATTCCGGCGATATAGGCCCTGGCATTAAAGTTCTGATCCGGAAAATCACTTAAGGCCTTGACCTGGTCCGGCGCCAGGGCGGCACCACCACCTGATCTTGCTCCACCACAGCCGTTTAATGCAAAAACCATCGCAACACATACCAAGAGATACAGGACGTTTTGTTTCATTTTTCTCTCCTCATTTTTTTCACAAAAAAACAGGCGGGCACAACAGCGCAAGAGAGCCGGCCATGATGCCTTAAAAAACCAGAAATAAAAACACAAACCCAAAAAAAGATTAGAGGGAAGCAAGCCACTCCCACAGCATACTCCCTCTGCCAACCTCAAACAAACAAATAGGCAGGTCAATATATTTGATGGCCGCCACCTGTTCAAGCTTTTTAAATTGGAGTTCTTGTAATTAAACGATTTACAGGTGAAAAAAAAGGGGATACAAAATTGCCCTACCTTTTTATAAAAAAAATCACGCCTTGTCCTCTTCCGCCGCAAAGGGGTACAAGAGTCTGCGACACTCCGAAATATTTCATTTTCGCAGCGCCGAAAAAACCGGCCGAAACAGCACCTGTTCAAGTTGGCCTTTAGAAACTCTGCCCCTGTCTTTGCTATGCATATCCTCTTTGTCGTACCCGGCTGGCCCAAAGGGAGTTTTTGGGATGTCCTCTTCTTCAAGTTTCCGCCCCTGGCCATGGCCACCCTGGCCGGTCTCACCCCGGATGAACACACGATCAGCTATGTGGATGAGAGCATTGCGCCCTTGGACGAATCGATCACCCCCGACCTGGTGGTGATCTCGGCCATGACGCCGCTGGCGCCGCGCGGCTATGAAATCGCCGCTATCTTCCGGGCCCGCGGCATCCAGGTGATCATGGGCGGCATCCATGCCTCCAATATGCCGGACGAAGCGGCCCGCCATGTGGACAGTGTCGTCATCGGCGAGGCGGACGAGATCTGGGGCAACATCCTGGAAGATGCGGAGAACAACCGCCTCAAACCCACCTATCGCCAGGACGAATACACCCGCATGGAGATCATCCCCACAGCCAACCGCACCATCTATCCCAAGAAAAAATACTTCTTTGAGAACATGATCCAGACCACCAGGGGCTGCCCCTACAAGTGCGAGTTCTGCACGGTGACCTCCTTTTTCGGCGGCACCTACCGACCCCGACCGGTGGCGCGGGTTATTGACGAGGTGCGCAGCCTCAGCCGCCAGGCCGGCTATATCTTCTTTGTGGATGACAACCTGGTGGCCCACAAGGCCCACACCAATGCCCTGCTCGATGAGCTGAAAAACTACCGGCTGCGCTGGGTCTGCCAGGCGCCGATCACCATCGCCAAAAATGCCGACATGCTGCGCAAAATGATGGAGGCCGGTTGCCACGGCATCTTCATCGGCTTTGAGAGCTTAAATAGTAAGAATATCGAGGTGATGGGCAAGAAGCAGAACACTGTCTCCTTTTACGAGGAGGCTATCCGCCGCATTCATGACATGGGCATCGGCGTCTACGGCTCCTTTGTCTTCGGCTATGACCATGACAGCCCGGCCGTCTTTGATCAATACCTGGAGTTTGCCAACCGTACCGGTATTGACGGCGCCTTCCTGCCGGTACTTACCCCCTTTCCCGGGACCCGTATCCATAAGCGACTGGCCGAGGAGGGCCGCATCCTGAGCCATGACTGGCGCCTCTACGACATGGCCACCGTGGTCTACCAACCCAAGGGTATGAGTGTACGGGAGCTGCAGGAGGGCTTCTGGCAGGTCAACAAGGGCTTTTACTCCCTCTCCTCCTCCCTGCGTCGCCTCTTTCGGCCAAGCTCGCTGAAACGGCGCTCCAACATCATCTTCATGCCCATGAACTTCGGCCATGTACCGGCCATTCGCAAGGCCCATAAGCGTTTCAAACAATTGTCGGCAAAACTGCCCTGCGGCCCCCTATAGCCATGTTGCACTTTGATCAGCGCGCCATACAGGCCACCCTGCCGCACCGCCCTCCCTTTCTCTTTATTGATCGGGTGATTGATGTGCACCCGGGCCGGCAAGGCACCGGCCTGAAGCTGCTCAGCGCCGGTGAACTGCTGCTGAGCTCAAGCGCCATGCTGATGCCCAATATTTTCCACCTGGAGATCATGGCGCAGACCACGGCCATGATCTGCGCCGCCATGCCGGAGGAGAGTGGGCAGGCCGCCGCTATGCCTTCCGGGGCAGGTCTGGGCTATCTGGCCGGCGGCGACCTGCACTTTACCGCCCCCCATGCGGCCCGGGCCGGCGAGACCCTGGAGGCCAGGGTGCGGATCATGAAAATGTGGAGTCAATATATCCTGGCCCAGGGCTCTGTCCACGTCGGCACCAGGCAGCTTTCCCAGGGGCGCCTCACCATAGCCCTGGCCGACCCTGACAGGGACTGAGCCACATTTTTCCAGCAGGATCATCGCAGGGGCTTGACAGGCGGTTGGCAGGCGGCAAGCCGGTGATGACCGGTTTGCACGCCAGGCACCTGCGTGCCGGCAGGTCGCATAAAGGCCGCACCCTGCCGACGCCACAACAGATGACCTCGCCAAAATGACGGGTGCGCCATTGCCGCTTGACAGCCACGCTATAATGGGCCATTGATCACCTTGAACGCCGCAAAAGGATTTAACAACTCAAGTCTGTGACAGAACCATGCCCCCAAGCACTGCCAAAAAAGAGCTTATCCGCTCCATAACCGCCTTTATCGCCGATAAAACCAGGAATGATTTCAACAACCTGGCCTGCCGGCTCTTTGCCTACCAATTCGAGGCAATACCGGCGGCCGGCGCCTATTACCGCAAATGCGGCGTTACCCCGGCCAATCTGAAAGATTTTCGCGACATTCCCCCCATCGGTCTCAATGTCTTCAAGCGCTATGAGCTTTTTGACGGCAGCAGGTGCAGCAAGACCTTCCGCACCAGCGGCACCAGCGGCAAGGGCCGCGGCGCCTCCTGTTTTGCCGATGAAGATCTCGCCCTGATGACCACCTCCATCATGGCGAATGCAGGGGCCACCCTCTTTGCCGACAACCGCACAACCCGTTTCATGATGCTGGTGCCCTCGCCCCAAGAGGCCCCTGATATCATCATGGCGCACGGCATGGCCGAGATTGCCGCGACCTGGGGCACGGAACCGCCCCTTTACGCCATCAGCAGGGGTGCCTTTCTCGGTCCCGAAGCCGTGGCCTTTCTCAAGAAATGTATAGCCGACCAGATGCCGGTGACCATCATCGGCGGCAGCTTCGGCTTTGTCAATTTTGTGGACCGGCTTACGCCGGAACTCGGCTCCCTGGCCCTGCCCCCCGGCAGCCGCCTCCTTGATGCCGGCGGCTTCAAGGGCCGCAGCCGCGAACTTACCAGAAGCGGCTTCCTGGAACTGATGACCGCCTTTTTCAAGCTGCCCGCCGACCACTGTTTCAACCTTTACGGCCTCACGGAGCTGGGCAGCCAATTTTACAGCCAAGGCCAGGGTGCCAAACAACCGCCCCACTGGACGCGGGTGCGGATCTGCCATCCCCTCAGCCTGAACGAGGTGGAAGATGGCGAACAGGGCATTCCGCTCCTCTATGATCTTGCCAATGTGGCCCGTCCCCTGGCGGTTCTCACCGACGACCTGGGCCGGCGCCACGCAAGCGGCTTTGACATTATCGGTCGGGCCTCGGGCAGTGCTCCCCGGGGCTGCAGCCTCAGTCTGGAGGAAATTCGTTGATTATCAAGATCAAGGGTTTTCACATCCCCACCTTCCAGGGGGAAACATACAGCCGCAGAATCGGCTCCACCGAGGTGATCCTGCCCCGCCTGAGCGCCGACGACATCAGTCGGGCCTGCGACCACCTCATGGACAAGGGGCGCGACATCCTGCAGCGCTATACCACCGACCAGCTGGCCGAGATATTCGGCATGGCCGCTGATTTCTGGCAGCAGGATGACACGGACCAGAAGGCGGAGGTGGTGGTGGCCATCAGCGACCTCACCGGTCTGAGCAGACTGGTGGTCTGCAGCTCCATTACCGTGGAACAGGGCAACAGTGCCAGCCGGGATATCCTGGCGGCCATGGACCGTGATCTCGGTTCCCACAGGTGCCTTGACCATTTCTGGTTCGACCCCCACCTGGCCGGCCAGACCAGGGCCTTTGGACCTCGACTCACCAGTGCGGTGCTCACCGCCAATGTACCGGGGTTGAGTTATCTGCCCATGGTACGGGCCCTGATGGTCAAGAGTCCGCTCATTGCCAAACTGGCCAGCAACGAACCCATCTTCGGGCCGGCCTGGATCAAATCAGTGGCAGCCATTGAACCGCCCCTGGCCGAGGCTGTCGCCCTCTGCCACTGGCAGGGTGGCAACGAGGCCTTGCAAAAGGCCATGTTTGATCCTGCCGAGGTCGCCATTCTCTATGGCGGCGAAGCCACCTGCCGCTCTCTGCGCCAGGCCATCGGCCCCCACAAAAAGATCATAGAACACGGCCATAAAATCGGCCTGCTCATGGTCGGCCGGGAGGGGCTGCGCGATCAGGAAAGCGCCCGGGAACTGGCCAGGCGTATCGCCCTGGATGTGGCCATGTTCGACCAGCGGGCCTGTGTGGCACCGCAGATCGTCTATGTCGAAAGAGATGGTGCCGTCTCCACCCTGGAGTTCACCCGGTTCGTGGAAGATGCCCTCATTGAACTGGAAGGCAAGCTGCCACCCAGCAGCCTGAGCGTTGACAGCGGCGCCTCCCTGGCCATGGCCCGCAACGTTGCCCTCTTTGAGGCGGCCCAGCACCAGGAGATGGAGCTTTTTGCCCGCTCCTCGGCCACCCTGATCCATGAGAAGGAGGCCCACTTCGACACAGTGCTGCCCACCCGTTTCCTGCGGGTCTGCCCAGTGCAGGAGCTGGCGGATGCCCTGCCCCTCCTGCAGCCCTTCAGCACCTATTTGCAGAATGTCGGCATTGAGGCAGACCAGACCCGCATCAACACCCTGGCCGCTGAACTCGGCGCCATGGGCGTGTCCCGAATTACCCGACCAGGCCTCATGCACCGCCCCACCATGCGCTGGAAACATGACGGCACCGCCCCCTTCTCCGACCTGGTCCGCTGGACCGACATTGAACTTGAGGTGTGACCATGACCCTGAAGAAAAAAACCATCCTGATTGTCGGCGGTGCCGGCACCATCGGCTCTGCCGTGGCCCGGCTCGCCTCTGAGCATGGTGGCCGCGTCCTCATCTGGGACCGGGACGTTACCACAATCCGCGACCTGGCCGCCCATAACAAGTGGACCCTCCACCAGGTGGATGTCACCCGTGAAGAGGAGGTCTGTGCCGCCTTTAACCGACTTGTGGATGCCGGCAGTCTGCCTGATATCGTGGTGAACAGCGCCGGTATCTTCACCCATCTTCGCCCCCTTGAATCCCTGGCCCTGACCGATTTCCAGGAGGTTATCGACACCAACCTGGCCGGTGTCTTTCTCTGCTGTCGGGAGGCCATCCGCCACTGCGGCAATAATCTGATGCTGATCAACATCTCCTCCTCTCTGTCGCAAAAGCCCATTGCCATGGCCGCGGCCTATGCCGCCTCCAAGGCGGCCATTGACTCACTGACCAGATCCATTGCCATTGAGTACGGCGCCAGGGGCGTGCGGGCCGTGGCCATCAATCCCGGCCCGGTGGAAGGCAGGATGCTGGACCAGGGCCTGGCCCAGATCGCCCGGGGCCTCGGCGCCCCCAACCAGGTGATCATGGAAAAGATTATCGAGGGACTCCCCACCGGCAAGGTGGTTAGGGCGGACGAGGTCGCGGCCCTGGCCATCTTCCTGGCCGGTCGCACTGCTGATTCCATCAACGGCCAGACCATCAACCTGGACGGCGGCTTTGCCGTGTAAGACCCTGTTTCTCACAGACTCACCTTTCCGAGTTGTTTTATCATACCGTGATGGCGTCATAGCTTTGGGCATCACCGCCCTTTTCCACGACGGGTGAGGCCTTCGGCGAGGCGTGAGGAGTGAGGAGTGAGGAGTGAGGAGTGAGGAGTGAGGAGTAAAAAAGCTGTCACGGGGAGGCCGGGTGGCAGATGGCGGCCCCCCGCACCATGTGCCGCTTTCCTGTGGCGATCTTTCTGAAAAATGCCGGCTAAAGCCCTTGGCAGTATAGTTGATATACATTATCATTTCGGCCGGTGACGCCCGGCGCTTCGGACAGGGCGACGCTTCGGAAGAAAGAGCCAGTGGAAACGAACGGAAGCCGCATGGCTGACAAGCAATGCGCCGTACGGCGATCATACTAAAGGGTATCTTGATATAATTGCCATTTTGCCCGATTTCATCGTCGCCACGAAAATAAAAATGCTCACATATCATTAATATGCTGCGCTTTTTATTTTCTATGCTTCTTGAACTCGAACAGGTAAGCGAGCGGAGCGAGACTCCGAAATA
>PKTX01000045.1 GCA_002868945.1 Desulfobulbaceae bacterium
TTGAGCCGTTTTTCGACTCAATTTAACCCACGCTTGCAAGGATGGCAGGTCTCTTTTCTCTACTAAGGTGTCAACCATATTGTCTCACTCCTCACTCCTCACCCCTTCTCCCTTGGGGAAAAGCTTGAGGTAGAGAAAACCGGAGAGTGTTATCATGGCGATGCTCATGGAGAGCTCCAGGGCGGCATGGTTCTTGGGCAGGATGAGCGACAGGGTGGTGAGGACAAAGAGGTACTGGTAGCCCAGGCGGTGGAAGCGCAGGATCTCTTTAAGTATATAGACATTGATAATGGGCACCACCAGGCCGGTGAGAAAAGGGATGTCCAGTCGCCCGAAAGAGAAAAGGGTGATAAGCTCCTTGGCGGTCATAAAGGCCAGCATGAGGGCCAGGGCCAGATTGGCATATTGAAAGCGTACCCTCTCTTTGAGACCTGCCTTGTTGTTGAGATAAAAGAGGACCTTTTCCGCTTCCTTTTCGCTCTGCATCTCCTGCCAGATGGCTTGTTTACTCTCGCCGGCCAGCAGCTTTTTCTCGATCTCTTTTTCCATGGATTCCACTGTTGTTTTCCTTCAAATTGCCGGGTTGTTGCAAAGGGTGGCGGTGATCGCCGTCACTTGTCTTGCAGGTCCTGATTATTTGAGCTATAGTACCACGCCTTCACGAAAAACATCTGCAGGCTGCCGAGCATGAAATCGTCTGGGGCTTACCGGGCTGGGAGCGGCCCGGCCTGGCCGGCCATATCGATTTTGTTGCTCGCAGCATAAGCAGATACATGGGGTGTTTACCTCTTGGCAGCCCGTTGAAAAACCACAGCGCTCGAAGATCTCTCTTTGTTCGCTATCTACTGATGCGGCGTGAAAATTCGGCTCAGGTAAGCGAGCCTGCGAGACTCCGAAATGCTCATTTACCACATGTAAAGTGCGCTTTTCGCCTCATTTTTCCTTGCCTCAGCTGTGCTCGCTATCTTTTTCAATGGGTTGTTGGACGGGCCGGTAAGCACGTTGCTCTGATTTTAACTTTTTTTTATACATGACAAACCTACCAGAAAATCAGCGTGTCGTCATTACCGGTGTGGGGCTGGCGGCGCCTAACGCCGCAAACCTGACTGAGTATCGCCGCAAGGTGCTGGCCGGCATCAGCGAGATTACCACCATTGATCTGCGCTATATGGAGCCGGCGCCGGCAGGTGTCTGCCGCTTTGCCGAGACCAGGTATCGCAAGAAAAAAGAGAATAAGCGGGGCACCAGGGCCGGCTGCATCAGTGTCTACTGTGCCCACGAGGCCATCAATGATGCCGGTATTGATTTCAGCGAGTACGGCAAGGACAAGACAGGGGTCTATCTCGGCCTCACCGAGCATGGCACGGTGGAGACCGAAAACGAGGTCTATAATATCAGTCAGTTTGATTACAACACCGACTACTGGACCCACCACCATAATCCCCGTACCGTCCTGAACAACCCGCCCGGCGAGGTAACCATGAGCCTGGGCATCACCGGTCCCCATTATGCGGTGGGTGCCGCCTGTGCCGCCGGTAATGCCGCCTTGATCCAGGGCGTCCAGATGTTGCGCCTGGGCGAGGTTGATCTGGCCCTGTGCGGCGGCATCTCCGAATGTGTCGGTTCCTTCGGTATCTTTGCCAGCTTCAAGGCCCAGGGCGCCCTGGCCGAACACCAGGACCCCACCAAGGCCAGTCGGCCCTTTGATATGGCCAGAAACGGTATTGTCATCTCCGAAGGCGGTTGTATCTACACCCTGGAGCGCCTTGACAGGGCCAAGGCGCGTGGTGCCAAGATATACGGCGAGATTGCCGGTTATGCCATGAACTCCGATGCCCGAGATTTTGTCCTGCCCTTTGGCGAACGCCAGTCGCAGTGCATGGAGCTGGCCCTGGAGCGGGCCGGCATGGGGCCCGAGGATATTACCATCCTCAACACCCACGCCACCGGCACCCGACAGGGGGATGTGGAGGAATGCAAGGCCATCCGCCGTGTTTTTGCAGATTGTCCCAATACCTATATCAACAATACCAAGAGTCATATCGGCCACGCCATGGGCGCGGCCGGTGTCCTGGAACTGGCCGCCAATCTGCCATCCTTCACCGATAATATGGTTCATCCGACAATTAACCTGGAAAACCTCGATCCTGACTGCGATTTGCCCAATATTGTCGCCAATAAGGCAAAACAACTTGACAATATTGAAGCAATTTTGAATAACTCATTCGGCATGGTTGGCGTCAACTCTGTCGTCATTGTCAAAAAATATCGAAATTAGAAGATAAAAAAGAAGTTAGAGAAGTTAGAGAAGTTAGAGAAAGAAAGGGGTGATTCTTTACCTTCTCTCTTTCTTTACATTCTTTAACTCCTGAATTTAATATAGAGGCCTCTATGACCCGCGCTGAAATAAACGATTTAATCCTGGAAATCATTGCAGATATTGACGAAGACGCAGAGTTTGATGATCTTGATGCCGACAAGCCTCTTCGCGATCAGCTTGATCTTGACTCCATGGATTTTCTTGACATCGTCATGGAGCTTCGCAAGCGTTATCAGCTGCAGATCCCCGAGGAAGATTATCCCGAGCTTGCCACCCTTACCAGCTGCGTCAATTATCTTGAACCAAAACTGAAAGATAAATAGTGGTTTGGCTGATTATCAGCTCATCATAATCGGCGGCGGCCTCTCCGGGCTTGCCGCCGGCATTCGCGCGGCTCGTTTTGGTCTGAAGACCCTCATCCTTGAGCAGCACTCCCTGCCAGGCGGCCTGAACTCATACTACTACAGACATGGTTTTCTGCTGGAAACCGGTCTGCATGCCATGACAAACTATGCCCAGGCTGGTGATCGGCATGCCCCCCTGAGCCGACTCTTTCGGCAGTTGAAGTTATCCCGCAAGCGTTTTACCACCCACCAGCAGTTCTCTTCCTTGATCCGGTTTCCGGATGTTTCCCTGCAGTTTTCCAATGATCTCGCCCTGCTTACCGAGGAAGTCGGCCACCATTTTCCCCATTGCCGAGCCGCCTTTGCCAGGTTGGTGACCGCGGTCAGGGCCTATGACCCCTTTGCCCCGGCGCCCTGGCGCTCTACCCGGCACTTTTTAGGTGAGATTATCCCCGATCGACTGCTGATCGACATGCTTCTCCTGCCGCTGATGGTTTACGGCAACAGTGAGGAGCATGATATGGATCTGGGCCAGTTTGTCATCATGTTTCAGGCCCTGTTCCTGGAGGGGTTCTTTCGACCGCACGGCACCATGAAGGATTTTCTGGCCATGCTGGTCGAGCATTACAAGGGTTATGACGGTGAGCTGCGTTACCGCGCCAAGGTGGAATCCGTGGAGCGCCAGGGTGACAGGGTGCGGGGCGTGCAACTGGCCGGCGGCGACTTTATCAGCTGTGATACGCTGCTTTCCACCGTGGGTGTCCCGGGAACGGCCGCCCTGGTGGACTGGCCGCCGCAGGCTGACAAGTATGAAGGCCGCATGAGTTTTGTTGAATCAATCTCCGTGTTGCCCATGGCCCGCAAGGAGAGCCTGGCTGCGGATCACACCATAATCTTCTATAACAGTGGGCCGACCCTTGCCTATTGCCGGCCGCCCACTGCCATTAATGCCGACTGGGGTGTTATCTGTTTTCCGGAGAACTTTCAGGACCTGCCTGCCACGGACGTCTTTCAGGTACGGATCACCAACGCGGCTAATTACCATATCTGGCGGCAGGCGTCCCGGCAGGAATATCAGCGGTTAAAGGCCGATTGCGAGGCGCTGACCTTTGCCAGGGTCTCGGAAATAATTGGGAATTACCACGAGAATAGGGTATATCACGACAGTTTTACCCCCTTGACCATTGAACGCTTCACCGCCAAGGCCCAGGGTGCGGTCTATGGCAGCCCCATCAAGATAAAAGACGGTGTAACACCCTACAGCAATCTCTTCATGGCCGGCACGGATCAAGGCTTTTTGGGGATTGTCGGCGCCATGCTGAGCGGCGTGACCATTGTGAATCAGAGAATATTGAAGTAGAAGTTGAGAAGGTAGAGAAGTTACAGAAGGTAAAGGAGTTAGAGAAGATAGAGAAGATAGAGAAGTTTGTGGGAGAATTGAAAGGAGTGTTTTGTATATGGCCGCTTACGCAAAGACCTTTAAGGATCTTAAAGTCTGGCAAAAAGCCCATGAATTTGTTCTCCTGACCTATAAGGTTACAGCTGATTTCCCTTCCCATGAACTGTTTGGGCTAACCTCTCAATTGCGGCGTGCGGCCGTTTCCATAGCCGCAAATATCGCTGAAGGATTTAAGAAAAAGGGTCAAGCTGATAAACTTCGATTTTACAATATTGCCCAAGGTTCTTTGGAGGAGTGTCGTTATTATTTGATCCTTGTCAATGATCTTCAATATACACCGATTGATACGTTGCAAGCCCTTCTTGAAGATACCAGTCGCCTCCTTAATAACTATGCGAAGCAAATAGCCCTCAAAGATAAGAAGGAGTAACTTCCGTTTTTTCCTCCTGGGTATTCTTTAACTCCTCTAACTCCTTTACCTTCTTTAACTTCTTTAAATATACACATCACATTCTTAATCAAATATGTCCTTCACTCCCCTTGATCAAATAAAAGAGACCTATGATGTCATTGTCATCGGTTCCGGCCTTGGTGGCTTGACCTGTGCCAATCGTCTGGCAAGTGTCGGTCACTCGGTGCTGCTTCTGGAGCATCATTTTAAGCTGGGCGGTTTGGCCACCTGGTTCAAGCGCAAGTCCCATATCTTTGATGTGTCGTTGCACGGTTTTCCCTACGGCATGGTCAAGACCTGTAAAAAATACTGGACCAGGGAGATCCGCGACTCCATTGTCCAGCTCACCGATATTGTCTTTGACAATCCGCAGTTTTCCCTGAAGACCACCTTTGACAAGGTGGATTTCACCGACAAGCTGGTGCGCGACTTTGCTGTTGCGCGCCAGGTGGTGGATGATTTTTTTGCCACGGTCAACGCCATGAACTTCTATGACGATGACGGCATGACCACTCGGCAGCTTTTTGAGAAGTTTTTTCCCGGCCGTACGGATGTGCATCGTTTTCTCATGGAGCCCATCACCTATGCCAACGGCTCCACCTTTGACGAACCGGCCATCACCTACGGCATTGTCTTTTCCAACTTCATGAACAGGGGCGTCTTCACCTTCAAGGGCGGCACGGACCGGCTGATTGGCCTGATGGCCGACGAGTTGCAGCGCAACGGCGTTACCCTCTGCACCAGGGCCAAGGTGGATCGGGTGGTGGTGGACAACGGCCGGGTAGTGGGCGTGCAGGTGGGGGAGAAGCTGATCAAGGCGCCCTGCGTGGTTTCCAACAGCGGTATCACCAATACCATCTATAACCTGGCTGGTCGACAGGCCTTTCCGGAGGAATTTCTGGATCGCATCGACAAGGTCAAGGTCAACAACTCAAGCTGTCAGGTCTATTTCGGTATTCGTCCCGGCGAGACCATCCCTGCTATCGGCGACCTGCTTTTTACCTCCACGGCCGAGCAGTTCTCCTCTGAAGAGATGCTGCGCATGGACACCAGGAGTCGCACCTTTTCCGTCTACTATCCCAAGACACGGCCGGACGAAAAGGAGGATTATACGGTGGTCGCCTCCATGAATGCCCGTTTCGACGACTGGGCCGCGCTCTCCGAGGATGAGTATAAGCAGGCCAAGGAAGAGATGGTGGAACGCTGCTTTGTCGACCTGGAGCGCTACATTCCCGATATCAGGGACAAATGTGACTGGGTGGAGGCGGCCACACCACGTACCTTCAACCGCTATACCCTGCACACCAAGGGCTCCTCTTTCGGTACCAAATTCGAAGGACTTGATGTGTCGCGCAAGTTGTTCAAGGCCCTGCCCGGTCTCTTCCATGTCGGCTCCGTGGGCATCATCATGAGTGGCTGGCTCGGCGCCATTAATTACGGCGTTATTGTTGCCAACGACGCCGATGCCTACCTGCGAAGTTAAGGGGGTCTTTATCTTTCACCACAGAGACACAAAGACACAGAGGTTTTGTTGTGGTTCTTGATGAAAATCAGCAGGTAGAACTGAATGAATTGTCGAGGCGGATATTAGGTGCTGCCGTTGAGGGACACAAAATTCTGGGGCCAGGACTCTTGGGATCGGCTTATGAAGAGGCCGTCTGCCATGAATTTACTTTGCGAGGTCTTTCCTTTGAGCGCCAAAAGGCAGTTCCTGTTCAATATAAGGATGTAAAATTGTCCTGCGGCTATCGTTTGGACCTATTGGTGGAAAATAAGATTGTTGTTGAACTAAAAGCGGTTAAACAAATTGAACCAATTTTTGAAGCCCAACTTTTGACCTACCTAAAGCAGTTAGAGTTGTGGTTAGGATTGCTTTTAAATTTTAATGTTCCCGTTATGAAACAAGGGATACGGAGAGTTGTTAATTGAAAACTTTGTGCCTCTGTGCCTTTGTGTTCAGCAATTAAAGTATATTATGTTCAATTTTAATGGCCAGAAGATTGTAGTAACTGGGGCGACCAGGGGTATTGGTGCTGCTATTGCCACGGCTTTCCTTGACCAGGGGGCCATTGTTATTGGTCTCTACGCTGGCAATGATGCAGCGGCCGAGGCCTTTCGAGACAGATGCGGCGAGGCGGCTGCCCGTCTCCATCTCTTTGCCTGTGATGTCAGTGATTATGGCGCAGTGGAGGCACTTTTCGGCGAGATTGAGGCGCGGTTTGATACCATTGACGTGCTGATCAATAACGCCGGAATTCGGCGTGATGCCGTGCTGGCCATGATGAAGGAGGAGGAGTGGCGTCAGGTGATTGATGTCAATCTTACCGGCGGCTACACCATGAGCAAGTTTGCCGTGCAGCTCATGATGAAGCAGAAGTATGGCCGGATCATCTTTATCACCTCGCCCATGTCGCATCTCGGTTTTGCCGGCCAGGCCAATTATGCCGCCTCCAAGGCCGGCCAGATCGGCATGATGAGGTCGCTCTCCAAGGAGACCGCCAAACGTAAAATAACGGTAAATGCCGTGTCGCCCGGTTTTATTGCCACGGATTTCCTCGATGATCTCGACAAGGAGCAGCTCAAGGCCTATAAGAAGATGGTGCCGGCCCGCCGTTTTGGCAAACCTGAAGAGGTGGCTGATGCCGTACTTTTTCTAGCCGGGCCCAAAGCTGCCTATATTAACGGCGCCGTTCTTGAGGTCACCGGCGGATTATGAGGTCGGGAGTAAAGAAGGTAAAGAATGTAAGAAGGTAAAGAATGTATAGAAGGTAGAGAAGTTAAAGGAGTTAGAGAATGCAAAGCAGTCTCCGGAACTCTCTTGTTGCTTCTCTCCTTTGCGTCCTCTACATTCTCTAACTCCTTTACCTCCTCTCGTGACAGACACTAATTATTCAAGACGGCCTTGAAAAACAAAGAAGAGCTGCTTGTGGAATTCCATCATCCTGACTTCATTACATCCCATATTCCCCATCGGCCGCCCTTCCTGTGGCTCGACTCCATCGTTTCCTTAAGTGGTGACAAGATCGTCGCCGAGAAGGAGATTGATACAGATCTGGAACTCTTTATCGGCCATTATCCAGACTACCCGATTATGCCCGGTGTGCTTCTCTGCGAGGCGATTTTTCAGGCCGGCGCCTTGTTGATAGCAGAAAACCTGAATAAGGGTAAGGTCGATCCCGAGATGCCCGCCGGTGTGCCGGTGTTGACCCGTATCCTTGGGGCCAAGTTTAAGCGGGAGGTCCGGCCGGGCGATCGCATTACCCTGACCGCCATCCTTACCGAAAAGGTGGGACCGGCTTGGTTCATGAAGGGTTCGGTTAAAGTGGCAGGCAAGGTGGCGGTCAAGGTTGAGTTTGCCTGTGCCTTGAAGGAGAGGGAGTAGAGAAGGTAGAGGAGTTAGAGAAGGTAGAGGAGTTAGAGAAGGTAGAGAAGGTAAAGAAGGTAAAGAAGTTAGAGGAGTTAGAGGAGTTAAAGAAGGTAAGGGAGATAAAGAAGGGAGAGGAGGTGTAGAAGGTGCAGAATGAAGGCGTGAGAAGGGAGTTCCAGGGGATGTTTACATTCTCTAACTTCTTTACCTTCTCTAACTTCTCTAATTTCTCTAACTTCTGATCAGAAATGAGTTTTCTTGGACTGCGTCATAAAAAAATAATCATCTTTGGGCTGGCCAACAAGAAGTCGGTGGCCTGTGCTATTGGCCGGGTATTGCGGGAAGAGGGCGCTGAGGTGATCCATGTGGTGCGCAGTGAGGAACGAGCCACGGCGGCCCGCAAGCTCTTTCCGGCCAGTGCGGTCTTTATCTGTGATGTGGAGGATGAGGCCAACATTGTCCGACTCCGCGACGAGATCAAGGAGCAGGTGGAAGGGCCCATTGCCGGCATTGTCCACTCCATTGCCTTTGCCAACTATTCAGAGGGGCTCAAACCCTTTCACGCCACCCTGAAAAAAGATTTCCTGCAGGCCATGGATATCTCCTGCTTCTCTTTTATTGCCATTGCCAATCACTTCAAGGAGCTGCTGGCCGAAAATGGCTCCATGGTGACCATCTCCATCTCCACCACCAGGATGGCGGCTGAAAATTACGGCTATATGGCGCCGGTGAAGGCGGCCCTGGAATCTTCACTTGCTTTTCTCACCAAGAGCTTTTCCGCCTTCAGCGAGGTGCGTTTTAACGCAGTTTGCCCCAGTCTGCTGAAGACCTCGGCCTCGGCCGGTATTCCAGGTTATATCGACAGCTATCTCTTTGCCGAAAAGGTAATCCCGCGCAAAAGTGCCCTGGCAACCAAGGAGGCCGCTGATGTGGCCGCTTTTCTGCTCTCCGAAAGATCCTCAGGCATGACCGGCCAGTGCCTGGTGGTGGACGCCGGCATGGGACTCAACTACTTTGATGCCGAGATTGTCAGGAAGAGTGTGAGCTGATTTTTGCCACGGAAATGAATGATTTAAGAATAGAAAGAAGGTAGAGGAGGTAGAGGAGGTAGAGGAGATGTGGAAGGAAGGCGTGAGAAAGGAGTTCCGGGGGTATATTCTCTACCTTCTTTAACTCCTCTACCTTCTTTAACTTCTTTCTTTATCTTCTGTTGTCCCATGAAATATTCCCGTGTCTGTCTGCATACTCCCGGCTATGCCCTGCCGCCCAATGAGGTGACCTCTGCTGCTATTGAGGCGCGGCTGGCCCCGGTCTACGAGCGCCTGAAGCTGCCCGAGGGGCGTCTGGAGCTGATGAGCGGTATCGCGGCCCGTCGTTTTTGGGATGCCGGCACCAGACCCAGTGACGGCGCCACCCTGGCGGGCCGGGATGCCATGGCCCGGGCCGGTGTTGACGCCGGTGCGCTGGAGTGCCTGATCTTTACCTCGGTGTGCCGTGACATGATGGAGCCGGCCACCGCTGCCTTTGTCCATCGTCGCCTTGGCCTGCCGGAGCGCTGCCAGATCTTTGATCTGTCCAATGCCTGCCTGGGTTTTCTGAACGGTATGATCATGCTGGCCAATATGATTGAGCTGGGCCAGGTGACGAAGGGTATCGTGGTGGCCGGCGAAACCGCTGAGGGCCTGGTGGAGTCCACTATTACGCATCTTTTGCAGGACACCACCTTGAGCCGCAAGTCGATCAAACCTGCCTTTGCCTCGCTCACCATCGGCTCCGGGGCTGTGGCCCTGGTTATGGAAAGCAAGGCGTCGAGCGATACCGGCCATTACCTGGTGGGCGGCGCCTGCCGAGCCAACACCAGCCATAATGACCTCTGCCAGGGCGGCCTGCCTGGCCAGGGCGGTGTCTTGATGGCCACGGATTCGGAACAGCTCCTCCAGCAGGGTGTGGAAACCGCGGCCCGCTGCTGGCAGGATTTTCAGGCCGAACTCGGCTGGCGGCAGGCGGATATTAATCGGTTTTTCTGTCACCAGGTGGGCCGGGCCCACGCCCATCTGCTCTTCAGCACCCTGGGCCTGGATGCGGCCAAGAATTTTGAGACCCTGGCCATGTTCGGCAATGTCGGATCGGTTTCCGCGCCGCTTACCATGGCCATGGGTATTGAACAGCAGCTTCTGAAGGCCGGTGAACGGGCCGCCCTGCTCGGTATAGGCAGCGGCATCAACTCTCTCATGCTGGGGATTGATTGGTAATGGTCCATGCGGCGCAGTATCCCTTCAGCCCCAAATCCCTCACCATTAACGGCCACAAACTCTCCTACCTGGATGAGGGCCGGGGGCCGGTGCTGGTCATGCTGCACGGCAATCCCTCCTGGTCGTACCTCTATCGCAATCTGGTCAGGCGGCTGCAAGGTCGTTTTCGGCTTATTGTGCCGGATCACATGGGCTGCGGTTTGTCTGATAAGCCGCAGGAGTATGACTATAGCCTGGCCACCCATATTGCCAATCTCACTGCCCTGCTGGATCATCTCGGTCTGGAAAAATGCAGTCTGGTGCTCCATGACTGGGGCGGTGCCATCGGCATGGGCTGGGCCGTGGACCACCCCGGCCGGCTGGAGAAGATCTGTGTCTTCAATACAGCCGCCTTTCTCTCCAGCCGTATGCCTCTACGCATTGCGCTGTGCCGCGTTCCCCTCCTGGGCCGGCTGATTGTCCAGGGGTTGAACGGCTTTGCCCGGCCGGCAATCTCCATGGCGGTGACCAAAAAGATGAGCAAAGAGGTGGCTGCCGGCTTCCTGTTGCCCTATGACTCCTGGGCAAACCGCATTGCCACCCATCGCTTTGTCCGGGATATCCCCCTGAAAAAATCACACCCCAGCTGGCCGGTGCTGGCCCGTATCGACGCGAAGCTCGCCACCCTGCGGCATAAAGAGATGCTTATCTGCTGGGGCGGCAGGGATTTTTGTTTTAATGACCACTTCCTGCACGAATGGCAGCGCCGTTTTCCGGCGGCCCACTGCCACTACTTTGCCGAGGCCGGCCACTATCTGCTGGAGGATGCCTTTGACGAGGTGGCCCCCCTGGTGGAGAATTTTTTTGTCTAACGGTGGGGCACCAGGTGCATGGGCAAGGTTCAACAAGAGGGAAGAGGTGAGAGGTGAGAGGTGAGGCACGGCATTGCGAGGGGAGCGTGGCAATCCAGGGGATTGATGGTGAGGAGTTAGGGGTTAGGAGAGAGGAGAGAGGGGTGCGTTGCGCGTGTCGAAACGCCCTTCGACAAGCTCAGGGCGCCTTGTCGCGCGACGATGGGCGGCAGCACTGGTGTGCCGCACCCCGTCATCTGCCTCGCCTCCCTCTTGTACCTTGGACCTTGTACCTTGGACCTTGCCCCTTGCCCCTTGCCCCTTGCAGCTTGCCCCTATTAAAGATTGAAAGAGAAGTGTAGCCTCTATGAATTTTAATATTGCCCAGACCCTGGCTGATGTGGCGAGCCGGCGGCCTGACGAGATTGCCCTGATTCAGGGGCGGGCCGGCCACTATAGCCGCTGCACCTTTGCGGAGCTGCGCGCCTGTACGGCCCGTTATGTCAGTGCCTTGCGGGGCCAGGGGATTGGTCCCGACCGCCGTGTCATGCTCATGGTGCCCCCTTCGCGGGATTTTGTTGCCCTGACCTTTGCCCTTTTCAGCCTGGGTGCCACGGTGATCCTCATTGATCCGGGCATGGGCTACAAAAACCTGCTGCGCTGTATCGGCGCGGTGAAGCCCGACGTGTTGATCGGTATTCCCAAGGCGCAGATCTTCAAGCTCCTCTTTCCGCGTCCCTTTAAGAGCATCACGGGCAGGGTCTGTGTCGGCAAATCCCTGGGCATTCTCGGCGCCTCGCTGGCGGAGATAAGCAGGTCGGTTGCCCCTGATCCGGCTGTTTTTGCGGCAGGACGCGATGATCAGGCAGCCATTATCTTTACCACCGGTTCCACCGGCCCGCCCAAGGGAGTGCAGTATACGCACGGCATCTTCCATGCCCAGCTTGAGCTGATCCGGAGCCATTATCAGATCGGTCCGGGCCAGGTTGATCAACCGGCTTTTCCGCTTTTTGCCCTCTTTTCCACGGCTTTGGGCGCCACGGCAGTGCTGCCTGACATGGACCCGGCCAAACCGGCCCGGGTGGATGCCGAAAAGTTTGTCCGTTCCCTGCTGGACCAGGGTGTCACCTACTCCTTTGGCTCGCCTGCCATTTGGAATGTGGTGAGCCGCTATTGCCTGGATAAGGGCATTGTCCTGCCGGTGAAGAAGATTCTCATGGCCGGGGCGCCGGTGGCCGGTGAGCTTATTGAAAGGGTCCTTGCCACCATGGCGGCCGGCGGCGAGGTCCATACCCCTTACGGCGCCACCGAATGCCTGCCCATTGCCTCCATGACCGGTTCGGAGATCGTTGGGCAGACCTGGCCCCTGACCATGACCGGCAAGGGCACCTGCGTCGGGCGGCCCCTGCCCGGTCTTAGCATCCGCATCATGCAGGCGGCTGATCGACCGGTGGAACGCTATCATCAGGTCGTCATTCTGCCTCCCGGTGAAATCGGCGAGATCATTGTCAAGGGGCCGGTGGTGACCAGGGCCTATGACAATAATCCGCAGGAGAACAAGGCAGCCAAGATCCGGGATGGTGATTCCTTCTGGCATCGCATGGGCGACATGGGCTATTTTGATGAGCAGGGGCGCCTCTGGTTCTGTGGCCGCAAGGCCCATCGGGTCTTGACCCGCAACGGACCGCTTTATACCATTCCCTGTGAGGCGATTTATAATGTCCATGCCAAGGTCTATCGCACGGCCCTGGTGGGTGTGGGCCGGCCGGGGAAGCAGATACCGGTGCTCTGTGTCGAATGTGTGGATAAAAGGTGTGATACAGAGAGACTGGCCCTGGAGCTGCGCGCCCTGGGTGTGCAGAATAAAATGACCAAAGGTATTGATCACATCCTCTTTTATCCGAAATTCCCGGTGGATATCCGCCATAATGCCAAGATATTCCGGGAGAAACTGGCAGTCTGGGCCGCCAAGAAGCTGGCTAAAGAACGGTAAGAGGGTTTCAAAATAGACGGTTTTTTTCAACACAAGACACAGAGACACAAAGGGTGTAAGGACAGGAACTCTTTGTGCCTCCGTGTCTTTGTGTTGAAAGAAGAGGGTGATTGCCCCCTTTTTTTGTTACGCGAGAGGTTGGTGAAGAATGAAAAACGTGCTGGTAACAGGGGGCGGGGGCTTTATCGGCCTCGGTATTGTCCGGGCCCTGGCGAAAACGGGGGTGCGCACCGTGGTGGTGGGCCGCCATCGTTACCCGGCCGTTGAGGAGGCCGGTGCCCTTTGCCTGGTGGGTGACATCCGCGACCGGGACTTCATGGTCCGCGCCTGTAATAATATCGACACGGTCTTTCATGTGGCGGCCAAGGCCGGGGTCTGGGGCAGATGGCACGACTATTTTTCCATCAATGTCAAGGGCACGGAGAATGTCCTGGCTGCCTGCCGCCACAATCAGGTGGCTAATCTTGTCTATACCAGTACGCCCAGTGTGGTCTTTAATCGTGGTCATCTGCGCGGCGTGGATGAGAGCGCCCCCTATGCCGACAATGTCCTCTGTCATTACGCTCGCAGCAAGATCATGGCTGAAATTCTCGTCTTACAGGCCAACAGTCCGCAGCTGCGGACCACGGCCCTGCGGCCCCACCTGGTCTGGGGGCCGGGTGATACCAATCTCATCCCACGCCTTTTGGCCCGCGGTCGGGCCGGCAGCCTGCGCATTGTCGGTGATGGCCGTAACAAGGTGGATATTTCCTATATCGATAACGTGGTGGATGCCCATATCCAGGCCGCCAATAACCTGGAACATTTCGGCACGGCGGCCGGCGAAGCTTTTTTCATCTCCCAGGGGGAGCCGGTCAGGCTCTGGGAGTGTATCAACGATCTCTTTATGCAGCTGGCCATGCCGCCGGTGGCTCGCTCCATCAGTTTCAACAAGGCCTACAGGCTCGGCTTTGTCATGGAAAAGCTCTACGGTCTCCTTGCCGTAAAGAGTGAGCCCCGCATGACCCGTTTTCTGGCGGAGCAGCTCGCCAAGTCCCACTGGTTTTCCATTGCCAAGGCGCGTCGCATCCTGCCCTATGAGCCCAGGGTCTCCACTGAGGAGGGGATGCGACGTCTGGTGACCTGGGTGCGTGGAGGAGGGCTGTGAGCGAGAAATGGGGCGCCCCGCTGGTCGGTTGCCAGTTTGTCCTGCTCATTTTGCTGATTGTCGGTACCACCTGGCATGATCTGCATGTCGCGGCGCTGCCCTTTCTGATCGCTTCGCTGATTATGGCGGGCTGGGCCCTTAAGGTCATGCGGCTGGGTCATTTTAACATCAGGCCGGCCGTTAAAGAGGGGGCGATCCTGGTAACCCATGGCCCCTATCGCTCTATCCGCCATCCCATGTACGCCAGTATCCTCCTTGCCGGCCTGGGGCTCTTGCTGATCACCTTCAGCTGGGTGCGACTGCTGCTCTTTTTTGTTCTCTGGCTGATCCTCTACCTCAAAGTGCGCATTGAGGAGCGCCTCCTGGCCCGCCATTTCACGGACTACCCTGCCTACCGCAAGCGTTCAGGCCTCTTCTTCCCCCGCCTGAAAGGGTGATGCAATTTTTTTGTCAATGAAGGGTGAGGCGGGAGGAGTGAGGAGTAAAAAGCTCAGCCGTTTTTCTGATTTCCCTGCCGCCTCACGCCTCACGCCTGACGCCTGACGCCTGACACCTCACGTCTGACGCCTCACGCCTCCCTTCTCACCCATCCGATCGTTTAAACAAACGATTCTCTCTTGCTTTCTCCGGTGGACGCGTTAATATGACCACCTGGTCACATTATGGATTTTACGAAATTTGCACAGGGCACCTTTGCCAATCTTGCCGAGGATAAGCAGCAGGCCATTATCAGGGCTGCCCTCTTTGAATTTGCCTCCCAGGGCTATCAGCGGGCCAGCTGTAATAATGTCGTTAAGGCGGCCGCTATCTCCAAGGGCTCGCTCTTTCAGTATTTCGGCAGCAAGGAAGGGCTTTTTCTCTTTGTCTTCGGCCGCTTTGTCGGCAAGGTCAAGGCCGCGGTCAAGGAGGCCACGGCCCGGCAGGAGGATTTCTTTGCCCTGGTACAGGCCATCCTGACGGCCGGTCTGCACTTTATTAAGCGCTATCCGCAATACTTTCAGATGTATCTGCAGGTCCTCTTTGAGCAGGAGGTGCCGCGCCGCCGGGAGCTGCTGGCCGAGGTTCGGCTCTTTTCCAGCGACTATTTCGGGCCGATCTGTGCAAGGGCGCGGGAGCAGGGTGTTATCCGTACTGATATTGGTGTGGAAATGGTGATCTTTATCCTTGATGCGGCCATTGACCGCTTTCTCCAGGCCTATGCCCGCCCCTATCTCGACGCCGGTCTCGGCCTGGCCTCCTTGAGCGAGGCCGACTTGCAGGACAAGGTGGAAGAGTTGCTTGTCGTGCTGAAGAACGGCCTGCAACCGCCGGGCTTGTATTCAGGTTCAAGGGGCAAGGGGCAAGGGGCAAGGGGGGAGAGATGAGAGATTAGAGGTGAGAGGTGAGGGACAAGGACTGAGGGCTGAGGGCTGAGGGCTTGGGACTGGGGACTGGGGGCTGAGGGGGGCGTTGAGCGTGTCGAAACGTGGGGTGGTCAGCATTGGCCATGCGATATTTGACCATAAAACGATCCGGCACTTGCCGCCGTTGCACCATGCGCTTAGACTCTTTCCTTGAACCTTGAACCTTGAACCTTGAACCTTGAACCTTGAACCTTGAACCTTGAACCTTGAACCTTGAACCTTGAACCTTAAAGATATCAATTCAACAGACGTGAAAATATGGAATCACTGGTAATCAAAGCAGGACTGGGCGATATTCTCGATAAGGTTAAAAGAGCTGAACGCATCACCAAGGAGGAGGCCATTCGTCTCTATGAAAGCCCGGACCTGCTGGCCGTGGGCTATCTGGCCAACATGGTGCGCGAACGCAAGAATGGCGATAAGGCCTATTTCATCTACAATCAGCATGTCAACTACTCCAACATCTGCACCAATCTCTGTAAGTTCTGCGCCTTTGGTAAGGAAAAGGGCACTGACAAATCATACGAGATGACGGTGGAGGAGGCCGTCGGCAAGGTGCGTGATCGCCTTGATGAGCCGATCACCGAGGTGCATATGGTGGGCGGCATTCATCCGGATCTGCCCTTTTCCTACTACACCGATATTTTGAAGGGCATTAAAGAGGTGCGGCCCGACATTCATGTCCAGGCCTTTACCTGTGTGGAAATCGATCACCTGGCCAAACTGGCCGACAAGCCGGTGAAGGAAACCCTGGAGATCCTCATGGCAGCGGGCCTGGACTCCATCCCCGGCGGCGGCGCCGAGGTCTTCAGCTCCAGAATCCGCGAGAAGACCTGCCCGGACAAGCTCTCCGGCCAGGGCTGGTTGGAGGTGGCCAAAACGGCCCATCGCCTGGGCCTGAATACCAATGCCACCATGCTCTACGGCCATATCGAGACCATTGAGGAACGCGTTGAGCATCTGGCCGCCCTGCGCGAGGCCCAGGATGAGACCGCCGGCTTTCTCGCCTTTATCCCCCTGGCCTTTCATCCCAAGAATACCAAGATGGATGATCTGTCCCGCACCTCCGGGGTGGATGATCTGAAAAATATCGCTGTTTCCCGCATCTTTCTGGACAACTTCCCCCACATCAAGGCCTACTGGGTTATGATCGGCCCCAAGCTGGCCCAGGTGGCCCTCTCCTTTGGTGCGGATGACGTGGATGGTACGGTGAAGGAGGAGATAATCACCCATATGGCCGGCGCTGATACCGAACAGGCCATGGCCATCCCGGAACTGGTGCGCATCATCAAGGAGGCGGGCCGCACCCCTGTCCAGCGCGGGACCTTGTATGATGTGATTAAGGAATATTGATTTTTTAGAAATCAGAAATCAGGATTCAGGAGTCAATGTCCGTAATGGAGGCATCCATAATCTCCCTTTCCCCCTGGGAGAAGGTCGCGATGAGGGTGGAAACGACATTGAACCAGGAAGTCGGAAATAAAAAAAAAACACTCTGAGCCGGTCTCTTTGTTTGTGTGGCGAGGGCTGGGAGGGTTTGAGAAATAAAAAATGCAAGAATTAAGAGCGAAAATATTGGACGGTGGTCGTATCTCCGAGGAGGAGGGCGTCAGGCTCTTCCAGGAGGGCAGCCTCTTTGATCTCGGCATGCTGGCTGATGAGATCCGCAAGCGCAAACACCCGGAGCCCATTGTCACCTATGTCATTGATCGTAATATCAACTACACGGACATCTGTGTCTCGGCCTGTAAGTTCTGCGCCTTTTACAAGGCGCCGGACGATGCGAACGGTTCGGTGCTCTCCCTGGAGGAGCTTGGCAAAAAGATCGAAGAGACCCAGCGTCTGGGCGGCAACCAGATTCTGCTGCAGGGTGGTCTCCATCCTGATCTGAGCCTGGAATTTTACGAGGATATGCTGCGCTTCATGAAGGGGTACGGCGTTCATGTCCACGGTTTTTCACCCCCTGAGGTCATGCATTTTGCGGCGGTTTCCGGTAAACCCATGCCCGAGGTCCTCATCCGTCTGCAGCGCGCCGGTCTCGACTCCATTCCCGGCGGCGGTGCCGAAATCCTCACTGATCGGGTCAGGCAGGAGAGTGCCCCCAGAAAGTGCACGGCCGATGAGTGGCTTGCCGTCATGGAAGAGGCCCATCGTCAGGGAATGCGCACCACCGCCACCATGATGTTCGGCCATGTGGAGAGCATTGCGGAACGGTTGGAGCACCTGCGGCGACTCCGTGACCTGCAGGACCGCACCCATGGCTTTACCGCCTTTATTCCCTGGCCCTTTCAGCCCGATAATACGGTGTATGACGGCATGGCCAAGACCACCGGCCATGAGTATCTGAAAATGCTGGCCCTGTCGCGTATCTTTCTGGATAATTTTGATAATATCCAGGCCTCCTGGGTGACCCAGGGGCCTAAGATCGCCCAGGTCTCCCTCTTCTTCGGGGCCAACGATTTCGGCTCCACCATGATCGAGGAGAATGTGGTGGCAGCGGCCGGCGTCAGCTTTCGTCTCTCCGAGGAGGAGATCCGCAAGCTGGTGAGTGGCGTGGGTATGACACCCAGGCAACGTCGGATGGACTATACGCTGGTCTGATCATGGCGATTCTGCACCGTGCCCCATGGGTTTTGCCGATTAGTGCGCCGCCTGTTGTTGATGGGGCGGTTATGGTTGAGAACGGCATGATCGTCGCGGTGGGACCATACCGGCACCTGCGCCATGGGAAGCACGCCCGGCTGGTGGAGCATGAGGGCCGTATATTGCTACCGGCCCTGCTCAACTGTCATTGTCATCTGGAGCTGAGCGGCTGCGCGGCAATGACCGACAGAGAAGTGGCTCCCGCCCATATGCCGGCCTGGATCACCGAACTCCTCGCCCTGCGCGCCAGCCGTTCCGGTGAGGATGACACCTCCCTGGCCTGCGCCGTCCTGGCGCGCCAACATGCTGACGGTGTCGCTCTGCTGGTGGATATCGGCAATGGTCTGCGGCCTGCCGCCTCCTGCCATGACATGACCCGGGTTGATTATTACACCGAACTGCTTGGCCTTTCCAGACAGGCCACCCTCCTGGCCCTGCAGGTCATGCAGGATCATGATGACGGTCATAACTTTACCTGCCATGCCCCCTATTCCACCAGCGCCGCGCTGTTGCAGGCCGTCAAGGAGAGGGCCGCACTGCTCCGGCGCCTCTATCCTCTCCATGTCGGTGAATCCCTGGATGAGGTGGAGTTCCTGGCCACGGGCCACGGCCCTTTCCGCAGCTTTTTGGAGGAGCGCGGTGTCTGGGACGGCAGCTTTGCGGTGCCGGGCTGCGGGCCGGTTGCTTATCTGGAACGGCTTGGTCTCCTTGATGAGTTGACCCTCTGTGTGCATTGCCTCCACCTTGATGAGGCGGAGATCGACCTGCTGGCCCGAAGAAGGGCCGGAGTCTGTCTCTGTGCCGGCTCAAACCGTTTTTTGGGGGTGGGGCGGGCCCCGCTGGCCGAGATGCTGGCTGTCGGCCTCAAGCCCTGTCTGGGCACCGATAGCCTGGCCAGTAATCCGCGCCTTTCTCTGTGGCGCGAAATGAATATCCTGGCCGACGACCACCCGCAGCTTGATCCCGCCCTTATCCTGGCCATGGCTACCTGGAACGGTGCCGAGATTGTGGCCCGGTCGGAGCTGGGCCGGTTGGCGCCGGGCGGCAGCGCCCACTTTATTGCGGTGGCATATGAAGGGTCGTCACCCCTTGAGTTCCTGGTACGGGAGCCGCATGTCAAGGACGTTTATTGGGTGTGAAACTATGAAAGAGCAGAAGGGCAGGGCCACGGCCCGCATCGGCATGGTCAATTTCATTAACACCGCTCCCCTCTATGAGGTGTGGCGTCGTACGGTTCAGCGTCCCGAATGGCGGGTCACCGAGGCACCCCCTGCTGTTTTAAACGAAAAGCTCTACGGCGGCGAGCTGGACCTGGGCTTTATCTCTTCCCATGAGTATGGCGCCCATCCGGAGCACTACAGGATCCTGGCCGGGCTCTCCATCTCCGCCACCGGCCCGGTGGGCTCGGTCTTTCTCTTTTGCCGCCGGGCCATCGGCGAGCTCAACGGCCGGCGGCTGCTGCTCTCCTCCCAATCACAAACCTCGGTTGCCCTGGTCAAGGTCATCCTGGAGGAGTTTTACGGGGTGCAGCCCGCCTATAGTCAGGGGGCCATTGATATTCATAATCTCGCGGCGCAGTATGATGCTGTCCTGGCCATTGGTGATGATGCCCTGCGTCTTAAGGAGCAGGAGGCCTTTCCGGTGCAACTTGATCTCAGCGAGGTGTGGCAGCAGCATACCGGTCTGCCCTTTGTCTTTGCCGTCTGGGCGGTGCGTGAGGAGTTCTGCCGCCGTGCCCCCCTTACCGTACTGGAGATCCATCAGGAGCTTGAGCGTTGCCTGCAAGAGGGCAAAGATGATTTAATGCGGATATGTGAGATGGTGGCGCCGCGCATTCCCATGGCGGTGCAGGCCTGTCACAGCTATCTGCAGGGCATGGAGTATGATCTGGGGCCCGCTAAGATTGCCGCCCTGGAGCGTTTTTTTGAATTTCTGATAAAGAGGGGCGAGGCCGCCGCCGGCTCTCTGCCTCTGAAAATATGCGATGAGAGGATGACCCATGGGGGATAAGATTATTATTGCCATAACCGGCGCCTCCGGCATGATCTATGTCAGGGAGCTTTTTGCACTGCTGGCCGACATCGATGTGGAGGTGCACGCTATTATCTCCGAGGCTGGTGAGCAGGTCCTTGATCTGGAGCTCGGCCTGGAACCCGCCGACCTGGGGGAGGTGACCTGGTGGGGAATCAGACAGTTCACCGCGCCCATGGCCTCCGGTTCGGCCCCTTTCCGGGCCATGGCCGTGCTGCCCTGTACCATGGGGACCTTGGCGGCCATTGCCGGCGGCCTTTCCGCCAACCTCATCCATCGTGCCGCCGACGTCATGCTCAAGGAACAGCGCCGCCTGGTGCTGGCTGTGCGCGAAACCCCCTTGAACCGCACCCACCTGCAGAATATGCTCCGTGTCCATGATGCCGGTGCCACCATCTGCCCGGCCATGCCTTCCATGTACCAGAAACCGCAAAGCATTGACGAGATGGCCCGCAACTATGCGGCCCGTCTTGTGGAAAGTCTCGGCCTGGCCGTGGAGTATCCCCGCTGGCAGGGGTGGTGAGGGGTAAAGGTTCAAGGTGCAAGGTGCAAGAGGCAAGAGGCCCCCAAGGCAGGTATTCGATAGCTGCTCAGGTGCGCTGCTGTTTTTAGTTTCGATGTTTGTCAAACTTGAACAGGTAAGCGATCCTCCGAAATATCTAATAATTCTAGATACCCTAAAGATAAAAAATGCTGAAAAAAATCTCCGATCTTCTTGAAATGATCAAATTCAAACACACGGTGTTTGCCCTGCCCTTTGCCTTTATGGGGGCCTGGCTGGCCCGGGGAGGAGTGCCCGACGCCATCACCTTTTTGTGGATCGTTTTGGCCATGGTCGGCGCCAGGACCAGTGCCATGGGCTTTAATCGTATTATTGACGCCCGTTTCGACCGGGAGAATCCGCGCACTGCCGAACGCGCCATTCCGGCCGGCGCCGTCAAGATGGCCGAGGCCTGGGCCATGGTCATCCTGGCCGCCGCACTCTTTTTTGTGGCCTGTGCCCAGCTCAATGTTCTGACCCTGAAGCTTGCTCCGCTGGCCCTCGCTCTTACCCTCTTTTACTCCTATACCAAACGGTTCACCTGGCTCTGTCATGTGGTGCTCGGTGTCGCCCTGGCCTTTTCTCCCCTGGGCGGCTATGTGGCGGTCAAGGGCAGCCTGCTCGGCTTTCCCTGGATGCTGTCGGCGGCCGTGCTCTTTTGGGTGGCCGGTTTTGACGCGGTCTATGCCTGTCTTGATGCCGATTTTGACAGGGAGCGGGGCCTGCACTCCATGCCGGCCCGCTTCGGAAGGGAAGGGGCCTTTAAACTGGCCGTGCTCTTTCATGCCGTGGCCTTTGTCCTCTTTGCCGCCACCGGTTTTTACTGCCAGCTCAATATCTATTATTTCGTCGGTGTCGCTCTTACCGGTCTGGCCCTTTTCTATCAACATCTTATTGTCACGCCCAGGGATCTCTCCAATATCAAGATGAGCTTCTTTGCCATGAATGGTATTATCAGTATCACCCTCTTTGTTGCCACCTGGCTGTCGCTCTTGACCTCGTGATCCCTGGTGGCCGTGCCTGTCGGCCATCCTTGCGGATCCAGGCGGGAGAAGTTTTGCCGGGCTGTTTATTTCCACGTTGATTTTCTTCTATCTTTTATGATGAAATCAGTATCTATTAGTAATTTTTCCTCCATCATCTCTTTGCCCTGCACCACAGAGGAAGGCGGGATGGCAGGATCCCGGCACTCCGGCCAGAGCGGTGTTGTCGGTTTGCAGCCAATATCTCAGGACCGGGAGTTCCATACATGAAACAGCAAAGCGCCTCGAACCAGTCAAAGATTCTCCTGGAAAGCGGCACCAATGAGCTTGAGGTTATCACCTTTTACCTCGAATTCATGGAACCGGGCAGCGCCACGCCTAAAAAGGTTGTCTTTGGCATCAATGCCGCCAAGGTGCGGGAGCTTGTTGCCTTTCCCGCTGAGATCACCGAGGTGGTGAACAGCCCTGCCTGTGTCAAGGGGGTGTTTCTGTTGCGTAACGCCACCATTCCCCTGATCGATATCAGTGACTATTTCGGCTACCAGGTGGAACAGACGGCTGATGACAGGAAAAAATGCGTGGTTATTGTGGCTGAGCTGAACGGTAAGCCCTTTGGTTTTATTACCCATGGCGTCGATAAGGTACACCGCCTCTCCTGGAGTCAGATTTCACCACCGCCCGAGATCATTGCCGAGAATGCCTCAATAACCGGCATCAGTCTCTTGGGTGATCAGACCGTGCAGATGATCGATTTTGAGAGGATTGTCGCGGAAATCGACCCTTCCATGATTATTCACAGTGAACGGGATACCGATGATTCCGATGCCATTGAGAAGAAGTATTCAAAAGAGGTGGTTATTGCCGACGATTCCCGCGTGGTGCTTATGCAGCTCTCCGCCACCCTGAAAAAGGCGGGCTTTCACGTCAAGGCCCACTCGGACGGTCAGTTTGCCTGGGAATATCTGGAAGGTCTGCGTGAGGCAGGTGAGTTGGACAACACGATTCTGGCCGTTATCTCCGACATTGAGATGCCGCGCATGGATGGCCATCACTTCTGCATGAAGATCAAACAGAATCCGGCCTATAGCAAGATCCCGGTTATTCTCTTTTCATCCATGATTAATGATTCCCTCAAGAGAAAGGGGGAGGCGGTTGGGGCCGATGATCAGGTGACCAAGCCGGAGCTCGATACCCTCATTGAAAGGCTGGAGGCCTGTCTGGCCCGACTTAATCCGGAATATGCCTGAGGCAATGTCTTGAGGCCATCTTGCCTTGCTTGATCGTGCCGTAATGATAAGTTCAAGGTAGGTTCAAGGTTCAAGGTTCAAGGCTCAAGGGACAAGGGACGTTTTGGGGTACATTGAGCATGTCGAAACGCATGGTGGTTGACCCTGGATACGGAAAGAAGGGGCGACAGGGCTGTTGCCTCGGCCCATCCTCCCCTAGGACCTTGCCCCTTGAATCTTGTCTCTTGAACCTCATAAGCTACAAAAGGCCGATGTCGGCCAGCATATGTCTGGCCGACATAAAGAGGTCCTCTTTGCCCTGTGCCGTCCGCGCCTCCACGTAAAAGCGGACCTTGGGTTCGGTGCCGGACGGCCTGATCAACAGCCAGCTCTTATCGTCAAAGACCAGCTTAAGACCATCAATATCAATGACCTGACTGATGCTCCTTTCCGTGGCGCCGATCTTGAGGCTGTCGCCCGGACGATATTTTTTCAGGCCATCCAGGCTGCTCTGCAGGGCATGGCCCTGTTGGCTGACCACCACACCGTCCTTGGCCGGGAAGAAGGCGCCGAATTGCCGGGCCAGTTCGCGGTAGTAGTCGCCCAGATTTTCGTTGCGACTCAGGACCATATCCAGGGCCAGCATGAGGCCGATATAGGCATCCTTTTCCGGAGTGTGGCCGATGACGGTGATGCCGTCCGACTCCTCGAAGCAGACCAGGGCCTTGTCGATCACCGGCTTGAATTCCTTGAAGCCCACCTTGGGCTCAAATACCTCTTCGCCAAAGGCGGCAGCCAGGCTGTTGGCCATGTTGCTGGTGGCCACGGTCTTGGCAACCATGCCCTTTTTCCCCTTGCCCTCGTGGAGAAAGTGGTAGGCCATGGCGCCGAAGGCGTTCATGTCGATTTCCGTGGTGCCGTCGCTGAAGCGGATCCTGTCACCATCCGGATCCATGACCACGCCGATTTTCAGGCGGTGCGGATGGCGTTGCAGGGCGGCATTGACGGAGCCCATATTGGCGGGTGACGGCTCCGGCGCCACACCGCCAAAGGTGACATCGGCAGTGGTACGGATTTTCACCACTGCTTTTTGGGGCATGCCGGCAAGAAGACGATCGATATGTATCCTGCTGGCGCCATGGAGGCAATCCACGGCCAGGATAAGGTCATCATGACTGGCCAGCCTGGTCATGATGTCGTCAATATCCAGGCCATGGCGGCCTTTGTTTTTCTTGAAGAGGGAGAACCACAGGGCCAGGGGATCGCATTGGCGGACCAGGGCCGGCTCAGGCGTCGGCTCAAACTGCACCTCCCGCTCCAGGAAGGCCAGGGCCAGTTCCGTGATGCGGCTGGTGAGGATCGGCGCCGCCGGGCCGCCGTCAGCGGCATTGTATTTGAAACCGGCATATTCCAGCGGGTTGTGGCTGGGGGTCAGGTTGATGGAAAAGGCGGCGCCCAGTTCGAGAACCGCCGCGGAAAGGGCGCCGGTGGTGGATTCACCGGCAAAGTGGACGGTAAAACCGAGTGAGGTCAGGACATCACAGGCGGCCTGGGCAAAGAGAGGGCCGCCGAAACGGTTGTCATGCCCCACCACGGCGCCGCGCCGGCGGGCCTCGTCAAGGTCGGTGGTGCCCAGGGCCTCCGCCAGTTCCTGATTATGTTGGAGATCAAGGTAGATCTGGGCAATGGCCCTGGTAACCAGCCTGACCGTGTAGATGTTGATATCCTTACCGATAATGCCGCGCCAGCCCGATGTGCCGAATTTAATGGGCGTCAGCGGCGGGTTGCGGTTGGTCTTGATCTCATCTTCGATCTTGGCGTAGACGCTGTTTATCTTTTTCTGCAATCCTTCATATTCGGCCGAGTTCACCGGGCTTTCATTGCGTTTGGTTACCAATATTCTGATGGCCTGGAAATAATCATGTTCCGCATGGTTGGCGGTGTTGAGCACGGTAAGGATCTGGTCGATGGTGGACGGTGATGCCATAATGTTTCCTTCCTCTCTTTGTTAAAGCTACATAGTTTTTTCTCGGCAGGTCCGCAACATGGCCGTAGTAGGTGTGTTTACCGACGCCTGTCTTCTGCCTGGTGTTTTTTCCGGTCCTTTTCTCTCTTTTTCATGATCAGACGGGCCGTGCCGGTTATGTCCACAACTCCATGGGTTGATCTACCTAGTGGCAGGCGGCTGCGACGGGCTGATTGGCTGGGCCCTTTGCCACTGCTGCCATGGTATAAAATATGGAAAACAAAGTAAAAAAATAAATAGTGCCATGGCCGGCGCGGCTGCTGAGCAGTTGACGGCAAAAACTCAATGGTTTCGGACTGTTTAGGGTTGACCTGCCAGGCAAGATTCGCTATATGAAGTGTGAATTTTGCCGGATATCTAAGCCGTTCCGCCGCCTATCTCCATCGTGCCGGCAACATCGCTTTACATCCTTCTTTCATCCAGTTATAATTTTTTACTCATTCTTATATAACGTATCCCCTCTATCATAAATTTAACTATTCCAGGAGTAGACGAGATGGCAGAAAAACATGACGAGGCCCTCATCCTTTGGTTCGATGAAATCGGCATTGAAGATGTTCCCTTGGTTGGTGGTAAAAACGCTTCTTTGGGCGAGATGTATCAACATCTCACCGACAAAGGTGTGGCCGTGCCCCATGGTTTTGCCATTACGGCCTATGCCTACCGTTATCTTTTGAAGGCCGCTGGCCTTGAAGCGGAAATCAGAGAGGTTCTTGCCGACCTGGATACCGAGGATATGCATAATCTTGCCGAGCGCGGCGAGAAATGCCGGAATATTATCCGTCATGCCGAGTTCCCGGAAGATCTGCGCGAGGTTATTATTGATGCATACAAGAAAATGGAGGCGGAGTATGGTGAAAATGTCGCCGTTGCCGTGCGTTCCTCCGCCACTGCGGAAGATCTGCCTGATGCCTCCTTTGCCGGCCAGCAGGAGACCTATCTCAATATTCACGGCTACGAGAATATCATTGAAAACTGCCGGAAATGTTTTGCCTCCCTCTTTACTAATCGCGCCATCTCTTACCGCAAACATCAAGGTTTTGGTCAGTTTGACGTCTACCTCTCCATCACCATCCAGAAAATGGTTCGTTCCGACTCCGCCTCCTCCGGGGTCATGTTCTCCATTGATACGGAGTCCGGCTTTGAAAACGCCGTTTTCTTGACCGGAGCCTGGGGTCTTGGTGAAAATGTCGTCCAGGGTGCGGTAAATCCGGACGAATATTACATCTACAAACCCACCCTCAAAGAGGGCAAGCGTCCCATTGTCTCCAAAAAGGTGGGCTCCAAAGAGATCAAGATGATCTATGACGATGACGCCTCTTCCGTGGAGCCGGTCCGGAATATCGAGACCACCCCGGAGGAGCGTAAATCCTACGTCCTTAATGACGATGAGATCCTGCAGCTTGCCAGGTGGGCCTGCATTATCGAGGATCATTACGGCAAGGGCATGGATATTGAGTGGGCCAAGGATGGTGACGGCGTCAATGTCGGGACCGGTGAGCTCTTTATTGTCCAGGCCCGCCCCGAGACCGTTCACTCCCAGGCCAACAAGGGCTCCATGTCGACTTACAAGCTCAAGGACTCCGGCAAGGTGATTGTCGAGGGTCTGGCGGTCGGCGCCAAGATCGGCCAGGGCGTTGCGCACTGTATTGATGATGTTTCCGATATCCACACCTTCAAGAAGGGCCAGGTGCTGGTCACCGATATGACGGATCCCGATTGGGAGCCGATCATGAAGATCGCCGGCGCCATTGTCACCAATCGCGGTGGTCGTACCTGCCATGCCGCCATTATCTCCCGCGAGCTCGGCATCCCCTGTGTTATCGGCACCGGCAACGCCTCCAAGCTTATCGAAACAGGTCAGGAGATCACGGTATCCTCTGCCGAGGGTGAGACCGGTTACGTCTATGAGGGCCTCCTGGAGTATGAGATTGAGACCGTTGACCTTGGTGACATGCCGGAGACCAAGACCAAGATCATGATGAATCTGGCCATTCCCGAGAAGGCCTTTACCGAATGTCAGATTCCCAATGATGGTGTCGGCCTGGCCCGTGAGGAGTTTATTATCAACTCCCACATCGGCCTGCATCCTCTGGCCCTTGTCAACTATGAGGAGCTGAAGAATTCCGACGACCCGGAGAAGCGGGCCGTGGCCGAGCAGATCGATGCCAAGACCGGCGCCTATGAGGACAAGCAGCAGTTCTTTGTCGACAAGGTAGCCGAGGGTGTCGGTCGTATTGCCGCCGGTTTTTATCCCAAGGATGTTATTGTCCGCCTTTCCGACTTCAAGAGTAACGAATATGCCAACCTGGTGGGCGGTTCCTTTTATGAGCCTGATGAGGAAAACCCCATGATCGGCTGGCGTGGTGCCTCCCGTTACTATGATCCCAAGTATCGGCCTGCCTTTGAGCTTGAATGCAAGGGACTGCTCAAGGCGCGTAATGAAATGGGACTGAATAATATCAAGCTCATGGTTCCCTTCTGTCGCACCCCGGCCGAGGGTAAAAAGGTGATCGAGGTCATGCGTGAGTGTGGTCTTGTTCAGGGTGAAAACGGCCTGGAGCTCTATGTCATGTGCGAGATTCCCAGTAATGTTATCTCCGCCGACGCCTTTGCCGATATCTTTGACGGTTTTTCCATCGGCTCCAATGACCTTACCCAGCTCACCTACGGCCTTGACCGTGACTCCGGTATTATCACCGGCATTGCCGATGAGCGCGATGAAGCGGTTAAGGAGATGATCAAGATGGTCATTGCCACTGCCAAGCGACGCGGCAAGAAGATCGGTATCTGCGGCCAGGGCCCCTCCGACTTTCCGGACTTTGCCACCTTCCTGGTTGAGCTGGGCATCGACTCCATGAGCCTGATACCTGACACCGCCATCAAGACCAGGCTGGCTGTTCATGAAAAGGAAAAAGAGATGGGTATTGCCCCCTGATCCGCGTTGTTCCCAGCAGTTCAGTCTTGAAACAAAAAAAGGCCCCTTCCGCTTTGGCGGAAGGGGCCTTTTTTTTATTGCCAACGACTAACCCCGGCTACAGCCGCTTTCTTTGCAAGAAAGAAGAGGCGCCGGTGGGAGGAGATCTTTTCGTGCGCCCGGCGCCCGCATGCCCCACAATATCTCTCACCTCTCCCAGTATCTACTGCACTTTTTTGAGCAGTTCTTTGGCCTTGGTGGCCTGTTCCGAGTCGGGATAGTAGGTGAGTACGTCTGTATAGAGTTTGCGCTGCACCATCTTGTCGCCGAAATGTTCAAAGGCCTCAGCCTGTTTGAGCAGGGCCTCGGGGGCCTTGGCGTGGTCGGGATAATCCGCCACAATATTCTGAAACTCCAGAACAGCACCGCTGTAATCGCCGCTGTTTAAGAGGCTGGCGCCGAGCCAGAAACGGGCGTCCGCCACCAGACCTTTGTTATCCCTATATTGATCCAGGAAGGAGGTGAAGGTGGTGATCGCCTTTTTGTACTCTTTGCTGCGGTAGTGGCCAAGGCCGGTGTCGAAGAGTTTTTCCGCCGCGCTTTTGTCAACGGACGGTTCCGAGGAGCCTGACGTGCTTTGTGCCGGTTTGCTCTGGCCGCTCGGGGCTGCGGCGGCCTCATCCTTTGCCACCTTGTGGGTGCGCGGGGTCAGCTCCTTGGTCCTGGAACTTGATGCGGCGGCACTCTGCCGGGCTGCCGCGGCCGCTGCGGCCCGACGCCTGGCCTCTTCTGCGGCCCGGACGGCCTCTTGCGCCCTCTTTTCGGCCTCTGCCGCTATTTTTTCCTTGATGGCGGCGATATTTTCCTCAAGTTCGGCGATTTTGGCGACATTCTTCCGGTTGGTTGCCGCCAGCTGCTGATTGGCTGCCTCCAGGTTGAGCAATCTGTTGTCGAGTTCCTTCTGGAGCCGCAGATTCTCTTCCTGTAACTGTTGGCTGTGATGGCGTGATTCATCCAGTTGTCCCTGGATCTGCAGCATTTCAATGTTCAGGTTCTCAAGTTCACTGGCCAGACTTGCCTGTTGTTTCTGGAGGGACTGGGTGGCGCTGATACCGCCGCTTGTCACCTGGTCGATCTGGTTTTCCATGCCCACCAGACGATTGTCGATATTACGGACGTTGAGTTGCATGCTCCGGAACTGCTTGCTGGTGACACAACCGGACAGCAGGGCGGCGGAGCAGAGGAGCAGGGCTGTACGCAGCAGGATTTTTTTTGTCATGGCATTCATGGTGTGGCCTGGGTGTAAGGTGAGGGCGGCAATCGTAATTTTTTTAACTGACAATTAGTAAAAATTCAACCGTTGCGACCATTGCGGACTTGTCTGGTTACCGTTGAGTACAAAGAGTTGGCGCAGCCACTGGCCGTCACTGGTGATTGTGCACAGTCTGCTTTCGCCGTTTCTCGTTCTGGTAAAGGCTATCTGGCGTGAGTCGGGCGACCAGGTCGGCGACTCGTGGCTGCCCCAGGAGGCGGTAAGCTGGATTGGCGTGCCGCCGGCTGCCTTGATCTTGTAAATCTGATAGCCGTCATCGCCGCGGCCGGTGTAGGTGATCCACTCACCGTCCGGCGACCAGCTCGGCGTCGTATTTTCATTGCCTTGATAGGTGAGGCGTTTTGTTCGATTGCCGTCAAGATCCATGGTGTATATCTGCGGATCTCCGCTACGGTCGGAGACAAAGGCAATCTGGCTGCCGTCCGGTGAAAAGGTGGGAGAAACATTGATGCCGGCATTGACCGTCAACCTCTTGATGATGGTGCCGTCCAGCCGCATCTTGTAAAGATCGGGGTTGCCGTCCTTGCTCAGGGTCACCACCAGATAGGAGCTGTCCGGCGCCCAGGCCGGCGCATAGTTGATTCCCTTGCGACGGGAAATGGCGCGGGTCAGGTGGCTCGATTTTTTGAAATCAACGAGGTAGAGATTGGCATTGCCCTTGTGGTAAGAGGTGTAGGTCAGTTTACTGTTGTCCGGTGACAGGCGCGGTGTTATGGCCAGATGGCCATGTCGGGTGACCTGACGAATATCATCGCCCAGGGCATCGGCCAGATAGATCTCCTTGTGGCCGGTGCCGTCCGAGACAAAGGCGATTTCACTGGAGCTGATGCCCTGCTTGCCGGTGATCTTGTAGATCACCTCGTCACAGAACTTGAGGATCATCTGCCGTTTTTTGGGCCATGTATCGCGAAATCTCTTGCCCATGAGCATTCTGCCGCTGTTGGTCTCAATGAGGCGCAGCTCCAGGACAAGACGGGCCCCTTCATTGACATATTTGCCGAGCACGGCATAGTCCGCCCCCAGCATGCGCCAGTTTTGCTCCTGACCGCCGCCGTATTCTTCCGGGGCTATAATGTTTATGAAACCATGGAATTCAAGACCTCTGGCCAGAAGATCCGCCATTGACTGGCCAACCTCATGGACCTGTTCGGGCTTGTTTTTGTCAACAAAGTAGGGGACGGCAAAATTAATCTTCTTGATGGTGGCATCGGTGATATCGATATCAATCACCTGGCGGGCCCGGCAGAGGGAGGCCGGTGTGCAGCAGGCCAGGATGACGAGGCAGAAGATAAAGGTGCTGGGCAGGAGATTGCGTATGGGCATGACAACTTTATGGTTAATTGGGTGAACTGCTGAAATCACATCATTCCTTCGGGGTAAAAGCGGAGCCGTAAGGGGGCCAGCGGGATTTCCTGCGGCACCGGCGGCAGGGGTGAGGCCTCTTCAATGGTCTGCATGACGAACTTGTCAAACTGGGCGCTGGCCGATGGTTTTTCAAAGCTTTTTTTGGTGACAATGCCGTCCTGTCTGATCTCGACAATGACTTCGGCCCGCAGGTCCTTGTGCCAGACCTGCCCCTCCGGCAGGCTCCAGTGACTGCCGATATGGCGGGCCACCATCGCCTTGTACTGTTTCAGGGCGGTATCAGCGGCCCGACCGCTGCCTGCTGCACCGCCATAGCCAGGGGAAGGACGCTTCATCTCGGCGCTGCCTTCGCCCGGCAGCTGGTCAGCCGTCGGTGTCTGTTCCGGTTCTGCCTCGGTTTGGGCCGACGGCCTGGTCAGGATCGATTCGCGAATGGCCTCCAGGGCCCTTTGTTTCTCTTCCTCGGCCTTCTGCTGTTGCTCGATGTGCTGCAGGGCGCCGAGAACCATGCTGGGGTCCATGGGCGGCAGGCGGATATCCTTTTTCATGGCCCGCGGTCTGAGCAGTTTGATCTCTGAAGGGGCCTTGGGGATGGTACGGGTCGACAGGACGGGCTGGCTGCTCGTGGTCTGCTCGACTGCGGGGGGCGGCTTCGGTTCCGGGGGCGGCGCCTTGCGTACCTCGGCCGGAGGGGGGGGAGGGGCCTCCTGCAGGTCGATCAGATCCACCTGATAAACTTCCGGAACATTGCGGCTGAAGTGAAAGAGGGAGCTGGGCAACAGGGCGATGGTGAGAATGATCAGGTGGACGGTGACGGAAAAGAGAAAGGGTTTTCGCCATCCGTCATCCAGCCACCTTTCCTTGAGGCACTCTCGGGGTGAAAATTTCAGTTGGCCGACCATATTAATCTTAAAACCCTTTTCTATAGACCAGATTCCTTGCCTGGCAAGCCGCCTGTTATCGTTTCTTTTCCACCGGGATGGTCACCATGCCCAGGTTGTCGAATCCCGCCCCTTTGACATCCGCCATGACCTGAACCACCAGGCCATACTCCACCTTCTTATCCGCCTTGATCAGGATTGTTCTGCCGCGGTCCTGTCGGCCGAGCTTGTCGAGCTCCTGGCGCAAAATTTTGCGGTCGCCTCTGATCTTGTCTATGCCGATATCGCCGTTTTGCTTGATGGTGATGACAATGGGTTTATCATCCTGACGCAGGGCCTTGGCCGTGGTTTCCGGCAGGTTGACTTCAAGCCCCTCGGTCATCATGGGCGCGGTCACCATGAAGATGATGAGCAGCACAAGCATAACATCGACAAGGGGGGTGACATTGATGTCCGCCATCAGCCTCTTGTTGTTTTTATTATGCATCATGGCCATTTCTACTCAGCTCTCCTGGAGATGAAGTCTCTCTCCATCAGGTTGAGAAAGTCCGCCGAAAAGTTGGCCATCTCGCTTTCGACATCCGCCAGCTTGTTGGAGTAGAAGTTGTAAAAGATAACTGCCGGAATAGCCACGGCCAGACCGGCGGCCGTGGCCACCAGGGCCTCGGAGATGCCGGGGGCCACCACGGCCAGGGAGGCGGAGCCGTGCGCGCCGATTTCATTAAAGGAGACCATGATGCCCCACACCGTGCCGAACAGGCCGATAAAGGGAGTCGACGAGCCGGTGGTGGCAAGGAAGGGCAGCGATTTGCTGATCTTGATGCTCTCAATGGCCTCAGCCTTTTGCAGTACCCGTTTCAGGTTTTCCATGCCGGCCAGGCGCATTTCCAGGGTCTTTTGCTCGTGCTCCCTGGCCCGCTCTATCTTCTGCAGTTCCGTGTACCCGGTTAAAAATATGCGGCCTTCCGGGCAGGCACTCTCCTGGGCCACCTGTACGGCCTCGGTCAGGGTCCGGCATTTCCAAAAGGTCTTGAGAAAGGTGTGGGACTCCTTTTTGAGTTGCTTGAAAAGCATCTGCTTCTGATAGATAATAAACCAGGAGATTCCGGAAAAACAGAGGAGGAGGAGCATGACGAACTTCACCGTGAAGCCGGCCTGCCAGAAGAGTGAGAAAATATTGATATCCTGCACGGTTTAATCCCTTGTTTGCATGGTGGAGGTTATCTGGAAAAGATTGCTACGTACCCTGCCGGCACGACTGGGTCATTTGAGGCCATCTTGAAGACTCCGAAATATCTCATTTCAACTTTCTGAGCTGAAATAACGATTCGATATTAGTTGTACGAGAATTCAGAATTCAGGAAACAGAAGAAAAACTTGAAAATCAGCCGTTCTGACTCCTGAATTTCGATTCCTGAATTCTTCTTTAAAGTCGAAGTTGTATCACAACTCGGCACTATTCAAGAGCCCCTTATATAAACAACTACGCATCTATATCGTTTTTTCTCTTGTTGATAAAGGAAATTATTGGTTTTCAAGGCCGGATGGCCGGCGCTGCCCGGCCACGCCGTCGTCACATACGTCGTGTTGATAAAATGAAGGCGTCTGGAGAAAAATGTTCCCTTTTTTCTTTAAAATCTCCGTATTTGGCGGCCGCGGAAGGGCAAATTCTTTTGACACCCTCTTGACCTTAATGGTACATGGTATGCTTCCAGATAGATTCACCTGATAATCCTTTTCGTGACATCGCAGTCCCGTTTTTTTACCTATGAAGACAATAAATATCGGAATAATTGGTTTCGGCACCGTGGGCAGCGGCACTGCCCAGGTGCTCATGGAACAGAGCCGGCGTATTACCCGGCGGACAGGGGTCAATATATGCCTGAAAACCGTGTTGGTCCGCTCCCTGCGCCGCCTGCCGGACGAGTTGGCGGATGTCACGGTTACCTGTGAGCCGGATGACCTCTTTGCTGATCCGCAGATCGACATCATCGTCGAGCTGATCGGCGGTATTGAGCCGGCCCGCAGCTATATCCTCAGGGCCATTGAGGAGGGGAAACATGTGGTCACCGCCAATAAGGCCCTGCTCTCCCAGTGCGGCATGGAGATCTTCAAGGCCGCGGCCGCCAAGAATGTTGAAATCGGTTTTGAGGGCAGTGTGGCCGGCGGTATCCCGCTTATCAAGACCTTTAAAGAGGGGCTTGCCGCCAACCGGATCGTCTCCATCATGGGCATCTTGAACGGCACGGCCAACTATATCCTCACCGAGATGACCGATCATGGCCTGCCCTTTGCCGAGGTCCTCAAGGATGCCCAGGCCAAGGGTTATGCCGAGGCTGATCCCACCTATGACATCGAGGGCATTGATACGGCCCATAAACTGGCTATCCTGGTGACCATGGCCTATGGTATTGAGGTCAAGCTGAGCGATATTGCCGTGGAGGGTATCAGTCGGATTGATCCCATTGATGTGGACCTGGCACGAGAATTCGGTTATCGCATCAAGCTGCTGGCCATCAGCCGCAACCATGGCGAGCATTTTGAGGTACGCGTTCATCCCACCCTGGTGCCGGAATCTCATCCCCTGGCAGCCATCAGCGGCGCCTTTAACTCCGTGCATATCCATGGTGATATGGTGGGCGATATTCTTCTCTACGGACCCGGAGCCGGTAAGCTTGCCACCGGCAGTGCCGTGGTTGCCGATATTATCGATATCTCGCGCAATATACTGCATGGCGCCATTAACCGGGTTTCCAGTCTCTCCTATTTGCCGGAGTATATCGAAACCCGGCAGATTACGCCGATCAGTGAGCTGACCTGCCCCTATTACCTGCGCTTCACCACCCTGGATCAACCCGGCGTACTGGCCACCATCGCCGGTATCCTCGGTAAATACGGCATCAGTATTGAATCGGTGATCCAGAAGGCGAGCCGCAAGAGGGAAGGGGTACCCATTGTCGTCCGCACCTATGAGGCGCGCGAGGCGGATGTGGTCAAGGCCTTGGCCGAGATCGACAGATTGCCCATTGCGGCGGCGGAAACCGTTAAGATACGAATTCTGACCCAAGAGGATTGATTGGCATGAAGACGGTGATTCTGGTGGGCGACGGCATGGGTGATTACGGCCTCACCGAGCTTGGCGGCCAGACCATTTTGGAGGCGGCGCACACGCCGAGCATGGATTATCTGGCCGGCCATGGCCGGATGGCCCTGCTGCGCACCGTTCCTCCGGGGATGCTGCCCGGCAGCGATGTGGCCAACCTCTCTTTGCTCGGCTATCGGGCCGAAGAGTTTTATACCGGCCGTTCCCCCCTTGAGGCCGCCAGTCTCGGCGTGGATCTCGGCCCGGATGAGGTTGCCTTCCGACTCAACCTGGTCAATATCAAAGAGGAAGAGGGCCGCATGATCATGGTGGATTACAGCGGCGGCCATATCTCCACGGCCGAGGCCCGGGAGCTGATCGATGCCCTGCAGGCCATTCTTCCCCCGCAGGGCCTGGCCCTGTATACCGGTGTCGGTTACCGGCATCTGCTGGTGGTTGAAGGTGATCTGGACGGCCTGGCCACGGTGCCGCCCCATGACTATCCGGATCAGGATGTCACCTCCTTCTGGGACAACTACAGGCAGGTGCCCCTGCTGGCGGACTTTGTCAACCGGGCCAGGGAGGTTCTCGCCGAGCATCCTGTTAACCAGAGGCGTTTGCAGCAGGGTAAGGTGCCGGCCAACGGCATCTGGCTCTGGGGTGAGGGCAAGGCACCGGCCATGCTTACCCTGAAAGAACTCTACGGGGTGAGCGGCGCCCTTATCTCAGCCGTGGATCTTCTCAAGGGTATTGCCGTGTACGCCGGCATGGAGGTGCTGCCGGTCGTCGGCGCCACCGGTTACCTGGATACCAACTATCAAGGCAAGGTGGAGGCGGCCCTGGCGGCAATCGGCCGTCATGATCTGGTCTTTGTCCATGTTGAGGCGCCGGATGAAACCGGTCACCAGGGACTGCTCAAGGAAAAGATGCAGGCGGTGGAGGACTTTGACCAGAAGATCGTCGGGCCGGTGCTGGCCGGTTTGAGAAAGCAGGGTGACTTCCGCCTGGTGGTCTGTATGGATCACTTTACCCCCATTTCCCTGAAGACCCACACCACGGACCCGGTGCCGGTGCTTATCTATGACTCACGGCAGCCGCACGACAGCGGTCTTTCCGCCTACAGCGAGGCAAACGGCCGGGTTGCCGGCGTCTTTTACGAGCATGGCGGTGAATTCATGAAGGCGGTGCTGGCGGCATGAAGAAGCTGCGCATGACCATGGCCGAACCAATGGCCTCAAGTCAGGTTCGTGTTCTCTATGGCGATACCGATGCCGGTGGCGTGGTCTATAATGCCACCTATCTTCGCTATTTTGAGCAGGGGCGGGGTGAATTCATGCGTGACTGCGGACTGCCCTATAAAGATCTTGAGACGAGGGGCTATATCCTGCCCCTGGTGGAAAGCTATCTGCGCTATAAGGCCCCGGCCCGTTATGATGATCTGCTTGATATTGAGACCTGCCTGGCCGAGCTCACCCCCTTTTCCTGTCGATTCCATTGCCGGGTGAGCAACAGCGCCGACGGCAGGCTGCTGGTCAAGGGCTTTACCCATCACGCCTCCATTAACTGGCAGGGGAAATTAACGGCGCTGCCCGAGGATGTTATCACGGTGTTGCAGGGCTATCTCTGTAAAGGCCATCTTAAGTAGTGCCTGTCCGGAAATGGCCCTCTCGGAGTCTCGCAGACCCGCTTACCTGCCCGTTTTTTCGGCGACACGAAAATAGAAATGCGCACATATACTCGATATGCTGCATCCCAAGGGCACCCGGAGTGTCGCAGGCTCCCTTACCTCTTTCAGGGCGCGCTTTTTATTTTCCATGCTTGTCAAACTCGAACCGGCGATGAGACTCCGAGGTATCTCATTATTCAAGGTACCCTGATGTCTGTCGGTGCGCTTATCCTGCCGAGGGCAGCACCTTTTCCTTCACACCTCACGCACCACTTTGTGCCTTGAACCTTTTTCATTACCCCCTCCACCGTTAATACAAACGAGAGGGGAAGAGGTCAGGTGTCAGGGGGGAGGCGGGGGGGCGTTGAGCCTGTCGAAACGGAGGGTAGCCAGCACTGACCAAGAGATATTTGACCATAAAAACGATCCGGCACGTGCCACAGCCCCGCCATCTGCCTCGCCTCACTCTTGTACCTTGCACCTTGAACAAGTCATTGCGAGTGGAACGAAGCAATCCAGGGATTTTGATGCTGTGTTGCCATCATTATACTTTCTGGACTGCCACGTCCCTCCGGGCCTCGCAGTGACGAAGGAGGGTGAGGGTTGAAAAAAAGACAAAAGATATCAATAGTTTAGCCGGGACGGAAAGGTGGGTGTCTCATGGTTGAAGAGAGCCGCAATGCATGATGCGGGCCTGCCTGCCGTAAAAATGAACCCGTAGATGCAAGGCGCGGTGGCGAGAGCTGAAGCGGAGGGGGGAGGGGGTACGTGGCGATCCGCCCGCAAGGCAGGGGATCGGATTTCATGCGAATTCAGTACAAAAAAAAAGGCTGACCAAATAAATTGGTCAGCCTTGTGACGGTCATGGTAGCGGGGGGAGGATTTGAACCTCCGACCTTCGGGTTATGAGCCCGACGAGCTACCGAGCTGCTCCACCCCGCGTCAGTGATTTAGACAATACTTTGTATACCTTGCTATGTCAACGTTTTTGTTGTCTATAAAATGAAGGACATTCCATTCAAGATACCTTAAAATTAAGAGTTGCAGGTGAATTCCATTATGGAGCAATTGCAGGGAAAAGAGGCGGCTGAGGAGCGCAAGAGTATACTCCTGGTCGATGATATGGTCAGCAATGTCAAACTGCTGGCCCGCCATCTGGATGATTATAAACTTTACTTTGCCCTGGACGGTGCCACCGCCCTGGCCGTGGCTGAACAATGTCAGCCTGATGTTATTCTGCTTGATGTGATGATGCCTGATATGGATGGTTTTGAGATCTGTCGTCACCTCAAGGGCAATGGCCGTACCCAGAAAATCCCGGTTATTTTCGTGACGGCCAAGAACAGTGAGGATGATGAGGAGTTGGGGCTGCAGGTGGGGGCCATTGATTTTATCTCCAAGCCGGTGAATGGTGCGATTCTGCGGGCCAGGATCAGTAACCACCTGGAACTGAAGGAGCATCGTGATAACCTGACCGGGCTGCTCTCTGAAAAGAGCAGCGAGCTTGATGAAACCTATGAGAAACTCCTGCACGCCGAAAAACTGAGCACCCTGGGCAAGTTGACTTCCTCCATTTCCCATGAGTTTTCCAGTCCCCTGTTCGGCATGGAGCAGATCCTCACCACCTTTCGTGAACAGGAGAAGAATGCGGACAGGAAGAACATGCTGGAGGTCTGTATCGGTGAGTGCCGGCGGTTGCGTGATCTGATTCGCTCCATGCAGAGTTTCGGTCGTCCCACCACGTCCCATAAGTGCCCCACTGATCTGAATACCATTATCAACGATGTCCTCTATCTGTGTGCCAAGATCTTTGAGAAAAACAACATCCATATTGAAAAGAAACTGCAATCAGTGCCCAGGGTTGATGCTGTTGAGGATCAGATGAAACAGGTGCTCTTCAACCTGATTACCAACGCCTGTGATGCCGTGCCCCAGGAGGGGGGCAGGATCATGGTTTCAACCGTGCGGCAGGCTCGGCATGTCATTCTGGAGGTGGCGGATAATGGCTGTGGTATTGGCGCCGACGATCTGCAGGCCGTCTTTGCCCCCTTTTTTACCACCAAGCAGGAGGATCGGGGCACCGGTCTCGGCTTGTCCATCTGCTATGGTATTGTCACCAGTCATAATGGCACCATTGAGGTGAAATCCCCACCCGGCGACGGTGCTGTTTTCACGGTGCGTATCCCTGTGCCGGAGGAGAGCTGATGCAAGAGCAAATAGATGTCCTGCTGGTTGATGACCACCTGCTGGTCAGATATGGCCTTAAATCGATGTTGGAGCGTCTTGATGGTTTTTCCTGCGTGGCTGAAGCGGAAAGTGGTCGGCAGGGTATCTGTCTGGCCCGTGATCATCAGCCGGATGTCGTGGTGCTTGACATTGATCTGGGCAAGGGGATGAATGGTTTTGACGTTGCCGAGGAGATACGGGATGTGTCGCCGCACAGTAAAATTCTCATGCTCACCGGTAATCCGAAGCCGCAGTTGTTTCAAACAGCAATCCAGGCAGGCTGCGACGGCTATGTCTTGAAGGTGGATTCAGACCAGGAATTTATTCTGGCCCTGGAAACCGTGGCCGGCGGCGGTAAATATCTGTCAAAATCCTTTACCGCCGATGTCTTCAGTCTGCTGCAACAGGGGGGCGACTCCGAGGGGCAGGCCGCCGAGCATCTCCTGACACCGCGGGAGAACTCCATCGCACACCTGCTCTGCAAGGGGCTCACGGATGAAGATATCGGTCGGGAGCTCTGTATCAGTCCCAAGACGGTGCGGGTTCATAAGTCTAATATCAAAAGAAAATTTCATTGTCGCACCACTAACGAGCTTATCCTGAAACTGACCGGCCTTGATTTTGGCTAACAATCCGTTGAAAAACTACTGCGCTCGAAGGGCTCTCTTCGTTCGCTATCTGCTGATGCGTCGTCACAATTGGGCTTGAGCTAAGCGAGCGGAGCGAGACTCCGAAATGCTCCTGAGCCCCATGTAAACTGCGTGCCCCGCAGGTAATACCCTGTGGTGCTTTTTTGCTCATTTTTCCTCGCCTCAGCTAGGAGCCTGTCGGACTTAGACATAAATCTACTGCAAATTCAAGAAATCGGTCCATATCCCCATGGCTTTTCGTTAAATAGCTCTGCTATTCGCCTCAAATCCATGAAAATCTGGCCTCGATTTCTTGAATTTTCGCTACGATTCTCTAAGTCCGACA
>PKTX01000061.1 GCA_002868945.1 Desulfobulbaceae bacterium
CTAGACATCATGTATCGACCTGTCCAACCTCGAAGACGTGGGTTATTCTAGAGGTTGGATACCCTTAAAACAGAGCCATAATCGAGGAGGACAGGTCGACACATGATGTCTAGTGTCTGTCCTGCCAGGGCGCGTGAGATCGACGCACAGGGCCCTGATGGGCAGACACCAGCCAACCCATGTCATCGGGGCAGCACACCTGCCTTTTTTGAGCAAGAGTGACCGGTAACAGCAGAGGTCCGTTTAAGGCCATCTTGGGTAATTGCTGTTTCGGAGTCTCATTATCCAAGAGATCCTTTAATTATTTCAGGGGAGAAATGACGATTATGAAGAACATGTTGAAAAATTCTGTGCTGGCCATGGGTCTCATGGTATGCGCGGCACTTGTGCTTACCTTTGTGAGCGGCTGCAGCAGGACAGAGGAAAAAGAGGCACCCAAGGAGACCATCAAGGTCGGCGCTATTCTGGCCGAAACCGGCGGCGCCTCCTTCCTGGGCGGACCCGAGGCCCGCACCATCCGCATGATGGTTGAAAAGATCAACGCCGAGGGCGGCATCAACGGTCAGCAGATCGAACTCATCATCAAGGATTCGGCCGCCAACCCGGACAAGGCCATCTCCTTTGCCAAGCAGCTCATCGAGGAGGAGCAGGTTCTGGCCATCCTCGGCCCCTCCACCTCGGGTGAGAGCATGAAGATCAAGTCGATCTGTGAAAAGGCCGAGACCATCATGCTCTCCTGCGCCGCGGCAGAGGTCATTGTCAATCCGGTTGCCAAATGGGTATTCAAGACCCCGCAGACCGACAGCTTTGCCGCCCAGAAGATCTTCATGGAGATGAATAATCTCGGCATCAGCAAGATCGCCATTCTGGCCGGCAACACCGGTTTCGGCAAGGCCGGACGCGAGCAGCTCAAACAGTATGCCCCGCAGTTTAACATCGACATTGTTGAAGACGAGGTATACGACAAGAGCTCCACCGATCTTTCCGCAGTGGTTACCAAGATCAAGGCCAATGAGGATGTCCAGGCCGTGGTCAACTGGTCCATTGTGCCGGCCCAGGCCATTGTTGCCAAGAATATGCGCCAGGCCGGCTGGGATGTCCCCCTTTTCCAGAGCCATGGTTTCGGCAACATCAAGTATGTTGAGGCGGCCGGCGAGGCGGCGGAAGGCATCATTTTTCCCTGTGGCCGTCTCCTGGCCGCGGAGATGCTGGCAGATGACCATCCCCAGAAATCTGTCCTGACCGGCTACATCAATGCCTATGAGACCAAGTATGACGGCGAGAAGGCCTCCACCTTCGGCGGCCACGGCTACGACGCCATCATGATCCTGGCCAAGGCCATCGAAAATGCCGGCAGCACCGACAAGTACAAGGTGCGCGACGCCATCGAAAACCTCCAGGGCTTTGCCGGTACCGGCGGTGTCTTCAACTTCAGCGCCACCGACCACAACGGTCTGGGTATCGACGCCTTTGAGATGATGACCGTGCAAGACGGCAAGTTCGTCCTTTACAACAAGTAAGACAGGGCCCGCAAGAGCCCAGTGAACGGGCAGGGAATGCAGGCGTCATCAATGTGTTCCCTGCCTTTTTTTTAGGTAAACAGGCAGGCTGAAGAGCGAAGGCCGCCGGATCGGCACAGATACTCGTCAATCCCTCTCCCTTTGTCCTTCAACCAACAGCAACTCTTGAAAATATAACCCGAGGCTGATTGAAAAACGTCACGAGCGCAGCGGAGACAAGGAGGCACGAGGTGCAAAAGCGCAGCGTACAACAGTACGTGAGCATTTTAAGCCGAGTGCTGACGCAGTATGCGCAAGCGCAGTAGTTTTTCAGCAGCCACCAGCTTACATGTCCTTAGAATTATTCAGCCAATACATCTTTGCCGGTATTACCTACGGCATCATCTACGCCATTGTTGCTATTGGCTTTAATATTATTTACAACACCACCGGCATCATCAATTTTGCCCAGGGCGAATTTGTCATGCTGGGCGGCATGACCGCCATCTCGCTCAACCATTTTCTGCCCCTGCCGCTGGCCATCATCTCTGCTGTTCTTTTTACCATGCTCATGGGCGGCCTCATAGAGATCGTCTTTATCCGCTGGCTGCAAAAGCCATCGGTGCTGCGTCTGATCATCATTACCATCGGCATATCGATCCTCAGTCGGGAAGCTGCCCTGCATGTCTGGGGCGACAGTGTGCGGGCCCTGCCCTATTTCACCGGCAATGTCGTCAGTTCGGTGGACATTCTCGGCGCCTCCATTTCGCCCCAGGTCCTCTGGGTTTTGGCCATCTGTTACTGCCTGGTCATAATCCTCAGCCTCTTTTTCAAATTCACCCCCCTGGGTCGTGAAATGCAGGCCTGTGCCGCCAACCGGCTGGCCGCCACCCTGTGCGGGATCAATGCCAAAAACATGGTGACCTTCTCGTTTATGCTCAGTGCGGCCATCGGTGCCGTGGCAGGCTGCGTGGTCTCTCCCATCACCTCCAGCCAATATGACATGGGCACCGGCCTGGCCATCAAGGGCTTTACCGTGGCCGTGTTGGGCGGCCTGGGCAACTCCATGGCCGCGGTTGCCGCCGGCCTGCTGCTCGGCATTATCGAGGCGTTCAGTGTCGGCATCGGCTTTCCCCTGGCCTTCCAGGACGCCATTGCCATCTCCATCCTGCTTATTATCCTCTTTGTCCGGCCGCACGGGCTTTTCGGCAATAAAGAGGCGGCCGGCCTCAAGGAGTTCTGATGGATCTCAAGAAAATCACCTCCATTGCCCTGCTCATTACCCTGGTTGTCGGTATCCAGCTTACCACCCAACTCACCGGCACCAGCTATTACCTGACCCAGCTCACCATGACCATGTACTCATGCCTGCTGATTATCGGGCTCTGTCTGGTGATGGGCTATGCCGGTCAGATATCCCTGGGACATGCCGGTTTTTTTGCCATTGGCGGCTATACCTCGGCCGCCCTGACCACCACCAATCTGCTGGAGGCCCTGGAAAGGGGCAGTGGCTGTGTCGGCCTGCTCAACAAAATGGGCCTGCTGGTCTCCAGCACCAGCCTGTTCGGGGAGCCGATGCTCACCGTCCATCCCTGGCTCGCCTGTCTGCTGGCAATCGCCCTCACCGTCCTGGTCGCCTTTGCCATCGGCATTCCGGTTCTTAAACTCAAGGGCCATTACCTGGCCATGGCCACCCTTGGTTTCGGCATTATTATCTACCGCATTGTCCTGGCTGTCGCCTTTTTGGGCGAGGCGGACGGCATTTCCGATGTGCCCGGCTTTACCCTGCTGCCCGGTCTCACCGTCAATGGTGACATCGGCAATCGGATCACCAACTACTATATTGCCGCCACCATCCTCATCATCGGCTTTGTCCTTTTGCTCAACCTCATTGACTCCCGCGTGGGTCGGGCCCTGCGTGCCATACACGGCGCCGAGGATGCCGCAGACGCCATGGGCATCAACACGGCCCGCTACAAGCTCTATACCTTTGTGATCTCGGCGGTCTTTGCGGCAGTGGCCGGCATTCTCCTCACTCATTACACGGGCGGCATCAGCCCGGGGGATGCCGGAGTCATGAAGTCGGTACGCTATGTGGCCATTGTCGCCATCGGCGGCATGGCCAGTCTGTGGGGGGCGCTGAGCATGGGCGGCCTGCTCAACTTTCTCTCCCTGCGCGGTTTTTTCGGTTCCTATGATGACGCCTTTTTCGGGGCCATTCTCATCCTCATTATGCTCTTTGCCCCGCAGGGCATCCTGCGTCTTTCCCTGTGGAACAAGTTCAAGGGCGGCAAGAAGGAGGTACAATGAGTCTCCTGGAGATAAACGATCTCAATAAACGTTTTGGCGGCCTCCATGCCGTAAACAGCGTCAGCTTTGCCGTCAATCAGGGTGACATCAAAGCGGTCATCGGCCCGAACGGCGCCGGCAAGACCACCCTGTTCAATCTGATCTGCGGGGCCTTGCCGGCCGATTCAGGCTCCGTCCTTTTTAACGGTGGGCAGATTCTCGGCTATCGCCCCTTTCAGATTGCCACCACCGGTATTTCCAGAACCTTCCAGAACATCAAGATGTTCCCCGGCATGACCGCCCTGGAGAATGTCATGGTGGGCCTGCATACCAAGAGCCGCAGCGGCTTCTGGTCCGGCATGTTACACCTGCCCTTCACTCGCCACGAAGAAAAGAAGGTGCGGCGGCGCGCCCTAGAACTGCTGGAACTGCTCGACATCAGTGCCTATGCCGATGTTGAGGCCGCCAGTCTGGCCTTTGGCCAGCAGCGGGCCGTGGAGTTTGCCCGGGCCCTGGCCTCCGATCCCACCCTGTTGCTCCTGGATGAACCGGCAGCCGGTCTTAACATCTATGAAACCGCTGAAGTTGCCCGCCTGATCACGAAGATTCAGCAACAGGGCATCACCGTTCTGCTGGTGGAGCATGATATGAGTCTGGTCATGGATATATCCGACGAGATCGTTGTGCTCAGCTTTGGCGAACATATCGCCGAGGGCACTCCCAGCGAAATCCAGCACAACAAGGAAGTCATTCAGATCTATCTCGGTGAATAACAGGAAGGGAGCTTATGCTGAAAATACGCAACCTGGAATCAGGGTACGGCAAACTGCGGGTGCTGAAAAAGGTCTCCCTCCATGTGGATGCCGGCGAAATCGTCACCCTTATCGGCGCCAACGGCGCCGGCAAGACCACCCTGCTCTACACCATTGCCGGCATGATCAAGGCCACCGGCGGCGACATTGTTCTCTTTGACAAAAACCTCAGAAATGCCTCGCCCCAGCACATTGTCAAGCTGGGTTGCTCTCTGGTGCCGGAGGGACGGCAGGTCTTTGCCACCCTCAGTGTGACGGACAACCTTATTCTGGGCGGTTATGTCCAATACAAAAGAGACCGGCACTATAACCGCCAGGCGGAACTGGCCGCCATCTATGATATATTTCCGGTACTCCATGACCGCAGAGAGCAGTTGGCCGGCACCCTGTCGGGCGGGGAGCAGCAGATGCTCGCCATGGGCCGGGCCTTGATGGCCGGGCCCAAGCTCATTATGATGGATGAGCCCTCCACCGGCCTGGCGCCCCTTATTGTCAAGGAGATCTTCAAGATTATCATCCGCCTGCGCCAGGCCGGCAACACGGTGCTCCTGGTGGAACAGAACGCCAAGGCCGCCCTGGGTATTGCTGATCGCGGCTATGTCCTGGAAACCGGAAAAATTATCCTGCAGGGTCCGGCCGACGACCTACTCAACAATGCCGACGTCCAGCGCGCCTACCTGGGCCGCGACGTTGATGCCGACACCGCCACCTGCGAGATATAGAAAGTGCTGACAGGAAGCGCCTCATCGGCCGAAAAGGCCCGGCTTACGGGACACATCAGGATGACGCATACCTAAACCGGGCCCAAACCGCCCCTTTGCCAGCGGCAACGGTTCACACCTAACGGTGGCAAAATTTAACGCACTGATTGCCGTCCTTGCAACGATTCAGCATACTGTATGGGCGCTGCTGCAACGTCCCCTTTGCCGGGTGCCATTATTACCGGAGTGATTGCCATGACCTATTGGGAAAAAGAAAGAGAGTGTATGTCGAGAAGTGACCTGGAGCAGTTGCAGCTTGAGCGTCTGCAGTCCACCCTCTACCGGGTAACCACCCATGTCCCCTTTTATCGAAAAAAATTCAAGGAAGAGGGCATAGATCCGGACGGTTTCAACTCGCTGGCTGATATCAACAAACTGCCCTTTACCAGCAAGGATGACCTGCGCAACAACTACCCCTACGGTCTCTTTGCCGTGCCCCTGCGCGATATTGTTCGGGTCCATGCCTCCTCGGGAACAACCGGCACCGCCACGGTGGTGGGCTACACCAAGAACGACCTGAAAACCTGGTCCAACATGGTGGCCCGCATTCTGACCGCCGCCGGTGTCACCAATGATGACGTGGTGCAGATCGCCTTTGGCTACGGCATGTTCACCGGCGGTTTCGGTCTCCATTATGGAGCCGAGCGCCTCGGCGCCTCGGTTATCCCCATCTCAAGCGGCAACACCAAGCGCCAGATCCAGATCATGCAGGATTTTCGCACCACGGCCCTGGTCTGCACACCGAGCTATGCCCTGGTTTTGGCTGACACCATGGATGATCTGGGCATCAATATCAGCTCCCTCTCCCTCAAATACGGCCTCTTTGGCGGCGAACCGTGGTCGGAAGAGATGCGCCGCGAGATCCAGACCAAGCTGGGCATCATCGCCACCGACAACTACGGCCTCAGTGAGGTGATGGGGCCGGGCGTCGCTGGTGAATGCATAGAGAGAAACGGTCTGCATATCAATGAAGACCACTTTCTGGTGGAAATCATTAATCCCGATACCCTCAAGCCGGTTGCCGAGGGTGAGGTGGGCGAGGTGGTGGTGACCACCCTTACCAAGGAGGGTTTTCCGGTGATCCGCTATCGTACCCGCGACCTGGCCCGTATCATTGATGAACCCTGCCCCTGCGGCCGTACCCTGCGCCGCATGACCCGGATCATGGGGCGCACCGACGACATGCTGATTATCAAGGGGGTTAATGTCTACCCCATGCAGATTGAATCGATCCTCTTTGATATCGAGGGCACTGAACCGCACTACCAGATCATTGTGGAGCGGCAAGGCCGGCTTGACAAGGCCCAGGTTCTGGTGGAGGTCACTGAATCGATCTTTTTCGACCAGATGAAGAAACAGCGCCAGCTTGTGGAAGAGATCAAGCGCCGTCTGGCCGCCGAACTGGGCATCGGCGTTGATGTCAAACTGGTGGAGGAAAAATCCCTGGAACGCTTTGAGGGCAAGGCCAAGAGGGTGATTGACAAACGGGATTTATCCGGAAAGTAGCGTACGACACCTCATAAATGCCACGAAAAAGGGGCGATAGCGCTGCAGCGTTATCACCCCTTTTTCGTTTTATATCCGATCAGCAGCGTATCTTGAGCTGCTTTGCTCAGCATGACCGCCTATTGCCTCTCTGAGATAATTGGCAGGAATTGAGCCCTATGGGCGACGCCCAACCAAGACATTTACGGGTTGCTTCATGGCCGCAGGGAGCGGATGCCCCGGAGGAGGCAAGAGAGCCTGCGACACTGCGAATGCCCGCGGGATGCTGCCAGGCTGCGCCCTTGCATATCGGCTGCGATTCGGCGCGCATCAAACCAGGTGTTGGACTAAAAGGAAAAATTCACCACAGGCAGGAAATAGAGGGGCTTTCTGGCGTTATTAAAATTGATCAGGCCAAACTGCATGCCGTCCAGGGTGCCGGCGACATTGTAAAAACCGACCTGTACACCGGACATTTTTTGGGCGGCACTGTTAAAAAAGCCTGTCTGCAACCCCATGAAATCACCCTCGGTAAAATTGGCGACACTACTCTGCCAACCGACAAAATCGCCTTCAACCAGGTTGACAGCGCCGATCTCAATACCGCTGACATTACCGGAGGCCCTGTTGACCAGACCAAAGTCCAGGCCGGTGATATTCTTATTATAACCGTAGAGGAGATTAAAACGAAAACCGCCAATGGATGTATGCCGGTCAAAGACCTGCCAGGGATCGACAAAGGCAAACTGGGCCGGCTTTTCACCTGGAGCGGCTGAAGCGCTGCCCGGCACGGCCAGGAAAAGTGCTGCCATGCAAAATAAAATGAGTGTCCGCTTCTTCATAACATACCTCCTTGGTAAGGGTTATCTGCCGGCAAAAAGGCTTGTCAGCCGCCTGCCGGATAGTGCCCCCATATGAGATGAGACTCCACTATAAAGAGATCTCCCAACGGCTGCAAAGGGATTATTTGCCGACTGCCACAAAAAAACCCCGGTGCCGTGTCAGCACCGGGGTTTTTTTGTGGCAGTCTTGATTACCTGCTCTTTTGGCCGCTTGTCGTCGTTTAAGCGAGCCTGGAGACTCCGAAACATCTATTCTGCAAGATACCCGTAGGAGGTTCAGGTCAAACAATCGGAAAAGATTCAGTTATCTTCCGCCTCGGCGGCACCTGTTTTTTCCTGGTAGTTAACAAGCTCCAGAATAGCCATGGGAGCAGCATCGCCGAGACGATTACCGGTCCGGATAATGCGGGTATATCCACCAGGTCTTTCCTTGTACTCCGGGCCGAGCTCTTCAAAGAGTTTGGCAACAACGGATTTATCCTGAATAAAGGATAATGCCTGGCGTCGGGCATGAAGATCCCCACGTTTTGCCAGGGTGATCATCTTATCCGCAACCTTGCGAACCTCTTTGGCCTTGGGAGTGGTGGTAACGATTCTCTCTTGATCAAGGAGAGAGGTCACCATATTGCGTACCATGGCCTTACGATGAGAGGTGGTCCGCCCTAAACGACGTCCTGCTTTTCTGTGCCTCATTTATCTATCCTCAAAATCTCAACCCAGAAGGAAACGGGTTCTTTATTTCTTATTCCTTGTCTTCTTCCGGGGCAGGAGCAACCGGAACCTTCCAGTTGTCGAGCACCATGCCAAGTGACAAGTCCATCTCTGAAAGAAGCTGTTTAATCTCATTGAGAGATTTTCGGCCAAAATTCTTGGTCTTCAGCATCTCAGCCTCTGTTTTCTGCACAAGCTCGCCGATGTAGTTGATATTGGCGTTGCGCAGACAGTTGGAGGAACGCACGGAGAGCTCAAGATCCTCAACGGAACGATTGAGATTCTCGTTAACGGGCTCACGCTCCTCGGCGCTGACCTCTTCCTCTTCGGGCTCCACCTGATCCTCATCAAAGTTGATGAAGATAGTCATCTGCTCCTTGAGAATCTTGGCGGCATAGGCCAGGGAGTCTTCCGGGGTAACGCTGCCGTCCGTGGTAATCTCCATGGTCAGCTTATCATAGTCGGTCTGTTGACCGACACGGGCCTGGTTGACTATGAACTTCACATTGCGGATAGGTGTAAACACCGCATCAATGGGGATATACTCGACGGAGAGGTCTTCGGTCTTATTGTCCTCTGCCGGGCTGTATCCCTTGCCCCATTTGACAATAAATTCGGCTACAAAATCATTATCTCCGGTAATGGTGCAGATATGTTTATCGGGATTCATCACCTCTACGGTATGATCACCGATAATATCGCCGGCCGTAACATTGCCCTTGCTCTTTTTCTCAATGCGGACAACCTTCTCGCTGGCGGAGTTGATCTTGAAACGCACCTCTTTAAGATTGAGAATAATCTCGGTGACATCTTCAAGAATTCCAGGCAGGGTGGAAAATTCGTGCAGGGCACCTTCTATCCGCACCGCTGTTATGGCCGCACCCTGAACGGTGGAAAGAAGAATACGCCGCAGACAATTTCCAATGGTGGTTGCAAAACCCCGCTCCAGAGGTTGGCAGATGAATTTACCATAAGTGGACGTATGGCTATCATGATCAACCTCAATCCGCTTTGGTTTGATAAGGTCGTGCCAGTTTCTATAAAAAGGTGCTGTCTCTTCTTCGATAGCGTTCACTTTGTCTGTCATATTCGTCACGTTATGTTATCTGCCTGAAAAGTATTTATTATTACAGTACAAACGTTAAGCGGATGGACATGCATCCATCCGCTACGAAACAGCTTGGCGGGTTGCCGATCCTATCTGGTGTTACGATAGGGCCGACAACCAATATCTGTTTACCTATTTGGAGTACAGTTCGACAATGAGCTGTTCCTGGATGGGCAGGGTCAACTCATCCCGGACAGGTAAAGCCTTGACTGTACCCTTGTAGTTTGTATGGTCAGCAGTAAGCCAGCTTGGCACTCCACGACGAGCCACAGCTGAAATGGACTCATTAACAGCACTATTCTTCTGACTCTTATCCTTCAGGGTAATCTCCTCGCCCACCTTAACCAGATAGGAGGGAATATTCACCTTGTGTCCATCGACCAGCACATGGTTATGACGGACAAGCTGACGGGCGTGATTCCTGGAATTGGCGAAACCAAGCCGGTAAAGGGTGTTGTCAAGACGACGCTCCAGAAACTGCAGCAGATTCTCACCGGTAACGCCTTTATGACGATCAGCCATGAAAAAATAACGGCGGAACTGGTTCTCAAGGATGCCATAGATACGGCGCACCTTCTGCTTCTCACGAAGCTGGATGGCATAGTCTGAACTCTTACGAAGACGAGCCTGACCATGCTGGCCAGGGGCATAGGAACGTCTCTCAAAGGCACATTTGTCTGAGTAGCAACGCTCGCCCTTCAAAAAAAGCTTTAATTTTTCGCGCCTGCACTGACGGCAGGCCGCGCCACGATATCTAGCCAATTGAATCCTCCACTTTGGATCGGTGGTTGAGGAGTATTAAGAAATTAAACTCTTCTGCGTTTCGGTGGTTTACAGCCGTTATGGGGCAGAGGCGTTACGTCGGTGATCTTGGACACCTCAAGCCCTTGGGCCTGCAGGGCACGAATGGCGGATTCACGTCCGGGACCCGGTCCCTTGACGCGCACCTCAAGCTTACGCATGCCGTTGTCCATCGCCTTGCGTGCCGCATTTTCTACGTTATTCTGGGCGGCAAAGGGAGTGGACTTACGTGAGCCCTTAAAACCAAGGACACCGGAGCTACACCAGGAAACAACATTACCCTGTGTGTCTGAAATGGTAACCAGAGTATTGTTGAATGTAGACTTGATGTGAGCTACACCCTCTGGAATGTTCTTTTTAACTTTCTTTTTGGTGCTTTTCTTAGGACTTGCCATGAATATACTCCAAAGAAGATCTACTTCTTATTTTTTCTTAACCGCCGGACCGCGACGAGGACCTTTCCGGGTGCGAGCATTGGTTTTGGTGCGCTGACCACGGCATGGCAGACCACGACGATGACGGAGGCCGCGGTAACAACCGAGATCCATCAACCGTTTCAGGTCCATAGCAACCTCACGCCGCCGATCACCTTCAACCACATACTCATCTTCAATGATCTTTCTGATGCTTGCCACATCAGCTTCGGTGAGGTCATCGCTATTGGCATCATAGGCCAACCCGGCTTTATCAAGAATCGCCTTTGAACTTGTTCTTCCAATTCCATGGATATAGGTCAAGGCAATAACCATATGTTTATTTTTAGGCAAATCTACGCCTGCTAATCGTGCCAAGGTAATCCTCCTACTCTGGTTTTAGATGTGACGCATGGTCGCTGGCACTAATAATTAAGTAAAGACTTATTCCGGTAAAATGATTAGCCCTGGCGCTGTTTATGCTTCTTGACCTTACAAGAGACACGCACAATGCCTTTACGTTTAAAAACGCGGCAATCACTGCATATTTTCTTAACTGATGCTCGAACCTTCATAATATAACCCTTTTAGTACTCAATCTTTTGGCCATCTTGAATAATTGCTCCTTTGACCGATTTCTTGTCTATGCTTGTCAAGATCGAACAAAATCTCTCATTATTCATGATACCCTTATTTCTTCTTGCCGCCTTTTGCCCTGAATGTTACCCGGCCACGGGTCAGGTCATAAGGTGAAAGCTCTACAGTCACACGATCGCCAGGCAGTATCTTGATAAAATGCATGCACATTTTGCCGGAGATATGGGCCAACACCTTGTGGCCATTATCCAGTTCAACCCTGAACATGGCATTGGGCAGCGGCTCAATGATGGTACCTTCTACCTGTATTGCCTCTTCTTTTGGCATATTGTGTTCCTGTCTGGTTTTACGAAAAAGGTGAGAATATACCCGATTTAATAAAATTTGCCCGTTTTTTTTGGTCTAAAACAAAAATAACTCCAATCAAACATAATCAGGCAGTTTCTCATTTTTCCTCAGACTCAACACCCGAGGACCCTGTTCGGTAAGGGCGATGGAATGTTCAAAATGCGCCGAGACCTTCTTGTCTCTGGTGATGACGGTCCAGCCATCCGACAGAATTTGAACTTCATGCCCACCCAGGTTTATCATGGGCTCCACGGCCAGCACCATGCCGGCTTTCAACATCGGCGATGTCGTACCCTTACCCTGGACATAATTGGGCACTTCAGGCGGTTCATGGAGGTTCTTGCCTATGCCATGCCCGACAAACTGCCGTACCACTGAAAAACCTCGTTCTTCAACATGCTGCTGTACAGCCGCTGATATATCCGCGACACGGTTGCCCACCTGTATGGCGGCAATGGCCTTATAGAGAGACTCCTGCGTTGCATCGAGCAAGGCCCGGACATCTTCCTTGATATCACCCACCGGTATGGTGATGGCCGAATCACCATAATAGCCATTGTATTTTACGCCAAAATCAATGGAGATAATATCGCCACGGCGCAGCTTGACCTTTTTCGAGGGAATGCCGTGGACCACCTGTTCATTGATGGAGACACACAAACTGCCGGGAAAGCCGCGATAGCCTTTGAAGGCTGGTATCGCCTGCCGTTTCCGACATGACTTTTCAGCCCATTGATCCAGCTGCCAGGTGCTTACCCCCGGCTCAATGCGCTCTTCCAGCATCTGCAGGGTCGCCGCTACAATCTGATTGGCCTCATACATCCGATCTATCTCGGATGCTGATTTCAGGATAATAGCGCTCCTAGCCATTGAATGTTCTGCGACCCCGGACCCTCTGTTTCTTCATAAAACCGTCATAATTCTGCTGGACGGTATATGACTCGATCTTCGACATGGTATCAATGGATACGCTGACCACAATGAGCAGGGCCGTACCGCCGAAGTAAAAGGGCAGATTCACCTCATTAATCAAGACGGTGGGCAGGACACAAACCGCACTTACATATATGGCGCCCACCACGGTGAGGCGTACCATTACCTTGTCAATAAATTCCGCCGTGCGTTTCCCCGGTCGTATGCCCGGCACAAAGCCGCCGTTCTTTTTCAGATTTTCGGCAATGTCGTTGGGGTTAAAGGTGACAGCCGTATAAAAAAAGCAGAAAAAGATTATAAAGCCGACATAGAGCAAGGTGTGCAGCGGTGACCCCCAGGCCAGCATGGCGGAAATCTTCTGGACAATCTCAATCTGGACAAACTGGCCGATGGTGCCCGGAAACATCATGATGGAGGAGGCGAAAATGGGCGGGATAACACCGGCAATATTTATTTTCAGGGGCAAGTGACTCTGCTGACCACCAAACATCTGGCGCCCCACCATACGTTTGGCATACTGAATGGGGATGCGCCGTTGGGCCGTTTCAAAAAAGATGATAATGCCCACAACAGCAACCATCATGCCCAGCAGCAGAGGCAGAAAAACCGCCATGATCTGCCCGGACGTCACCATCTTCACGGTATTGATGATGGCAGCCGGCATACTGGCGACAATTCCGGCAAAAATAATCAGCGAAATGCCGTTGCCAATGCCCCGATCGGTAATCTGCTCACCAAGCCACATGATAAAGGCCGTACCCGAGGTGAGGGTCAAGACCGTCATCAGCCGAAAACTCCAGCCCGGATCCAGGACGATCATCTCATTGGAGCCGGAGGCGGTCATACCCTCCAGGCCCATGGCAATAAAGAGCCCCTGCACCACACTGAGGCCAACGGTGGCGTAGCGCGTATACTGGGTTATCTTACGACGACCGGCCTCCCCTTCCTTGGAGAGGGCCTCCAGCTGCGGAATGACAACGGTGAGCAGCTGGAAGATAATGGAGGCCGAGATATAGGGCATGATCCCCAGGGCAAAAATGGAGAAACGTTCCAGGGCACCGCCTGAGAACATATTCACCATACCGAAGATATTACCGGCATTCTTGGCAAAAAATGTGGCCAGGGCCTCACTGTTTATGCCCGGTGTGGGTATCTGCACACCTATTCGGTAAACAGCGAGCATGAGAAGGGTAAAAATAATCCTTCTCTTCAGTTCGCCGATCTTACCTGTGTCTTGCGCGCCTACCGCCATAGTTACCGCCACGAGTTGGTTTTACGATGCGACCACGGAGCCCCCGGCAGACTCAATCTTCTGCTGGGCTGATTTGGACACCTTGTCCACTTCCACGGTGAATTTCTTGGTCAGTTCACCATCGCCAAGAATCTTCACCTGGGTATCGGCGGCACTGATCAGACCATGCTTGAGCAGGCTCTCACGGTTAACCCGAGAACCGCTCCGCATCTTCTGCAGATCGCGGACATTGACAATGGCATACTCATTGCGAAAGACATTGTTAAAGCCACGCTTGGGCAGACGACGCTGAATAGGCATCTGACCACCCTCAAAGCCGGGTTTAACACCTGAACCGGAGCGCGCCTTATATCCTTTATGACCACGGCCCGAGGTCTTTCCATGGCCGGTGCCATGGCCACGGCCAAGACGCTTCTTGGGTTTTCTGGAACCTGGACTTGGCGAGAGGTTGCTTAGGTTAATCATTACACTTCCTCCACATCAACGAGATGATGAACCTTGTTGATCATTCCGCGAATCTCCGGGGTATTTTTCCGAAGCACAGTCTTGTTTGTTTTATTTAATCCGAGACCAACAACCGTGGCCCGAATCTTTTCCGTACTGCCGATAACGCTTTTTTTCAGGGTTATCTTGAGATCACCAGCCATTGTAGCACCTCTTTCCCTTTTATGAGGGGGGGATAAACAAGCCCTCTATCTAAACAAACACTCCCAAGCTCACTGGCCTGGGAGTGTTTATATTTTCAACATCAACCTTGAGCCTGACTTTAGGCGCGAACAGTGGCCGGGTCCACGCCCCGAGCTGCGGCAATCTGCTTGGCACTGCGAAGGCGGCGAAGTCCGTCAAGGGTGGCCTTAACCAGGTTATGCGGATTGTTCGAACCAACACACTTGGTCAGGATATTGCTGACACCAGCGGCCTCAAGGACAGCACGCACCGCACCGCCGGCAATAACACCGGTACCTTCTCCGGCCGGCTTCAGAACAACCCGTCCGGCGCCGTAACGGCCGTTAATCTCATGCGGGATGGTGGTCGCATCAAGGGCAACGGACTTCATGTCCTTGCGGGCCCTTTCCACACCCTTGCGGATGGCTTCCGGAACCTGATTGGCCTTACCCAGACCATAACCGACCTTGCCTTCGCCGTCGCCGACAACAACAATAGCGCTGAAGCTAAAGCGCCGGCCACCTTTTACGACCTTTGCTACGCGATTAATGTAGACAATCTTTTCAATAAGATCGTCTCCAGTATCTTTTTTGAAATCAGCCAAGGGACACCTCTGCTCGATGGTAAATTTATTAGAATTCCAAGCCGCCCTCGCGGGCACCTTCTGATAATGCCTTCACTCTGCCATGATAGAGGTATCCACCTCGATCAAAGACAACCGCGTTGACGCCTGCTGCTTTTGCCTTTTCGGCAATAAGCACCCCTACCTGATGGGCCTTGTCCTTCTTTGACTTGGCTTCACCTTCTTTAATCGCCTTGTCCAGTGTGGACATGGCAACCAGGGTTGCGCCCTTGGTGTCATCAATGATTTGGGCATATATATGGTTAAGGCTGCGAAATACCCGCAGTCTCGGCCTGTCTGTCGTACCGGAGAGATTCTTGCGAATACGTTTTATCCGCTTATCTCTGGCATTTTTTTTGTTATCTGTCTTAGCCATTATTCCTACCTACCTATTTTGAAGCCGACTTACCAGCTTTGCGGACAATACGCTCACCCTCATAACGAATACCCTTGCCCTTGTAAGGTTCCGGTTTCCGTATGGCACGAATAGTCGCGGCGGTCTGGCCGAGCAGTTCTTTATCGATAGAGCCGAGGGTGATCTCGGTACGATCAACCTGGGCATCAACACCAGCAGGCAGATCAAAAAGAACCGGATTTGAAAAGCCTACATTGAGATTGATGGTATTGCCCTGCAGATCAGCACGATAACCGACACCCTCAATAATTAGCTTTTTGGTAAAGCCGTTAACGGTACCAAAAATCATGTTGTCGAGCAGCGTACGGCTGAGGCCGCTGAAAGCCACGGTTCGCTTACTCATGTCGCGACACTTCACGGAGATGATATTCCCCTCGGTGACAAACTCTATCTCCGGTCGAAAGGTGCGCTCTAGGGCGCCTTTCGGGCCGGTAACCTTGATATGGTTACCCTTAATATCAACCTGCACACCGGCAGGAATTTCAATCGGTTTATTTCCTATCCTGGACATTGGTATACTCCATTTTCCTGATCTGTAGTGTTACTCTTACCAGACTTCACAGAGTACTTCGCCACCAACACCCTGCTGCCGCGCCTCTTTATCGGTGAGAACGCCTTTGGATGTGGAAAGAATAGCAACACCAAGGCCGCTCATCACTTTCGGAATGTTGTTTGACTGTACATAAACTCGACAGCCCGGCTTACTCACTCTTTTCAAACCGGTAATAACACGGTTGTTATTCCGGTCATACTTGAGGGATATCTTCAGAATACCCTGCTTGGAATCTTCAATCACTTCAAGGCCGTTAATGTAGCCTTCCTTTTTGAGATTCTCTGCCACATGGGTCTTGAGGTTCGAATTCGGTATTTCAACAGATTCATGCCGAACCATATTCGCATTGCGGATACGGGTCAGCATATCTGCCAAAGGATCACTCATTGACATTCTATTTCCCCTGAAATCCCTTCCCCTTTCATAATGAAAGCGGCAAAGGACGATAGTATCAATAAAAGGCTCTTGTTCACCGGGCCCATACAATATAGACCAAGTACTGAGAACCAGTTCGGGCGACTACCAACTTGACTTGGTTACGCCGGTAATCTCACCACGGGCGGCCATACTACGGAAACAGATTCTGCAGATACCATACTTCCGCAGAAAACCCCGGGGCCTACCGCATAAGGGGCACCTGTTATAGGCACGCACCTTAAATTTTGGCTTTCTTGTACTTTTTGCAATCAATGATTTTTTAGCCAAAACAACTTCCTCCAAGCCCTGAGCTTATTTTTTAAAGGGCATTCCCATCGCCTTGAGCAGGAAATGGCCCTCTTCATTGGTCTTTGCAGTGGTATTGATGATGACATTCAGTCCCTTGATCTTGTCGATTTTATCGTAATCGATCTCAGGAAAGATGATATGCTCCTTGATGCCGAAGGAAAAATTGCCACGACCATCAAACCCCTTATTCTTAATACCGCGAAAGTCACGCACACGGGGAATGGCCACATGAATAAGCTTGTTCAAAAACTCATACATGCGATCTCCGCGCAGGGTTACCCGACAACCAATGGGCATGCCTTCACGCAACTTAAAACCGGCAATGGATTTGCGGGCCTTGGTCACCACGGCGCGCTGGCCGGCGATAAGGGTCATCTCGTTGGCCGCCGACTCAACAATCTTGGGATTCTGAACCGCCTCGCCAAGACCCATATTCAAGGTGACCTTCTCGACCTTAGGCACCTGCATAATATTTTTATAGCCGAACTCGCCCATGAGTTCGGAAATACAATTGTTTTTGTAATGATCTCTTAATGCTGCCATTATCGTCTCCTTAAAGCACTCACCAGGCTTAGTTGCCCAAGGACTCTCCACATTTTTTACAGACGCGGGCCTTAGAGCCGTCATCGAGCACATTTGTCTTAATGCGTACAGGCTTTGCACATTTCTCACAGATCAGCATCAGGTTTGACACATGAATGGGTGCCTCCTTGTCAAGGATGCCGCCTTGCTGGTTGATCATGCTCGGCTTGGTATGACGTTTGACGACATGAATCTTTTCAACAATCGCCTTGTTTTCCTTGGTCAGAATACGGGTTATCTTGCCTACACGACCTTTGTCCTTGCCGGCAATAACCTCAACCTGATCATCAACCTTCAGATAATTTCTTCCTGTCTGCATCTTCATGCCTCTATAGATAAAAGCAGCACCTTAAGGACACCTGCTTCAACTCTTAATATTTATAAAACCTCTGGGGCAAGAGAGATAATTTTCATATACCCCAGGGAACGCAATTCACGGGCAACAGGACCAAATATACGGGTACCAAGAGGCTCGCCTGAATTGTTGAGCAATACAGCTGCATTTTCATCAAAGCGAACATGGGTGTCATCCATACGCTTTATGGCTTGCGCTGTTCTCACAATAACGGCTCGCATAACATCGCCCTTTTTCACCTTGGCGTTCGGCATTGCCTCTTTGACGGTAACGACAATAACATCGCCGATACTGGCATAGCGCCTTTTTGTGCCGCCAAGGACACGGATACACAGGACTTCACGAGCGCCTGAATTATCAGCTACGCTGAGTCTACTTTCTGTTTGTATCATGATATCACCAGGTAACTTCTACTTACGTCGCATCCTTCAGACAAGGAACGAAGTGTGAAGCAGAAAAAATACTAAACGGCCTTCTCTATAACTTCACGAACACGCCACCGCTTGTGCTTGCTGAGGGGCCGGCACTCTTCAATAAGAACGCGATCTCCCATGCCCGCCACTTCCTGCGGATCATCAGCCATATACTTCTCGTTGCGGCGCAGGAATTTACCGTACAGCTTGTGCTTGTAAAGTCTCTCAGTGCGGACAACAATGGTCCTGTCCATCTTGTCACTGATGACAATGCCGATTTTTGTTTTTTTATTTCTTTGATCAGACATATCTTCCCCTACTATCATTAGCAGGCTATAGCCCTGTTCCCCTCGGGGTATCAGTGCTGTTTCTCGTTAATAACAGTATTGATTCGTGCGATTTTTTTACGCAGGTTGGTCAACACGGCCGGACTTTCCAAGGGACGGATACCATGCTGAATCTTAAGCTTGCACAGTTCTTCGGAAAAATCTGCGGCCTTGCCCTGCAATTCCTCGATAGTCATGTCGCGAATTTCGGAAATTTTCATAACGTATCCCTTCTGGAAATAACCTTTGTAGCAAAGGGCAGTTTAGCACCGGCAAGCTTCAGGGCCTTACGGGCGGTCACCTCATCAACACCGTTGAGCTCATAAAGGATGCGACCGGGTTTAATCTTGGCGACCCAGTACTCCGGGCTTCCCTTACCTTTACCCATCCTTGTTTCAGCCGGCTTCTTGGTGATGGGTTTATCGGGAAAGACCCGAATCCACATCTGACCTGCCCTTTTCACTGTTCTGTTTATCGTAATACGAGCAGCCTCAATCTGGCGGGCGGACATCTTGCCGACCTGTACGGCCTTCAGGGCATACTCACCAAAGCTGATGGAGGAGCCGCGTTGGGCGGTGCCACGCGAACGGCCCTTCATCACCTTTCTATGCTTAACTTTTTTGGGACTCAGCATAATATCACCTAAACTTCACATGAAGTTTTCTATCTACATCGATGCCAACCACCTTTTCGGACAGGGTGATCAACAAACAATGCCTCTCGTCTCCGGCCAGGGGGCAACGCTCCTGGTGCCGCAAAACCCGAAGAAACAAGAATGAATTAAAATTTACTCTTCCGTGGCCTCGGTCTCGGTGAGAATCTCACCATTGAAGATCCAGACCTTAACACCGATAATGCCATAGGTTGTAGAGGCCTCGGCAAAACCGTAATCGATATCAGCACGGAGTGTATGGAGGGGAACACGACCTTCTCGAACCCATTCTCGACGGGCCATTTCAGCACCGCCCAGGCGGCCGGAGCAGGCTATCTTAATACCTTTGGCTCCGAACTTCAAGCCGATATTTACTGCCTTTTTCATGGCGCGCCGAAAAGCAACACGACGCTCAAGCTGCATGGCAATATTTTCAGCAACCAGTTGGGCATTGGCCTCGGGCCGCCTAACCTCCTGAATATCCACCATGACCTTGCGCTGCACCAGGCGGTCAAGATCCTTTTTCAAGGCCTCAATCTCAATGCCCTTCTTGCCGATAACAATACCCGGACGGGCGGTAAATATCTTGAGGCGTACCTTATCCCCTGTCCGTGAGATATTAATCTTTGATACACCGGCATGATAGAGTCTCTTCTTGATGAACTTCCGGATCTTCTGATCCTCAATAAGAAACTTGGCATAGTCCTTATCAGCATACCAGTTGGATTCCCATGAACGGGTAATCCCCAGTCGTAAACCTATCGGATTAACTTTTTGGCCCAAAACCTGCCTCCATACGTGACTGCTTCTAATGAGCAGAATTTCAATTACTGTTCGTCAAGGACCACGGTGATGTGGCTCGTTCTTTTCAAGATGCGGCTGGCTCGTCCCATGGCGCGGGGACGAATGCGTTTGAGCATGGGGCCACCATCTACAAATATCGTCTTTACAAAGAGCGTATCGACATCGATTGCCTCATTCTGACTGGCATTGGCAACCGCCGACTCAATTACTTTACGCAGAATCCGGGCGCCCTTCTTCGGCATAAACCTGAGGGTGGTAATTGCCTCATCAACATTCTTGCCACGAATGGTATCAGCAACAAGTCTCGCCTTCTGGGGAGAAATCCGGATAAAACGGGCTCTAGCCTTGGCTTCCATTTATCATCTCCTGTGCAACGCAAACCGTCTCCCACCCAGGGGACAAGGACGTCTTACGCATGCTTACTATAATAAAGCAGGGGGGCCTGCCGATTATCTCTTCTTACCTTTCTTGTCGGCAGCATGACCGTAATAGGTCCGGGTGGGGGAATACTCACCCAGCTTCTGCCCGACCATATTCTCGGTAATAAACACCGGAATGAACTTATGACCATTGTGGACTGCTATGGTCATGCCTACCATTTCAGGATAGATGGCGGAACGGCGTGACCAAGTCTTGATAACCTTACGGGAACCTGACTCAAGAGTAGCAGTCACCTTCTTCATGAGATGGTCATCAATAAAAGGACCTTTTTTAACTGAACGTGGCATATGTCAAACCCCTCTTATGAGCGTTTCTTGATGATAAATTTATCAGAAGACTTGCGGACCCGGGTCTTGTACCCCTTGGCCGGAACACCCCATGGTGAACAAGGATGCCGTCCGCCGGAACTCTTACCTTCACCACCGCCCATGGGATGATCATGGGGATTCATGGCCACGCCGCGAACCTTGGGACGCCGTCCCTTCCAGCGACCGCGACCGGCCTTGCCGAGCTTCTTGCTGTCATGGAGGATGTTGCCGATCTGACCGACACAGGCCCGACAGCGCTTATGAAACTTACGAACCTCACCGGAGGGCAGCTTGACAAGAACATAATCGCCCTCCTTGGCCATCAGCTGAGCCGCCGTACCGGCGGAACGAACCAGCTGGGCACCCTTGCCGATCTTCATCTCAATATTATGGATGATGGAACCCAGGGGCAGATTCGCCATGGGCAGGCAGTTGCCGAGCTTGATATCGACATTGTCGCCGGTCTCCACGACATCGCCGACCTTGATGCCCTGGGGGGAAAGGATGTAGCGCTTCTCACCATCGGCATAAAAAAGCAGGGCAATATTGGCGGTCCGATTCGGGTCGTATTCAATTGATGCAACCTTGGCAGGGATATTCACCTTGTCGCGCTTGAAATCAATAACGCGATATTTGCGCTTATGCCCGCCACCGATATGGCGCGCCGTCATGCGCCCATAGTTATTCCGGCCACCGGTCTTGCTCTTACTCCTGACAAGACTTTTTTCAGGACGACCCTTGGACAGATCCGGATCAAGTACTGAAATATAATTTCTTCTACCAGGCGAGGTGGGTTTATATGTCTTTAAAATAGCCATTTGTTACCCCGAAAATATTTAACGCTGCCTGCATGCAGCTAAAAAAATCTTTTGTAGACTGACCAAACAAGCCAGACTCTTCAGTCAATCCTACAGTTCTTCCAGGAAATCGATTGAGCTTCCTTCAGCAAGGGAGACAATAGCCTTTTTCCAATCGGCCCGCTGGCCCATATGGCGACCCATTCTCTTCTTCTTGCCATGCACCTTACAGGTACGGACAGCATTGACCTGAACATCAAAAAGCTGTTCAACCGCCTGCTTGATCTCCATCTTGTTGGCCCGCGGATCAACCTTGAAGACAACCTGATTGTCGGTCTCCTGAAGAGTCATACCCTTTTCAGTAAGGCACGGCTTTTTTATAATGTTGTACAGGTTGTTCATGCCAATAACCTCTCTTCAAGTTTCTCAATGCTGTTTTGCACCACGATCAGCTTCTCATGGAGCAGGATGTCATAGACATTGAGCCCGCTTACCGGAAGAACCTTTATTTTAGGGATATTACGGGAAGACCTCTCAATGGTCTCATCGTGATCGGCAATGATAACCAGGGCGTTTTTGGCCTCAAGGTTATTCATAACCCCCATAAAATCCTTTGTTTTGATCTCTGCCATCTCCAGTGAATCAACCACCTTGAGTTGATCCTCGGAGAGACGGGCGGAAAGAGCCATTTTCAGACCAAGCTTGCGAACCTTTTTGGGCAGCTTATAGCTGTAGTCACGCGGTTTGGGACCGAAGGCGGTACCACCACCACGCCATATGGGCGACTGGCGACTACCGGCACGAGCTCGGCCTGTCCCCTTCTGACGCCACGGCTTGGCACCGGAACCGGCAACCTCGACCCGGGTCTTGGTGCAGGCATTTCCTAATCTTCTATTGGCAAGCTGCATTCTGACAACATCATGGAGGATATGAGTTTTCACCTCTACCCCAAAGAGCTTGTCGTCCAGCGTAACCTCGCCGACCTTCTCATTTTTTGTATTATAAACTTGCGTTACGGCCATCTGCTGGCACCCCCGACATGTTTATTAAAGATTGACGCGAATCAATCCAAATTATTTGCTGTATATCTGGACCAGGCCGGCCTTGGAGCCGGGCAGCGGGCCCATAACGACCATGACATTGTCATCGTCGCGAATATCAACAATGGTCACATTCTTTTTGGTGACAACCTGACCGCCCATGCGTCCCGGCAATTTCTTGCCCTTAATAACACGGCTGGGCCAGGCGCACATACCAATGGCACCCGGTCGTCTGTGGAAATTGGAACCATGACCGCTCGGGCCGCCACGAAAACCGTGACGCTTCATAACACCCTGGAACCCCTTACCCTTGGCAGTCCCGGTTACATCTACTCGGTCACCAACCTGAAAGAGAGCAGAGGCTGAAATCTTCTGGCCAAGCTCATACTGATCAGGATCATCAACACGAAACTCCTTCACATGGTAGAAGCAGCCCTGGCCGGCAGACTTGAAGTGACCTGCCATGGGTTTATTTTCCCTGGATTCCTTTTTCGCTCCAAAACCGACCTGAATGGCATTATAGCCTTCCTTGTCAACGGTCTTTTTCTGGAGGACGTAGCAAGGTCCAGTCTCGACAACAGTGACACCGATAACGCTTCCGGTTTCGGAATACATCCGGGTCATGCCGATTTTCTTTCCTAGTAATCCAATTGTCTTAGGCATAATCTTCTCTAAAATCAGATGGTGAGCTCAAAACCTGGCGGTTTAGAGTTTAATTTCAACATCCACGCCGGCAGACAACTCTAGCTTCATAAGAGAATCAATGGTCTGCTGGGTAGGCTCCAGTATGTCGAGAAGCCGACGGTGTGTTCTCATCTCAAACTGCTCGCGGGACTTCTTGTCCACATGAACAGAGCGCAGGACACACACCTTATTGATGGAGGTTGGCAGCGGAATAGGACCGGCAATGGTGGCACCGGTTCTCTTGGCTGTTTCAACAATCTCCATGGTGGATTGGTCAAGTAGCTTATGATCGTATCCCTTCAGACGAATACGAATTTTCTGTGTTTGAATCATAATGATCTCGTTAGAAAATATTACTCGATAATCTTGTTAACGACGCCGGCGCCCACGGTACGTCCACCCTCACGGATGGCGAAGCGAAGACCCTCTTCCATGGCAATGGGGGTGATGAGCTCGGCATCAATGGTGACATTGTCGCCGGGCATTACCATTTCGACGCCCTCGCCAAGGGTAATGACGCCAGTCACGTCTGTGGTCCGGAAATAAAACTGGGGACGATAGCCGTTAAAGAACGGTGTATGACGACCACCCTCTTCCTTGCTCAGGATATAGCACTCGGCCTTGAACTTCAGGTGCGGTGTAATGCTGCCCTTGGCTGCCAAGACCTGGCCGCGTTCAATATCCTCACGCTTGGTGCCGCGCAGCAGGATACCGACGTTGTCACCCGCCTGACCCTGATCAAGCATCTTGCGGAACATCTCAACTCCGGTAACCGTGGTGCTGGTGGTATCACGGATACCGACGATCTCTACCTCGTCACCGACCTTGATGACGCCACGCTCCACACGACCGGTGGCAACCGTACCGCGACCGGAGATGGAAAAGACATCCTCCACTGGCATCAGGAAGGGCTTGTCGATATCTCGGGCCGGCTCGGGAATAAAGGTGTCGCACGCCTCCATCAGGTCCCAGATACACTTGGCTGCCGCCTCATCAGTGGGATTTTCCAGGGCCTTGAGGGCGGAACCGGGAATGATCGGCGTATCGTCGCCGGGGAAGTCGTAGTTGTCAAGAAGCTCTCGCAGCTCCATGTCAACCAGCTCCAGCAGCTCTTCGTCATCAACCAGGTCAACCTTGTTGAGGAAAACGACAATGGCCGGGATACCCACCTGACGGCCGAGCAGGATATGCTCGCGGGTCTGGGGCATGGGGCCGTCGTCGGCACCAACCACCAGGATAGCGCCGTCCATCTGGGCCGCACCGGTGATCATGTTCTTGATGTAGTCAGCATGGCCGGGGCAATCCACATGGGCATAGTGACGATTATCGGTCTCATACTCGACATGGGCGGTGGAGATGGTAATACCACGTTCCTTCTCCTCGGGCGCCTTGTAAATGGAACCGAAATCGGTGCTCTTGGCATAGCCCTTCTGTGAAAGGACGCTGGTTATCGCTGCAGTCAGAGTGGTCTTACCATGGTCGACATGACCGATGGTACCGATGTTTACATGGGGTTTGGTGCGTTCAAATTTCTCTCTAGCCATT
>PKTX01000074.1 GCA_002868945.1 Desulfobulbaceae bacterium
CGGTGGAGGTGCAAGTGGCAAGGTCCAAGGTTCAAGTGGACGTCATTGCGAGCGAAGCGCGGCAATCCAGGAATTAGCGGTTGCCTCTGAGTCAAAACCCCTGGACTGCCGCGTCCCTCAACTCCTCGCAGTAACGATGAAAAACAACGGCTACCAATAACAAGCTGTGGATGAAGCCGTAACCCACGCAACACGCGCGAAGAAAAGCCCTAACTTTGACACTGTAATCAGAAAAAAAGGTCTGAAATGCTTACCAACTTATTGGATAAATTGAAAAGAAAAGAGGCAACCATCGGCATAGTCGGCCTTGGTTATGTTGGCCTTCCTCTTATGCTGCGTTATGTCGAGGTGGGCTTTCGGGTCCTCGGCCTTGATATTGATGAAGAGAAAATATCCAGCTTGAATGGCGGCACAAGTTATATCAAGCATATCGCCTCAGAGCGCATCAAGCAGGTTGTTGATGCGGGGATGTTTGAGGCGACAAGCGATTTTTCCAGGACCGCCGAGGCCGATGCCTTGCTGATCTGCGTGCCCACCCCCCTTACTAAGTATCGTGAGCCGGACCTCTCCTATGTCACGGGCACCCTGGATACCCTCCTGCCTTATCTTCGTTCAGGCCAGATCATAAGCCTGGAGAGCACGACCTATCCGGGAACCACCGATGAACTTTTAAAACCCAGGATTGAAAATCAAAACCTCAGGGTGGGTACGGATATTTTTCTTGTCTATTACCCGGAGCGTGAAGATCCGGCCAATGGCAATTTTACCACAAGAACTATTCCCAAGGTCTGCGGTGGCGATACGGAGAGCTGTTTGCAGGCAGGTATCGCCCTCTACGAGCAGGTGATCGACCAAGTGGTGCCGGTATCGTCAACCAAGGCCGCGGAAATGACCAAGCTGCTGGAAAATATCTATCGGGCAGTCAATATCGGCCTTGTCAACGAACTGAAGATAGTAGCGGATCGGATGGGTATCGACATCTGGGAGGTGATCAATGCCGCAGCCACCAAACCCTTTGGCTATACGCCCTTCTATCCAGGTCCAGGCCTGGGCGGCCACTGCATTCCCATCGACCCCTTTTACCTGACCTGGAAGGCCCGGGAGTATGGCCTGCATACCCGATTTATTGAACTTGCCGGGGAAGTCAACACCGCCATGCCGGAATGGGTGGTGGGCAAGATTATGGATGCCCTCAATGACAGGGGCAAGGCGCTCCACGGCGCCCAAGTCTTGGTGCTTGGCATCGCCTATAAGAAGAATGTGGATGATATGCGGGAGTCGCCTTCCGTGGAGCTGATGGATCTCCTCAAGAAAAAAGGGGCTGAAGTGCTCTACGCAGACCCTTTTGTGCCGAAATTCCCACCAATGCGAAAGTATACATTTGATCTGGCCTCGACTTCCTTGACCTCGGCAATTATTGAACAGATGGATTGTGTGCTTCTTGCCACCGATCATGATGATTTTGATTATCAGATGATAGGCAGCCACGCACAGCTGATTGTTGATACCCGCGGCGTGTTTGACGGTGAGCTGCCTAATGTGGTGAAGGCCTGAGGTCGTTGGGTGGTTCTACTTGTGTCCATGAAAAAGATCGCCATTATCTAGATACCCGGCTTGAATAGAGGGACTACAGCTAAGCCAAAGAGCTCTCTAGGTTCTTAATTTTTAATCACCTGTTGATACTAAAGGAGCATATGTCGATGGTTGAGATCTCAGTCGTTAGTCCGGTTTATCGCGCTGAGGGATTGGTGCAAGAGCTTGTAGCGCAGTTGAGGGAGCAACTTGGAAAAATCACATCTCATTATGAAATCATTCTTGTGGAGGACAGGAGTCCTGACGGTAGTTGGGAAGAGATCAAGAAGCTTTGTGCTCTATATCCGGAAGTTGTAGGAATGAGGTTAAGTCGTAATTTTGGCCAACATTATGCTATTTCAGCAGGGCTTGCAAAAACAAAGGGCGAGTGGGTGGTCGTTATGGATTGTGATTTACAGGATCAACCGAGTGAAATATCAAAACTTATGACTGAAGCGAAGAAAGGATATGATATAGTGCTTGCGCGACGTGCAATGCGCCAGGACAGATGGTTTAAACGCACTTTTTCAAAGTTTTTTTACTGTGTGCTAGGTTATCTTACTGGCACCGAGCAAGATCCAGCGATTGCGAATTTCGGAGTTTACAACCGAAAAGTAATTGCAGCTATTAATGCGATGCCTGAATCCATTAGATATTTTCCGACAATGGTGCGCTGGGTTGGTTTTCATTCCACTAAGATTGATGTTACCCACGCCAAGAGACCTGAAGGTAAAACCTCATATAGCTTTAAAAAATTACTTAATCTGGCTTTGGATATATGCTTAGTTAGCTCTGATAAACCGTTACGCCTGGTAGTTAAAACCGGGTTTCTTATTTCTTTGGTTGGCTTTGTGTTTGCAATCTATACGCTAACCCTAGCGTTGCGTGGTGAGATTCAGGTGCTGGGTTATGCCAGCTTGATTGTTTCTGTGTGGGGGCTCTCTGGGTTGGTCATCATCATTGTTGGTGTAGTGGGATTATATGTCGGCAAATAATTTGAGGGTATAAAGAGTAGGCCGGCATTTATTGTTGACGAGGTGCTTGGTGATGCAAACTGATGTAATGCTAGGTTTATACTTGATGACATCGAAGGGTGTGGCTGTACTTAAACAATTGCTTGAAAATTTTGGCCCGGAGTGCATAGCTTATGTGGTCACGGCCCAAGATACTGCAACGGAGTATGATGGTCATGCGGATATCTTGAGGATAGCTAATAACGCGGGCATCCCATCTTATATGAGGTCAGAAATTCCGCAACAGCAAGCGACATGTTTGTTCGCAGTTTCTTGGCGGTGGTTAATCGCCGAGGAATCGGACCACAAATTGGTGGTTTTTCACGATTCATTACTCCCAAGGTATCGTGGATTTGCGCCGTTGATTAGTGCCTTGGTTAATGGTGAAAAGGAGGTCGGTGTAACCGCGCTTTTTGCCTCAGAGGAGTATGATAGAGGGCCGATTATTGGGCAGGAGTCGATCAGTATCCACTACCCAATTACTATTAAGGAAGCCATTAAATTAATTGTTTCTTGCTATGAAAAATTGGCTGTAGACATTGTGGGAAAATTGCTTTTGGGTGGGGTTGACAGCTATCTACAAGATGAGTCTGTTGCAACCTATAGCCTTTGGCGTGACGAGGAAGACTATTTTGTCGATTGGTCTTGGGATGCACAGCGCATTCGAAGATTTGTGGATGCTGTGGGTTTTCCCTACCGAGGTGCGGCTGTAACCATTGACGACCAATTGTATCGTATTCGGGAATGCGATATCCAATCTGATGTAGTGATTGAGAACCGCACAGTGGGTAAAGTGATTTTTTGTGCCGATGGAAAGCCAGTGGTGGTGTGTGGTCAAGGGTTGCTGAAAATTCTGCGGCTCACCGAGGATGGATCGGAGTGCAATTTGTTGCCACTCAATAGGTTCCGTATTCGGTTTGGCAGTAGCCAGTCGAATCTACAGCAAGTGAAAAATGTTTTGTAATAGAAATGTAATTGATAGTTCACAGATTCATTCTTCTGGCAAGAGTGCTGTTAAAGAATTATGCCGATATGCCTTTGTTGGTCTTATAAGTAACGCAACTGGTTATTTATTTTTTTTATTATTCACTTCTCTTGGTGTAAATCCTAAGATATCTATCACTATACTGTACGGTTCTATTGCTACAGTAAGTTTTTTTGGGAATCGAAATATCACATTTTCATTTAACGGCGGATCACTTGGTGCAGGTTTTCGATATTTTCTTTGTTATTTGATAGGCTATCTCATCAATCTTGTCATATTGATAATATTTTTAGATGAATTTGGATATGCGCCACACGTAGTACAAGCTATAGCTGTTTTTGTGGTAGCAATATTTTTATTTGTTTCCTTAAAATTTTTCGTATTTAAAGTCGATTCTTAATGTCATCATCATCTCGCTTACCATTTCAACCATCATTGTTTGCACAGCTTGCTAAGAAGGAATCAAGTAATTGGTGGTTCCGCTCACGTAATCAAATATTGATGTGGTATTTAGCAACAAAAAACAAACATTTTTTAAGTTTTCACGAAATTGGTTGTGGTACGGCTTATGTGCTTGAGGGAGTACGAAAGGCCTATCCTGATGCGCAGTTGTTTGGGTCCGAATATTTTGAAGAAGGATTGTTATTTGCGCGAGCACGTGTACCCTCAGCAAAATTCAGGCAACTAGATGCCACTATGATGGGTGACGTGGATAGCTTCGATGTAATTGGTGCTTTTGATGTGATAGAGCATGTTGAGCAGGACGAGCAGGTTTTGGCCAATATTGCTCGTGCTCTGAAACCTGGGGGGGCGGTGATGATTACTGTGCCACAGCATCGATGGCTTTGGTCTGTTGTTGATGAACAGGCTTGTCATGTTCGCCGTTACACGCGATCAGAATTGGTTGGTAAAATCAAGGGCGTTGGTCTAAGTGTCGAATATGTGACCTCATTTGTGAGTCTCCTTGTTCCGTTAATGTACTTGGTGCGCTTGCGAGTTCGTCCGGTCAACTATGAGCCATTAAGTGAATTTAAGATACCCAAATGGTTGAATTGGAGCTTTGAAGCAATCATGAAACTGGAGTTTATGTTGTTGAAAATTGGTGTCCGCTTCCCTGTTGGAGGGTCACTCTTCTTAGTGGCAAAAAAACATGATCCCGTTCAATAAACCATACATGACCGGCAAGGAGCTTTACTATATTGCCGAAGCACACTTCAAGGGTGTCCTGGCCGGTGATGGCGACTTCACGAAACGGTGCAATGCCTGGCTTGAAAAACAGGCCGATGTGAGAAAAGCGCTGCTAACCCACTCCTGTACTGCTGCCTTGGAAATGGCGGCTCTGTTGCTTGATATCCAGCCCGGCGATGAAGTGATCATGCCGTCCTATACCTTCGTCTCCACCGCCAATGCCTTTGTCCTGCGTGGCGGAGTGCCCGTTTTCGTCGATATTCGCGAGGATACCCTGAATTTGGACGAACGTCTGATCGAGGCAGCCATCACTCCGCGCACAAGGGCGATTGTGCCGGTTCATTATGCCGGGGTTGCCTGTGAAATGGATGCCATTATGGAGATTGCCAGGCGCCACGGCCTGAAGGTGGTGGAGGACGCCGCCCAAGGGGTCATGGCAAGTTATAAGGGCCGAGCCCTTGGCAGCATCGGCGACCTTGGTGCTTACAGTTTCCATGAAACAAAAAATGTAATATCCGGTGAAGGCGGTGCCTTACTCGTGAACGACCCATCTATGGCATTGCGGGCCGAGATCATTCGGGAAAAAGGCACGGACCGCAGTCGCTTTTTTCGTGGCGAGGTGGACAAATACACCTGGCAGGAGGCAGGCTCTTCCTTTCTGCCAGGTGAGCTGACAGCGGCTTTTCTGTGGGCCCAGCTGGAAGAGGCCCAGGCGATCACCAACCAACGACTGAAAACCTGGCACTTATATCACGAGATGCTGCAATCCCTTGAGCAAAATGGCTACCTCACCAGGCCTGTCATTCCCCAGGAGTGTAATCATAATGCCCACATGTATTATATCTTGCTGGCTGAACCTGAAAAACGTGGTTTGTTGATTAATCATCTCAAAGAAAAAGGAATTAATGCGGTTTTTCATTATGTGCCCCTGCATAGCTCACCGGCAGGTCGCACCAGTGGTCGGGCCTCAGGGTCGCTCGATATAACGCAACGCATTTCTGAGAGTTTGCTGCGTTTGCCATTATTTGTAGAGCTGAGCGAGGATGAGACGGGCCGCGTTTGCGAGATGGTTCAGGAGTTTTTCAAGGGTGCACTTCATGCAGCATAAGAATTACTCCATGCCTACACGAATAGTGGCAACCTCGGCATACGTCGGTTCACTGCTGAACAAATTGTTGCTCTTTGTGCCGACAGTGATTTTTATATTCTTATTTTGTCTCTTTATTTTTAATACATCTCGTGGATTTGATATTACCGATGAAAGCTTTTATTTGTTATGGGCTAGTCAGCCGGAACATGTCCTGGCATCAGCAACACAGTTTGGTCACTACACCAGATTATTGTATGTTCTTTCCGGGGAGAATATAGCTCTATTTCGCGGTATGGGACTGGTGGTGCTTTTAGGGATAGCTGGTTTCTTTTCTGTGGCACTTGAGCGGTACAGGGTGAGTTTGTCTGGCTCAGTTGTCAATGCCCGGATAAGGTGGGAAGTAATTTCCTTTGTTTTACTCTGTACCCTTGCGTATTACAGATCTTGGCTATTAACCCCCTCTTATAATTGGCTTGCTTTATGCTGTACCTTGCTTGCCGCTGCGGGTCTCTTGAATGCAGCAACAAAAAGGATTACAGCGCAACCGCAGGCCAGATTTGATATTGGTTTGTTGACAGATGCTGTATTTGTGGGGATAGGTGGCGGGGTAGCTTTCATGGCAAAGCCAACCACTGCTTTAGTCTTAGCGGTAACGGCGTTCTTCTGGGTCACGATACATTATAAAAATCTGCGTAAACAATGGCTGCCGTTTCTGGCCTTGGCGGTAATAACGGCGTGTCTGGTTCTGCTCATCCATGCCCTTGTGTTTATGGGTGGCATCATCCCTTTTTATGTCCATTTGCGTGAGGGCATAAATCTTGGCAAAATTCTTGGCGGTGGGCATTCCGCGGGGGCATTGATTTTTCAGGCGATAAACGATTTGAAACAAGTACCTTCCCGTGTGTTTGCTTTGTCGCCAATCGGATTTCTTCTTTTCCCGTTCGTTATGTTGTTGGTGCGATGGAACAAAGGGCGTGGGCGAGAGACTATTGCCATCTATCTGCTGACTCTTTTTTTGTTTCTTTTTTGGGTGGTTATTGGCTACCAACTTTGGAGCACTGGTCAGTTTTCGATAAAGGGGCTGGGGTTTTCCGGGGTTGCCATATTGTCGGTTGTTGTATCGTCTGCTTTCCTGGCACGGGTCACTTTGAATAGAAAGGAGTCTCTTTTTTTAGAAAGACCATTCCGGCCAGTGGCTGGTTTATGTCTCTTCTTGTTCATGTTAGCCGCTGCCTATGCATTCGGATCGAATAATGGCCTAATAAGGCAGATGTCTGCGGCGTATGTCTTTCTTGTTGTTGGCGCCTTATATACGGCATTTTGGATTGATCACTATGTTGGTCGAGCTATTCTCGGTAATATCATATCTACCGTTATTGCTGTTTCTGTTTTGCTTGTTTCAGTGGATGCATTTAATCGACCTTATAGGTTGCCTGGCCCGATTAGTGAACAGAATGTAGAGATTTCTTTTCTGACAGGGGGTGGCACCCTGCATGTGGATAAACAAACAGCAGAATATATTGGTGGCCTAAAAAAAGTTGCCATGAGAGCTGGTTGGACACCTGGGACACCTTTAATTGATTTAACGGGTGGAAGCCCTGGAGCAGCCGTTATTCTTGGTGGACGAATTATGGGGACTCCTTGGCTGTTAGGAGCATACAAGGGGTCAAATGAATTTGCTAAAACGGCAATAGGGATGGCTTCTGAATCGGCACAACGTTCCGCTTGGGTCCTCACAGCCCCACAGGGAAAGAGGGAGATTTCAGGTGAAATGCTAGTGGCGCTTGGCCTGAATTTTCCGAATGGTTATGCCAGGCTCGGTGAAGTAAAAACAGGTCACAGGAATGAAATTCAAATCTTGTGGAAGCCTGTAGATGATAGTGGTCCTGTCCCAAGTGCCCGGATTCCTGAAAAAAAGCCGGTTGATGTGGTTGAGCCAGTGCAAGAGGCGCTTAGTTGATCAACAAGTTTGTTGGCGGAATAAGAAAGCTCTTGCCAAAAAATAAATTTGCACGTTCGGTAAGCGTGCTAGTAGGAGGCACAGCTGGGTCGCAGGCTATTATGGTGCTGGTGCTGCCCATCTTGACTCGTCTTTACACCCCAGATGATTTTGCCGTATTGGCTATCTATACTTCAATTTTTGGAATACTGGCGAGTGTTGCGTGTCTTCGTTTAGAAATAGCTATCCCCTTACCTAGAACTGATGCTGTAGCTATTAATCTATTTGCTCTGGCGTTATGTTTCCCATTGCTTATTGCGTGTTGCGTCGGGGTGTTGCTCACTGTTGCAGGAGGCGAATTTGCCAGATTGCTGGGTCAGGAAAAGGCGGGCGAGTACTTTTGGTTGATCCCTTTGGGTATTTGGCTGGCGGGCTCCTATGGTGCTCTGCAATATTGGGCGACGCGAAATAAGAATTTTACCCTTGTAGCCAAAACAAGGTTAACCCAAGCTTTGGGTGGCGCCGGCACGCAGTTGGTTTGTGGCTTTGTGGGTATAGCTCCTCTAGGACTGTTGCTCGGCCTGGTTATTCGTTTCAGTGCCGGGATATTGGGGCTTGGGCGCGATTTGCTGACGACGCATTTGGAAGTGGTTAAATCCATATCCTTTAAGGGGATGCGCAGTGCTTTTCGTGAATACGATCGCTTTCCAAAAATTTCGACCTTTGAGGCTTTTGCTAACAATGCTGGGATACAGTTACCTGTTCTTTTGATAGCTGCGGTTGTTGCCGGGCCAGAAGTTGGTTTTCTTATGTTGGCTACTCGCGCCATGGCTGCACCTATGAGTCTAATAGGTGGCGCTGTTGCACAAGTATATCTGTCAACAGCTGGGGATCATTATCGAAACGGCAAACTTGGCGAACATACGGTAGATGTTATTGGGGGCTTGTGTAAAACAGGAGTTGGGCCCCTGCTTTTTGCAGGGATAACGGCTCCGTATTTGTTTCCTATAATATTTGGTACTGAATGGTCCAGGGCAGGGGAAATGGTGGCATGGATGACGCCTTGGTTTGTTATGCAGCTGCTGGTTTCGCCAGTATCTATGACCCTTCATGTTGCTGGGCAGCAGAGGACAGCTTTTACTTTGCAGGTTGTTGGATTGCTATTGCGTGCAGGTGCAGTTATTTGTGCTGCATTAATGCTTGAAGCCTACATAGTAGAAACATACGCAATCTCTGGTTTTTTGTTTTATAGTTTGTACTTGTTTGTTGTGGTGCATATAGCAGGGATTAAATTTTCAGCCTTGCGGGAAGCGATACCCTATAAGGTTTTGTTCGGTTGGGTCGCACTTTCTTTTTTTTGCTTATGGACGATCCCATATATGGCCGATTTCATTGCTAAGTTCCCGTTGTAGGTCCTGCTCTGAATGTACTGCGTTAAAAGGCTTTACGTTTGCGTATACGCCCCTTGATAGTAATGGGATGCTCAGTCATGGCTGATAAACATCTTGGCTTTGGCACGTCAGAGGACGTCGTATTGATCAATTGAATAATGGTAGTATACTGCAAAACATTAACCGTCAGTTTTAGCTTGATTCAAGGCATGTCATGAAAAAAATTCTAATTCTTTTTCCGAAAGGAAGCACCTCTGGTAGTCCAAGTTTTCAAAGGGTAAGTTCGTTTAAAGACTTTTTTATAAAAAACAACTGCAAGGTGTTTCAGAAAGAGCAACCTGAGACGTTTAATGAAAAAGTTATCTTGCTGTATTTTGTGATAAAGATGAGAGTAGATAATGTTTTTATTTCTATGCCACAATTTAATAATTGGTGGTTATTTTTAGTTTATGGTCTAAACATAATTCTTGATATCAGGGATGGTTGGTCTTTAGGTATGAAGACTGGATATGGAAATACCGTAAGGCCTAAAGTACTTAAAAGCATCGTTGCACAAAATTTTGAAAAATTTGCAATATCAAGAGCTGCTCTAACAATAACCTGTACACCTGGTTTGCAAAATTATTTCAAGAATATAACAAATAAAAAAATACTGTTAGTACTAAATGGTTATTCTAAGAAAGATAAAGTAATTGTGAGAAGTTTAAAGAGAGTTTCTAGGGTTGATAATTCTTCCGTTAAAGCAGTATGTGTAGGTCAGTTTTCAGAGTATGGTCAAGAAAAAGCCGAACAGGTTTTATGTAAACTAAGCAAGGATTATCCTAAGTACAGTGTAAAATTGCACATCATCGGATCTGATAGAAAAAAAAATGAATGGCTTTTTGGCTACATAGAAAAAATGAAATTGGATAATGTGACGGTCGAATTTTTCGACAGGATGGGCAGAAAGGAAATGTTTCAACATATTGTGGATTCGGATTTAGGCATAACAACAATTAGGGACCCGCAATATGAATTTGGGACTAAGGTCTATGATTATATGTTATGCGGAGTGCCAATATTTAATTATTTTAAATATCAAAACGAATTTGTTGTCTTTTTTAAGAATTTTTTTGCCGGATCTAATCTTACAAATAATTCTGTTGAAATCTTCGAGCGCGAATATCTTTTAGAAAAAAATACGGACGTTATTCTGAAATGCTTAGTTTAATATGTTCTTTGCAATTTGTTGTGCTATTTATTTATTACCTATCTTTTAGGAATACTCCTTCTATACTTGTTAAGCCAACTCTACAAAAACTTGTTTTTTTTAGAGAGTATTTGTTGTTAACGGTCATCCCATACATTTACTACGTATATGACGATAAATATTTATCCCATTATATCTTTTCTAGTTTAGACGGTAATGTTTACTTTTTGTACGCTACTCTTTTTGCTTTTGTGTTTATTGTTAATTTTTTGCTTACTTATCGTTTTTGTGAGCCCGTAATAAGGAAGTCGTTAAGTTGCTTTAACCCAGGCATCAGTTATGGGCGACTTTTTTTTATTCTGAGGATTGGGCTGATTTTTTCTGCTGCTTACCTCTTTATCGTTACTTTTATATTCGATGCTAGCATTGTGGGTCTTTTAAAATATAGATCGTCAGAATTGATCGCTATGAGGGCAAAGCTTGGACATGGTGGTGGTTTTTTAACATTTAACAAAATTGTCTTAAAGCAATGGATCCCAATGCTGAGCTATATCTATTTCTATTTGTATTTTTCCAACAATGTTAATATGAGACGATTTGATAAATGCTTTATGCTACTTTCGTTGATTCTTGGCGTCATTTCTTCTATATGGTATTTCGAAAAAGCTGTTATAGGTTTCTACCTTTTTGGCGTCATTGGTGTTTATGTGTATTCAGGAAGACGTCTCAAGAAGAGAGTTGCTCTTGTCTTGCCTGTTATAGTATTGGCACTTACTGCCTCAATGTATGTGCTAACTTATCAAGATAAAATTATCGGCACTCAGTATCTATCAGATATTCTTCTGCATAGAACTCTTTCTCAATCAACTGGTAGTGTAATGGCAATTCATTACTTCGATTCACATGATTTTTTTTATTTTTCGGGGGTGTCAAATTTATTAGCAAGTGTTAGTGGTGATGAGTTTCAAAGTCCTTATGCTGCAATAATTGATTATTATGTGCCAGAATTTTCTGAGACTTCAGGCGCTATGTCATCATTTGTAACTGGTGAAGCCTTTGGTTTGTTTGGTCTTGTTGGTGTTTTGTTATCTGGTTTTATAGTTGGCTTATATTACTCTTTTTTCGAGGCTACAAAATCATCCAATTTTTTGGCTATCATATTTGTCGGACTTTATGGATTGTATTTTTCACATTTCTACGTTGCATCATCTTTCTACACTTTTTTGTGGCCAGTAGGCATAGTGTACAGTATTTCTCCTTTTGTCTGTTTAGCGCTACTTTCTGTGTCTCCTTGTAGGTGTCATAAAAATATAGAAAAATGTGTGCCATAAATCGCAGGGAAATTATTGGTTGCCCCTTCTCTTGAAGTTATCTTAGCGTCCTCTTAATGTTGTTTTTTATCAGGACTCAGATATCTGATGTTGTTCAGATGCCTCAGCAAAAAAGTGCTAAATTTAGCTTTGCAAATTTATGAGTTGTAGAAAAAAGTAAATGAATATAGTTTTCTTGTCTGCGTCTTCCTCCATCCACACTATTCGTTGGGCCAATGGCCTTAGTGCCGCTGGCCATGAAGTGCATGTGATCACGCAGCAGCCCGCAGTTGACCCTTTTGATCAAGAAGTGGTGGTTCATCAGTTTCCTTTCCTCGGTGTGTTGGGTTACTTCACTATGGTGCCCGCTGTGCGCAAACTGCTAAACAAAATCCAGCCGGATATCGTCAACGCCCACTATGCCAGTGGCTATGGGACTACGGCACGTCTAGTCAATTACCATCCTTGGTTGCTGTCGGTGTGGGGCAGTGATGTGTACGATTTTCCTTACAAGTCACCCTTGCATAAGTGGCTGGTAAAAACGAATCTGCGTGCGGCTGATCAGGTGGCCTCCACCAGCTATTGCATGGCCGAACAAACCCGCAGTCTGACACCAGAGTTAACAGGCATTGCCATCACGCCTTTTGGTGTGGATCTGGCTGTATATGAAGGGATACGGCCTGAACCGCCCAAGCAGAAGTCAATACTGGTGATCGGGACTGTCAAAACCATGAAACCCCAATATGGCGTTGATACTTTGGTTGAAGCCTTTGCACTGCTTCTTGAACATCTGAAATCTAGTACGGAACCAACTCTGCCCGAGCTGGAATTGCGCCTGGTGGGCGGTGGTGAGCAAACCCTTGAATTGCAAGCTTTGGCCCAACGCCTGGGTGTGGAGGACAAGATCAACTTTGTCGGTCGTGTCCCCCATACACACGTGCCACAAGAGCTGGCCAAACTGGATGTATATGTTGCACTCAGTCGGCGGGAAAGTTTTGGTGTTGCCATCATCGAAGCCGGTGCTGCCGGGAGGCCTGTTGTGGTCTCTGATGCCGGGGGGCTGCCGGAAGTGACAGTGGATGGCGAGACTGGCTTTGTCGTACCGCGTGAAAACCCTGAAGCAGCTGCGGTTGCCTTGAAAAAGTTGGTGCTGGATGCAGAACTTAGGCACCGGATGGGCAGCGCAGGGCAGCAGCATGTGGCACAACATTATTCCTGGAGTACGTGCGTAGAAACTATGTTGAGTGTTTACAGAAGAACAATTGAGAAATTCAATAAGGATAGCTAATGCAACACATTGTCACTATTCTCGGCGCCCGGCCACAGTTTATTAAGGCCGGTTCGGTCAGTCGTTCAATCCTTTCCCGGAAAGAAGGCGGCGCGGATATTGAAGAAGTCATTGTGCATACCGGTCAGCATTATGATGCTAATATGAGCGATGTTTTTTTTGAAGAATTACAGATTCCTAAACCCGATTATTTTTTAGGTATTGGCGGTAAAACCCACGGCGCCATGACCGGGCAGATGATCGAAAAAATCGAAGAGATTTTGGTCAAGGAAAAACCGGATTGGGTGATGGTGTATGGCGATACCAATTCTACTTTAGCCGGTGCGATTGCGGCGAGTAAATTGCACATTAAGATTGCCCATGTGGAAGCGGGGCTACGCTCTTTTAATATGCGGATGCCGGAAGAGGTGAATCGCATTTTGACGGATCGGATTAGTTCTGTTTTGTTTTGTCCGACTCAAGCGGCGGTGAATAACCTGAATAATGAAGGTGTTAGCCAATGGCAAACCGGTGCCAAAGTCATGTTGTCTGGCGATGTGATGCAGGATGGGGCCATTTTTTACCGAAACTTAGCGCAACAACCACCAGGCCTGGCGGTTAAAGACGATTTTGCGCTCTGCACCATTCACCGTGCTGAAAACACCGATGACCCGCAGCGTTTGGCGAATATAGTGATGGCCTTGAATGAGATTGCACAAAGCAAGCAAGTTGTTTTACCCTTGCACCCGCGTACCAAAAAAATCTTGCAAACCGGCGATTACGATACCTTGAACTTAACCATTATTGATCCGGTCGGCTATTTAAATATGGTGTGGTTAATCGACCACTGCTCAATGGTGATGACGGACAGCGGCGGCTTGCAAAAGGAAGCTTATTTCTTTGGCAAACCTTGTATCACCATGCGCGATGAAACCGAATGGGTCGAGCTGGTTCAGGCGGGTGCAAATGTTTTGGTGGGTGCGGATAAAACTAAAATCTTGGCCGCCTATCAAGCACAAAAAGTATTCGATAGCCAAAAGCTGGATGAATCTTTATACGGTGGTGGCAGGGCGAGTGAGAGGATTGTGTCGGAGTTGTTACATGGTTGAGCCGAAAACCTTTTGGTTGATAAATCAATATGCCTCAACACCTGAAACGGGCATGGGGGGGCGCCATTACTATCTGGCGCGGGAGTTGGCGAAACAGGGCCACAAGGTGTATCTCGTCGCTGCCAGCTATACCCATCTTTTGCGGCAACCGCCGAAAATGCCGGGAGATGTGTGGCTTCAGCCGGTAGAGGGCTTTCAATTTGTGTGGCTTCGGATGCCGTCATATCCAGAGGCGCATAGTAAGAAACGTGTATTGAATTGGTTCCGGTTCGCCTGGATGCTTGGCAAACTGCCCAGGTGGATTCCGGACAAGCCTGATGCCATTCTCTATTCCTCGCCAACCCTGGTGGGGTATCTGGGCGCACGCCGGCTGGCCAGGCTTTTTCGCGTGCCGCTGAGCTTCGAGGTTCGAGATATTTGGCCTTTGACCTTGATTGAAATCGGCGGGTATTCGCCCCGTCATCCCCTAATTCGTTTTCTGCAGTGGATTGAGGACAAGGCCTACCGTGACTCAGACCGGGTGATATCCAATCTCAAAAATGCTGTTGAGCATATGAAAATGCGGGGCATGAACCCGGATAAGTTCGCCTGGATTCCCAATGGCTTTTCTTTGACTGAAGTCGCCCATCCCGAGCCTTTGCCGGACAATGTTCGTGCCCAACTGCCGTTAAACAAGTTCATTGTCGGATATACAGGTACTTTGGGGGTGGCCAATGCTCTGGATACATTGATCGAAGCCGCTGATCAACTGAAAACATACGACGATATTGTCTTTGTGCTGGTGGGGGGGGGCAAGGAAAAGCTTCATCTGCAGCGCCTGGTTGAGGAGAAAGGCTTGAATAACGTCGTCTTTGTTAATCCTATACCAAAAGCGCAGATTCAGTCGATGTTGGTCCGTTTTGATGCCTGCTTTATTGGCTTGGCTAATGAACCCCTATTCCGTTTTGGTGTTTCACCGAACAAGCTTTTTGACTACCTTTTCTCAGCGCGCCCTATTATTTACTGTATTGATTCGGGCGAGTATAAACCAATTGATGATGCTAAAGCCGGCTTGTCTGTACCGGCGGATAATGCGCAAGCCATCGCACATGCTGTTCTTGAATTGAAGAACTTACCTCCATTACAGCGAGATAAAATGGGACAGAATGGGAGAGTTTTTGCAACCACCCATCACGAATATGGTGCCCTGGCTGCATGCCTTGCAAATGTGATGCTTGAGAAGCAATGCGGTTATGGAGATAGCGGCAAGTGAAAAGAGTTTTTGATATCACTCTAGCACTTGCATCCTTGGTTTTATTAGCGCCGATGCTGTTAATTTTGGCTATGATGGTACGCCTAAAAAACGGTTCTCCCGTGTTCTTTACCCAAGCCCGTCCCGGCCTTCACGGCCATCCGTTTCTGATGCATAAGTTTTGCACCATGACGAACGAGCGCGATGCCGTTGGCAATCTTCTGCCCGACGAGCAGCGACTGACGGGTTTTGGTAAATTTATGCGCAGCACCAGCCTGGACGAATTACCGGAATTGATCAATGTCTTGCAAGGTGAGATGAGCCTGGTGGGGCCGCGGCCACTGCTGATGGAATACCTGCCGCTCTATTCACCAGAGCAGGCGCGATGACATGAGGTGCGCCCCGGCATCACCGGCTGGGCCCCAATTGAATGGCCGCAATGCTCTTTCCTGGGAGGAGAGGGCGTTGTTATGCTGAAAAGGAGTTTGGCCGCAGAATGTTGATGACGCGTCTGGAAAAATTTTTCACAGAGGCTGTCACAGCTTCTCAATATAAATCGAGGTCTCAATGATTCTGGTAACTGGCGCTAATGGTTTTATCGGCCGCAGATTGGTATCTGTTTTGAAGGAACATGGGGGCCTGCTGCGGTGCGCTGTTCGTGCTGCCGCCATGGCTGCTGTTGATGCTGTGGCTGTGGGTGATATCGGTCCTGAGGTAATCCCCCCGAAAATTAGAGGTGTTCAAAAGTAGAATTTTCTCGTAATAAATTTGGAGGAGATTCTAGATGAAAAAATCACGATATAGCGACAGCCAGATATTGAACATTCTTAAGCAGGCCGAGGCTGGCACCCCTGTTTCTGAGCTCTGCAGAGAACATGGCATGAGCAGCGCGGCTTTCTATAAATGGCGGGCAAAATTTGGCGGCATGGATGCTTCGCTCATGCGGCGCATGAAGGAATTGGAGGCGGAAAACAAGCGCCTCAAAAAGATGTATGCCGAAGAGCGCTTAAAAGCGGAAATCATCCAGGAGGCCATGGCAAAAAAGTGGTAAAGCCATCTCAGCGCCGCGAGATGGCCAAGCGCGCAGTAGTTCAAAAATCTATTAGCATTACCCTTGTCTGTGCAGCTTTTGCTATTAGCGAAACATGCTATCGCTACCAGCCGAAGCTCTCTGATGAGAACGCAGAAATAGCCGATTGGCTGATTTGTCTCACTCATAATCAGCGGAACTGGGGATTTGGGTTGTGTTTCTTGTATCTGCGTAATGTTAAGGGTTTTGGCTGGAACCACAAAAGAGTGTATCGCATTTATCGTGAGTTGGAGTTAAACCTGCGCATTAAGCCCAAGAAACGGCTAGTGCGAGAAAAACCAGAGCCTTTGGCACAGCCTGCAGCAATCAACTTGAGCTGGTCCATGGATTTTATGCACGATCAACTCTCTGATGGACGTAGTTTTCGTACTTTCAACGTTATTGACGATTTTAATCGCGAAGGACTGTGTATTGAGGTTGATTTCTCTTTGCCCACTGAGCGGGTAATTCGAGCTCTTGATCAGGTAATAGAATGGCGAGGCAAACCTCAATCAATTCGTTGTGATAACGGCCCTGAGTACATCAGTGGCAAAATGATTGAATGGGCAGAAGAACATCAGATTCGCCTTGAGTATATACAGCCAGGTAACCCGCAGCAAAATGGCTATGTTGAACGATACAATCGGACAGTACGTTATGACTGGCTTGCCCAGTATCTGTTTGAATCGATAGAAGAGGTGCAGGAGAATGCCACTCGTTGGCTTTGGACTTACAACAACGAGCGGCCCAATATGGCATTGGGAGGAATAACTCCCACACAAAAACTTGAGTTAGCAGCTTAACTTTCTATTTTTAACGCCCATTAAAAATGGGGGGATTACCCTGATACCGATTGGTCGGCGGCATTGGCTGGCGTAGAGTACGTGGTCCATACTGCCGCCCGCGCACACATCATGAAAGATCCACTATTTGACCCATTAACTGAATTTCGCAAAGTCAATACTGCGGGTACTCTAACGCTGGCACGACAGGCTGCCGAAGCTGGTGTCCGTCGCTTTGTGTTTATCAGCTCCATTGGGGTAAATGGTAACCAGAGCATAAAACCTTTCAACGAACAAGATACTCCTGCCCCCCACGATCTTTACGCCATTTCCAAATTTGAAGCAGAGCAAGGGCTGTGGGGAATTCAGCAGGATACTGGCATGGAAGTGGTGGTTATCCGCCCGCCGCTGGTTTATGGACCGAATGCTCCGGGGAATTTTGGTGCGCTCATGCGTGTCGTGCAGCGAGGTTGGCCTTTACCGCTGGGTGCGGTGCACAACCAGCGCAGTCTCGTGGCCTTGGACAATTTGGTGGATTTCGTGATTACTTGTCTTGATCATCCGGCTGCCGCCAACCAGATATTCCTGGTCAGCGATGGCGAGGATCTCTCCACCACGGAGCTGTTGCGCCGTGTGGCACATGCACTGGGCAGACCGGCACGCTTGATACCGGTTCCGGTTTCTTTGCTGGCAGCCGGGGCGGCGTTGCTGGGCAGGCGCGACATGGCGCAGCGGCTATGCGGATCCTTGCAGGTGGATATATCCAAAACGCAGACGTTGCTGGGCTGGAATCCGCCCATCAGTGTGGATGAGGGGCTGCGCCGGACAGCCCTGGGATTTTTGCATGAAACGACTCTTTGATCTGATCCTGGCCGTTTTGGCGGCACTTGTTCTGGGTCTGCCCCTTGTCCTGGTGGCCTTGCTGGTCAAGCTGACGTCCAAGGGCCCGGTTCTCTACTGGTCCGAGCGGGTGGGGCGCAATAATAGTATTTTCAGGATGCCGAAATTCCGGAGCATGCGGGTGGGTACCCCGGCGGTGGCCACCCATCTGCTTGCTGATCCGGCGGCGCATCTCACCCCCATTGGTTCTTTTTTGCGCAAGTCCAGCCTGGACGAGTTGCCCCAGTTGTGGAGCATCCTCAAGGGGGATATGAGCTTTGTCGGCCCTCGACCGGCGTTGTTTAATCAGGAGGATCTGATTGCGCTGCGCAGCCAATATGGCGTGCAGGAACTGATGCCGGGGTTGACAGGCTGGGCGCAGATCAACGGTAGGGATGAGCTGCCGATTTCCGAGAAGGTGAAGCTGGATGCCGAGTACCTGCGCAGACGTTCGCTGGGGTTTGATCTGCGGATTTTGTGGCGCACCTTGATGAAGATAGTGGCGCGGGACGGGGTTTCGCATTGAAAGAAGGGGCAAGGTTCAAGGGACAAGGGACAAGTGAAGGGTGAGGTGTGAGGCGTGAGGCGTGAAGGGCAAGGAAAAGCCGTCATTGCGAGCAGCGCGAAGCAATCCAGGGGGTGTTGGGCGGTATTGCCACCCACGCACTTCCTGGACTGCCGCGTCGCTTTGCTCCTCGCAGTGACGGGGGGCGTGAGGGGCAAGGAAAAGCCGTCATTGCGAGCGCAGCGCGGCAATCCAGGAAATGGCGGTGGCCCCGGAGTCAAAAACTTCTGGACTGCCGCGTCGCTTTGCTCCTCGCAGTGACGGGGCGTAGAAATAGGGACGGAGCCCGATTTTGCCTAGATCACTATCAGTCCAGATTACGCAATAAACTGATTGCCGAAGCCTTTTATCTGACGAAAAACATTGAAAAAAGGGCAGCGGCTTTTCCCTTATTTCTCACTCAGTCTGCAACAAGAAAACAAATACACTTGACTTTTGACTTTAGAATAGTAGAAACACTCTTGACTTTTTATGTTACTCGGGCGTAATATTTAGTGCATTACAGCTTATTTTCTTGTTTTTTTGCGTAACTGGCCAGCTGCACCCCATCTTTGAACGATCAGGCCCCCTCACGGAGATAGGCTCCAACTCGTCGGCCTGCTTGTCCAAATCTGAGGCAGATTTGAACAGTTACATTCCGGGGTTTTTCAAGTTTTTTGCCCTTTGCTGGATAGTTACTTTTTTGTGAGAAAACAAGCTGCGAAAGGCGCTTATCCCGTTCATTGGGATTAGTTGCAGTTTGCTATACACTCTGTACCAACACGTCTGAAGCAAGGGAGAATCATGCATGCAACGATTGGCTGAAAAACAGATTGCAGGTTGGAAAGATTCGCCGCGTCGTAAACCACTGATAATTCGTGGGGCTCGCCAGGTTGGGAAAACATGGCTTGTCGAGAATGTTCTGGCAAAGCAATTTCATAGCTTTGTCAAAATAGATCTGGAAAAACGCCGCGATCTGCACCCTCATTTCTCCGGGAATCTTGAGCCTCAGTCGATACTGAAGCATCTGGAATTGACCACTGGTCGAATCATACCCGGTGAGACGCTTCTTTTCTTTGATGAGATCCAGGCCTGTCCGCGCGCCCTCATGGCCTTACGCTACTTTCATGAAGAGATGCCGGAACTTCATGTTATTGCCGCCGGGTCATTGCTGGAATTTGCCTTTGGCGAGATATCCATTCCTGTCGGTCGCGTGCAGTATCTGCACATGCATCCGATGACATTTTACGAATATCTGCTGGCAATGGATAAAGAGCAGATGGCCGAATACACTCTGGAGCAGCCGGACAACGTTGCAGGGTCTATCCAGGAAATCATCCTCAGGGAATTACGGATCTATTTCTTTGTTGGCGGCATGCCTGAATGTGTCAAGACCTATCGTGACACCGGTTCCATGGTTGAAACCTTTCAGGTCCAATCAGAAATTCTGGACTCGTATCGCGATGACTTTTCCAAATACACCCCTCATATCAATACGATCTGCCTGGATGCAGTTTTTTTGAACGTGGCAAAAAGTATTGGCGAACAATTAAAATATACACGTTTGCATGATGGGCATTCAAGCCAGATGAATCGTAAGGCGTTTGAGCTGCTGGTCAAGGCGAAGGTCGTTCATAAAATTCCAACCTGTGACCCAAGTGGTTTGCCGTTAGGCGCAACAGCCAACCCAAAGAAATTCAAGGCATCCATGCTCGACATAGGGCTTATGCAGAGACTCTGTCAGGTGCCGGTTGAACTGGAATTGCAGCAGGAAAACCTTCTGGCGATCTACCGTGGAAAACTGGCGGAACAATTTGTTGCTCAGGAACTACTGGCCTGGCATAGTTCAGAGTTATTTTATTGGGCACGGGAGGCCCGTGGCAGTAGTGCTGAGGTTGATTTTCTCGTTGTCCGGCAAGGAAATATTTACCCGGTAGAGGTTAAATCGGGAGCAGGCGGGAGTCTGCGAAGTCTGCACCTTATGCTTGAAAAATATCATAATTGCCCGCAAGGACTGGTTCTTTATAGCGGTACGAGCAATAAACTATCTGACCAGAAACTCCAATTCCTCCCACTCTATTCTGTCTCGACGATTGGAGACCAACGACCGGACGTGGTTTGAGCAGGGAGAAGGTTCAAGGTTCAAGGGGCAAGGTCAAGTCATTGCGAGGGGAGCGCGGCAATTCAGTAGGGGCCAGGCCGTCTTTGCGAGTGGAGCGAAGCAATCCAGGGGGGTTGATGCTGCATTGCCACCATTGTGCATTCTGGACTGCCGCGTCGCTCCGCTCCTCGCAGTGACAGGGGGGGGTGAGGGGCAAGGTTCAAGGGACAAGGTTCAAGGGTTTAAAGAGTGAGGCGTGAGGCGTGAGGGGCAAGGAAAAGCCGTCATTGCGAGCAGCGCGAAGCAATCCAGAAGGTTGTTGAAGCTGTATTGCCACCATTGTGCTTTCTGGACTGCCGCGTCGCTTTGCTCCTCGCAGTGACGGGGTGGGGTAAATGTTGTCATTGCGAGCGCAGCGCGGCAATCCAGGAAATGGCCAGGCCGTCTTTGCGAGTGGAGCGAAGCAATCCAGAAGGTGTTGGGCTGTGGTGCCTTATTGTGCTTCCTGGACTGCCGCGTCGCTTTGCTCCTCGCAGTGACGGGGGGGCGGGGGTGGGGAGAAGTGGCAAGTAGTTGCCACAGCCCAGTTACCTGCCCCACCTCCCCTTGAACCTTGGGTCTTGCATCTTGCACCTGATACAAGGGGTTTGGGAATCTCATATTCCATAGGCCATGTCATGGGGCCCTAAAAGCACGAACTTTACCGTGTTGTCCGGCATTTCGGCACAGTCATGACAAAGAACCACCGCATCGTCCCCTTTCTTTCGGCAGGCTTCGCAATAGAGGTAGATGATGATGAAGTTCCGTTTGACCGGGAATGAGTAAAACCCCTGCCAGTTGGCCTTTAAAGGCTCACCAAAGGCCACGGGATTTTCGAGGATTAAGTCAACCTTTTTTTGGACCAGCTTCTTTATAGAAGCATGTTTTTGCAGCGCTTTCAAAAAAGCGTCTTCAAACCGTGCTTCCATCACTCGCCAAATACCTCATTGTAGGAATGCCACCTGGCGGTTCCATTCCGGAGTTTGGTCTGGGCCTTCTCCATTGCCTCCTGGAAGGCTGGATGGGCAAGGATCTTTTCAGACGATTCACCATCAACCTGCCTTTTCAGAGAGAGCAGGTACTGGGTGATTATTTCCGAAAAGGAAGTGCGGTTTTCCGCTGCGAAGATTTTCGCGAAATCGGCAAGATCCTGGTCAAGGCTTACATTGATTCTGGTTTTGGGCATGACAACCTCCTGTGCTTTTGGTGTATATTATACACACGATAGGCGCATTGTCAAGTTGGGGTGAAGGGGGGACGCCTGCCAGGATGGTTCAGGGGGTAAGGGGGTAGGTGTGAGGATTGAAGGGTGAAGGGGTTTAGAAAGGGTGAAAGGGTGAAAGGGTGAAGGGGTGGATGGGTTAGGAGTTAGGGGTTGCGAAAAGATGCGCCGGTGAACCTTGGGCCTTGCATCTTGTAATTATTGCCGCAGGTTGTACCAGACTCCGCGGCCGCTGCCATGCTGGCTCAGGGTGCCGCGTTCGACCAGGGCGCGGAAATGCTGTTTGAGGGTGTTACGGCTGGCGCCGGTCAGCCGGATGACTTCGCCCATGGTAACTCGGCCATGTTCCCGCGCGAATTCGACGATATTCAGTGAAAGCTCGGGCAGGGAGGCCAGCACGATCTTTTCGCGTTCAACTTTTCTTTCCAGCCGCCGGACCTGCTCGGTCAGGGAACGCAGGAAGAAGAGCAGCCACGGCTGCCAGTCCGGTGCTTCCGTGCGGATTGTGCCCTGGGTCTGCCGCAGGGCCAGGTAGTAGGCTTCCTTGTTTTGCTCGACCACGCTTTCCAGTGAGCTGTATGGAACATAGACATAGCCGGCCTGCAGGAGCAGGAGGGTGGTGAGCACCCGGGAAAGCCGCCCGTTGCCGTCCTGGAAGGGATGGATCTCCAGGAATACGACGGTGAAGACGGCGATGATCAGAAGTGGATGCAGGCGGGCCGCCTCGCGCTCCCGGTTCAGCCAGGCCACCAGGTGCGTCATCAGGCGGGGTGTGTCAAAAGGCGTGGCGGTTTGGAAGACGATGCCGATCTGCGTACCGTTCTCGTCAAAGGCGGCGACTTGGTTCGGATGGCTCTTGTAGCTGCCGCGATGCCGGGTGTCTTTCTCGCTGTAGCGCAGGAGGGTCTGGTGTAACTGCTTGATGTGGTTCTCTGTGAACGGTATTTCCTGCCAGGATGAAAAGACCAGGTTCATCAACTCGGCGTAGCCGGCCACTTCCTGCTCATCACGGGTGGCGAAGGACGTAACCTCCAGGTTCACGAGCAGTCGTTCCACTTCTCGGTCGGATAGTTTGCTGCCCTCAATACGAGTGGATGAACCGATGCTCTCGATGGTGGCCACCCGCCGCAGGGCCGACAGGCGGTCGGGGGCGAGTGTGCCCAGGGCGCGCCAAGCGCCTTTGAACTCGTCGATTCCGGCGATGAGAGTCAGGATCTCCTGGGTGATATGGATGGTGTCGGTGCGCAACATGAACCAAAAGTACACCCATTTACACCCAATTGCAAGCATGTAAGGTTGTTGTGTTTAAGAGGGTAGAGGAGTGAAGCGTGAGGATTGAAGGGTGAAGGGTTTAGAAAGGGTGAAAGGGTGGATGGTGGATGGTGGATGGGTTAGAAGTGAGGGGGTGTTGATGCTGCTGTCGCCGCCTTTGTTTATTCCTGGAAAATATCGGCGTATATTTTTTCGAAATACTCGGCTTCCTTGTCGGTCAGGGCCGCGAACTCCCGTTGCCGGGCTCGTCCGGACAACCNGCAGGAGCAATTCAGTGGTGCGGTCCGGCATGTCAATCAGGGCCTGGACGGATTCCCGGAACTGATCATGTCGGCGCAAGAATTGAGTCTCCTGCGGCACATGTGCATAGCACATGTGCATAGGGTCAGGTCTTGAAAAATCAGTTTTTTGGTACTGTCGCATGTGCATAGGGTCAGGTCTTGAAAAATCAGTTTTTTGGTACTGTCGTTTCTGTGTGGCCCATCCACTCCGAGTTGAATATCCCGGCGCTCAGTATCAGTATCACATCAAGTCGCGCGGCAATGCGCAGCAGTTATACTCGACGGGCAGCTGCCACAAGCCATGCAGCAGCTCCGCCTCCCTCTTACACCTTGGGCCGAAACGTGGGGGGCATGAGATCAGAGGTGAGAGGCATGCCAGGTTCAAGGTTCGAGGTTCATGGTTCAAGGGGAATCAAAAAAACTGCAGATTGTCACTCTTTTGCGTCTTATCCTTCACCTGTACAAAACAAGATGTCCTGTCTAATGCATGATTCCTGTTCAACACAAAGGCACAAAGACACAAAGATTTCGGGTCCTTATAGTCTCTGCATCCCTCAAGGGGGTATTGTAAAGAATGCTGAAGTGTCTTGTGTTGAAAAAAAAGATCTCTCCCTGTGTCGGGATACTTATCGCCTCTGGACTGCCGCGTCCCTTCTTTCTCGTACACCCATCTGTTTTCAGTTTTTGCAAAGCTGAACTCCCGACAATGTCGTTGCATTTGTTGTGTTAATTCTGTTACATTCGTTGGCATAAAACTATTGCTATTATTGTTATTAACAGTGTGGGTCTAACGAGGCTGAGATGCGCTATCGTTCAAGAGTGGTGGATAATGAATTGCGGCAGCGCCTGTCATCCACCGGCGCTGTTGTGATTGAAGGGCCGAAAGCTTGCGGCAAGACGGCAACAGCCCGGAATCTGGCTGCCAGTGAAGTATTGCTTGATGTCGATGAGAACGCCCGGCAGGCAGTTGCGGTTGATCCCCGCCTGGTATTGGCGGGCGATACCCCGCGGCTTATCGATGAGTGGCAGATTGAACCCGCCATCTGGAATCATATCCGGCGCACGGTTGACGAGCGCGACGCGCCGGGTCAGTTCATCCTGACCGGTTCCGCGGCGCCTGCCGATGATATTACCCGGCATACCGGGGCCGGACGTTTGACGCGGCTGCGACTGCGTCCCATGACGTTGTTTGAACTTGAGCGAAGCGCAGGGACCGTGTCACTGGCGGAGTTACTGAATGGCGCCCGTCCTGCCTGTCCTGATCCCGGTCTGAATATTCCGGAACTGACGGAGCTGATTGCCGTCGGTGGTTGGCCGGGGCATCTGCGCCTGACCTCTCAACAAGCCCTGCGGGCCAACCGGGACTATCTGGAGGAAATCAGGCGGGTGGACATCAGCCGGGTGGACGGGGTTCGCCGTGATCCCGACAAAGTCGGCCGGTTGCTGCGCTCGCTGGCCCGCAATGCCGGCACCTATGCGTCTGCAACCGGCATGGCGGAGGATATCGGCGGCATTACGGTTCAGACCGTACTGGAGTATCTGGCGAGTTTGGAACGTCTGATGATTGTGGAGGATCAACCGGCCTGGGCGCCGCATTTACGTTCACGGTCACGGCTCAGAAGCGCCGCCAAGCGTCATTTCGTGGATCCCTCCCTGGCGGTTGCGGCATTGCGGGTCACCCCGGAAGGATTGCTTAAGGATATGAACCTGCTGGGTTTTCTCTTTGAATCGCTGGTCGTTCGTGACCTGCGGGTTTACGCCCAGGTCGTGGATGCCGAAGTGTTGCAATATCGGGATAATACGGGGCTGGAGGTGGATGCCGTGATTCAGTGCGCCGATGGTCGCTGGGGGGCATTTGAAATAAAATTGGGGACGGGGATGGTGGAGCAAGGCGTTGCCTCTTTATTGAAATTTGCCGACCGCGTGGATACCGACAAGTGCGGCTCCCCCTCACTGCTGGCAGTGATCACCGGTACTGGTTATGGCTATCTGCGGGACGACGGCGTTTCTGTGATTCCCATCGCCGCCCTTAAGCCGTAAAGAGCAACCGGTTGGAGGGGCAAGGGGCAAGGGGTAAGGGGTAAGGGGTAAGGGGTAAGGGGGGAGGCGTGAGGTGTGAAGGGCAAGTCGTTGCGAGGGGAGCGCGGTAATTCAGGGGGATTGAGGAGTAAGGAGTTAGGCGTGAGGAGTTAGGAGTGAGGGGGCAAGGTTCAAGGTGCAAGGGACAAGTGAAGGGTGAGGCGTGAGGGATTGTCTTTGGTTCCACGATAAGGGTGGTCGATAAAGCGACAACATCTTTTTATTCCTGGAAAATATCGGCGTATATTTTTTCGAAATACTCGGCTTCCTTGTCGGTCAGGGCCGCGAACTCCCGTTGCCGGGCTCGTCCGGACAACCGTCCGTTGCCTTGCCGCAGAAAGCGCAGGAGCAATTCAGTGGTGCGGTCCGGCATGTCAATCAGGGCCTGGACGGATTCCCGGAACTGATCATGTCGGCGCAAGAATTGAGTCTCCTGCGGCAGGTCTTCCTCAATGGTTTTTTGAACACAATCGTAAAGAAATTCCGCGTGCGGGGTGGCATCGAAGAAGCGGTAAAAGTCGCCGGTATCGTTTAAGACCTGCACATTGGAGCGTGGGGTCGGGGCCCATTCGATCAGCGGCAGCAGGCGCCGCGCATACTCTTCCAAAACCTGGCGGTAATCATTCAGTCGTTCCAGGATCGCCGAGGATACCGGAAACACCACCCCCGGCGGATTAAAACCGCGCTGGGCCAGAACGTGGTGGATCAGGTAACGATGAATTCTGCCGTTGCCATCTTCAAAGGGATGGCTATAGACGAAACCAAAAGCCAATATCGCGGCGGCGATGACCGGGTCGAGCTCTTTGGCCGCCCCTTGATCAAAGGCGATCATGCCGGCGATCAGCGAGGGCAGATCTTCCGGCCGGGCGCAGATGTGATCCGGCAGCGGCTGGTGGTTCTGCCGGTCATGTTCACCAATAAAACCGCCCTCCAGACGGATTCCCAGTCTGACAAATCTGGCATCACCGATAACCAGCCGCTGCAGCCTGAGCATTTCCGCCAGGTCAAAGGGGCGGCGGCCGGCTTCACCGATCGCTCGGCCCCAACGCTGAATACGGTCCTGAGGCGGGCGTTCCCCTTCAATGGCATAACTGGATTTGGAGTCCTTGAGCAACAGGAAAGCGGCTGTTCTGGCCAGGAGATCACGCGGCACATCGGCTATGAAGGTGCGGGCGCGTTGCCGCAGGGAGAGGGCCATAAAGTGGTCCAGCGCTTTCGTGCAAAACACCAGCGGACAAAATTCTGGGGTGCCGGGAAGATTGTTTTTCACCCGGTGCCGCCGGGAATTTTCGCCGGCCACCGTATATTGCTTTTTGGGATCGATAACAGGAACATAGCGTCCGCCCGTGGCGTCCGCCAGATCCAGGGTAAGGCCGGTGAGCCATTCGTAAAGAAACCAGGTGCGGCGGCTGTAGATGCCGGTTGGAGACGCCTGGACCAGGGCCAGGATCGGCGCGGGGCCGGTGGCCAGGAAGAGCCGTTTGAGGACGGCGAGGTCCACCCCCTCATACTTCAAGGCAAAGCCGAGATGGCCGGCAAGGCTCGGTTCGGGGGCGTGGCGCGGGGTCAGAATACGCCAACCGTCCTGTTCCACGATCCGATGGCGTTCGCCGGTGGCGTAAAGTGTCCGGGGTAAGGGCACCGCCAGTCCATAAGCATCGATTAAGGCACTGTATCCGGCGGCAGTGGCTTTTACTGGCAGACGATTGTCCCGATAAATGGTACTTGGTCCTGAAAAGTGTGTCTTTGGCGATTTATCCATGAAAAACGTTCCTTTGTTGTGAAAATCGGCATCAAAAGACTTTATTTTATGAATTTTGATTTTTAGTATAGCCGTGAGCCGTCGGGGGAGCAAGCGATAACTCTGGTGACGCTGCTGTTTTTTGTGATCAGGCGATATTGCCAGGGGGCACGGCAGTAATGACGCAAGGGTGAAGGGACAAGGGGTTAGAGGGGAGAGATGAGAGGTTAGCGGTGAGGCCACGTCATTGCGAGTGGAGCGCGGTAATTCAGGGGAGGGTGAGGAGTGAGGAGTTAGGAGTGAGGGGGCAAGGTTCAAGGTGCAAGGGACAAGTGAAGGGAAAGTGTGCCTAGGGTCAGGTCTTGAAAAATCAGTTTTTTGGTACTGTCGTTTCTGTGTGGCCCATCCACTCCGAGTTGAATATCCCGACGCTCTGTATCAGTATCACATCAAGTCGCGCGGCAACACATCAAGTCGCGCGGCAATGCGCAGCAGTTATACTCGACGGGGCAGCTGCCACAAGCCATGCAGCAGCTCCGCCTCCCTCTTGCACCTTGGGCCGAAACGTGGGGGGCATGAGATCAGAGATCAGAGGTGGGGGCAAGGTTCAAGGTGCAAGGGACAAGTGAAGGGGGAGGCGTGAGGGGTGAAGGGTGAGGCGTGAGGGGTAAGGCATTGCGAGCGAAGCGCGGTAATTAAGGGGAGGGTGAGGAGTTAGGAGTTAGGAGTGAGGAGTGAGGGGGCAAGGTTCAAGGTGCAAGATACAAGGCCACGTGATTGCGAGGGTCGCGCGGTGATTTAGCAGCCCGTTGAAAAACTACTGCACTCGAAGGTCTCTCTTCGTTCGCTATCTGCTGATGCGTCGTCAAAATTCGGCTCAGGTAAGCGAGCCTGCGAGACTCCGAAATGCTCATTTACCCCATGTAAACTGCACCCCAAGGGTACTTCCTCCGGGCGCGCATTTTTTCGCCTCATTTTTCCTAGCCTCAGCTTCGCTCACTACCTTTTTCAACGGGCTGTTAGGGGGTGTTGGCTGGGTATCAATGGGCAAAATCTACCGAAAAGAGAGCCTTTCCAAATGAATCAGTATCCCATGCCGAACAGCCACAGTGGGATCCGGTTGGGGGAACCGGTTTCAATATCGTCCGCCACCAGGTAGGCGTTTGACTGCCGATCCAGTTGCCGGCCGCTCTTGCCGGCCCCGCCAATCTCGAAGATGAAGTGGTCGTCAACGATAAAGTCACCCCGGTCATGGTAATGCACTTGGTGGCCGTGGGAGAGTTGCGAAACAAAAAAGGCCTCGCGAATCGCCCCGATGCTGGGAGCGGCACACAGGGCGTAAAAAAGATTGGGGTTGTTGAGCAGAAGCTTGTCCGGTTTGTTGACGGCCCGCATCCCGGAACCGGCCCGGACACTGTGCAGCAGGCCGCCGGCCCGCATTCGTTCCAGGTAACGGGACAGGGTGGGCCAGGATGTCCCCACCGCGCTGCTGAGCTTGGACTTGTTCAACTCCACGGGAGGAGTGGCGCAGAGCATGTAAAGGATTTTCTTCAGTTTATCGAGTTTTGCCGGTTCGATGTTGTAGATGCCGCACAGGTCGGAATCGATGGTTAGGTTGACCACCTCCAGCAGTTTCTGCTGATAGCTTTGTCGTGATTCCAGGAAAAAGGGATAGGCGCCGTGGTGAAGGTATTTGCGAAAATATTCAATCGGGCGCAGGCGGGCACCAATCGCCATGGTCAGGGCTTGGTGGCTGGTCAGGATATCGTCTAACGAACAGGGTGCGAAATGCTGCCCTGTTTCGATTTCCATGAACTCACGCAAGGAAAGCACCGGTAACTCGTACACCACCGCCCGGCGGGAGAGGTCCGCCAATTCGTGTTCGATGCGCAGGGCCGACGAGCCGGAAAAAATCACCTGTAAACCGAAGGTGTCGCGGATCGCCTTAAGTTCAGAGGCAAAACCCTTCGCCTTGTGCACCTCGTCGATCAACAGCAGCTTGCCCCCTTCCTGATAAAACGTCTGAGCCAGTTCATAGATGCCACGGCCCGCCATGGCGGGATGGTCGCAGGCGACGTAAAGTATTTTCTCCAAGGGGATGATCCCCTCCCTGGCGTATTGCAGAATCAATGTAGTTTTGCCGCTGCCCCGTGCTCCCTTGATCCCGATCAAACGTTCGTTGAAGTCGATCGCACCGTGCAGGAACCGCCGATAGGACGGCAGCGGCTGCGACAATATGAAGGCTGAAGCCTGTCTGGCAATGTCGGGGATCATGCTAAGACTCTTATGTTTATTTTAGGTTAAATGGGTTTTGTTATAAAGTGCATTTTATAGCAAGGCTGAAGATGTGTAAAATGAAAAATCCGCGATGTGAGCTTTTTCAGGAAAAAAGTCGCCTGGGTCTAAGCTGGATATCCTGCAGAGCAGAGACGGGGAGAGGTTCAAGGTTCAAGGGGCAAGGTTCAAGGTTCAAGGGACAAGTGAAGGGTGAGGGGCAAGGTCCAAGGTTCAAGGGGCAAGATGCAAGGCCAAGTCGTTGCGAGGGGAGCGCGGTAATCCAGGGGAGGGTGAGGAGTTAGGAGTTAGGAGTTAGGAGTGAGGGGGCAAGAGATCAGAGATCAGAGGTGAGAGGGTAGGGAAGGCCGTTGATGGGTTTGAGTGTTTGAAAATGCACGGTTAATCGGTTATAATCCGATTAACCGTGCATTTTTTAAGGAGTGTGAATGGAGAAGCTGCTTCGTCAATTGGGTAATGTTCCTTTTGGTCATGAGGTACTGGTGTCGTTGTTGAAGGGCTACCTGCGCCCCAATGACAAAATTGCCGACTGGTTGGCCAAGGGGGTGCTGTTGCCGATTCGCCGGGGCCTTTATGTGCTGGGGCCGGATGAACGGGAAGGCCCGATCTCGCTGCCTTTGGTGGCCAATATTCTTTATGGGCCTTCCTACGTGTCGCTTGAGTTTGCCTTGAGCAGGTATGGCCTGATCCCGGAAGGGGTGTTTGATGTGACGTCGGTTACTTTGAAGCGCAGCCGGATGATAGCCACTCCCCTGGGGCGTTTTTCCTACAGGCATTTGCCGCAGTCGGCCTACGCGATTGGGGTACGGATGGTGCAGGGGGAGGGCGGGGTTTCGTTTTTGCTGGCGTCGCCTGAGAAAGCCTTGTGCGACCTGGTCATGCTGACGCGCCGCCTGCCCTCTATGTCGGTAGCGACTATGCAGAGTTGGTTGCTGGAACATCATCGCATGGATGTTGAAATGCTTCGCAAGTTGGATAGGCGTATTGTTGTTGAGTGTGCCGCGGCAGGGTACAAGTCGCGGTATTTGCGGGTTTTGCTTGCAACCCTGGAGGCTTTGTAATGGCGACAATGGTGGAACAGATGCTGGCCCGCCATCCCCGCGATACCGATGCGGCGATGACGCTTGCACTGCGTGAAGTGATGCAGGAAATCGCCCTGGCCGGCTTGAACCGGGGGGGATTTTTCGGCAAGGCAGCTTTTTATGGCGGCACCTGCCTGCGTGTATTTTATGGTCTTCCCAGGTTTTCGGAGGATCTGGATTTCTCTTTGCTGAAAACCGACCGGGAGTTTTCTCTGAGGCCTTATTTGAAGGTCTTGCAAAATGAATTTGCGGCCTTTGGCTTTGAGGTGGAGGTCGTTGAAAAGCAGAAAACAGCGACTTCCGATATAGCCTCGGCCTTCCTGAAAAAAAGTTCCAGTATTTATGACCTGGAGGTCTCCGGCAAGAAAACCCTGAAGATCAAGATTGAGGTCGATATCGATCCGCCACAGGGTTTTAGTACCGAACCAAAGTTGTTGATTCAACCTTACTCGTTCTATGTGAGTTGTTTTTCCCTGCCGGATCTGTTTGCCGGCAAAATGCACGCTTTGCTGTTCCGGAAATGGAAAAACCGGGTCAATGGCCGCGACTGGTTTGATTTTGAATGGTATATCCGCCAAGGAACGCCCCTTAACCTGCCGCACCTGGTAGAGCGCGCTCGGCAAAGCGGCCACTGGCAGGGTGAAGATATGACCCCGCAGCAGTTCATGGAATTGCTGCGGGCTCGCATCCAATCGCTGGATGTTGATTCCGTGCGTCTGGAGGTTAGTCGTTTTGTCAGGGAGACCGATCAGCTGCAAATCTGGTCAAGAGATTATTTTATGCAACTGGCTGAGCTGCTTCATTACTCTAATGAATAAAAGGTGCAAGGGGCAAGAGATCAGAGGTGAGAGGGAAGAGGGTAGGGAAGGCCACGTTATTTTGAGGGAAGCACGGCAATTCAGGGGGATTGAGGATGAGGAGTTAGGGGTGAGGTGTGCGTTGAGCCTGTTGAAATGTGGGGTGGTGGGTGTTAAGGGGGATGGAGGTGTTGGGGCTTATTCCCCCCCCTTCGACAAGCTCAGTGGGATGCCTTTGACCAAGCTCAGGGCGTGTTATCGCGAAAAGATGCGGCGGCACCGTAGGCTGCCACAGCCCCGCCATCTGCCTCATCTTTCCCTTGAACATGAGGCCTTCCCTCACCTCTTCCCTCTTCCCTCTAACCTCTTAATCCCCAGTTGAGTCTCATTATTCAATGATCCCCCTATGACATCATTATTCCTCAATAAAATTCTTCCTGTGTTTTTTCTGCCCCTGGGGTTGAGTCTGCTGCTGGTGCTGGTCGGACTGGTTTTCAGGCGTCGCGTGTTGGCGACGGCTGGGCTGGTGTTGCTCTGGGTTTTGAGTTTGCCGGTGGTGGCTGATTCACTGTTGGCCGGTCTGGAGGGTCCGGTGGGCAGGGTGGCCATGGGAAATCTGCGGAGTGCCGATGCAGTGGTGGTGTTGAGCGGTATGATCCGAGAGATGCCCGGCGCGCCCCTGGGCGAGTGGGGCGACGCAGTGGATCGCTTTGAGGCGGGTGTGGCGGTGTGGCAGGCCGGTAAGGCACCCTACCTGGTGTTCACCGGCGGCTGGCTGCCCTGGCGGCCTGCTGCCCGGCCTGAAGGTGAGATATTGCAGGAGCGGGCCGCCCGGCTGGGTGTGCCTGCTGCTGCCATGCTGGTCACCGGCAAGGTTGGTAATACGGCTGCCGAGGCCCTGGCAGTCTTTGATCTGCTCCATAACAATAAGAGCACACCAAGCGGGCGTGAAGCACCACGCATCATCCTGGTAACCAGCGCCTTTCATATGCCCCGGGCCGGTGCTTTGTTCAAAAAGGCCGGTTTTGCGGTGCAGACCTATCCGGTGGATTTCTATCAGAAGGGCGGCGGCCACCTTACCCCGCAGGATTTTCTGCCCTCGGCGGCGGCCCTGCAGTATTCGGAGCTGGTATTCCGTGAATGGCTCGGTATGGCCTTTTATCGGTTGACAGCTGCTATGTGAGGTTCAAGGGGTTAGAGGTTAGAGGTTAGAGGTTAGAGGTTAGAGGTTAGAGATGAGAGATGAGAGGCGAGGTCGCGTCATTGCGAGGGGAGTGCGGCAATTCAAAGGGGTGAGGGTGAGTTAGGGGTTAGGAGTTAGGAGAGAGGAGAGAGGAGAGAGGAGAGAGGGGGATGCGTTGAGTCTGTCGAAACGTGGGGTGGGTGTTGCTGGGGATGGAGGTGTTGGTGGACAAACTCATGGCA
>PKTX01000004.1 GCA_002868945.1 Desulfobulbaceae bacterium
CAGAGACCATGCCAATTTTTTTTGGAACCGTTGATAGAGCGGAAAGTTGTAAATCTCAAGGGTAAAAACTGATTTTTCAAGACCTGACCCTCTACGCTCGCTGGTAGCCAGCATCGAAGAACAACATAAAGAACTGACCACGCTGCTGGCCGACTTGGCAGGCTGAGGCGGGCAGGGCTAAGACACTGCCCTGAGACAAAAAACCCTTGCACCCCTTCATGGCGTCAGGTAGACAAAGACCATGCCGATCTTTTTTGGAACCGTAGATAGAGCGGCAAAATTGTAAATCTCAAGGTTAAAAACTGATTTTTCAAGACCTGACCCTCTACGCTCGTACGCTCGTGAATCCGCCAGAAGCAGCAGGTTAACCGGCTGGCCACCAAGGTTGAGGCCAGGCATGAAGGAGAGCAGCTATGCAGACTCAGACAGTGAAAGAAAAGATAACGAAGGTTGTTTTATCTCAACCGGACGACGCCTCTTATGATGAGATCATGAGGGAGCTGGCCTTTGAGCGGATGGTTGATCGTGGCCTGGAAGATGTCCGCACTGGACGGGTTATCTCCAACGATGACATGGCAAGCCGAATCAGATCATGGCAAGAATAAGATGGTCACGCGAAGCCGATCTGTGGCTTAAAGAGATTTACGAATACATAGCCCAAGACAACCCCACCGCTGCCGGTAAAGTCGTTACCGGCATCTACGACAAAGCTCAAAACCTGAGCGATTTTCCAGAACTTGGCCATAAATATCGGGACGAACCGGAAGGCGATATCCGGGTTCTCCTCTACGGCCATTATCGCATCGCCTACATTATCACCGACGATTACATAGATATCTTGGGAGTCTTCCACGGAGCCCTGGATATCGACAGATACCTGCCTTGATCAAGGAGGGGTTGACGTGCTCGGGTGCCCGGAGGAAGTGCCCTTGGGGTGCTTCAGCCGCTAAACGACCAGCGTTATTCCGCATCCTGCTCTGCAACCCTGACCCAATTTCTCCTGGTAGCCAGCATTGAAGGACAACACAAAGAACTGACCACGCTGCTGGCGTGCTTGGCAGGCTGAGGCGGGCAGGGAACAGGGATACACCGCTGTCCTGACACAAGAAAGCCTTGCACCCCTTCATAATGTCAGGTAGACAGAGACCGTGCCGATCTTTTTGGAACCGTAGATAGAGCGGCAAAGTTGTAAATCTCAAAAGTAAAAACTGATTTTTCAAGACCTGACCCTCTACGCTCGTTCGAACTTACTCAACCTCGGCTAGGCGCGCGTCTTAGCTTTGCGTTATGTGAAAATTAAACACGATACTGCTTAACCCAAATAGAGATCAAACCATGGAAAAAAATCAACACATTACATCTTTAGCATCTTTAGCTGTATTTAGAGAACTATATAATAAACAAACCGATATATATGAGATCATAAGCAAATTCTTAAACCATATTATAATTAGTCAAAGTAAATATAATTTCACTTTAACAGAAATAACCAATCTTCTTAACGGATCATTTGGATTTTCAATCACTGAAGCTGTTGTAAATACATCTTTAGGAAGAATAGAAAATATCAAAAAAGAAAAAGAATATTTCACCGTAGAAAAAATACAAAAAGAAGAAGAAAATATTGTCACACCACTTCAAAATATTTCAATTGAAAAGAGCAATAGAATCTTAGAAGAGTTGTTCCGTTTTATTTCGAATGAGCAAAATATTGAACTTTCAGAAAATGAAAAGGACGAAATAGTTCAATCATTTTGTTCATTTCTAATGGATGGATACAATAATGAACAATATTCTGAATTTATAAGTGCCTTTATAATTGCAAACAACAAAAATGAAGATTTTAAAAATGAATTAGAGAAAATTAGAGAAGGAGTAATTCTGTATTCAGGGTTAACATATAACCCTAATTTAAACGAAATAGGCTCATGGCAGTCTGAGCTCACTATATTTCTGGATACAGAAATGCTTTACAATTTTGCAGGTTACAACGGTAAATTGTTCAAATCAAATTTCGATGATTTTTTTCAATATGTAATTGAAATTAATCAAAAAGGTAAAAAGAAATTAATACATTTAAAATATTTTTCAGAGGTAAAAGAAAGGATAGAACGCTTTTTTACAAAAGCTGAATACATTGTAAAAGGGATGGATAAACCAAATCCTAGAACTACGGCTATGCTGTCTGTTATTGAAGGATGTAAGGATTCCAGTGATGTAAATGAAAAGAAAACAGACTTTTTTGACTTGTTAAAGAGAAGTGGAATTACAGAAGAGTCAGGTCCGACATTATCAAAAGAAGAAAACCATGAATATAATATAATTGATTTGCAAACAGTTAAATTGTTGTCAGAGGAATTCGGTCAGGACGTTTCAGAAAACATATCCATTTTAAATTACATCAGTATTTTAAGAAAAGACTCTAACCAAAATTACTTTTACAATATCTTGTATATTTTATTAACAGGCAACTCAACAACTACTAAGTCTGCTTGGCATCCAAGTGTCAAGGGTGAAAACAATGTACCTTTAGCAACTAATCTCTACTGGATAACAAATAAATTCTGGTTCAAATTAAATAAAGGTTTTGGAGAGAATAGTTTCCCTAAATCTTTAGGTATTATTTCTAAAGCACAAACAACGCTGTCTTCTATTCTAAGTGATTTAATTGGCGATAAATTTGATGAGTTAAAAACAAAATTTAAAGATGGAGAAATCACTGAAGAACAAGCTAAATCAAGGCTAATTAATTTAAGAAAACAAGCTCGAAAGCCAGAGGATATCCAGCAGGATGAAATAAAATCAATACTGAGCACAATTTCAGAAGACAGCCTTGAGCGGTTTATAAGAGAGCAAGAAATTTCAGAAAGACAGGCGCAAATTCAATCCAAAGAAAACACAGAACTTAAAGCGGAACTTGAAAGAAAAAATGCAGAAATCAAACAAAAAGAAAATGAAAAAATTAAGGCAGAGGAACAAGCTCTGAGCACATCGTTATCTACTTATGAAATGCTTTTGGCTGAGAAAAGAGAATCCATCGAAACCCTAAGCAAAAATAAGATTTCATATGACAGAATTGTTAATAGAAAAATGAATACCCATAAAGGAATTATCGCATTTACTGTAGTAGGTTATTACATATTAACATTCGGGCTTATTTATAAGTACTCATGGAATTTAATGGAGCAATTCACTTATGTGGTTAATGGTGCAATGCCAATAGTTTTGTTTTTTATTTACTCTTTAATTTTCGAAAAAAAGCCGAATATTTTAGAATATATCCCTACCCAAAAAGAAAAGATACAAAGTTTAGTCTATTCAGATTTCAATTTTGAATTTGAAAAGCTTGAATCTTTGTCGCTTGAAATTGCAGATCTTGAAAAAAAAATAAATGAAATAAAAAGCACATAACCATTGCATTCACCAGATGGCGTGAAGCGCGGCGGCGCTGGCGCGGCAAGTTCATTGGCGCCACTGGTGATGCAGGACGTTAAATTCCCACTACAAATGTCCTTCTTATGATTTCAAAAGTAAAAGTACATGCATTAATTGATGACATTGAAAGAGACTATATCAAATGTTGGGATATTTTATGTGGCATTAAAGAATATTCAACAAAGAGTGGAGATATTAATAAAATTTTTGAATTCCAACCCATCCTTGCAAACGCAATTTTCAAACTAAGCCGTAAGTATCGAGCAATTCATCAAGAAAAACAAAAAGTTATAGGCAAAAAAAAGCAACTAACACCGTCATGGTTTAAAAGAAGGCTAAAACTCCTTTCCGGGTATCAAAAATCAATTAAAGAAACCATTCTAATTGGAAAAAGTTTGGGTGATTCATATGCATGGTTTTGGTACCAAAAAGACAGGTCGTTTATCCAGGAACATTTAAAACATGAAGAAATATTTCATTTCCCCCCTGGAATTGGTGGCATCGGCGAGCTTGAATTCATTAAAAATACGAAAGGGTTTGAGGGGCACCTAATTATTTATCACGGTACGACAAGTTTTTTGCGTTTGGGAGATATTTCATTCATCGACTTAAAAAGTATGAAAGTTAGTGGTATTGGAGAAATTAAAACAAAGAAAATTTCTGAAAATAAGATTCAAGTTAACCTCTTTATTCAAGGCACTAACATCGAAAATAAATTAACATTTTTACAAAAAAAGGAGCTATCAGAACCACCAAAGCGACCTCAAGAGAAACTGCCTGAATGGATAAAGACTCGTCTAAAAAAACAACTTAAAGAAGTACATCTGTCTTTCGAGAATCAAAATGAAAGAAAGGTTTCCAATAAAATATCCCGTGAGCACAAATTTCATTATGATTCTTTAACAGAGTTGTATCGCAAAATAAAAGAAAACAAGTTTTGTTATGTGAAAGTAGGCGATGGGCTTCTTTTAGTGGGTTACGCACTGAACCGGAAAAGTCTTTCAGGTAAATTGGATAATCGTTCCATTGCAAATCTGAACAAAAAGTTGTCCAACTTGATTCCTTCTACCATGGAGATTATCTCTAAGAAGAGAGAGGATAACAGTATTTTTATTGATTCTCTTCATTACACAGATGGTTCTAAAATATATATAATGCTTGGTATGGTCCCACTGTTCTGGTGGCCTATAAGCCCCAACCTAATAAAACAAATCATTTTTCAGGATCTAGTTTTGGTTACAATTTTTAACCCATCTTTTCTAATGGAAAAATTAGAATCAGTTGGCTTTGAAACAGAAAATAATGGGAGGAAATATCGTGTTTATGAGATGATAGACAATAATCGTCTGGAATTTGAAGGTGTCTCGTATTTTATGAGAATGATCCAGCAATATTTATTTACGGAAGAATCTATTCTAGACCTTTTAATATCAGCAAAAAAAGAAATTTTATCAAAGAAAATTGAACCACGGACAAAGTTAGTTTTACAAATTGAACAAAAAATTCCGGGTCTTTTCAATTAATTCATTAGGAAGAATTTAACCAGACGCTTAACTTGGCCGCTAGAAATTCGGGTTATTGAAGTAAGGCTGTTGCTTTCATCCAGCCTTGCAAGTCCAAACCGTTCTAGGTGCGGCAAGTTAGCTCAACGTTCGGCTTCTTAAACCACCATATAGGTGTAACTTGGACAGCAACTCTTTTGAAAATAGCATAAAGGAAGTCATCGATTATCAGCTCCCAATATTCGATGATATTTTGGCAGAAAGCCAAAAGGCTTTAAATGAAAGACCATTGGCAGCAGCTTTATATTTTGTCGATTATTGCATAGTCGAAATTAAAGGAGACACGAAGGAAAATTTCGCAGAAAAAGAATGGTTTAAGTCAATATATAAGCTAATCAAACATTGGTACCATGAACGGTATGGTTCCGCACTAAAAGCGAACAACGACTATGTAATGCTTGGTGTGGTATTAATTCACAAAACACCATTTCAATTAAATATCCCTTTAAGTATTGCACAGGAAAAAGAAGGCAATGACAAAAGATGGTTTTGCCTTCCAATTTCAATTCAAGACAATGAAAATGTATTTGATTGGATTGAGAACAAGCCAAACCTCGAAAAAATCCCAGAAGCCGATGTTGCAGAATTGAAAGAAACAATTAGGGAAATAGCCACAAAAAATCGTGAAATCCATGTTAATTTAATGAGTGCCTCCCTTGAGAAATCCCTTCACAAAACATCAAGTACAATTTCAGCGCATTTGGATAAAGCTGTACGTGATATTTTAAGTTTGGATGGTGGCAGAATCTCAACATCGTATTGGGAAATCCATTTGGCAATCGAGAAGGCTATTAAGTTGATTATTCTTCAGAATGAGAGAGATCATCAAAACAAGCATGATTTAGAAAAGTTATGCAGAATCGCTAACAACATTAGAGGGGTATCTTTAGACTGCACTATTTTTTCAGCTTTCCCCTCTGACAATGAAGCGATCAAACAAAGGTATGGGGAAGGAAGTTCATTTACCATTCAAGAGGCTGTAAATAACTATATTTCTGCCGTTAGTGTTATTTCAAAATTAACAAAATTATTGATACGACAATTTACAATGAATAATGCACGATTTTTAATCGCTATACCCCCTTGGGAGAAATAGAGCCGAATCGGGTAGCCGGGGGTTTTTCTCCCCCAGCCCCCACAACACCCTGCATGCGGCTCCGCACAGGGCGTTTCATCAAGGTTACCGGACCGTAGCCGGGTAGTGAATCTTTACCCACTGTTCTTTTACAGAAATCAATCCTTGCTTGTACAGCCACTTGTTGGTCATGCCGGTTTGATAAAAGGGGTCAAGTCCGCTTTTGACTCTACAACTCAAATATTCAATCCGTATCAGTACCAATGCTGTTTATCCCCATTGCAGAACTGAGCGAGCAGGGAGCCGTGAAAAGGAAACGAATTGCAGCATGTCTGAACNAGCATGTCTGAACACCCGCAGGGTGTGAGTTTCTGCAATTCCCTTTTCACGGCGGAAGGCGAGCGGGCCGCCAGGCCAGTTCTGCCGGGGTGCCCTTTTTGCGGCACTTTTTGGGCACGCAAAAAGGGCCAAAACAACCCTTGGCACCAAAGCCGTAAAAGCCACCCAACGTCCATTTCCACCCATTCCCACAACATCACCTGGCTATTCCACAGCAATCCTGCCACCTGATCCACGGCAAAGCTGCGGCCTGTATGCCGGGAGCCGTGAAGCGACAAGTCATGCAGGAATGCGACCGACAGCCAGAAATAGCTTGTCAGGCTATTGGTTTCGCAGTAGCGTGCACGATTATATACCCTGGCCAGACCAGCAATTTCCGAAGGAATACCAATAAATAGTATTGTGTCCCCGGAATATCGATGGTAGTGCCATGATGGCCCTCATTCCCCACCTCGTTGTTGATGGACAAATTTAATTTTACACTGACCCCAATTACAGTAACGCCCTTGCCATCGGCTAGTAATTGATGTTAGGTTAACACCCTAACACAGGAACACTTACAGGGGACTTTAACCCCATTAGTTCACACCCATGTCGGGCGTACACAAAAAATTAGAGCTGACCAGTGACCAGAATAAAGTTGGCGGTTTTTCTGGCCGTGTGGGGCTGGCAGCTCAATACTGCCGTTAGGTTGCAAGTAAAATGAATAAAGGAAAAACATGAAACTTTACCTTAAGATATTCCTTGGTACCGGTATCCCCTTCGGTGTTTTCATGGGCATATTCTCCTCCATCCGTTCTCAGGATATTGAAGTCGCTATAATTAGTGCAATAATTGTAGGTGTACTTTTCGGTTTTTTCATGTCCATTATTTTGGGCACGCTCCATTTCATAGTTACAAAAAAAATTAAATCAAAAGCACCAGACAGTAACAGTTCTGTGCATCAAACTCGTGAAATTGAATTAAACCAACCTTTCGAAAAAGCTTTTGCCCTCTGTGCTGAATCTGTAAAACAGATTAAAAAAGGGAAATTGTTAATACAAGATAAAACGAATGGGGTAATTAAGGCAAAAGCAGGCCTTTCATGGAAAACATTTGGTGATGAAATTAAGTTCAATTTAAAGAAAACAGGTGAACAAACTACTTTGGTGGAGGTATCCAGTAGGCCCTGGGTAAAGACCACTTTAGTCGATTATGGTAAAAACTTGGGGAATATAAACATAATTGAAACGCATTTAACCACACCAGTACAAACAAAGAGTCTAGCTGAAACCTCATCCAATCATACTACTTCAACCGTTTCGTCACAAATAAAAGGAGCTTCATCGATGAAAGGCAAAATACTCGATTACACTGTGCAAACCAATCAAGGAGTTATCGCTGGTGACGATGGGAATCGCTATAAGTTTGTGGGTTCAGAATGGAAAGCTTCAACTCTTCCCACAGTAGGTGCCAATGTAGACTTTGAGGTTCACGGCCAGGATGCCATTGGAATATACGTTATTGCAGGTACTACGGGCAGCGGAATGTCCAAGCGAGTAACAGCCTCATTGTTCGCTTTTTTCCTGGGAGGTTTCGGAATCCACAAATTTTATCTTGGGATGACAAAGCCAGCCGTAATCATGCTCTGCATTTGGTTTTTTGGTTGGTTCTTCTTAGGTATACCGACTATTATCATCGGAATCATTGCTTTTATTGAGTTCATCATTTACCTGACAAAAACTGACGAAGACTTTGAGCGGATATATGTCGCTGGCCGCAAGGAGTGGTTCTAAGCAGGCGCGCACACTGAACACTATTTGTTCCAGTATGACATATCCGTATGGAATAAAAAATAATCTAACCTTGGTTGACAAACTATCAACAACAGAGAGGCACTTCTTGAACAAAGACGAATACAAGGCACGGTTTGAAGAACCCCAACCCTTACGCACCAAAGACGATCAAAAGGAAGCTGACACTCGGGCTGGAAGAGCTCTGGCTTATGCACTTGACATCAGAAAGTTTGAAATCGAGTTATATTGGAAACGGGCTACTTACTTCTGGGCATTCATTGCGGCCGCATTCGCGGGGTACGCATTAACTTACCAATCAGCCGAACATGAACCTTGGCTATCCATGCTTTTCTCTGCTCTTGGTCTTGTCTTTTCTTTCGCTTGGTACTTGGTGAATAGAGGCAGTAAATTTTGGCAAAGCAACTGGGAAAGGCATGTTGATTTACTTGAAGACATTACTCTTGGCCCACTCTATAAAATAGTTGCCGTAACGGAGGATAATTCTGCTGGCAGTTTACTTACATCTCCTGGTCAATTTTCCGTCAGCAAGGTCAACCAAATTTTGAGTCTTTTTGTTGCATCGGTTTGGCTTCTCCTTTTTGTTCGGTCACTTCTACCGATCTCAATAAACTTGCCCATAGATTTATACAAATTTATGATTCTCGGGCTCGTCACCATATTTCTTTTTCTTCTCGGTTGTCGTGGTAGATCTTCAAGCCAATTCAGCACCTCAGGATTGCATGAGAGGGATCTAAAAATAACCTAACGAGGCGCTGCACGTTGACCGCCTGGGACTGGGAAGGGGTCAAGTCCTCTTTTGACTTTACAACTCAAATATTCAATCCGTATCAGTACCAATGCAGTTTATCCCAATTGCAGAACTGAGCAAGCAGGGAGCGTGCCCCTTCGACAGGCTCAGGGACCGGTTCTCGAGATGTTTAATTCGTTCCGACTCCGAAAATCCGACTTTAGAAATTTTTACGGGACACCTGCGAGTCTCGCGGCTCATCCGGCGAACGTTAGCGCTAATAAGATAACGCAAACCACCTTAATCTTGACTATCGAACCTTTTATAGTACGATAAAAAGACTGGAGGTGATTCTTATGAATATCACAAACGAAATAAAGCCTGTTACCTACCTCAAGTCTCGTGCTGCCGACCTACTTAAACAAATAAACGAGACACATCGTCCTGTTATCATTACACAAAATGGCGAACCAAGAGCTGTTCTTCAAGACCCTGAAAGCTATGAAAACATGAGAAATGCCATTGGCATTCTCAAGCTAATCTCGCAAGGGGAAGAAGACATCAAATCTGGGAGAATCAAATCACAAGAATCGGTCTTCGCTGATCTTGAAGCAAAATTAAAAGCAAAATGAAGAAAGAATACACTGTTACCTGGGCTAGTACTGCGGAGAGTGATCTTTCTAAAATCATTGAATACATCGCCCAAAGTAACCCGGACAATGCATTGAATATTTTACAGAAAATAAAGAAAGACGTTGCGAACCTGTATTACTTGCCTGAAAAATGCCGCATAGTGCCGGAATTATATGATCAAGGTATCACTCAATACCGAGAGCTCCTTGTTACCCCTTGGCGCATAATGTACAGAATCTCTGACTCTACCGTTTATGTCTTATCGGTCTTAGATTCTCGGCAAAATATTGAGGATATTTTACTGAAACGTTTCACCAAAAACATCCTCTAGCCCTATCTAGTTATTGCGCCAAAACAACCAAACACGCTAACGAACAAGGGTTGACTGTGAGAGCGGAAAGAGCCACAATCTGAACCGCTTGTTGAACAAGGACGGTCACGAGAAGCGGTCAAGTCCGCTTCGGCAGTCTTGTTTTTACAGGGGCGGGGTCGGACCGTTAGCCGAATAAAAACAGCATTGACTTAACCGAGACTTGGCACTAAATTATAACCATATTTTAGGACTTATTTAAAACCTATTTATGGTGACCAAAATGAAATCAGTACTAGCAAATTGCTCAGCGAGTATATCAGAACTAAAAAGAAACCCTAGCGCCCTCATCGACCAATCCGAAGGGGAACCTATCGCTATCCTGAACCACAACAAGCCAACTGCATATCTCATCCCGGCTGAAACCTATGAGGCCCTACTCGACAGTATTGAGGATTATCAGCTTGGGATAATAGTAAAAGAAAGGCAAAACGAGAAAATTTCAGCCGTTGAAGTGGACATAGATGAACTATAAACTGAAATTTCTCCCAACAGCCCTCAAAGAATGGAAGAAACTCGACAACTCCATTCAAGCTCAGTTAAAAAAGAAATTAAAAGCACGGCTCAAAAGCCCTCATGCACCAACGAGTCAACTCAGAGGCTTCGAAAATCATTACAAAATTAAATTGCGGGTAAGCGGCTACCGTCTCGTATACGAAGTCATAGATAACGAAATATGTGTTCTTGTCATTGCAATTGGAAAAAGAAATAAGAACGAAGTCTTCAAACAAGCACAAAAGCGCACAAAAAACCGAAAACATTAAAAAAATGACCAAAAATTCGCTCAAGCATGACGCGCAAACTCGCCCTTTGCTCGAACTGCTTCGTCAATCGTGAGTACAACCCGAACTTACTCAACCTCGGCTTGGCGCGCGTCTTAGCTTTGCGATGAGTGGACCGGTTCACGGCGGAAGGCGAGCGGGTCGCCAGGCCGGTTCTGCCGGGGTGCCCTTTTCGCCCGTTTCCCTGGCTGCGCCCTTTTTTGGGCACACAGCCAACAAAGTGAGCGAAAAGCACCCCCCCTCGGCACCCAAGCCGTCACAAGCCCCACCGTCCACTCCCTTCTCTCATCATTTTCCCGATTTTTTAATTTGACACAGCCTCCGGCGTGCCGTACATTATCCTGTACAGGAGGGCATCCATGAATACTATCACCTACACATCAGCAAGAGGAAACCTTGCAAAAACCATGGAAAAGGTTTGTGCAGATCATGAACCCGTGATTATCACCCGCAAGAAAGAAAATGCGGTAGTGATGCTTTCGCTTGATGACTACAAATCCTTGGAGGAGACTGCCTATCTTTTACGTAGTCCCAAGAGTGCCAAGCGGCTTCTGGAGTCTATTGCAGAGCTGGAAAATGGAAAAGGAAAAGAGAGGGAACTTAGCGAGTGAAGCTGATTTTCTCAGAAAATGCCTGGGACGATTACCTTTATTGGCAGAAAACAAACAAGAAGATCCTGAAGCGTATCAACTCATTGCTTAAAGAGATCGCACGTACTCCCTTTGAGGGCACAGGCAAGCCGGAAGCTCTTCGGCATGCATTATCAGGCTATTGGTCGCGCCGCATCAATGATGAGCAGCGCTTAGTCTATAAGGCAACGGATGACTCAATCTTTATTGCCCAGCTCCGTTATCATTATTGAGCCAATAAGGGACTGAAATTTTTAGGCCATCTTGAATAATTGCTGTTTTGCCCGATTTTTTCGGCGCTACGAAAATTAAAATCCTCACATATGCTCGATATGCTGCACCCCAAGGACACCCGGAGTGTCGCAGGCTCCCTTACCTCTTTCAGGGCGCGCTTTTTATTTTCTATGCTTCGTGAACTCGAACAGGTAAGCGAGCGGAGCGAGACTCCGAAACATCTAATTATTCAAGATACCCTAAAATCGGATCGAATATCTCACTACCAGCGAATCCCAGCTTTCATCCCCGAAATGATGCTGTATGAGTGCGAATGCAGGGGGCCAAGCCTTACTTCTTGGTGGAATGGCAGGTGTAACAACCGGTGCCCTCAGGCATGTTCGCATAATCCCAACGCAACATATCCGGCTGGTCAGAGCCGTGGGCCCGGTGGCAGGAGAGACAGGTTATCACAGCCTCGTCGCGGCTTGGCGCGTCAATGTTCAGATAGGCGACCGGCGCCTCGTTGCTGTAATTGTCAACAGGGTCATAGGCTCCGTACTCGCCGGTGCTGGGCAATAAAATATTATTGGGATGACGGAGCCAGGGGCTTGTTACCCCCATGTCTTTGTGAAAACCGGCGTGGCAACCAAGGCAAAAGGCGGAAATGGAGTGCCCCGCCGTGATGCCGGTCCCCCCTCCCCACGTTATAGGTCCGTCTACCCCCTTGTAGACATTGCGGAGGCTGGGGTCGCTGCCGCCATCTTGTTCCCAGTCAGGGGCCTCGATTCCCAGGACATAGGCACCACTGTTTATGTGCCCTTTGAGAAACCTGAACCACGGTTTGCTGTCATCATGATGGGCAACCTCGGTGTGGCAGCCCTGGCAGCCCCTTTTGCCAAAGACGTTCTCGATGACGAGACTCTTGTGGCAGCTGGTGGTGCAGCCCGCCCCGAAGATGTTGCCAGGGGCACCTTCGGCGGCTGTGATATTAGCATCCTCTTCAGAGATTCCCCAGACATTGTGGCCATAGACATCATTCTCTGCGCCGCCTCGGCCCACCCAGTAGAAATTGCCGCCGGCCAGGGGGTTGGCTGGTGCCACGGTGGTGTTGAAGACAATGGGGGTACCGTTGACAATGGTCTCGGCAGTGGCGCTTGAATGGCATCCCACGCAATCATCCATGAGCAGGGTCGTGCCTGTGCCGCCCTGGGCCATGGCGGCGCCGTCCTGGCTGTTGTGCATGGTGTGGCAATTGGAGCAGGAGCCTTCTACTTTGGCGTGGCAAACAGTGGCAACAAGGCAAAAATAAAGCAAGAAAAGCCCTGTCCAGGTCACCTTATTACTCCTTGTCGGCTTTAACACATGGTTGCCGCTGAGAGCCGCTGGTATCATCTTTTTTCCTCATGAAACTGAACTGCTGGTAATGTTGTCATGGATCCTTCATTACTGATAGCAAGTCTTACGTGATAGCAAGTTTTACGCCACCTTGCCTGAGAAAAGAAGATGGCCGGACAAGGGGGGGCTTCCCTGTAGATAAAGGGCACGCTGCTGCCCCTCCCGGGATCGGCGAGATCAGTTCCTGCTCGGTAGTGGTCAGGATGTGGTGAGCAGAGAAGAAGGGTCTAGGAAAGTCACAACAGCGATCAAAAAACCGTCTCCATGCTCTCTGCAGGGTTCCCAGAGCTTGTGCTTTCATGAAATGTCCATACACCAAAGAGAGAAAGGGAACAATCCCGCCTTTGACTTCTGCTCTACACTCCCCTGTTGATTGACGAGTAGGATGGCACCACCCATATCGACCTCAGCCATCATAAGCGCCCTATGGAGACCTGCAGGAGCACCCCAAGCCCGCTTCTTTGCGGGCGTGCCTAGGGTTTTCGCACGCCTTGATCGCAAGCAGGTACACGAGCCTGCGAGATTCCGGCATGACCTGTTTACGGACAGGCACTTAGCAGCCTGTTGAAAAGCTACTGCGCTGGCTGATGCGGCGTCAAAATTCGGCTTGAGCTAAGCGAGCGGAGCGAGACTCCGAAATGCTCCTAAACCACATGGAAACTGCACCCCAAGGATACTCGGAGAGTCGCAGGCTTCCTTACCTCCTGCGGGCGCGCATTTTTTCGCCCTATTTTTCCTTGCCTCAGCTGCGCTGGCTACGTTTTTCAACGGGCTGTTAGTTAGTGCCTGTCCAGAAATGGCCCTTTCATCCGATCTCGGCGTCATGCTCAAAAAATAATGCTCGGAATATCGGATATATGCCTGCGCTTATTTTTCTCGCAGTCCTTGATCTCGAACGAAATGACCTATTTCTGGACAGACACTAGTTGCTCTGTGTTGAATCCAACACCCGGCGGATCGTCTCGGCCAGCTCTTGCAGCGCCACCGGCTTCACCATGAAGGCCCGGACTCCGTTGGCCTGGGCCTCCTCCCGGCCGATAAGCTCGCTGTAACCGGTGCAGAGCACCACCGGCAGAGCCGGCCGAAGGCGAAGGACCCGTCGAGCCAGCTCGTAACCGCTGAGATGGGGCATGGTCATATCGGTGAGCAGCAGGTCAAAGGCCAAAGGATCGGTCTCAAGCAGAGTCAGGGCCTCCATCGGATCATTGAAAATCGTCACCTGATAGCCCAGGCCGCTGAGCATGGCCCGCAGCATGTCGGTGATCATATCCTCGTCGTCCACCACCAGCAGCCGCTCCGTGCCGGTGGGGAGCTCCTTCAGGCAATCCGCGCATCCAAGTCCGGCTTCGTCCGGCACCAGCGGCAGATAGACATGAAAGCTGGTACCCTGATCCGGCTCACTGTAAACCGTGATATGGCCCTGAAAACTTTTGACGATGCCGTGCACCACCGAAAGACCCAAACCGGTGCCTTCGCCTTTGGCCTTGGTGGTGAAATAGGGCTCGAAGATGCGGGGCAGGATCTCTTTTGCAACCCCGGGGCCGGTGTCGCTGATTTCGATGAGGGCATATCTGCCCGGGCTGAGCTCGGCCCCCACCACCTTGCCGTCTTGAGGATCGATCTCTATGCGACTCAGGCGAACCCCCAGCACGCCGCCGCTCTCACGCATGGCCTGATAGGCGTTGTTGCACAGATTCATGACAATTTGGTGAAGCTGGGTGGGGTCGGCCATGATCGCGCCGCAGTCCACGGGAACATCCTCGCGGATCTCGATGCTTGCCGGCAGGGAGGCTCGTAGCAACTTCAGGGCCTCCTTGATGATGGACTGGGGGAGCAGGGGCTGGTTTTCCTGGGGAGCCCGCCGGCTGAATGCCAGGATCTGCCCCACCAGATCCTGGGCCCGCCGGGCGGCCTTGGTGATCTGGCCGAGATCCGAAGCCAGCGCTCCTTCGGGATCACGCAGCAGGGCCAGTTCAGCATAGCCGAGAATGGGAGCCAGGATGTTGTTGAAGTCGTGGGCGATGCCGCCGGCCAGGGTGCCGATGGCCTCCATCTTCTGGGCCTGGCGCAGGCGGTCTTCCAGGCGAAGCTTGTCCTCTTCATACTCCTTGCGTGCCGTGATATCGCGGTCGATGCCGCGATAGCCGCAAATCCGCCCCTGGCCATCGAACATGGGCGTGCCGCTGGACTCAACAATGACCAAGCGGCCCTCCTTGGTGAGAAAACGCCGCTCCACCGCCTGATAGGGACTGGCCGAGTCCACGCAGGAGGAAAAAATCCGCCGCAACTGGTCCCGACTCTCCGGCTCGCAGAGCACCTCGAAAAAAATCCTGCCGAGCAGTTCCTCGGGAGTATAGCCGTAAAGCTTCCGGCTCACCGGTGAACAGTAGGAGAACCTGCCTTCGCAGTCAACCTCCCAGACAAAATCACTGATTGTCTCCACCAGGGAGCGAAAACGATGCTCCGAGGCGCTGATCTCCTGGCGTTGCTGTTCCGCCAACCGGGAAAGATGCCACTTGGCCGTGAGCGAGAGGGCAAGCTGCTTGATTTCATCCGGGTCAAAGGGTTTGCGCAGAAAGAGCAGCTTTTCCGATGAGCCCACGGCCCGGACAATCTCCTCAATGCTGTGATCGGAATAGGCAGTGACAATAACCAGCTCAATCTCCGGATCCAGGGCACGGATTCGCTTTGACGTCTCCATTCCGTCCCAGCCGGGCGGCATCCGAACATCGACAAAAGCCAGGGCAAAGGGCTCTTCCTTGCGCAGCGCCTCCTCCACCATAGCGTACCCTTCCTGCCCCTGAACGGCGAAGGAAAGAGAGTAATGCGCCACAGCAGGATCATCCTCCATCACCGGCGAGAGAAGATGGTTTATTTTGTCGGCGGATGTTCCGGAAGATACCGCCTCCGGTGTCAACACCAGCTGATACGCCTTCCAAATATCCAGATCATCGTCAATTACCAGAATACGCCGGGGTTGCTGCATCTTATCCATTGTCATTGCCTTGTTGCCTTCCTTTTTCTGCTCCACATCCTGCCTGGTGCCTTCACTCTTCCACATTCTGCACCCCCGACACTGCGGCAGGCAGCAGCACACGGAAACACGCCCCTTTGCCCGGCCCTTCACTCTCTGCCTCGATAAAACCTCTGTTGGCAATCATGTAGTTGGCACAGGCATGCAAGCCAAAGCCGCTGCCCCGTGCCTTGGTGGAATAGCCGAAGTTGAAAAACCGCTTCTTTTCCTCTTCCGTAAATCCGCACCCCGTATCGGTAACGGAAAAGAAGACCAGGCATTGGCCACTGTCCTCCCGGGTATCCGTGACAATGGTCAACTCCCGCACTTCAACGCCACTGTCATCCATGGACTCATAACCATTTTTGATCAAATTGACCAGAACCTGAAGAAGCTTTGCCTCTTCCGCCCGCACCGGGGGCACCTCACCCAGGCGGGTCTCGACAGTGATCTGCCGCTTGCCGATATCATCGGCCAGAATTTTCAGGGCATCCTTGACAAGGCGGTTGATATCAAGATCTTCGGAATGGTCCATGAGCCGGGCGTAGCGCATCTGCAGCCGGATAATGCTTTCTATATGGCGATGTTTGCCGATGATTGAATGGAGTTCGTTGATGGTGCGATCAAACTCCTCGGTAACCCCGGCTGGAAGATAGCGGATGATCTCCAGGCAATGCTCTTTCTCCGCCTGGTTCAACAGCCTCTTTCCTTCAAGAAAATCGCGCAACGGCATAACGGATTCCGCCAGTTTTGAACGAAGGGGACTTTGGGAGAGATGGGTGCACAGTGTCGTGGCTCCCACCTGAGCCGGCGTAATGGCGTTGCCGATATTGTGCAACACCCCCACGGCCATCTCTGCCATGCCCGCCTCGTGGGCCTGGCGGACCATGATGTCCTGCACCTCCCGCAGCTCCTGCGTCCTCTCCTCCACCTTTCGTTCCAGAGAACGGGCGTATTCATCAAGCTGTTGCCGCATCAGACGCAACTTCTCAGTCATACTGTTGAACGAGGAGGCCAGCCCGACGAATTCCTCGCAAATCATACCCGACAAGGCTATTTCGCGATCAAGATCACCGGCCGCAACCTGCTGGACACCGGCATGCAGCACTCTGGTCGTCCGCACAAAGGAACGGGTCAGGATGATGACCACCGTCAGTCCTGCCAGGAAGAAAACAAAGAGGATATAGCAAAAATTAATGGTAACCTGGCGCATCTGCGCGGTCCAGGCCGACTGCGCCCGGGCAATTTCATTCTCCATGGGCGCCAAGGTATAGCCGCAACGAATTACCCCCCATAGCAGATCACCGCTATAAACCGGAAATACCGCCTCCAAAATCCTGCGGGCGCCCTCCTGTTCCTTCTCCGGCCACAAATATTCAACCGAGATTTTGCCGCCCGGCCTCTTCCCGGGAAACGTCTTCTCCATCAAAGTAGCGGCCTTATCGTCAAGCTCCCCGGTGAGGCGACTGCCGACTAGATTAGTGTCGTTATGCGCAATAACGGTCCGTGACCGATCCATAATCATACAGTAGAGGATTTCAGGATCGTCCCGAACCACCTCGACAACCAGGTTCTGTAAGAAGGTGAAATCAAAACCGGCCACGGCCTCTCTGGTACTCATGGCCGTACTCCGAACCAGGGAGGCGCTGCGGAGGACCAGACCCTGTCGGATCATATCGATATTGCGTTCGAGTTGAGTGTCGCGAAGCTGAACGGTTTCACGGAGGATGAAAAAGCTGAAGGCCGGAAAGAGCACGCAGAGCAGAATCAAGTTCATGCCCAGTAAGTATACGGTGATGGTTGGTCGTTTCCGCATGGTCTCCCTACGGTTTAAAAAACTATTTTACCCGTCATGGCCGCAGAGAGAACACATTCTCCTTCCGGATTGCCAGTTCTTTCAGGGTACCTGTGGAAAAAATGAAAAGGCAAGAAAAAATTGGCCCAATCAAGCCCTGCGGCGCCCTTGCCATTTTAGCCGAAATGCTTGTCCACAGTGGCGATTCGGCTGTGAATGGGCGGCACAATCTCATCGTCGATCCAGACATCCAGGACAGTGGGCCGCCCCTGGGCAATAATATCGTGCGCCAGCTCGGGAGTAAGCGGGTTGGCGCCATCAAGGCGGACCCCCCGGGCCCCCAGGCCTTCGGCTATCTGGACAAAATCCACCCGTTTGAAACAGGGCGGCAGCCCGTCCGGGATCGGCGTCTTGAAAAGCCGCCGACCATGGTGGACCATGCCCAGCATGGCATTATTAAAGACCACCCAGATCACCGGAATATCATTATCCACTGCCGTGGCAACTTCAAATCCGTTCATCAGAAAAGAACCGTCGCCGACCATGGCCACCACCGGCCGCTCCGGCACCGCCAGCTTGGCGCCCACCGGCGCCGCCAACGCATAGCCCATGGAACCGAAGCCCAGGGAGACATAAAAACTGTAGGGCCGGTCAATGGTCATATGCCGTATGGCCCAGGCCATGGAAGTGCCGATGTCGGCAAAATAGACGGTATCAGCAGGGAAGCAGCGCTGAATGTCCAACACCAGATTCCGCGGGTGGTACAGGTTTTGCCGGCCGTCGCAATCTTCAGGCACATCCTGGTGCTTCCGCCGCAATGCAGCGACACTCTCCATCACCGAATTACCATGGACAGAGGAATACTGCTGCGAGCGCTCTTCCACAATAGCCTTGCACAGCTCCTTGAGATTCACTCTGGCATCGCCCACCAGCCCCACGGAAACGCAATAATTCCTGCCAATCTTCTCCTGATCGATATCGACATGGATGAGGTGCTCGGTGGGACGGATGCGCTCGTCCCAACCGCTGGTCATCATCTCGGAAAAACTGGTGCCCACCCCGAGCATGACATCCGCCTCGTTGTCGATAATGTACTCCTTGGCCGCAGGGCTGCCGGCAAAACCCAAGACGCCAAGCGACAGGGGATGTGATTCCGGAAAGATCCCCTTGGCCTTGGGCGAAGTGGCCACCGGCACCTGCAGAAGCTGGGCAAGCTCAAGCAGCTCATTGGCGGCCCGGGAAAGCACAACCCCCCACCCGGCGATCACCACCGGGCGCTTGGCAGCCACCAGAAACTTAGCGGCCCGCTTGACGTTCTCCTCGTCAAAGAGCCGCCCCTCCATCCTGAAGGAACAGAGCTGTTGCTGCTCCACTTCACGCTTCATTATGTCGGTGGGCAGGTTGAGGTGGGTGGGGCCGGTGGGGCCGCTCATGGCGAGTCGCATAGCCTTCTGCAGCATATACTGGGCGCGGCCTTCCGTGATCAGCATGCCGCTGTATTTGGTGAAATTCCGGAAGATGTTGGTGATGTTCACCCCCTCGGAGCCGGACTCCTGGATGGCCCCCTTGCCGAACACCGAGGTGGCCACCTGGCCGGTGAGGGCCAGAACCGGAATCTGGTCGGCATAGGAAGAGGCCAAACCGGTAATAAGGTTGGAGGCGCCGGGGCCGGCCGTGGTGCAGCAGACGCCGAGACGCCGGGAAACCCGGGCAAAGCCGTCGGCCATGAAGGCGGCACCCGCCTCATGTTTGGTGACAATGGGCCTGAGGCTCTTCTTGTTGTGATAGATCGCGGCGTTCAGATCCTCGATGGCCCCTCCCGGCACGCCAAAAATATAGTCAACCCCGAAATTGGCCAAAAGATCGATCATCAACTCCGCAGTATTCATTTTCCCCTCCGGGATGAAGTTACGCAGCATACTCGCCGCTTCAATCATGCACCGCAAAAAGTGCAAAACACCTTGCGGTTTTCCTCTGTTTTCCAGTATGGAAATACCACGCTACCGCAACAAATAAAATTCCGTTTACCACCATCCAGCCATTACCTCATCAGCAGGCAGAAAAGGGTGCTCTGTAGCTCATGTGAGCGATAAACGGCCTGCTGAGGCAAGGAAAAATGAGGCGAAAAAATGCGCCGCAGGAGGTAAGGGAGCCTGCGACACTCCGAGTACCCTTGGGGTGCTGTTTCCATGTGGCTCAGGAGCATTTCGGAGTCTCGCTCCGCTCGCTTGGCTCAAGCCGAATCTTAACGACGCATCAGCAGATAGCGAACGAAGAGAGACCTTCGAGCATAGTAGTTTTTCAACAGGCTGGTAAGCGAGCGGAGCGGGACTCGAAAATAGCAATTATTCAAAATGGCCTTTATTCCAGGAATAGAGGCTTAGACTCGATGGTCATCAAAAATAAAAAAGAGTTCTTCACTCGTGTTGAGAGAAATAAAAAATGCGCTTCCTTTTCATGCTGAAAATCTATCTGCGAATACTCCGAGTCACCTGGCGGGCATACGGATTCGGCTCGGTTTTTCTTACCTGGCTTTTGGTGGAGCCCGCCATGAAAATACTCACCGGCCTGACCCTGGCCCTGGACCACCTCTTCTTCCCCGGCTTCCGCAAGGTCAGGGTGGAAAAACCCATCTTCATCATCGGTCACCCCAGAAGCGGCACCACCTTTCTCCACCACCTGCTGAGCCAACACGAAGAGGCAGCGCCCTTCCACACCTGGCATCTCTTTTTCCCGGCCCTCACCGCCCGCTTTCTGTTCCGGCCCCTGGTAAACCTGCTGCTCCGCAGAGGCAAGGGTGAGGTGATGCCGGAATGGACCGGCCACCGCATGGCACTGGACAAGACGGAGGAAGAGGAGATGCTCTTCCTGCACAACTACGACACCAACTTTATCACCATCGGCATGCTCTCCTTTGACGAGCGGTCCTATCCGGAGCTGCAATACCACGACCGCCAGCCCAAAGAAGCACGCCTGCGTTCCATGCGTTTCCTGGACGGCTGCTTCCGGCGCCACCTTTACGCCACAGGCAAACGCCGGATCATCGCCCAGACCCACCTATCCACCTTCCGCCTCAAGACCATGCTGGAGTTCTACCCGGATGCCCGATTCATTTTCATCATGCGCAACCCCCACCATGTGGTGCCCTCCTTTCTCTCCCTGCTGCACAACAGCATTGAGTTTCGCTGGGGCATCAAGCAGCTCCGGCCCGAACTGCTGCAGCGCTACAACGAACAGCGCTTTCAGGGCATGGTGGACCTGTACCGCTACTTTTACGAGATGGACACCCAGGGCGACCTGCCGCCGGACCGGGATTTGGTCCTGCCCTACGACCTCCTGCGCAACAACCTGAACACCGCCTTTGCCCGCATCATGGAGTTCAGCGGACTGCCGGCAAGCGAGGAACTGCAACGGGCCATACGAGAGCGGGCCGAAAAACAGGTGACCTACCAGCGCAAACACAAGGTGAAAGAACTGGCCGAGTTCGGCCTGAGCCGAGAGCGCATCAGCCAGGCCTTTGCCTTTGTCTTTGAGCACTACGGCATGGAGGACAAGGGGGAGTAGCTGACCAGGGCAAACAGTGCCCCTTCCGGAAAAACCACCATCACGATCCACGGTTACACCTGGTTACCCAGGCCGCCTGATCCGCCATTGCAGAAAAGCGGCACGGGGCGATATCCTCCACTGCGTGGGCCGGTCGGTTTGCCTGCTCGCGCCGCCGGCTCATGCTGACCCTGCCCCAGACGCGATTGGTCTCGATCATGGCTGATGGGCCTCGCAAGAAACTTTCATCTCCCGGAACTCTTCGATTCAGGCACAGGCCGTGGCCCTTTGCCCTGATAGTCAATGTCCTGGCAATGCAGCGGAAAAAACGACTCCGGCGGCTGATCGGCCGCCTCGGCATAGCAGGCATGAATACCTGAGCTGACCATGATGGCGCAAGCCCGATATATTTCTTCGGGGGTAAATTTTTGATCGCACAGAAAAGCTGTCAGATATCCGGCCAAATTGATTGTTTCTGCAAAGTGTGCAGAAATAAATTTTTCTATCTCCATGGCGAGCTCCAGATGCTCGCCAACAACAAACCCTAACTTTCCCGCCACCTGGTGCATGGCAAAGACCCGTTCGTCCCCCTTCGCAACCGGCCGAGCATAACCGACAATGATTGGCTTTGCGCGTGGGTTTCTCTGTTGTTCACGGACGATCTCTTCAATGCTCACTCCCTGCTCGTACTTCCGGCGTGCTGCCCTAATAAAATCGGCGCTTTTCATTAAAGTCCCAGGCCCGTACAATTCGGAATCAGACGCCATATCCCCTGCGCACACAGCGGCTACCGGAGAAGTTTGCAGGGTTCCGGCGAGACTGCCGACCTGGTTGCACCAGATGCGAGCATCCGGCCAGCTGAGGCAAATGAACAACGCCTCGAACCAATCTGCCAAACGACGCTCCACCAGTCGACCAACGCCGTTTAATAGCAGAACCTGAAAAAAGGAAGCCTCGCCAACCAGATCCTCCAACATGGAATATCCCTGGTTGTAAACAGCCTCCCCGATAACCCAACCACCTTTTCGCGTATAAATTTTCCCTCGCCGCTGGTCCCAGAATGAGGTGTCATTTTTTTGCTTCTGCTGCGATAACATAATGCTCCTCGTCCAAGAATGGCATGGCGGTGATGGGCTTATTGGCAAGTTCCAAGCCGTGGGCTAACACCCCCGGAGCAGAGATGAGCTGATAAAGCCCCGCGCCGACGCGATAATGAAACCCGAGATCACAAAAAACAGCCGCGGCAACCCCTGGCCCCAGCCAGCCCAGGCCCTGGGGCGTTAATTCTTCGGCAAACCCCGCCCCCCAGGCCAAGGCCCTGCCGGCGCCAGGCAGAGTGCCGAGCTGGGCAGCCAGCTGTCGCGGCATGGGATCGATGCCGCCAAAGCGGCTGCCAAAGCCGGGCGCAGCATGGAAGTCCCCCTCGTCAGGCCGTGGCGCGGCAAGAGACTCTTCGGCAACCTCCGCAGGCAAGCGCTTCAGGTTCGCAGTCAGAAAACGCATGGAAGCCAACACCTCGGCGCTTCCCAGATGCGCACCACCCAACACCGAAAGGCCAATGGGCAGCAGGTGTTGGGGATGGGTCTTGCTCACTGCGGCATTCATGGCCGCCCGGGTGGCCGGGTGGCGGGGACCCGGGTTGATCATGGCGATGCACAGGAACTCCAGCATCTCGGCCTGCTCCGGGGTGGGCAGCTCACCTTGAAAGAGGAGAAAGAGGACCTCTGCAAAGCTCCTCTTGCCGGCCAGTTCCAGGATATCGTAGCCGTGGCAGCGACACTGCTCCGCCAGGTAGGGATTCTCCTCCGTGGGAGTCTCCTGCCATATCCGGGTCCGGGTGCGATTGACAAAGGTCATGTCCCGCTTTCTGACCTGATTTTTCTCAACTGCCATATGCTGCCTACACCTCGTTTCTTTGAAAAGGCTTTGCCTGCCTTTCGACAATCAAACCCCTCTGAATTGCCAAACCATGATACCCCTCCCTAAAAGCGATAGCTGATCTCCCCCCAGAGGGCACGGCCTTCGATGGGGTAATCGTCGGCAATGTATGCCCCGCCCGGGGCGGCCGCCGCATAGGGACTGGGAATCCTGCCCGCCTCGTCGAAGAGGTTGCGGAGGCCCACTGCCGCATCCCAGTGGTTGGCAATGTTCTTGCGCCGCACCTGCAGATTAACCACCTCATAATCGGCAATGTCATCGCGCGGGTCACCCTCGGCCCGATGGCGGTCGCCGATCCAGTAGAGCTGACCGTCCAGGGACCAGTCCGGCAGGAAAGTCCAGCTCGGATTCAGGAAGAACTGCATTGCCGGGGCGTCCGGCACCACCGCCTCGACCTTCTTGTTTTTGGAGTACTGGTAGCCAAAATTGGCACGCAGCCGGAAGTCGCGGTGCAGCAGCCAGTCCATCTCCAGCTCAAAGCCCCGGCCCTCCTGCTCGCCGTAGTTGGTGTAGGCCTGCGGGTAGGGACCGACAAGCTCGACGAGTTTCGTGGCCTCATAGTTAAACAGACTGAGGATCAAGCGGAGATCCTTGGTGGGCTGATAGTCAAAGGCCAGCTCAATGGTTTCGATCTCCTCGGGGGTAAGGGCCGGGTTGCCGGTGGTCTGGGGGTTGTTCTTGACATACTGCTCGCTGAAGGAGGGGGCGCGGAAGGCCTGGCCGTACATGAGCTTGGTGGTGAGGTCGTAGCGGGTCTCCCAGACCAGAGCCGCCCTGGGGTTGACGGTGGAGCCGAAATCGGAGTACTCGTCATAGCGCAGGCCGGCGGTGAGGGTCCAGTTCCGGGCAAACTGCCACTCATCCTGCACCAGGCCGTACCAGAGGGTGCGGCTTGCCTCGGCTATATAGATGTGGGCCGGGTCGGTCACATGCACCATGGGGCCGAACTGGTTGGCCCCGGCAGCCGGACCAAAGTTCTTGTATTGATCACGGCCGAAGTTGTAGGACTTGGCGCCGACGCCGAGGCGGAGCTGGTGATTGCGAAACCCTTTGTACAGGCCGCCGGCCTCAAGACCGCCGTCCTGGGAGGTATAGATGGGATTACCCAGCATATTGAGAAAAGCGGCGGGAAAGAACTGGAGGAATAGATCCTGATGGATGTAAGAGTAGTATATCCTGCTCTCCAGCTCCCAGTTCTCAAGCAGCTTGTCGTTGCGGTAGGCCAGATCGGCAAGCAGGGATTTTGTTTCAACTCTGTTGTCGTAGGTGACGGCCTGGAAGCCGCCCGGACCAAGGCTGGAATCCTGCAGGGAGCCGTAGAGATGGAGGGTCCAGTTCTCCCGGCGCAGGTTGAGGTGGCTGTCCAATTGTTCGTTCCAGGTGTCCAGGTGGCCGGGGGCATTGGAGAGGGCGCCTGCCCCCACTGCATGAAGATAATCCCGCTCAACGATCCGATCCTTGTCGCCGCTGGTCTTGCGATGCTCCACGCCAAAGGCGACATCAAAACCATTGTACTGGCCGCCGTGCTGGGTCCAGATATGGGAGGTGTCGAAGGAGCCGTAGCGGGCCCCGACCTGGGTGCCGTTGATCTCGAAGTTATCCTTGGTGATGACGTTAACCGTGCCGCTGAAGGCATCGGCGCCGTGCAGGGCCGAGCCCGGCCCCCGCACCACCTCCACCCTGGAGATCATGGCCACCGGCATCTGATAACCGATATAGCGGCTCCCTTGGTAGCTGGAGGTGAAGGGCACGCCGTTGATCAACAACAGCACCTGCGGGTTGGTACTGGTGTGGATCCCGCGGATCGACCAGATAGATGAAAAATATCCGGTGCCAGACGGCTCCACATGCAGCCCGGGCACCGTCTCCAGCACCTCATCCAGGGTGGTGGCGCCTATCCCTCTGATATCATCCGCCGTGATGACCGAAGCCACCGAGGGGGCCAGATGCACCGGCTTGAGCGAGCCGGTGGCCGTGAGCAGCAACCGGTCGGCACGGTAGACATCCTCCTCCTGCGGCCCCTGGCCGAACATCTGCTCAAAGGCCTCCACCTCGTCCTTGCCGGTGGAGGTGGAAGGGGAATCCGTTGCCATGGCCACGGTGGCACAGGACAAACAGCATAAGAACGCTGCCGTCATAAGCTGCTTTTTTTGCATCCCCCCTTCCCCCTTCCCCCTTCCGCTGTTGGATAAACGCCGAACAAGAGTGTGCAAGGAATTTTCTCACTAGTGCCTGTCCAGAAATGGCCCTCTCGGATTCTCGTAAACTCGCTTACCGGCCCGATCTCCCGGAGTCTCGCAAGCTCGCGTAACTCGTCATGCTCCAAAAATAATGCCTGGACAGACACCCACTAAAAAATCCCTGCTGAATTTCTCTCAGGCTACGGGGAGAAACAAAAAAAATCAAGAAAACATTTGGCGGTAAAAACAAAAAAAACCCTTTGACTTCATCTAGTTAGCAGGATGCCGAGATATCCGACATGGCCCGTTTCCGTTTAGCGGATAACAACGGTGGCCATATCAAGCACCTGGGGTGAGACAGGTAGCTCAATGTGTTTCACGGTTTTGAGATTGACGATAAGCTGGGTGCCGATGGGGTCCATCACCCCGATTTCCTGGGGCTTCTGGCCATGCAGCAGTATATTGCGGGCCATGTCCGCAACCTGGCTTCCGATCTGATCGGCATCCGGGTTGACCGCAAGGGCCAGCCCCATCCTGGCCAGATTCTGCGTCTGTCCGACACAGAGGAGTTTCTCCTTCAGACAGCGATCCTCAAGCCAGTCCACGTTGTCCAGGGTGTAGATGACAGGATCGTTCAGCAGCCAAAAGGCATCCACCCTGCCCGCGAGTCGCTTGAAGGCGCGCTGGAAATCACTTGGCCGATCAATGCGCTCGGTCACCAGCTCCAGGTCGAGCAGGTCCGCCGCTGCCCTGGCCTGGCTGAAAATCGTTTCCGAAAGAGGGCTGTAGAGGAGACCGATACGCCGCATGGCGGGCTGCAACATGGTCATATTGACAAACTGGGTGCCGGGCGAGATCTCGGCGGCAATCCCGGCAATATTGCTGCTGCCGTCCAGCAGCTTATAACGCTGCCAGTTCAACACCAGGGCGAAAAGAACCGGAATCTCCTGGCTATCCTGAGTCCAGAGCTTTGCCACATAGGCGGCTTTGGCACCCAAGGCGAAAATCAGGGATGGTCGACAATCAAAAAGCTTTTCCTTCAAACCGGGATCATGGGTAATATCACCATGCAGGTTAAAAATCCGCACCGGCAGCCCTATTTCCTCGCTGAAGATGGTGACCTGCTGCCAATAAGCCGCCTCGCTGTCCGAAAGCAGGATGGCGATGGGACCGCCGGGGGCAGCAACAACCGATGTCACGCTGCCGGCCCAGAGGCCGAGCGCCAGCAAGAGGAGGAGTATTTTTTTGCACATTGAGCTACTCAACATTGGGAATCCGCCATGTATCGATTTGCAGCATATCCATAATACGTGCCGCTTTTCCGCCCTCTTTACCTGCGAGGAGCAGCTGTCGCATCTTTTCGACTCCTCCGGGCGGGACCACGCCGGCGACATAACAGAGAACCGGCAGGGGAAGTGGATCCGAAACAGCCAGGATTTTGACCCTCTCGAGCAGACGGGGGTTAAGGCGGCCGACATGCTCCAGGTTGTCCTGGGAAACAAGGGCCGCCTTCACCTGCCGCAAGGCAAGGGCAAAGAGGGCGTCGGAATCCTTGGCAGTGGTGATAAACTTGAGTTCCTTGCCCCGCAAGCCGATACGCTGGAAGATAGTCTCGTCCAGCAGGGCTAGCCCGGCCTCTCCCACCGGCGTCATGGCAATGGTGGTGCCGGCCAGCGTCTCGGTTGTCAATCCGGAATCATCGGCAACGAGCAGCACCTTACGGTAGGTGGTCGTCCCTTGGCGGACCGGAATAAGAAACGGCTTGAAGCGTTTATGGTTGCCGTCCTGATGGAGGTACCATTCCGGCAGAAACAGAAAAGCAGGCGTTGCGCTCCGCACCTCACGGTCGAAATCGTGGAATCGAGCAAAAGGCTGAAAGGAAAAGCCCGAGGCGGACAAAAGAGTGTCCATGGCCTCCTTGAGGCTGGAGAGGTTGTTGTGGCATGAGTCGGGATTGAAATAAAGAAAATGAACAGAAGAGGCAGCACCCCCTGAACGAAGGGGCACGCACACCAGCAACACCAGCGTCAGCAGAGCTGCTATATGCTTACAACACCAGCGCATTCAGGCCACCATTTAAACAAGAGAATCATAGCCGTATTTATAGCATATCCGCGCTCATCCCCCATAGCATTTAAATTGTTTTTTTACGGGTTTCAACTTCCCCAGTTGAGATAACTATGCGACACGAAACGAGCTGAAAACCGTTTCGGACGTATGATGCTGCCAGAACTCAGGAGTCAGGATGTCTTCATACAAGAGACAGCAAGCAGCGAAAATGCGAAATCTTTTTGTCAGAAAAGCGCCTCGCTTTCAACCATTGCTGTCCAAGGCATAAAAGGCGGTCAACCGCTGAACCGGGTGGTTATCCGCACACCAGCGCGCTGCTAGTGTCGTGTCAAGGATGAAATGTTATAATATCGTGCCGCAATTTTTTATGCCTGCAAGGCGTGGCTTCAGGAGCATAGCAGCGCTCTGTGACTGAAGCCGCAACGCGGCAGGCATGAAAAAGGGCAAGCGAGATGTGACAGTTCAGAGTTGACACGACACTAGAACTTATAGGTCACGCCGACCTTGATCACCGGGTAATATGTATAGCTGTCCAGGTCATCCTCAAGATCCTTTTTTTCCTGCTCCAGATCGGCGCGAAAGGCGGCATTGGTGGCCAGGGGGCCGCTGACCTCCAGATCAACATCAGGGGATCCCAGAAAGGCGACGCCAATATCCGCAAACATCGTCCAGTTGCTGTCCCGGCCGACCGGATTCCCCCAGCCTATGCCCAGGTAGGGCGCCGCCGTATTGTAGCTGATTTCCGCATCGAGCCGACCGACATTGGTCGCCGCGTAGACGGTATCATTAATGGTGTATGTGGCGCCGGGGTTCGGTTCCCCTCTGCCTGTCACCTTATTGTCGTTGAGCAAAACGCCGCCGGTTATCCTGAATCTCCCCTGGAACGGGTGCCAGTCTGCAGCAATAAGCCCGGAAAACAACTCAAGATCAGCGTCGTAATCAACACCATCACTCTCGGCATCAATACCATACTCTGCCCAATGCACTCCGCCTCGGACGTTAAGGTGGCTGGGGACAATGGGGGTTGTCACTTCCACACCAGCACCAAGGGTGGAGACATGGGCTCCAACCGCCACATCAAAGGCCTGGGCATTGGTCGTTATGGCCACGCCGGCCAGGGTCAGGGCGCATACATGCATTTTCTTCATTTTATTCTCCTTTTTCCTTCTTTTTAGGGATATCTTGGCATCTCAACTTTCTGAAAAAGTATTATCATGCCATAATGGTTTGCCATGGCGGCGCCCTTTTATTTTGCCGGTGAATGCTGACAAGCAAAAACACTCTCGCTCAGCGGATTTTCCGGTTCCCCTGACGCCTTACACATCCTCACCCTTTCCACCGCGCAGCTTCTCCAGGAGCTCCACCTCAATGGGCCGGCTGGCCTCGCCGAAGTAAAGGGTCTGATGCGGAAAGGGAATCTCAATGCCGCGCTCGTCAAAGGCCTGCTTGACGCGGCGCAGATACTCCCTGCCCACCTGCCACTGCCTGATGGGCTTGGTACGGATACGGCCCTTAATCACCACTGCCGAGTTATCAAGCTTATCCACCCCGAAGATCTCCGGCGCTCCCAGCATAAACGGCCCAAAGACGGCATCATTGCTGAGCGCCTCGCCCACCTCGGTCATCACGGCAATGACAGCATCGGTGTTTTCCTTGTAGGCCACGCCGATATCAAAGACATAGGCGGACCACTCATTGGTCATATTACTCAGGGTGGTGATGGTGCCGTTGGGAAAGACATGAACCACACCGCCTAAGTCCCGCAACACCGTGGTGCGGAACTTGATATTCTCCACAAGGCCGCCGGTGCCGTTAATAATGGCCACATCGCCGACGCGGATCTGATTTTCCAGGATGATAAAAAAGCCGGAGATGATGTCCCGCACCAGATTCTGGGCCCCGAAACCGACAGCCACACCGACAATACCGGCACTGGCCAGGATGGGCCCCACCTCAAAGCCCAGCTCCTTAAGCAGCACAAGGAGCACGGTCAACCAGAGGACGATAAAGGTGGCCTGCCTGATGAGGCGGACAATGGTTTCCACCCTTTTGGCCGATTCCGTGGGCGGTTCGCCGGCCTGGGCGTCTTTTTCATGGAGGCGTTGTTCCAGACGGCTCAACAGACGCTGAATAACCTTCATGATCAGCCAGCCGCCAAGGAGGATGATCAGCACCCTGAAACCGGAGACAATGAGGATATCCCAGTCAACGCTCTTGAAATAGTGCATGATAGTATCCATCTCCACCTCCCTTTTCTCTTTTCAGACCTGGGGCTGTTGCCGGATGACCGGGCTGATCCGACAAAAAAGGCCCGGCGAGCGCCAATGACCGTCACAACCCGACCTGCCGACACCAGACAAGAGGCGCACCCATGGCCGCCTGTCAAGAGTATGGCATAGTCAGGCCCGACCATACAAGGCCGCTGCCGAAATTGTCCGGCCCTACTCCGCCGCAGCCTCTGTATTTTGAGGCGATTCCCTGCGGCACTCCCGCCCCCCATAGCCTGCTCTCTCCTTTACTTTCAGCCGGCTGCCTGCCTATACTTTAACAAAACAGTATTTCTGGCCGCAGCCTGTTGATAATAGTTATCAATAATGCTACTTTGTTGTTTTCTTCCCCAGCAACCCCGAACCCGAGAGTGCCATGTCCAGCCCCACCAGCGAAGAAGCAGCACAGAAAATCCTCTTTCTTGGCTCCAACGTCAAGATCCGTAACATTGCCATCAAGGAGGTCAGCCTCATTGAGGAGGGCAGCCTGCCGGCCTACGGCTATAATCCCGGCGACTTTGTCGAGCTTCTGGCCGGCAAGGTGGAGGTAGAAAACGGCCGCCTCGACCAGTGCATGACCTGGCTGGCCGCCTACCTGACCTCTGCCAACCTCTCCCCCAAAATCACCACCTTCACCTATGGCGAACAGAAGGACATCTTCCAGATCTTCCGCAAGTACCAACGGCCGGAGATCGACAAGGACCATGGCTGGTTCATGGTCCATCAAATTCTGCCTTATGCCGGTCGCGGCGAGGATGACAAGGCCTTTGCCGTCACCGACGCCAACCGCCGGGAGACTGGTGGCCATGACGGTATTCTGGTGATTGACGATGGCGGCCGACCACCGCAGGTGGCAGGCGAGCTCAAGGAACTCAACCCCAAGGCCTGGGCCATTGCCATGGGCATCAGCGTTGCCCACTGGGCCGATTGGGCCCGCGAGTTCGGCGAGAACTTCATGCTCTTTGCCCGCCTCTCCGACCTGGAGACCACCCGCATGGAGATGGACAGCTCGGTGGTCTGGGAATCCATTGTCGCCATGTGCCTGCGCGCCCTGCGTTCGCCGGAGGTAGGGTTGTGGGATGCCCGCAGCCAGCGCTTTCGCTGCCACATCATGGTGGAGATGTTCCCGCACGGCCTGCTGACCATCACTCCGGACCGCGTCTTTTTCCGGCACCGGGCCGGCAGCCTGCCGGAAAAAAGCTCGCCGCGCCAGAAGGGCTCGGTACCGGCCTATGACACCCTGGTCACCTCCATGCTGGCCATGGAGTTCATCCGCGCCGGCACCGTGATATCGGGACGCTGCCACTCGCAGATCTTCTCCCGCAAGGTCCTGAGCAACTGGCACTGGCTCTACGAGCACGGTTATTACTTTTCCGACACCCTGGAGTTCCCCTCCCTTGACCTTCACAGCCACTACCTGGGCGATCACTCCTGCACCGAGGTGGAGGAGTATGACCCCTTTTTTATCGAGCTGCCCTCCTTTTCCCCCGAGTTTGACCGCAGCCTGGAAAAGGTGGCCAGCCAGACCTGGGATGCCGAAAAGAGACGCGGCCTGCGCTCCTTTTTCGACCGGGCAGACCGGGCCAAGATAGCCGCCACCTTCAGCGGCAGACATGGCTACATGGATGTCATCCTGGAGGTACTCCACTACCTTAAAGAAGAAGTGAGCCACAAGAACGGTTTTGAACAGCTGCGTATGTACAATATCGGCCACCTGCGCACCACGGACCCGGCCGAGATCGGCCCGGTCCTCACCCTGCAGTCGGTGATGGACTCCTACGTCAGCAAGGAAAGCTTTCAGCGCCCCTTGTGCATCGGCGTCTTCGGGCCGCCCGGCTCCGGCAAATCCTTTTCCGTCAAGGAGGTGGCCCGAGTCATCGGCCAGAAATTCGACAGCAATCCCTTTGACTTTTTCGAGTTCAACCTCACCCAGTTTTCCGACCCCAATGAAATCAACTCCTCCATCGACCTGATCCGTGCCTCGGTGGCCAAGGGCAAGGTGCCCATCACCTTCTGGGACGAGTTTGACTGCCGCTACGACCATAATGAGTTCGGCTACCTGCGCTACTTTCTGCCCTCCATGCAGGACGGCGTCACCTATGTGCACGGCACCCCCTACTACATCGGCCGTTCCATCTTTGTCTTTGCCGGCGGTGTCAAATCAAACTGGGAGGGCATGGAAAAGCTGCTGGCCACCGACGATCCCATTAAACTGCAGGAGGCCAAGACCCTGAAGATTCCCGACTTCATGAGCCGGTTGCGGGTGGTACTGGACATCGACGGCATCAATATCCCCGACAATCTGCTCAGTGACTCGGCCAGCGTTGAGGAGCTTGACGACCTGCGCCGCGTCCTGCTGAAGAGGGCCTTTATCATTGCCCACCAGATGGACACCCACTGGAAAAAGGCGGCCCGCAAGACCTCGGGTCTGCTGCTGCGCCTGCTGCTGGCCAAATACAAGTTCGGAGCCCGCTCCATTGAGGCGGTGATCGAGGCGAGCCGCGCCGCCGACCGCCTGGTCTACGGCCTGCCCGAACTCATCGGCCCGTCCGGGGCCAGAATTCATGCCGATTGGCGGGTGGAGCTGGAGAGAAGGATCGATCAGATCAGAAAACAGCAGGGGCTGCGCTCGGTCTGGTAGCCACCGGCCAGCACCACGGTGTCTCCTGACAACCATGCCGGCCCAGCCCGCGCCCAGTGCCGCAAAGCAGGGCAGAGATCAGCTCGAGTGTCGGCTGAGTTGATAGGCCAGACGGAAGCGCTCCGAGCCGGGCTGCATGGTCACGGCCCTGGCAAACTGCCTGCGGGCGGCAACATCATCACCGTTTGCCTCCAGGCATTTGCCGTACCAGTAGAAGTTGCTGGCATGATAGGGTTCCAGCAGGACCTTGTCGCGGCTCTGGGCCAAGGCCTGATTGAGATGGAAACGTGCCTTTTCCTGATTGCCCACCAGCCTGAAGCTCTTCGAGAGGGAGAGATTGACCGGCACGTGGCGCGGATGGCGGCCATAAAAGGCCATATCGAGCCGCACGGCCTTGCCGCTTGCCGCAACAAAGGCCTGGTCATCTCCCAGTTCCTTATAACAGGCGGCCAGGCTGCGCAGGAACTGGCGATTCTCCGGTTCTTTCAGCAACACGGTCTCATAGAGCAAGGCGGCATTGGCCCAACCTCCATAGCGTGTATAACGCTCGGCAAACTTTTTGTTGCCGTTGTGAAAACGTTTGGCAATCCCCTGATGGATCGCGGCATTTTGCCAGCAATACCAGCTTATGGTTCCGGCGCCGCCAAGTGAGGCAAGGACCACGCCGACCATTGCAATTGCCAGCCCCCTGCCAATATGTAGCCGTCCCCCCTCTTTTGCGAAGAGATGGTAATAATGAAGGGACAGAAAGGCCAGGGCCATGCCAACCAGGAGCTCCGCCACCTCCGCCTCATTAAAGGAAAAGAGGCGCACCTCACAGAGTGCCGCTACCACAAAATAGGGACTGAGATAGAGTGGCGGCACCGGCACATGGTCGGCCAACCTGCCTGCCAGCCGATTACTGCTTCTCCGCACCAGTGGGTAGACCAGGCCATAACCGAGTAGGCCCGTCACAAGCACCACCTCCACCGCCCTTTTCTGCCAGGTTACCACCGGACCGGTGAGGAGGTTGTGGAGATTGAGCTCCTGCTGCAGATTATGACGCTGAAAAAAGTCGGGAGTGGCCAGGGCAAAGAGCCGCTGCCCCCAGGAAATCTCCTCGCCCACCACATAGAAACAGGCCAGGGCAAGCAGGGCGAAAAAAACTCGATAATGGCGGGACCGCCAAACCAGACGGGCGGCAAGCACAAGGGTGGCACCAAAAAAGAAGACCTGCGTCCACTCGCCGGGCATGTCCTCATAGGTGGCCAGGATATAGAGCTTGGGAAAATAGAAGACACAAACCGCAAACAGGCCGAGGACGGCAGTCAGGAGCAGAGTGGCGGTAACCTCTTCGAGGGTAACCTGCCGACGCTGATTTGCTCTGGCTTTCTGTCTCATTGCACCCTCCCGACCAGGGGCTTGAGGATCATCTCCAGCGGGACGGCACCAGCCTCAACCAACCACAGCCCCCAAAAGCCCCCCACATGCCACTCAGGAGCCCTCCCCTGGCACGTGGTCTGATAGAGGCTCGGGCAGAACAGAAGAGGCAGCCCCGGCGCCGTTAGCACCAAGACAAAGCTTGGCAGCCATAATCTGGTGTTCACCATTAGTTACCCCCCTGAAAACCAGCCTTTCCGGCCCGTCCGAGCCGGAAAGAGTGCAGACTCTGCCTGCCTGAAATACGGCAGCCAAAGTCTGCACATCCTCGAGCTGATCTCTCTTAGTGATGATCGCTGTCATGCCAGTGGTCATCGCTATCGCTGTCGTACCAGTGGTCATCGCTGTCGCTGTCGCCATGATCATGATCCGACTCGTCGGCATCCTGGTTGACGCAGGCACCGCCCACATCAACCTTGGGAGACCAATAGAGGCCGGTCTCGTAGGACGGGGCCCGCCACAGGTAGCTCACCGTGGTGATGTCGTTGGGGCGCAGGGTTACCTCGCGGCAGACATGGCCCACGGCATTGCCGGCGTCATCAAAGGCCCGCATACGCACCGCGGCCCGCAGGTAATTGCCGGTGGCGTTCTTGACATCGGCAGACACGGCCACGGCCTCATTCATCTGGACCGAGCCGGCGGCCAAGGCCAGGCCGGAGGTTGCAAATGCGATGAACATCGCAAAGAGAACGGTTCTTGTAAGCTTCATGGGTATTATTCCTCCAATTATCAGGATATTTTTTCTTTTTTACTCAAATAGCATTCCTTTGCCTGCCGCCCCTTACGGCACAACAACGGTGGGGGCATCCATGCTGACCACAAAGGCGGCCGGGTCATCAAGACCAGGTTCGGCCTGGGCCACGCTGGCATCAAAGGTGGGGGTCATCCTGATGGTGAAGCTGGCATTTCCGTTACCATCTGCAGTGGGCCAGTTCTGGGCACCTGCCACGGAAATGTAGGCATTGATGTTGACATTGGCCAGGTCATCGATATTGCCCGGCACCCACAACGAATCAGCCATCCAGGCCGCGATGGTGGCATCATCCACCGGAATGGGGGCACGGACATCGGTACCCACGGAAGGCGCGATCTCACTGGCAATGCCGTCGCCATCATAGTCGTGGAGCTGATAATCCTCACGATAGGTCACCCACTGGCCGTCACAACCGGCATTGGGGGCGCCGGCCATGGCAGCCTCTTCGTCAAAGGCGCCGTCACAACTGGCGGTGAGCATGTTGTCGGTATAGGGATTACCGTCGTCATCATAGAAGAAACCACCCTTCATCTGATCGCCGGGCAGCCACTCGCCAAAGAGGTCACGATGGACCTGGGACAGGCCGGTGGTGGTGATGGACGTCTCTCCGGCCAGCAGACCAAAATTGGCACGAACGTAAGGGTTGAAATAGCCGGTGGAGGTGTGGTGCTTGTCAATGGCACCAAACAGGCCATGAGCCATGAGAGCGTCGAGCTCACCCTGATTCATTACCGTACTCGGCGTGGGAGCGACATCGTCGTAGACGGCTCCGCTCTTGGCACAGTAGGCGATACCATCGCCGGGACTCGCCTTGACAAACTGGCCGTTGACCATGAAGCCGAGCTCCTGGGTAAAGCCGGTAACCCGGCTGCCCGTATGGTTGCCATACTTCTGAAGAATACGATAGACATCACTGCTGCCCGTGGCGGACACGTCAAAGGTCAGATCCACCGGGCCATCAAGTACATAGCTCACCATCTTGAAACGCTTACTGGACTGCCAGGGATCTGAACACTGCTTGATATCGGTGCCCCAGGGTGACTCCGGCATCCAGCCGGCCGACATGATGCAGTTTTGGCCGGTGACGTCATCCCCGGTAACAACACTAAGGCCGGGTCCCTGGGTATCTCTCTCCTTCCAGGTCATGGCGCCGTTCTGGCTGGTCATGGAGAGATCGGTAAAGATATTGGTCGTGCCCACCAAGTACTTGACCCAGCCGCTGGGCATGAAGCCGTCCGTGGCCACGGTTCCGGTGTTGGGGTCAACCAGGCTGCCCGGTTCCACCCAATTAAAGATATCGAATCCGTCATAGGGAATACCGGTCTCGATGGCGACTTCCTGCTGAGACTGGGCCGGCGAGGTAAGCGACATATCCCACCGCTCGATGACATCCGCCTTGGCAACACCAGCGGCGCTGACCAGACCCAGGGCCGCGACAGCGACCATTACTTTTCTGCTTCCTTTCATGTAACTTCTCCTTCCTCAAGGTTAGTAAGGCGCTCCTCGGACAAGGGCAAAAGGGCCAGGAAATCGGCTCGCCCTTGTTCCTGCCGATCAACATCAGGCAGCAGGAGAGGAACAGAACAACAAACTCTTCGAGGGGAGATAAGAGCAGAGAACGTACCACCTGGACGTAAAAAAAGATCACTAACCGTAAAATGCCGCCAATATCCTGCAATCACGGTATTTTTTTTCGAAAAAAAAGCAGCGGCCCACCAAAAAACACGGCAATTCGTCGCAGCAGGCAGAAACTGCTCAACAACTCACTAGAACCTGCAGAGCCATTTCGGCTTACAACGAACCGAAAAATCCCGGCTTTGCAAAAAAATGAAAAGAGAGGTGAAAAAAATAGGATGAACGGGATACCAACAAGAAATTTAACTTTCCGAGTTGAGATAATTATTAGACATTACACGAGGTAAAAGCGATTTGGACGTGTGCTTCAAGGAGAATTCAGGAGTCAGGAAACAGAAAAAAAGCTTAAGGCCATCTTGAATAATTGCTCTTTTGGTCGTTCTGACGTCTGGAGTGCGGCCCTGCATTCCGGCATGTTGCAAAAAATTTCAGCGCCCCACTAACAATCCAGACAAGATCAGCAAGATAGTGCCTGTCCAGAAATGGCCCTTTCACCCGATCTCGGCGTCATGCTCAAAAAATAATGCTCGGAATATCACATATATGCCTGCGCTTATTTTTCTCGCAGTCCTTGATCTCGAACGAAATGACCTATTTCTGGACAGACACAAGAGAACAGAGGCCGGACGTTGAGAGAAAAGAACTAATTCTGGTCCGGCAGAGAGAAGATGAAGCGGTTGCGACCCTCGGCCTTGGCGGCATACATGGCGGTATCGGCATTCTTGACCAGAACATCGGCACTGGTAAGCTCCGGCGACGACAGACAGATACCAATGCTCACCCCGATAACGCACTCGTCATCATGGATAAAAAAGGGTTTGTCAAAGGCCTCCAGGATCTTGGTGGCCACCTTCATGGCATCACTGGCATGACGCACCCGGCTGAGCAGGATGGTAAACTCGTCGCCACCCACCCGGGAGACGGTATCGGACTCACGCACCGTTGCCGTCAAGCGCCGGGCCACCTCCTGCAGGGCCAGGTCGCCCCCCTCATGGCCATGCTTATCATTAAGCGGCTTGAAGTGATCAAGATCAAGATAAAAGAGGGCGAAGAGATGGCCATAGCGCCGAGCCTCCTTCATGGTGACCTGCAAGCGATCAAAGAAGAGGTTGCGGTTGGGCAGGCCGGTGAGTTTATCGAAGTTGGCCAGAAACTCCAGCTGGTCACGCTGCTCCTTGAGTTCGCTGATATCATGGCCGAGACAGGAGATACCCTGCAGGGTGCCGTCAGGCAGATAGAGGGCACTGGCCGAAAAGAGCACCGGGATGGCACGTTTATCGGCGTCAACATAAAAGGCCTCCAGATTGATGACCGCCTTACCCTCGAGCAGCCCCTGAAACAGGGAACTGGCAACCGCCTCATCCGGATGGCTGAATAGCGCGGAAAAGGCCGCCCCCTCAAGCTCCTCTTCGGATAGACGCAGCAGGCGCAGGGTGGCATGGTTCACCGTCTGGATGGTGAGATCCGGATTGAGAATAATCAGGGAGTCGGACATATTATTAATGATATTATCAACATAATCACGAGAGACCGTGATGTGTTGGAGCTCACGGGTCATCTGCCAGAAGGACACGGCCAGGTCGTGAATCTCGTCACCATCGGGGCTGCCGGCCGGTTTGTCCACCGTGCGACCCCGGCTGAAATCAAGGATCATCTTTTTGACGCTGGCCAGGGGCGCTATGATCTCCTTATTGGCCAGCCAGTTAATGACCATGGTGGTGAGCACCAGGAAGAGAACAAAGAGAACCTGAAGCAGACGGGTATAGCGATCAATACGCTCATTATTATTGGTGAGATCGGTGACGATCATCTCCTGAAGCGATTTCACGACAGTCCTAAAATCGGCATCAAGGCGGGCCCGGAGCTTGCCGAGCTGAAGCACCTCCCGGCGTGCTGCAAAGATATCGCCCTGGTGCACCGCTTCCAGATAATACTGGGACGCCATGACAAAATAGTCATTATAATCGTCGCGCAGGGCCAGGATGCGGGGATAGAGATCATTATGGCGGCGACTGGCCAGCCGCACCAGCTCGTCGAGCAGGGCGGCGATCTCCTCATGCCGACCATTGGCCTGCACGACTTCGCCCTCCTCACCGGTAAGCAGGCCGTTTTCATAATCATCACTCTGGGCCTTAAAGAGGGCCTGGACCCGAATACCATTGGAGGAGAGGGGCAGATCTGTTTTCTCGATGTGGGAAATGGAGGCCTTGGTCTGGTTATTGACCCAGGTGGTGGCCAGGGTGGCAACGAGATAGCTGAGCAGGGCCACACTGACGCAGGCCCATATTTTGCTGCGGATATTACGGAGAAAACGCATGGCACACCTAGTCGACTATGGGAATCGCCCTCACCTCGGGCGTAAGCGCCTGCGGGCTGACATAGCCCAGCCCGTTGCAATGGGCCGTGATAAAATTGATGACCTCCTGGTCGGTCTGTACGGATGGCGGCGGCATACCCTGGCCACGAAAGAGCATCTTTTTGCGAAAGAACAGATACTGGCGTGGCGACCTCTTCAGGATATCATAAGTGAAGTCACTGTAAATTTTGGGATTTTCATTAATCACCACGGCAATATTTTTGCCGCTCGACCAGCTTCGTTTCCTGCTTAAAAAGATGAGCGCCACATCCTTACGGCTGAGACTCTCGACCTGATTGTTGTGGTTTGCCACCAACACGAAACTGTCGCCGGCAGCGGCCTGCGTGCCTGCGGCCGCCATCAGTCCCAGCAGGACAAGGAGCCCACCCAGATATTTTCTCCCCAAAAAATGCATCATCAGAAATTAAAGGTGAGCTTGAGGGCACCATACTGCCAATAACGCTCGGCGCCGCCCGGATTGAAGTAGCCCATGTAAAAGGCGGTGCCGTCAATGGTATGCCACTCTGCCTTAAAGGTCCAGTTATCACTGATATCATAGCGCAAGGCCACAGCCAGATCCTTGCGCCATGGATAAAGATTCCTGCTACCCACTGCCTCATGACGATTTCTGATCAGCCGGTAATACTCGTCATAAAAAAGCGACAGGGTAAGGGTTTCAATGGGGCTGTAGCTCAACAGCACATACCAGGCCCGTGAGCGGCCATCCAGGGTGGTCCGGCTAAACTGCTGCTGGCGCCGATCTGTCTCGCTGTACTCGGCAGCAACGCTGAACCGTTGCCAGGAGTACTCCAGGGAGGCTACCACCTTGCCCTTGACCCGCAGACTGCTGACCCGGGTGGCATGGATCCGCGCCTCATCCTCCAGGCTCAGAAAGGTAAGGGCGGCGCGCAGGCCTTCCAGGGCCGGGTTATAATAGAGGGCGGCGCCATAGACGTAGTCGTTTTCACGGCTCAGATTATCGGTGGTCAGATTGAGGGCATAGAGTTGATTGTAGCGGTTGACAATCTCCGTGGCCGCCAGGGTGGCCAGGGAGTCATCATCATAGTCGATCTGACCGACGAAGAGCTGGTAATCAAGATCCCCCCACGGTCCGAGGGGCAGGTTACCGTAAACCTCCCCCCCCCAATGGGCCTGCCAGGAATCGCGCCTGGTCTCGTCATAGATTGATTGCGGCAAAAAGATCAGGGGCCGCAGAAAATCGGAGTCCCGCTCCATATTATAGAGGCCCATGGGCATCTTGATCTTACCGACCCGTGCACCCAAAGGATCTGTCAGGTGGTACTCTGCCACCAACCAATCGGTGCGGACATTGCCGTTACTGGCCTCGCCGAAATGGCAGTAGAGCGCCTGACCGCCGAGGCGAAATTTGTCAGTGACCTGGGCATTGAGGTTGACCCCAATCTCGCGAAACTTAAAGGTACCGTCTTTGCTATCACCGAGAAAATCATTGCCGTTGGTGTCCAGGTAGCCCTGGGTGGCAAAGCCGTGAAGCTGGATCCTTTCCCCCAGGTCAATGGCAGCCGCCGGCCTCGCAGGCAGAATAAGCAACAACAGCAAAGAAAAAGACAGGGGCCGGACAGAAAAAAAACAGCGAAAAGACATTAGGCTTGTGCTCTCCTGAGTTGATAATCTGTAATTTTTTTACGCAGGGTGGTGGGTGAGATATCCAAGGCATGGGCGCTGTGGGTGATATTCCAGTCATGTCTGACCAACACCTGGCTTATGTGCATCTTTTCCACGGCTGCCAGGGTGCCGCCCACGGGCCGCAGGCTCTGCTGCTTTTTGTCGGCCTGCTCCGGAACCAGATCTTCGGCATCAATGTCGTTGCCATGGGCCAGGACAATGGCCCGAGTAAGGGTATTTTCCAGCTCACGGACATTGCCGGGCCAGTTCCAGGCCCGCAGCTTCTGGCGGGCCGCCGTACTCAGGGTGGGGGCCGGCCGGCCCATCTTGCCGGCGATTTTGATGAGCAGATGCTCAGCCAGGGCATCGATATCGCCGCGCCGCTCACGCAGGGGCGGCACCCCGATACTCACCACGTTGAGACGGTAAAAAAGGTCGCGACGGAAGGTGCCCTTGTCCACCATCTCCACAAGATTGCGGTGGGTGGCTGTGACGATGCGGGCCAGCAGCGGCCTGGACTTGAGCCCTCCCACCGGCACAAACTCATCCTCCTGCAGAACGCGCAGCAGCTTGCTCTGCAGGTCCAGGGACATATCGCCGATTTCATCGAGAAACACCGTGCCGCAGCCGGCAAACTCCAGCTTGCCCACCTTGTTCTGCTCGGCGCCGGTGAAGGCCCCCTTTTCATAGCCGAAAAGCTCACTTTCAAGCAGGGTGGGGACAAAGGCCGAGCAATTAATGGCCACAAAGGGTTGCTCCGGTGCCGTGGCCTCATGGAGGATGCGGGCCACCAACTCCTTGCCGGTGCCGCTCTCGCCCTTGACCAGCACGGTGACACGACTGCGGGCCAATCGACCGATCTGCTTGTGAATGTCGATAATTTTGCGATCCGAGCCCACCATTTCCAGGGGTTTGGTCTTCTCGGGACACACCTCATCCTGCTCTGCCGTGCCATTGCCCTTTTTCTTGAGGGCTTCGACCTTGGCCGCCATATCCAGCAGCTCGTCAAGATCCAGGGGCTTACGCAGGTAGTCATAGGCACCGTCGCGCAGGGCCGTTACAGCCTCGGTATTCTCCGTGTTGCCGGTCATGATGACCACGATCACCCCGGGCCGGCTGTCAAGGATAGCAGGCAGGGCCTTGAGACCATGCACGTCGGGTAGATTGAGGTCGAGCAGCACCAGGTCCGGGGTGATCTCCGGCAGGCGAGTCATGCCGTCCGAGATGTTGTGGGCCACGGCCACGCCGTGGCCCTCGGCCTTGAGTTGAATCTCCAACGATCTGGCCAAGGCCAGATCGTCATCAATAATAAGAATTTTGATCATACCTGTTAACCCCTGCTATTGGGACAAAAGTATCTAGTGTCTGTCCAGAAATGGCCCTCTCGGAGTCTCGCGAGCTCGCTTGCCTCGTCATGCTCAAAAAATAATGCTCGGAGGTAAGCGAAACGAAGTGGAGACTCCGATATCGTATATATGCCTGTGCTTATTTTTCTCGCAGTCCTTGATCTCGAACGAAATAACCATTTCTGGACAGACACTCTCTAAACAACCATACCGGCCACCACCACATGCAGAGCGTGTGCAGCATGGTTTTTTTCCCTTCTGCCATGGAAATCAATCCTGAAAAAGTAATGAAAAAACAGCCCCTCCCTCAGGATTATTTCCTGCAAAAACTGCGCCGCCTTGATAATCCATCACTTTTTTCACATTGGCCAGACCAAGACCGGTACCCAGTTCGCGGGTGGTAAAAAAGGGATGGAATACCTTTTCCATCTGCTCAACAGTCAAACCAGGGCCATGATCCGTGACACTGATCAGGACAGCGCCGGTGCCGTCCCGGGGGCGCTGGCCGGCTATTATCACCTCACTGGCCACCGGCGACCATTGGATGGCATTGCCCACCAGATTGGCGAGGGCTCGGCAGGAATGGGCTCTGTCGGCCCGGAAGAGGGCATTGCCAAGATTATCTTCAACCCGCAGGACGATATCCTTGGCTGCCGCTTCTGATTGCAGGGTAGTGAGCACCTCATCAACAAGCTGGCAAAAAGTGATCTTCTTTTTGCGGATATCCAGGGGCTTGCTGAACTGCAGCAGGTCGTCAAACATCTGCTCCAACCGGCCGACCTGCACCAGGGAGATATCGGCCATTTCGCCATAGGCCTCGTCACCGGCCACCTTCCGGGCCAAGGCCTGCAGATTGATCTTTATGGAGGAGAGCGGATTACGCATCTCATGGACAATGCTGGAGCTCATCCTGCCCACCGTACTTAATGCCGTGCTCTGCAGCATGGAGCGCTGTTGCTGCTCCAGGGTGTCCATCATGGTATTAAAGGCCTCCCCCACCTCCTGAACATACTCCTCCTTGAAAGGCGGCAGCCGCTGGCTGTGTTGACCGGCAGTAATCCGGCGGGCAACCCTGGCCAGCTCATCCAGGGGGGCGGTCAAACGGCTGGAAAGGTTCTTGGCCAGGACAACGACAATAAGAACGGTGACAAACACGGTGACCAGGCCATAGAGGATAAAACTCTGAAACTGGTTGAGAGCACCGCCGGTGGGGAACTGGCTGATGAGCAGCCAGTCAAACTCATCAATGGGGGCATGAATCGAATAGACCTCGTCACCTTCGCAGTTCAGCATGCGCCTCACCTGCCAGGCCGGGCTGTCCAGCAGAGAGGTCGGCACCCTGTTCCCCGCACATTCCTGCACCGGTTCGGTCTGGTCCGCCAAGGAGGAACGATAAAGAATTTTGCCCTGCCTACTTACCAGGATATAACGCCCACCCTCATTAAGATCCGAGGTGTCACCGAGGATACGATCCAATGAGCGGCTCAGGTTGACCTCGGCCACCAGAAAGGCACCGACCTCTCCCTGTTTATTGAGCAGGGCCTGGCCCACCGGCAAAATAACATCGCCATTATCATGACGATACTCGCCGCCAAGCTGAAAGAGGCCACCCGGCGCCTCAAGCGCCCGGCGATACTGTCCCTGCGGCATCTGGACCGCTCCCTTGACCCCTTCCGGATACCGAACAAGCAGGCTCCAGTCGGAACGATAGAGGCTAATGGAGCGATAGATAATATGGCCCTTGAAGAGTTTCCGGGCAGCGAGCAGGTAGCGCTCCTGTTCACTGCCCCCCTGGCGGCCGGAGCCGGTAAAGGCCAAGTGATAGAAGTCCTGCCGGGTGTGGCTCACCCAGGTTCGCAACCAGAGAAGGCGGGAACGCAGAGAAAAGGAGAGGTGCTCCTTTTCGACATTTTCAATGGAATTACGGGCAAAGATGTGGTTTTGAAAGGCCATTATCAGCAGAGGAAAGAGACCCACAAAGGTCATGGCCAAAAAAATCTGTCTATTCAGTCCAGAGGTTATTTTCATACCGCTTTAAAGAAGCCTTTCAACAATGAACACCCCATATCCTTGGCCATCTCATAAACTTACCAGATTTCTCTAAACAGCGACAACAACTATCATCCGTCATCTTTTGCGGTGGGTGCAAAATCCCCTTGCCCAATTGGGCCAAGTGCGTTATACAAACTTCTCGATTTATGCACCAGTAGCTCAGCTGGATAGAGTACATGACTACGAATCATGGGGTCGCAGGTTCGAATCCTGCCTGGTGTACCAGAAACGCAAAAAAGGGGCGATTGAGACTTTCTCAATCGCCCCTTTTTTTTGTGATCGGACGAGGACGTAAGGGAATTGCCTCCCCCTGGTCATTGCAGCCCCTCAGCCACAATGAGAGAGATAGCCATCTCCTGGGTGGCCAGGATGGAGGCTTGGCTGATGGCCAGGTAGTCACTCTGGAGCTGCTGGGTCAACAGGATCTGCTCCGCGGTGAGGCCGATATTATCGGCCATGGCCAGGATGAGGTCAGCCATCTCGCCGATGGAGTTGGCCATCACACCGATATCTGCAGACATCTCCAGCATACTGCCGATGGAGGCGGAAAGGTTCTGGTCGCTGAGGGCAGCGACCATGCTCTGCAGGGCCAGATTATAGCCGTCCAGGACAATGGCCACCGATGAGGCCATGCTGGCCATATTGTTCATGGCCAGCATGGTGGAATCATCAATCACCATGGTGCTCGTGGCACTGTCGGACTCTATCTGGTCTGCCATGGCCAGTCCCTGCACCATAAAATTTCTGACGTCATCGGCGGCGGCGGCCAACTGGTACTTGATGGTCCAGGGGCTGAAGACGGTGCCGGTCAGGTCGGCAGCCAGCAGCTCGCCCTGGACAGCCAGGCTGTTGAGATCAAGGTCATAGCTGGCCGTCTCCACCGCCGACACCAGGGTCAGCATATTGGTCTGGGTCTGCAGGAGGGTGGCCTGGGTCATGGCCACATTCTGATTCTGAATCTCCTGGGTGACGAGGATACGGTCGGCCATCAGGCCGATATTGTCCGCCATGACCAGGATACGGTCGGCCATCTCACCGATGCGGTCGGCCATGGTGCCGATATCGTCGGAGAGCTGCAGCATGGCGGTGAGACCATCCTTGATGGTGATGGTGTCGGCCGCCGGTACCAGAAGCTGCAGTTCAGCGGCCAGCCGGCCAACCTCATCCGCCAACTCGACATTGGCCATGAACAACCCCTCCAGGGCGATGAGCATGGTATCGTCAATGGTGATGGGCGCCGCCAGGCTGCTGTTGACCGCCTCAATATCTTCAACCAGGGCGCGGGCCGCCTGATGAGCAGCGGTCAGCGGCGCACAGACCACCTCTGGGCTGAGGCTGGTGGCGGTAAACTGGCCCTCCACGGCAGCGGCCTGGTGGACCAGGCCCTCGATATCCGTGGTGACATCAGCGCGGGCGCTGTGGGGCAGCAGCAGGACCAGGACGACGAAGAGAGGGGCTATGGTGGTATGCAGTAGATTTTTCATGGTCTTTCTCCTTATCATCCCGACCTACAGGCCCATATTTCTGATCACGGTGAGGGTGACGTTCTGGGCCGTGAGCAAAGAGCTCTGCGTGAGTTCGATATTGGCCTGCTGCAGCTCCTGGGTGGCGACGATGCGATCGGCCATCACACCGATATTGTCGGCCATGACAATGATCTTGTCGCTCATCTCCATGATGCGGCCGGCCATGACACCGATATCGGCACTAAGGCGCAGCATGGCGGCGGTGGCGTCAGCAAGGATCACCGTATCGGTGAGCGGTGCCAGTTGTTCGATGCTGGCGCTGTACACCTCCAGCGAGCTGGCCAGGCCGGCATAGATGGCAGAGAGATGTCCAAAATAGGTCAGGGTATCACCGTTAAGAGAGTGGCTGGCGTCCTGGCTGCTGACACTCATCCAGGTATAGAGATCAACCACACTGGTGACCATGAGGCTGGTGGTGGCCTGCAACCGTTCAAGCTCCTGGGCCATGTTGTCCGTGCTCAGACTGACGACGGCCATATCGTCGACAAGATTTTCGCCGTTGTCAGCCACCTGCCCCAGGGTAACATTATAGATGATGCTGGACAGGCTGTCGCTTAAGGCCACCATGTTCTGCTGGGTGGTAAGGATAGCGGCCTGGGTCAGGGCGACATTGGCGTTCTGAAGCTGCTGGCTGATGAGAATCCGATCGGCCATGGTGCCGATATTGTCGGCCATGGCCAGGATACGGTCGGCCATCTCCAGGATGCGATCAGCCATGGTGCCGATGTCGTCGGAGAGCTCCAGCATGGCGCTCAAGGCGGCCCGATACTCCACCAGGTCCGCCACATCCTCGATGTCGTCAACCTCAAGACTGAGCCGCACACCATTGGCAGCCATCTCCCTGGCCATGGTGGACAGGCTGTCCAGGGCATCGAGTTCATCACTGCCAATGGAAAGCGGCGCGGCGAGCTCGGCCTGGATGGTCTCGATATTGATCACAAACGCCTGGATATCGCTATTGATAAGCCCCAGGTCGCTGCAGGTCTGACCGGTAAAACTGAAATCAACCAAGGATGTATTGATCCCGTCAGCCTGACCGACCAAGGCCTGCAGGTCGTTGCCGAGAGCCGCCTGCACGGGCTGACTCAGCACAGTCAGTAACACGACGACCAGCAGCCCTGTTGTACTCCTTTTACAAAAAAGCATTTGCGTATCCTCAGTGGCAGTTTAATAATTCAACTATTTAATTATATTATTTCCGAGAAGATAGTCGGTTTGCTGGCCAACGTCAACTGTGCCGCCCGAGAAAAACAGTCCGATCCTCAGCCGCTGATCTGCCGGCAAATGAAAAAAGAACCCCTGACAGCGTTCTTCGCCGCAGCCGGCACCGCGCCTGGCGCCCCCGGCCGCGCCACCACTTTTCCTTGCTTTTTGCCCATGAAATAGCTGATCATGGGCCAGCGACCGGGCCAAGCGACACTGGCATAAAACATGCATCACCTATTATCTGGCCAGAAACAGAACATTTCGGATGTCTCGCGTACCTGTTGGCGATCAAGGAGTGCGAAAAGAGAAGCACGCCCTGAAAGAGGTAAGGGAGCCTGCGACACTCCGGGTGCCCTTGGCGTGCAGGTGTCCATGCGATATCGGAGTCTCCACTTCGTTTCGCTTACCTCCGAGCATTATTTTTGGGCATGACGAGGCAAGCGAGCTCGCGAGACTCCGGGAGATCGGGCCGGTAAGCGAGTTTACGAGACTCCCGGTAAGCGAGTTTACGAGACTCCGAGAGGGCCATTTCCGGAGAGACACTACCTAAAATGGATTAACCAGAACATTTTTTCCCTGGTGCTTCCGGAAGCAGATATCGCTTTCAGGTTGTTAATTATGCTGACAATGGTAAAGAGAAACAATCGGTTAGCTCTTACAATGAGATAGAAGACTCCGCACCCATGACCGTTATCTACCCAAAAAAAGCTCAACTCGGCCCCCTGCTCGTGGAAAATGGCAAGATCAGCCAGGAACAACTCGACCGGGCCATGGCGCATCTTGACACGGTGCCGCAGCCCCTCAGCGAAATTCTGGTCTCGCTGGGGTTTGTCAGCAGCCAGGACATCCTGGCCGCCCTGGCCGAGCAACTGGGTCTGACCCTCTATAAGGAGCAAGAGGAGGACATCGTCCTGCCGGTGGAACTGCCCAAGATCTTTCACCAAGGTCATCCCTTTCTCCTTATCCAGCGTAAAAAGGAACTTGTCGTCGTCACCCACAACCCGGAAGAGAGCGAGATTATCAGCGCCGCCGACATCGCCCTGCAACAGCTCAACACCACTTTGCGGAGCGAGGCTGAAGAGACCCTGCCCGCCACCTTTGCCATCGAACTACTGGCTGAACCGGAGCTGCGCAAGCTGTGCGACGACTACTATGACCTGGGGTTCAACCGACCGGATTCGGAACAGTTCGGCCTTGACGAGGCGGATGTCGACAAACTCAAGGACATGGCCTCGGAGGCACCGGTCATCCGCTACGTCAACAACCTGATCGATACCGCCTTAAGCCGCCGCGCCTCCGACATTCACATCGAGACCTTTGAGGAGGGCCAGCTTGTCCGTTTCCGGATAGACGGAATTCTTTACGACCACGAGACACCGCTTAAATCAATGCAGGCAGCCATCATCTCCCGCATCAAACTGCTGGCCGGCCTCGACATTGCCGAGCGCCGCATGCCCCAGGACGGCAAGATCTCCCTGCGCCTCAGCGGCAAAGAGGTGGACCTGCGCGTCTCCACCCTGCCCACCATCCACGGCGAGGGCGTGGTGATCCGTATTCTGGAGAAGACCAGCGTTATCCTCGACCTGGACAGTCTGGGCATGCCGGCCGGCGTCGAACAGGATTTTGAGAAGCTGATCAATCTGCCCAACGGTATCATTCTGGTCACCGGCCCCACCGGCTCGGGCAAGACCACCAGCCTCTACTGCGCCCTCAACAAGATCAACATCGGCTCCAACAAGATTATCACCATTGAGGACCCGGTGGAGTATCAGCTACACGGCATCAACCAGATCCAGATCAAGCCGGAGATCGGTCTCACCTTTGCAAAAGGGCTGCGGGCCATTGTCCGCCAGGATCCGGATGTCATCATGGTGGGCGAGATCCGCGACCTGGAGACCGCCGAGATTGCCGTGCAATCGTCGCTCACCGGCCACCTGGTCTTTTCCACCCTGCACACCAACGACGCTCTGTCCGCGGTGATGCGCATGGCGGATCTCGGCGTGGAACGTTTTCTGATCTCGTCGGCCCTGCGCGGTGTGCTGGCCCAGCGCCTGGTGCGGCGGATCTGTCCGGAATGCCGGACCCAGCAGGGCATGGCCGCCGACCAGCTCGGCACCGTGCCGGGCGGCGATTTCGCCACCTTTGTCGGCAGCGGCTGCCAGCACTGCGCCGGCACCGGCTTTGTCGGCCGGGTGGGTATCTACGAACTGCTCACCATGAACAGCGACCTGTGCCGCAGCGTATCGCGCGGCAAGGACCTCAAACACCTGGAGGAGGTGGCCCGCAGCCACGGCTTCCAGGAGATGTTCTTGGACGGCCTTGCCAAGGCCAGGCAAGAGGTGACCACCCTGCCGGAGGTTATGCGGGTGGCCAGGGAGATGGAAAGTGTCATTGTTTAGGTATCAGGCCCAGGCGCCGGAGGGCGTGGTGGAGGGTGTGCTGGAGGGAGAAGACCGCCACGCCGTCAGTGTGCAGCTTTTGCGCCAGGGATTGCGGCCCTTTGTCATAGAGCCCTATCAGGCCCAGCGTTCCCGACTTAGCAAAGGCATTTCCACAAGCCGCCTGACCAAGAAGAGCCTGACCAGCGCCGACATGGAGTTTTTCACCTCGCAGCTGGCCCTGCTGGTCAAGGGCGGCATCTCCCTGGATGGCGCCCTGCGCCTTATCGCCCGCCAGAGTGACAAAAAGGAACTGGCCGACTTTGCCGGGCGCCTGGAGCAAAAACTCAAGGAGGGGCTGGCCCTGTCCACCGCCCTGGAACAGGAAGCCGCCTTTAACGCCATGTACGCCAATATCGTCCGAGCCGGCGAAGAGGGCGGCGTCCTGCCGGAAATGCTGGACAATATCGCCGACTATCAGGCCCAGTCCCGCGAGCTGCGCCAGTTTGTCATCTCAAGCTCCATTTATCCCCTGATCCTGCTGGCCGCCGGTTTCGGCATCCTCATTGTCCTCTTTACCGTGATCCTGCCGCGCTTCAAGGTGCTGTTTGAAGGCATGGACAAGGAGCTGCCCATGAACGTGGCCATGCTCATGGGGATTGCCGACTTCATGAGCAGCCACTTCCTGCTCACCGGCCTGACAGTGCTGGGTCTGCCGGTGCTGCTCTACTTCTTTATCAAGAGTGACCGGGGCCGGCAGCTTGTCGATGATCTGGCCATCAGAGTGCCCATTGTCAACGGCTTTATCCGTGACCTGGAGACCACCCGCATCTTCCGCACCATGCAGGTGCTGGTGGAAAACGGTGTCCACCTGGTGACAGCCCTGCGCATCAGCGCCGGCGTGGCCACAAACCACCACTACAAGGAGCTGCTGGCCCGGGCCACCGTTGCCCTCAAGGAGGGCCAGCAGGTGGCGCCAAAGCTGCAAGGCGGGCTGATTCCGGCCCTGGCCGTGGACCTGCTGGGCATCGGTGAGGAGTCAGGTCGGGTGGGTGAAACCTGCGGTCAGATCGCCCGCCATTTTGAAAAACAGCTCAAGGAACGGCTCAAGCGCTTTATTGCCCTGCTGGAACCGGTTTTTTTACTCATTATGTCCCTGGGGGCCGGCTACATCGTCCTTTCCATGCTGTCGGTCATCCTGGGCATGAACGATATCAGCGGGGGCTAGATGGGCAGTAAAACGCAAGGCTTTTCACTCCTGGAAATCCTGGCCGTGCTGGCCATCATGGCCCTGGTGGCGGTGATTGCCGCGCCACCGGTGGGCGGCATGCTCGACAAGATCGCCTTTCGCAAGGAGGTCAATGGGGCCATGGCCCAGATCCGCGGCTGGAAACTGCAGGCCGTGAGCACGGGCCAGCCCGTACGTGTCCTGCTGGAGGAGGGCAACCTCTACATCAAGGTAGGCCGAAACGAGGCCCGGCGCCGCCAACTGCCCCAGGGCGTCCAATGGACAATGGAGCCGGCCTCTCTCCTCTTTTCGCCGGAGGGCTGGGCCACACCGGCCACCATTGAGATTGCCAGTAAACAGCGGCGCCGCACCCTGACCATCAGCCCGCTGACCGGACAGCCCGAGAAGATATGAAGCGGATAGACAGGCATCACATAGATCCAGACAACAACGGTTTCAGCCTCCTGGAGGTCATGGTGGCCCTGCTGCTCTTAACCATGGTCTCCACCATGATCTACTCCATGCTCAACCGCGCCATCTTCTTTGCCGAGCGCGGTGAACGCAAGAATCGGCAGATCGAACAACACGTGGCCCTGATCTCCCTTATCCAGCGCCAGGTGATGAGTGGCTGGTTCAATCCGCGCACCAAGAAGGTCGTGATAACGGGCGACAGTGGCTTTTTACGGCTGGCCACGGCCAGTCCCTTCCTGGCCAGGCCCGGCCAGGTGGTCATGGCCTTTTACCGTGTCGATACGGCGACCAACACCCTCTACTACCTGGAGAGAAAGGATTTCTACAATGCCGACTACAACGACTATATCCCAGATTATAGCGAGATGACCCCCCTGCTGTCAGGCGCCGGCGCCATAGAGCTCGATTTTGACGAGGAAACACTGCGGGTCAGCCTCTCCCATAACGGCACGGCATACGAGTTTCGCCCCTGGTGTGCGCCTGCCCCGATGGAGGTTGCCGGTGGCTGAACCCTGCCGTTATAGTGACAGCGAATCCGGCTTTACCCTGCTTGAGGTGATGATCGCCGCCCTGCTGCTCAGCCTGAGCTATGTGGCGGTGCTGGAGAGCTTCTCCTCCTCCATGCAGCGCCTGATCAAACTGGAAAAGCGGCAGGAAGCCTTTATCCGCCAGGACCTGGCGTTGACGGAAACCATTAAATTCCGGGGCCCCCGCCTCGATTACGAGGAGTCGGCCGGCGAAATGGTCACGGAAGGAACCACCTACAGCCTCTTTGTCGTTCGCAGTGAAGAAGGCCTGCTTGAAAGCCTTGAATTGCGCCGGAACTAACAAATGACCACGATCATGATCAAGAGCCGCCCCGCCGCCATAGCATCCGCGCCAGCACCGCAGTCAGGCTTTGCCCTGGTGGTGGTTATTCTGGTACTGCTGCTGGCAACGGTGCTGGCCGCCGAGATGACCTTTGCCGTGCGCACCGGCACCCTGGAGGGCTTTAATCTCCGGCAGCGCCTGGTGGGACGTGCCCTGGCCCAGGGTGCCATCAACCAGGCCCTCTTTGAGCTGCTCGATACCCCCCTGGACCTTGATACGGAGGACGAGCGCCGCTACCTGGGCCGCGAGGAGGAGGGCGTTCTGGCCACCGGTCGCCTGCGCTATGTGGTGGTCAACGAGTCGGGCAAGATTGACCTGAACGGCGCCGACCGCTCCCTGGTGACCACCTTTGCCGACTATATCGGCCTGGACGAGGAAGGCCAGGCCATCCTGGCCGACTCGCTGGAGGATTGGCGCGACGCCGACAACCTGCACCGCCTCCAGGGCGCCGAGGACGACTATTATCAGGAGCTGCAGCCGCCCTATCGGGCCCGCCACGGCAGGTTTACGTCAGTGAGCGAACTGGCCCTGGTGCGCGGCGCCACCGCCATTACCGAGCGCTTCAGATTGGCCGATCTCTTTACCGTCCACAATCCAAGTGGCAAGATCAACTTCAACAGCCTGACACCGGCCATGCTCGCCTTTGTCTGCCTGGATGATGCCGACAAAATGGCGCTCTACCATGAGCTGCGTGCCAAACAGGGCGACCTGACAGCCCTGGAGGCCCGCGCCATTCTCGGCGAGGAGCGCTATGGCGAGTGCGCCGATTTTCTTACCTACAACAATAACAAGGTACCCTTTTTCACCATCACGGCCACCGGCTATGCCGGCCGCCAACCGGAACCGGCAGAGGAGATCAGGGCGCAGCCCGGCACCAGGGTTACTGTCCTCTTTGAGAAAAAGGGATTGGCCCTGCGCTATTACGGCTGGCAGGAGGAGTGGTCATGAGTCGGCGGCTTGACATCTTCATCCATGGCCGCGGCGTCAGCCTCGGCCAGGTGCAGGCGGATGGCTACCGGCTGCGGCTGCTCACCAATGATGTGACGGATATGGACCGACTCCTGACCCAGACCCAAATGACCCGTACCATCGCCGGTGCCGAGGTGGACGTCTATATCAGCGAAGATCTGCTCTTCTTCAGCACCATCAACCTGCCGCGCCAGACACCTGACATCAAAAAGGCCATTGATCTGCAGATCGACATACTCAGCCCCTTTGCTGACGACAGCCTGACCGCCTTTGCCTTTCAGCGCCAGCAGGACGACTATCGCGTTAACCTTTACCTCTGCCGGCGTTCCCATATTATGCCTGTTCTGGAGAGCCTCTTTGCGGCCGGGGCCCATCTCACCGGCCTTTTCCCGGAGAGTCAACGCTACCTGACCCGTGCCAACCAGAAGAAGAGCTGGTCACTCCGGCATGCCGGCCGCCTGGCCAAGATCAGCCATTTTGAGCAGGGTACGGTGGTGGATAGCGACCTCTGCACCACCCCTGTGGAGAGCAATGAACTCGGCCAGATCATCAACGCCGTCGACCTGACCGGCGACGATCCAGAGCTAAGCGCCGACCAAGAGGCCGGCGCCCTGCTCGCCCAGCCTGCCTGCGGTCGCTCCTACGACATGCTACCTGCCACATTCCGTCGGCCGGACTACCTGAAAAAGGCCCTGCTGATCCTGACGGCCATCAACATCGTTCTGCTCCTTGCCCTTGGTGCCGGCAAGGGGTTGGCCATCTACCGCCAGGCCGACCTGCTCGACCAGCAGATTAGCGCCACCAAGGTGAAGGCGGACAAGGCCCTGGAGCTGAAGGGGCGCATCAACACGATCAAAAAGGAGCTGGAGAGCTACCGGAGCATGGGCTCCAATATCGACCTGATCGGTTTCATGGCCACCCTGAGCAGCAAAATGCCCACCTCCGCCTACCTCGACCAGCTCCGTCTGGACAGTGCCAGCCGCACCGTTACCCTGCAGGGCTACACCGACGACCTTAACGAGCTGACCGCAGCCATTCCCGATCTGGGCGCCGCCACCCTCAAGTCCACCATGAAGCGGCGCAACAAGACCTATTTTCACCTGGAGGTCAATCTGCCATGATGACCACCTCCCCTCTCCGCGAACTGCGTCTTGACCGTAAAACCATCCTGGTTACGGTGGCCTTTCTCATGGTTGGCCTCGGTCTGCTGCGTTTCACCCTTGCTATGTACAACGAAAAGGTTGCGGCCCTGGAGGCGAAAAAGACCATCCTCTTTGCCCAGCAGAAGAGCAGCAAGCAACTGCCCAGTCTGCAACGGGAACTTGCCCTGCTTGAACGGCAACACAAACAGGCCGGCGCCCTGCTCTTTGAGGGGACCAACGCCGATACCATCACCTCCACCGTCCAGATCCACCTCCAGTCACTCATTGCCGCCGCCGGCCTGGAACCGGAGTCGCTGCGGCCGGTGGGCGGCAAAGGCCCGGAAGGCACCATCAACACCATCAGCATCAAGCTGCGCTTAAACGGTACCCTGCAGAATCTGGCCCAATTCCTGGCTGCCCTCTACAGTAACAACAGGTTCTTCCTGGTTGAGAGCTGCACCCTGAAGCCACAGAAACTCAAAGAGGTAAAGGCCTTCATAGACCTCAAGGCCTTTTATCGCACCCCGCCGGTGACACCCCAGGCGGCAACGGCGGGGCTCTCAAGGAGACGGCCATGATCAAACCCGTTCTCAGCACCGCCCTGGTCCTGCTCTGCCTGCTGCTTATCAAGGCCAACATCGACACCTTCAGGGCATCGCCGGCGCAATTAGCGGAGACACCGGCGGCCAGCAGCGAAAAGCGCAGCCGCACCCTGCGCCCGCCAGCGCCGCTTAACCTCAACCCCAGGCTGAACAGCCAGCAGCTGCCCGATCTGCACAGCGGTTATATCTTTAATACTGAACGGTTCCTGGCCAAGGAATCGCGGCAGACCAAAACCGGCAAGGGCTACGGCCAGAATATCCGCATGGAGGATGTGGTCTTTAACGGCGCCATTATCGGGCCGGGATTCACCAAGGCCCTGGTCTCCTACCAGACGGCCTCCCGGCAAACGCCGCGCCCCATCCGCTCCGCCCCCACAGGCGCTGTTGCCGACCAAGCCCGAACCGTGCAACTGGAGGTGGACGATCAGCTTGGCGGCTACACCGTTCAGGAGATCACCGCCGATTTTATTTTATTTAGCAAAGGATCTGATACAATCAAAAAACCGCTCTTTGATATCGAAAAGGAACGGCAGCAGGTAGCGCCGCAGCCAACACCGGCCACGCACGCAAGGCCGACACCTAAGCCGCGACCGGTTATACCGACTCGCCCCGTACCTGCCCGCCCCTAAGCGGTACTACTACGTTGACCATTATGAATACACAATCCGTCATATCCCCTCCCCTCAGACACGCCGACCGGCTGGCATTGTTCATCCTGGCCGGTCTCACCCTGCTCCTGGCGGGCTGTGCCGACCGTGCCCTGCTCCCGGAGTCCAACAGCCTCAACCTCCATGAGATCAGTTCCCGCATCAATAAAGGAGACGACCGCTCCAGCCTTCTTGTCCAGGAGCAGAGCGAGGAGACTGATAGCGAGGCCACACTCTCGCAGGATATCGAGGTGGTGGGCGAGGCCGACAACCGGGAACTGCAGCGCTTGAGCAGCATGGCAGAATTATTGCCCGAGACTTGGCAGCAGGCCGAGAACCAACAAGGAGAAGGCGACCGACAGACCACGACCAGCGGCCAGGAGGATACCGGGCTGCTTCTCAACTTTGACAATGCCGACATTTACGAGGTGATCCAGGTGCTCGGTGATGCCCTGAACCTCAACTACATCATCGACCCCCAGGTCAAGGGGGTGGTCAATATCCGCTCGGGCCGCACGATCCCCACCCACCAGCTCTTTCCGATCTTTCGCAAGATCCTGCATATGAACGGCCTCGACATTCGCAGCGAAGGCAGCCACGACTATATCTTCGTGGCCCGCAAGCCCTTTGGCCAGCAGATCAACAACCCGGCCGACATTGAAGACCTGGCCCCCTCCTCCCGCCTGCTCCTGCAGGTGGTGCCGATCATGCATCTGGCCGCGCCGGAAGCCGGCAAGCTCATTGAGCCCTATCTTTCCCAGCAGGGCACCATCAGCACCATTGCCAACCAGAACACCCTCTTGATCAGCGATTATGAAAGCAAGATCGTCGATGTGATCAACATCCTCTCCCGCCTCGACGTCTCGCCACTGGCCAACCTGAAAATCCGGCTGATCAAGGTGGAAAACGCCCCGCTCTTTGATCTGCGCGACGAGGTGATGGAGATCATCAACAACCTGCATATCAACAGCACCGACTTTGCAGGCATCGCCATCCAGCCCCTGGAACGGATCAGCTCCCTGCTCCTGGTAAGCAGGAGTCAGTTCCTGGTGGACAACAGTGAGAAGTGGATCCGCCAGCTCGATGTCATGCCCGGCCGCGATCGCGACAATATCTACATCTACAATGCCCGCAACACGGTGGCCAGCGAACTGGCCACCTTGGTCAACACCCTGATCCAGGAGGAGATCCCGCCGGCAACCAGCTCCTCCACCACGAGCCCCACCTCCAGCAAGCCCGTGGCCGGCATGCCCCCGCAAGCGCGCCCAGTCAGCCGGGCCCGCACCACGCCCCCAAAGCCGCCCCTGGCCTCGCTGCGTTTTGCCGGCACGCCCCTGCTGTTGCCCGACGACAACCGCAACATCATTCTGATCCGCGCCCTGCCGCCGGATTATAGCCGCCTGGTGCGGCTGCTCGAACGCCTTGACAACCTGCCGCGCCAGGTGCTGGTGGAGGTGATTGTAGCCGAAATCACCCTCAAGGATGAGCTGTCCCTCGGTGTGGAGTGGGCCATTCTCAACAATAAGCTGGGCTGGGAAAACGGCCAGAAATACTCCTTTGACATGGACACCTTCGGCCTGACCAGCTCGCTCTCCACCGCCCTCAATCTGGTGGTGGAGGGCGGTGACCAGGTCAAGGGACTGCTCAAGACCTTAGCCAGCAAGACCGACATCTCCATCCTCTCCTCGCCCCAGGTCCTGGTGCTTAACAACGAGACAGCCACGGTCAATGTCGGCGAGGAGGTGCCCATTGTCACCACCATCACCGAGAACGAATACACCTCCGGCAGTGACGTGCCCAAGGTGGACAAGACCATCCAGTACAAGGATACCGGCACAATTCTCGAGGTGACGCCGCAGATCAACTACGACGGCATTATCATCCTTGACGTCAAACAGACGGTGAGCAAGGCCCTGCCCATCCAGGCGGATGGCGTCCAGTCCAATCCCATCCGCACCAAGGAGCTCAAGACCAAATTCGCGGTTAAGGACGGTCAATCCATCCTCATCGGCGGCCTGATCGGCACCGACAACACGGTGACCGACAGCGGGATTCCCCTGCTGAAAGACATCCCGCTCCTGGGCTATCTCTTCAAATATGAAAGCCGGGAGTTGCAGAAGACCGAGCTACTGATCATGCTCACCCCCTATGTCATTGAGACTGAGGACGTTCTTGAGCAGTATATCAAGGAATTCCAGGGCAAGATGGGCGAACTGCGCGACGAGCTGCAGCTCAGGCCCGGTGCCATAACCGGCTTGTCCACCCAATAGGCCGAGATGGCCCACAACCCCACACTGGTATCTCCGGCACACGGCTGCGGCCTGCCGGAGAGAGAGAAAAATTCCCGCCCCGGGCCGGGACATTCAAGAAAAGGTGCTCTCCGTGAAAAAACGTTGTCAGACAAGAACTATCGCCTCAAACAACCATGGTTTTTCCCTGCTGGAGCTCATGGCCGTCATGGCCATCCTGGTGATGATTGCCACCTTTGCCGTGCCCAAATACTACAACCAGGTGCGCAAGGCCAAACAGCAGACCGCCAAAACCCAGATTGAGATGCTGATGACCGCCATGAACGCCTACCGCCTCGATGTCGGCGACTTCCCCAGCCAGAGCGAGGGCCTGGCGGCCCTGCAGGCCAATCCTGGCATAGACGGCTGGGACGGACCCTACCTGGCCAAGGATCTGCCGCTGGACCCGTGGAAGCGCGACTACCAATACCGCAACCCGGGCCAGTATGGCGAGATTGACATCTACACCCTGGGCAAGGACAACCGCGAGGGGGGAGAGAAGGAAGACAAGGACATCGGCAGCTGGCAGTAAGAAATGACGGTCAATAATAGCAAAAACGGGCCATGGGTAATTGGCGGTGTCGGCGGGAGTGGTACGCGAGTGGTTGCTGAAATCTTTGCTGCCCTTGGTGTTTATATCGGAAACGATTTAAACGCTGCCAGCGACAACCTTCTTTACACCTTATTATTTAAACGTCCCCGTTGGTTCCTCCAAAATAGAACTGACCCTCATGCTTTGGGGATCGGTTTTGATCTGCTCAGAAAAATTATGGTCGACGGGGTAAACTTTCTTCGAAAGAACTTCTTTTTCTGGGAAAGGCTGTTTCGGCTATGAGTATATGGGGCCATAATCACTATGGTAAAGGCAAAGGCGCCTGGCCGTTTTTTCGTCTACAAAAAATATTTTCCCCACAGGCGCAGATGGGACCTAATCACATAGGCTGGGGCTGGAAAGAGCCAAACAGCCACCTGCTCATCAAAATGATGGCTCGCCATTTTAACAACTTCAAATATATCCACACAATCCGTCATGGCCTGGATATGGCCTTCAGCAAAAACCAACAGCAGCTCTTCAACTGGCACAGTCTTTACGGAGTCAAGAAACCTCTCTCCACCGCAGAAATACCGACAGCCTCGTTCAAATTCTGGCTTCGTGCCAACAGAAAAATCATGCAGCAAGGCGACAGGTTAGGACCGGAACGCTTTTTAGTGATCAATTTTGAAAATTTATGCCTGCACCCTGAACAAGAAGTCAAAAAAATACTTTCTTTTCTTAAAATTACCCCCTCCCGAGAAATTCTACAGACATGTTGTGCTATTCCCCAAAAACCAAAATCCATGGGCCGCTTTAGAAGTCATGATCTTTCCCTGTTTGACCGTGATGATCTAAACAAACTTACTTCTTTTGATTTTTCAGCTACCTGACCAGGCGGCTACTTCACCGTCAGCGCACATAACCCTTAAAAATAGACGGGTTTCACCTCCGGCGCCCCACTGTCGGTGCCGGGCTGGTCAAGGGCGCGGATGGCCTGGCGCGCCGATCTCGTCATATCGTTGATGCCGATGCCGTCCCAGCCAAAGCCGCACAGGCCAAGACCCTGATTATTCTGCTCCAGGGCCGTGCGCCAACTCAACAGATTCAAATGATCCCCCTCCATCTGGGGGATACCACCGCGGGGTCGCAGGACGCGGGCAAAGTGCGGTGCTCCTTCAGGCAGCGCCAGCAGCTCCCGCAGGTCAGCCACCACCCGACGGATCATCTCCGTATCGTCAAGATCCAACCGCTCAGGGTGACGGCGCCCGCCCACCAGGGCCTCCAGCAGCACCTTGCCCTGCGGCGCCCGGCCGGGAAACATACGCGAGGTAAACATACATCCCAGGGTGAAACGCCCCTCGCATTCCGGTGTCAAAAAGCCGAAGCCCTTGGGGATGCTGTTGTTGTCAACAAAGCCGAGGCTGACATTGCAGATATGGGAGAGAGGAACACGCGCCACCGGCGGTTGAAAGGGAGCCAGCAGCTCCAGGGCGGCATTGACCGGCAGGGCACAGATGACATGCTCGGCCAGCAGAACACCGCTGTCGGTGCCGAGCCGCCAGCCCTGCTCTGATTTTTCCAGGGAGTGTACCCGGCAGCCGGTGCGGATATCATGGCCTGTGGCCAGGCGTTGCACCAGAATCTCCAGGCCCTGGGGGAAATTGATCATGGCAGGCAGGGAGGTGATCCCTTTTCCCTTGCCGGACTTGGCCCTGGCCTTCATACCGCGCAGCAGAGAGCCATACTCCACCTCAAGCCTGCGTACACCCGGCATCACCGCATCCATGCTGAGACGATGCAGATCACCTGAAAAGGTGCCGGTGACCGCAGCATCCACCAGGGGCAGCACCCCTTTGCCGAAACGATAGGCAGCCCACTGGCCGATGGTGGGATGGCCGGGTAAGGGCTTTTTCCAGAGATCACCCAGCAGCCGTACCTTATCCCAGGGGCTCAGTAGTTTGGAGGTGATGAGCTCCTGCGGTTTCTGCGGCAGGGCACGAAGACGACCCCGTCGACAGAGGTAGCGATGGAACTCCTTTAAAGGGGCACGCTGCATAACGGCCATGAGATCCAGGTCGGCGAGAATCTCGCGACTCTCCTCCTTATTGTCGAGGAAGCCGTGCGGGCCCCACTCACAGAGATAGCCTTCCTCCTCATGGGAACGGATCACCCCGCCGCTCTGCTCTGATTTTTCGAGGAGCAGGCAGGACAACTCCGGCCGCTCCTGTTTGAGAAAATGCGCGCAGGCCAGACCGGAAAGTCCGGCGCCGACAATAATGACATCCTTTTTCTTCATAGCAATACCGGTTGAAAGATTCGCCAAACAAATCCGCTTGGCCAGGGTGATCAGGCAGACTCCGCCTCAACAAAGTGGGGGTGACAATCTTCGTCTCATTGAATAGAGTAGGAGGCATGCAGAGGGGTTCTGGCAGATGACTGCCTTATGCCGCGACCGGCACACCTGCACGCAAAATCTCGCCGAACGCGACACCCTTGTTTCATAAAATTTTTTATCAACAAGATCAATGCGCGCCGCAAGGCCATCTTTACTATAGCCGCAACCATGGATCATTCACCACACATCCTGATTATCTCCTACTCCCTGAGCGGCCAGACCAAAAACCTGCTCAGCGCCTTGATTGCCGGTCTTGATAGTACCGGCTGTCATGTCCATCACGAACGGTTGCAGCCGGTGAAACCGCTGCGCTTCCCCTTTGGCTCCGTGGCAAAAACAGTGGAGATGATGCTGCGGACCTTTATGCGGCAGCGGCTGGCCATCCAGCCCCTTACCGCCCAGTGCGACCAGGAGTATGATCTGGTCATCATCGCCGGCCCCACCTGGTCCTACCAGCCCAGCGGTCCGATTCTGGCCTTTCTTGACCGCGACGGCAGCCGTCTCCTGCACCATAAAGCCGTTATCCCCCTTATCTCCTGCCGTGGATACTGGCGCATGCACCTCTGGGGCCTGAAGCGGCTTCTGAAAAGGTATCAGGCCCAGCCGATCAACGCCATCATCTTCAGCCACCCGGCCAAGGAGCCGTGGCGCACCCTGGGCGTCTTTTTCAAATTGAGCGGCAGGTATCCGGAAAAGATGCCCCTCCTCAAGAGGCACTATCACCGCTACGGCCACGCCAGAAAACAACTGGCCAAGGCCGAGGAGTTCGGGCGGCGCATCGGCGCCCAACTCAAGGCCAAGCAGTCCCTGGCCCACCTCGACTTCCACGACCCGATCGCCCTGCCCTAAGCCACGCCTCATCCCTCACCAACAAAAAGGCGGCTCGGCAGCGTGCCTCCCCTGGGGCGTCTCTCGCCGCCATCCTTGCAATGAGGAACTCAGAACTGCAGCCCGGATTGGCGATCAGCAGCCATCTTTCCCTGCCATCTCTTGAGCTGCTCTGCATAGATCTGTTTGTCAGCCGGTCTGGCCAGGGCCAGGGCCCTTTTTTCAATCTCCAGGGCCCTCTCTTTTTTACCCAGGCGCCAATAGGCATGGGCCAGGGTATCGAGGATATGGGCGGCAGCCGGCTGCAGGGAAACAGCCTTGGCGGCCAGTTGCAGGGCCCGTTCAGCATCGATAAAACGCTCGTCCCGACTGGTCACCAGCAGCCAGGCCAGGTTGTTGAGGACCTCGGGGTTGTCCGGGGCCGACCGCAGCGACTGCTCATAGGCCGCAATGGCCCTGGCATAGTCGCCCTGTCTGTAATAGACATCACCCAGGGCCCAGTGCACCTGGTAGTTATCAGGAGTGCGGGCCGCCTCCTTTTCCAACTGGGCCACCGCCTGTTTGGTGACCGCCTGTTCCACCAGATCTTCCGGCAGGCTGAAGGCAAGAAAGCCGCCGGCCGCCACCAGCAGGCCATACATGGCCAAGGCAAGATAGACCTTGCGATGATGGCGCCCCACCAAGCTGGCGTCCGCATCACAGGCAACCATAAAATCAACACGCTGACTGATACCGAAGTGATGCCAGCTCGGCAGATCCCTGATGTTGCCGCTCAACCAGGCCACCTTTTCCAAGGCGGCGCTGATCGCCCCCCCGCCGCCCATGGCCTGCAGGGCATGCAGGTCCGCCTGTCTCTCAAAGTTACGCATGAAAAAACCAAAAACAAAACGCAGAAAGGAAACCAGGAGAATAAGCAGAAGTATGGGCAGGGTAATATCAAGCAGGCTGGCCGCCGACACCTTGCTCCACCGGGCCAGCTCATAGAACCACTCCCCCTGCAAGACCAGGTAAAGCAGCACCTCCAGCAGGGGATTAACGATAATGGAAAAACCAACCAGGATAAAGAGATAGAGCTGCATATGGTAGCGCTTGACATGACCGATCTCATGGGCCAGCACCGCCTCGACCTCGTTCACCGTCAGGTTGGCAAGCAGGGCCGGTGTCAGCATGATATAGCGAAAACGGCCGATAAAGCCGACCACTCCGGCGGTTACCATCTGGCCGCCATAGAGGGGCCAGATCATTATGTCGCGATAATGGAGGTTAAGTCGCCGGCAAAAGGACTCCACATGGAATCTAACAGGGCCGGCCGCCAGGGGATGACACTTCCAGAACCGCATGAGCAGAGGCGGAAAAATCAGGGCGACAAAAGAGATAAAGATGCCCAGGATAACGACTTCACTATACGCGGACGCCATGAAACGATCCACCGCCGGCACTGACAGCAGTCGCAGAATATCAAGGACAAGGGATATCAGAAACCAGGGCAGAACAATGGGGAGATTGACCCGGATGTTTTCCAGGATGAAATCGACATTGCTCGTGCTTCTGCCGAAAATCGCGGCGCTCCTCTCCGCGGCAGCCAGCCAGACATGGCCAAGATAGACAAAAAAGAGCAGCAAACCCAGGAAGCTGCCCAACACCGGTATATCGGCGACAAAGGGCAACAGGGCGAAATAGTAGAGGCAATCCAGCACATAGATATCAATGGCCAGCCAGGAGATGGCCAGCAGGGTCAGATACTTCTCCGCCTGCAGATATGTCTTGACGTTGTAAACACGGCGACTGGAGAAAAAGAGGCGACAGAGAAGATGAAAGAGCAACAACTTACCGGCAAAAATGAGCATGGCCGGCAGAGGCGGCAGGAGGGGCTGGGCAGGGACAGTCCTGGCGGCCAGCAGAAAAATGACCACCAGGAGATAGATGAGATTGCTGTAACTCACAAAGAAGTCGGTGTAAAGGAGTGATCAGCAGGCCTGACGGGCCCGTTTGCTCTGCCGATAGTTATGGGCATAATAGCGCCTGAGAATCTCCTGCAGGCGGGCCTTCTCAAAAATCCGGTTCTGGACAAAATATTCACCAAGACGTTTCTGCTGTGATTTCTGGAGAGCCAACAAGGTGTTGAGCTGACGCGGCGTCAACAGGCCTCGGTCAACAGCCCTTTGGCCAATGGGTCGACCGTCCGGTGACCTGAGCAGTGAAAAGACATCCTCAGGGGAGAGCCAGCCGAAGCGACAGCCTATTTCTCCAAGTCGGGGTCGGCTGCTGCGCTGCCAGACGAGGGCCTTAATGAGGCTCTGCCAGGATACCAGGCCGGAATAGTAGAGAAAATGACCAAAGAGGAGGGGCCGATTGGGCAGGCGACCGCTGAAAAGATTGCCCTGGGTGCCGTTATGAGAGGGGCGCTCCTTGCTGTAGCCGCACCCCTGCCCGGCGGAACCGGCTGTTTTTTGCCGGTGGCGGGCCTGGGCCCGTTTACGATTGAAATCTGTGCGGGCGGTGCGGCCGGCCTGATACGGGTTGGCGCGCGCCGCAGGGGAAACCACTGCCACCCTTACCCCCTTTTCCCGGGCATCGAGATAAAAACTCAGGTTTTTATAGGCCTTTTGCACACGCTGAAACTGCTGAGCGCCGCGCAGCTGAGCCACCTGTCCCTGCCCCACCAGGCTGTCGGGATGGGTTTCCTTGGCTCGCTTGCGATAGGCACTCTTGACGCCGGAGAGTTGTACGTACTCCAGGAACTCACGGGAAATAGTGAGCTCATCGCCGAAGATGACCTGACACGCCTGCAATAGATCCTGTTCAACCAATACCGCTGTCATTTTTCCCATTATGTGCCTTGGCAGAGCACACCATCACAGTGATAGCAGGCCCTGTGAAGCCGCAGCCGGTTCGCAGTTCCACGCAGCGTCCTTAATAACCATTGGCCATTAAAATACCTTTTTCCTGCCATAATATCCACCCAAAAACAGCTGATTGCGGATTTTGGGTATCTTGACACAAGGAGACATTATTATTCGAGTTTGACAAGTATAGAAAACAAAAAGTGCAACATATCGAAATGAGAGCCTTCCTCCTCACGCCTGCCCCCTCATCCTTTACCGACAAAAAGGCGGTTGCTGCCCAAGGCAAGTGCGCCGGTACGGTATGACAAAAAACCAGGGATAAAACCACCTGAAGGGGAACGATTCAGCACCACGGCAGGTTCAGGAGATATGGAGGATAACCCAACCGGCAGGAAAAACGGGACGGGCAAGGCCTTATGCGCACGGCGCCTGCCCTGCAAAATGAAAGAAATCAACGTCTCAACGTTCCGACTTGTGAGATCTTGTCGACATTACGATATTGTATAGATTGAAAATGCTATGACGAAGCTTTTCCCAACATGCCGGAAGGCAGCAGCCGGAATCCAGAAGTAAGAACCGCTGATTTTTTAGACTTTTCTCCTGTTTCCTGACTTCTGAATTCTCGCCAAATCAGATGTGCGAAACGGCATTCAGCTCGTTTCATGTCGAATAGTTTTTCAACTGGGAAAGTTGAGCCACCGTACTATTCGGCAGGTGCCACCTCCACATGCAGAGCCTCGGACTCACTGAGGGTAATATCGAAATCACCGACCTTCAGAAGGATAGGGTCGCCAAGCGGTGCACGGCGTACCACATCCACCCGGGCCTGCGGGGTAAGACCTAGGTCAAGGAGACGGCGGCGCAGCTGCCCACAGCCATTATAACGTTTCACACAGACACAGCTACCGGGCTTCACCTCACTGAGAGGCATGCAACCCTTGGCACAGGCGTGCCTGGCGCATGTACCTTCGCCCTTGTCTTGCTCGCGACACTTCTTGTTTGAACAGAAAAAACGTATAATCTCGCTTGTCACCGGTCGCTCCTCTCATCATTAACATACTGCAGCTTACCACTCCTAACAGGGCAAGAGTTACCTTGTCAAGATAAAGTTAGTCTAACCTTATTGACACCGTTTTGCAACCGCCGGTTCCTTTTTTTTCACGCATCGCCTCTTTTTTCACGAGCCGGTCATCTTTACCGGCGACACCAGTCAAAAGCATAGCGCCCCCCTCTTGACAATTTCAGACGGGCGGGGTATTTCAAGGCCTCAATTAAGTTCTTATTTTTTGGCATAAATTTACAGTTTACAAGAATGTAATTTTTTCAAAATGCGTCACGGCCCTTGGTTGCAGGCGCTATCTGTTCAATATTAAAGGAGTAACACATGTGCCGGTTAGCTATGAAAACCGCAAGTAAGCCGTTCTCCCCCTTTTCCGTGCTGCAAGCCATGGAGTCCATGCAGGAAGGGTACGACGGCAGTGGTCTCGGCCTCCTACTTCGTGGTCTGGAATTCTCGGACTACAAGTACCAGGCCGGGGACCCTATCCTGTCAGGCATTGCCCATACCCCGGCTGCCCTCTCCCGCCTCAGCGAGATCATGGACAGCAAGGGTTTTGAGTTGAAGTATGACCATGAGTTCGACGTTGATCGCAGCAGGCTTGAGGCGCGGGATCGCCACAAGTATGTGTTGCGGGTCTACAAACAGCCCAAGGAGTGGGATTCTCTCTCGCAGGAGGAAACCGAGCATGCCATGATGATGACCCGTATCGGTCTGCGCCTTGACGGCGCTGATCATGGCGACGACCTCACCGCCTTTTCCCTGTGGCCCGATGTGGCCATGATCAAGGAGGTGGGCTGGCCCCTGGAGATCGGCCAGGCTTTCGGCCTTGACAATGATCGCATCAAATCCCGCATCTGTTTTGCCCAGGGCCGCCAGAACACCAACTACGGCATCAACCTCTACGCCTGCCACCCCTTCTTTATTGAAGGTGTGGCCACCATGACCAACGGCGAGAACACCGCCTTTGGCCCCATCAGGGACTGGCTTTCCGGCAAGGGCTACCCCGGCTACATGGGCTACCAGTCCGACTCCGAGGTTTTTGCCCATATCCTCCATTATGTCACCAAGCAGCTCAAACTGCCCCTGGAGACCTATAAGCACGTTATCACTCCCTTAAGCAACAGCGAGTTGGCCGATCACCCCCAGGGCGATTTCCTCCTGGGTTTACGCAATGTCTGCCGCCGCCTCATTATCGACGGCCCCAATGCGGTGATCGGCTCCCTGGCCGACGAGACCTGCCTGCTGGCCATGGACGCCAAAAAGCTGCGGCCGGCCACGGTGGGCGGCAAACCGGGCGAGTGGGCCATGGCCTCAGAGATGTGCGGCGTCGATGCCTTGATCCCGGACCGGGATCGCAGCAAAGATCTCCAGCCCATGCGTGAACACACAATAATTATCCCTCCAGATAGAAAGGAGCTCCAGATATGGTCTCAATACGATCAATTCACTCTCAACCAGGCAGCCTGAGCCCCAACGACCTGCCCTGGATCATCAAACATCAGCCGGACCGCTGCACCCTGTGCGGCAAATGCGCCGCAGTCTGTCCGGTGAACACCCTGAAGCTGGCCTATATGCGCAAGCGCATGCCCAAGGTGGTGCTCTCCTCCACTGAGCGCGGCAGCTCCTTCAAGACCTTTGTCGGCATCCGCCAGCGCACCGATGTCGGCCGCCGCTGTGTGGGATGCGGCTCCTGCGCCATGGTCTGCCCCAACGAGGCCATTACCCCGGTCTACAATGCCAATGACCGCTACCGCTACCAGGCAACGGCGGGCGGTGAGCCGGTAAAACGCGGCGGTCGCCGCAATGAGCCGGGCGCCAGCCTGCTGGATCGCATCATTTTCAACCGCATCTCCATGCTCACGGATCCCGCCCTGGATGCCGGCCGCCATGAATTTTCCTGCAACACCCTGCTGGGTCGCGTCCTGTCACCCGAGGAGTATGTACGCCGCAAAATGAGTGGCGAGTGGATACCGCCGGTGCGGGAGATTTTCCCCTTTGTCATCGGCTCCATGTCCTTTGGTGCCCTGTCCCCCAACATGTGGCTCGGACTATTACAGGGTGTGGCTTATTGCAATGAGGTGCTCGGCATTCCGGTGGTCATGGCCACCGGTGAGGGCGGCTGCCCGCCCTGGGTCCTGAAAAGCCCCTTTTTGAAGTATGTCATTCTGCAGATCGCTTCCGGCTATTTCGGCTGGGATGAGATCATCCGCGCCATTCCGGATATGCAGTGCGATCCTGCCGCCATTGAAATTAAGTATGGCCAGGGCGCCAAGCCCGGTGACGGCGGCCTGCTCCAGTGGTTCAAGGTTTCCAAGCTCATAGCCCGTCTGCGCGGCGTGCCCGAGGGCGTTGACCTGCCCAGCCCGCCGGTACACCAGACCCTCTACTCCATCGAGGAATCGGTGATGAAGATGATCCAGTCCATGTCCATGGCCTGGAACTTCAAGGTGCCGGTCTATCCGAAGATCTCCGGGTCCACCTCGGCCAAGTCGGTACTCAACAATCTGGTGCGCAACCCGTACGCCTCGGCCTTGATGATCGACGGTATTGACGGCGGCACCGGCGCCGCCTATGACATCTCCCTCAATGCCACCGGCCACCCCATTGCCTCCAATGTCCGCGACTGCTATCTGGACCTCTGTGCCCAAGGCAAGCAGAATGAAATCCCCATTTTTGCAGCCGGCGGTGTCGGCAAGAACGGCAACGTCGTGCAAAACGGCCTGGCCCTCATCATGCTGGGCGCCTCCGGCGTCCACATCGGCAAGTTTATCATGCAGTCGGCCGCCGGTTGCCTCGGCTCGGAACGGAACCGCTGCAACGTTTGCAACATCGGCGTCTGCCCCAAGGGCATCACCAGCCAGAACGCCAAGATCTACCGGCGCCTTGATCCGGATGATGTGGCCCAGCGACTGGTGGAGACCTTTCAATCCATCCAGACAGAGATTAAAAAGACCATGGCGCCCCTGGGCCGCTCTCAGAGCCTGCCCATCGGCATGTCCGACGCCCTTGCCATTGCCGACAAGGCCGCCGCTGATCGCCTGAAGATTCGCTACGTTTGTTAAAGGAATTAAGATATGAGCAAGAAAATAACAGTAAAAGGAGTGGATGATAACGGCCAGCGCCTCAGCTCCCAGAAGTTTGAAGAGCTGGTGCAGGAGGCCTTTACCACTTCCCGCCACCTGCTCCTGGAAACATATGGCCAGCATAATGTCGGCGGCCGCCTGAAGTCGGGCGGCGAACCCATTTTGGTGGAGGTCAACGGCCCCTGCGGTCAGCGTCTGGGCTGCATGGGCATGCCCGGCACCAAAATCATCTGCCACGGCCCGGCCTCGGACGATGTGGGTTGGCTCAACATCGGCGCTGAAATCACGGTCAAGGGCAATGCCACCAACGGCGTCTGCAACGCCATGGCCGAGGGCAAGGTCTATGTGGGCGGCTCCATCGGCGCCCGTGGCCTGACCATGACCAAATGGAATCCCGACTATGAACGGCCGGAACTCTGGGTCCTGGGCTCCTGCGGTGACTCCTTTGCCGAGTTCAACTGCGGCGGCATTGCCGTGGTCTGCGGTGTTGATGCCAACAACCCGGAGAATCTCCTGGGATATCGACCCTGTGTGGGCATGGTGGGCGGCGCCATCTACTATCGCGGCAAGATCGACCGCTCCTACTCCCAGATCAATGTCAAGGCCATCCTGCCGGACAACACCCAGTGGCAGTGGCTCATGGACCGGCTGCCCGCCTACCTGGAGGCCATTGGCCGGCCGGAATTGCTGGAGGAGCTTTCCCAACGTGACGAGTGGGGCATGCTGATGGCCATTCCGCCCCAGGAACGGGCCCTGATGAAGACCTCGCCTATGCCCATGGAGGAGTTCAAACAGAAGATCTGGAATCCCGGTTTCGGTGGTGGCGACCCCATCCGCGATCTGGCCCCCGGCCTGGACCGTTCCGTGATCGGCATGGTGGAGACCGGCGACCTGCGCCGCAAAAAACCGTTCTGGGCCAACCGCGACAAGGCGGCGCCCTGCGCCTACTACTGTCCGGTCCACATCCCCACCATTGACCGCCTGCGTTTAATGCGGGAGGGCAAGGGCAAGGAGGCCTATGAAATGCTCATGGAGTATACGCCGCTGCCCGCCTCCGTCTGTGGTCATATCTGCCCCAACCTCTGTATGCAGAACTGCTCGCGCCAGAAGGTGGATGAAAAGATCGATGTACAGATGCTCGGCCGCGCCGCCAAGGATGAACCACCTCCCAAGTCGGATCCGCCCCTGGGCAAGAAGGTGGCCATCATCGGCGGTGGTCCGGCCGGCATGAACGCGGCCTGGCAGCTGGCCAAAGGCGGCGTTGAGGCCCACATCTTTGAAAAGGACCACCGACTCGGCGGCAAACTGGCCCAGGTCATCCCCTGGGAACGAATGCCGCAGGCCATCTGGGAATCTGAAATCTCCCGTTTCATGGCCGTGGACAATATCAAGGTCCACTTCGGCGTGGACATGACCAAGGAGCGCTTCGCCGAGCTCAAAAACGAGTATGACCACGTGATTGTTGCCGTGGGCACCCATCAACCACGCACCCTGCGCTTCCCCGGACATGAGCGGGTTATCCCCGCCCTTGATTTTCTGAAGGCAGCCAAGGGAGACAATCCCCCCAAGATCGGCAAGCAGGTGGTGATCATCGGTGCCGGCAATGTCGGATGTGACGTGGCCTGTGACGCTTACAAGCTCGGCGCCGAGCAGGTTACCCTGGTGGACATCCAGCAGCCCATGGCCTTTGGCAAGGAAAAGGCGGCAGCCGAGGCCCTGGGCGCCAAATTCAAGTGGCCCGTACAGACCAAGGAGGTCACGGCAGAGGGTCTGGTGGATGCGGCCGGCCATCTCATTCCGGCCCAGACCGTCATTATTTCCATCGGTGATGTGCCCGCCCTTGACTTCCTGCCCGACAGTGTTGAGGTGCTCAATGTGGGCGGCGCAGCCTGGGTCAAATCCAACGCAGCCGGACGCACCTCCGACCCCAAGGTCTCGGCCATCGGCGACGTGGAACGGCCCGGCCTGGCCACCAACGCCCTGGGCGCCGGCAAAAATACGGCAGAGGCCCTGCTGGCCCAGTTCAAGGGCGAGGAGTGGCACGGCTTTGCCCAGGACCTGATTCCCCAGTCCCGCCTGACCCTGGCCCATTATGCCCCGGAACAGTGCGGTATCTCCGAGTCATCAGAGGCGGAACGCTGTCTGAGCTGCGGCACCTGCCGCGACTGCCACCTCTGCGAGACCATCTGCCCGGAACAGGCCATCAGCCGCGAAAAACTGCCGGACGACTCCTTCCGCTACGTCTCCGACGATGACAAATGTATTGCCTGCGGATTCTGCGCCGACACCTGTCCCTGCGGCATCTGGGTACTCCAGCCTTTTTAGGCGGCTCTCTTATTGTTCAGCCGACAGGCCGCCCCTCCCATAAGGGTGTCTTTAATAATTAGATTTTTCGTTCAAGATCAAGGCATGCGAAAAAAATAAGCGCAGGCATATATTTGATATTCCGAGCATTATTTTTTGAGCATAACGCAGAGATTGGACGAAAAAGCAATTATTCAAGATAGCCATAAGTTTTGTGGTAGGAAATGCGACCTGAAAAGGGGTTTGCTGGTGACAGCAGGCCCCTTTTTTTGTTAGTGAAACATTACAGACAAATCGGCTGTCATATTGACGACAACCACCTGCCCAGGACCTAACAGCCCGACAAAAAACAACAGCGTTCGCTGCCTTTTTCAACGGGCCGACAAGGGTAGACCATAATGCGTTTTATTTATGCGAGGATCAACCATGACCGCACCTTCCGACAAGAGAGACATCACCTTCCCCAGCCTGCCAAGCATCGACCAGGGCCAGCTTGATGAGGCCTGGGCCGAAGCAGCGCGCCAGAGTGCCGAATATGCCCCCGGCGAACGCCGGGCCCTCAAGGAACGCATCAAACAACTCCTGAAGGAGCAGGATGCCGTGCTGGTGGCCCACTACTACACCTCCGACGACCTGCAGCAGCTGGCCGAAGAGACCGGCGGCCACGTGGCCGATTCCCTGGAGATGGCCCGCTTCGGCAATGAACATCCGGCCTCCACGCTGGTGGTGGCCGGCGTCTGCTTCATGGGGGAGACCGCCAAGATACTCAATCCCGAAAAACGGGTATTAATGCCGGACAAACGCGCCACCTGCTCCCTGGATCTGGAGTGTCCGGCCGAGCCCTTTGCCCGGTTTTGCGATGCGCACCCCGACTACACCAGTGTCGTTTACGCCAACACCAGTGCCGCGGTAAAGGCCAGGGCCGACTGGGTGGTGACCTCCGGCATTGCCCTGCCCATTATCAAACACCTGGCCACACAGCAGGAAAAGGTGCTCTGGGCCCCGGATCGACACCTGGGTTCCTACGTGCAGGGCCGCACCGGTGTCGACATGCTGATCTGGCCGGGCAGCTGCGTGGTGCATGAACAGTTCAAGGCCGATGGCATCAAAAAACTGCACGAAAAGTATCCGCAGGCCCAGGTCCTGGTCCATCCCGAATCACCGGCCGACGTCATTGCCCTGGCCGATGTGGTTGACTCCACCACCGGCCTGATCAAGGCCTCCCTCAACCCCGAGGTCCAGCAGTTCATTGTGGCAACCGAGCCGGGCATCTTCTACAAGATGAAACAGGCCTCGCCCCGGAAAACCTTTCTGGAGGCACCCAGCGGCGGCCTGGGCGGTAGCTGCGAGAGCTGTCTGCGCTGTCCCTGGATGGCCATGAACGGCCTGCGCAACCTGGCCCGGGTCCTGGAGACCGGCGACCAGGAGATCACTATCAACGAGGATGTTCGGCGCAAGGCCCTGCTGCCCATTCAGCGCATGCTCGACTTTGCCAAGCAGCAGCGCATCACCATGAAGGACAAGGGGAACGCCTGAGCCCTCCTCCGACAGCCTGCCCCTGCACAAAGGTCGCGGCGCGCAACCGGGAAGCGCTGGGCGCCGCGACAGTCTAGCGGATGAGGTCTTCGTGGTCCGCCGCGTCTCACCCGACCTAATGGCCTTCAGACAGAACCTCCCGGTTGTAGCGCACAGTTTGCCCGACAAAAACAGAGGTGGGCAGGCATCTGCGGCACAGCAAGAGAAAGACCTCGGTTCCCTGCATGCCGGGTTGGCGGGCCCACCTGGTCACCAAAGAGGCAAATTGTCGCGATGCGACAATTTTTCCATAAAAAATGAAATTAATTGCCAACAATTTTTTACAACTTTCGTACAATGGTTCTCCAGTTCCAGAATTTTGGTGACACTGTGCGCCAAACAACATTCCCCGCTTTTGTCTCAGAGAGGATGACACATGGATGACTTCAAGTTCGAAACCCTGGCCCTGCATGCCGGCCACACCGTTGACAATGATACCCTGTCCAGAGGGGTACCCATCTATCGCACGAGCTCCTATCTCTTCCGCGATACCGAACATGCCGCCAACCTTTTCGGCCTGAAGGAAATGGGCAACATCTATACGCGCCTGATGAACCCCACCCAGGATGTCCTGGAAAAGAGGGTGGCGGCCCTGGAAGGCGGCGTCGCCGCCCTGGCCCTTGCCTCAGGGACCTCGGCAATCTTCTACACAATTATCAACATCTGCAAACAGGGGGATGAGGTTGTGGCGGCCAACAACCTCTACGGCGGCACCTATACCCAATTTGACACCATCCTGCCCCAGCTCGGCGTCACGGTTCGTCTTGTCGACCCCAGTGACCCGGCCAACTTTGCGGCAGCCGTCAATGAGCGGACCAGGGCGATCTATTGTGAAACCATCGGCAATCCCGGCCTGGATATGACCGACCTTGAGGCGGTGAGCAAGGTGGCCAAGAAGCATCACCTGCCCCTTATTGTTGATTCCACCTTTACACCGCCCTGCCTGCTGCGTCCCCTGGAGCACGGCGCCGATATCGTCCTCCACTCCCTCACCAAATGGATGGGCGGCCATGGTGTTGCTGTCGGCGGTATTGTCGTGGACGGCGGCACCTTTGACTGGACCGACTCCCGTTTCACCCTCTACAATGAACCTGACCCCAGTTATCACGGCCTGCGCTATGGCCATGATCTCGGCGAGCTTAGTCCGATGGCCTTTGCCCTGCGCATGCGCCTTGTTGCCCTGCGAAACCTGGGGGCCTGTATTTCTCCGGACAATGCCTGGTGTTTCCTGCAGGGCCTGGAAACCCTGGCCCTGCGCATGGAGCGCCACTGTGCCAACGCCCAGGCCGTTGCCGACTACCTGAACGGCCATGACCAGGTGGAGTGGGTGCGTTATCCCGGCCTGGAGGAGAACGGCCCGGCCCGCAGATATCTGAAAAACGGTTTCGGCGGCATGGTGGCCTGTGGCCTGAAGTCGGGCCGCGCCGGCGGCCAGAAGTTCATCGAGGCCCTCAGACTCTTTTCCCACCTGGCCAATGTCGGCGATGCCAAGTCCCTGGCCATCCATCCGGCCACCACCACCCACTCCCAGCTCAGCAAAGAGCAGCTGGAGGATGCCGGTCTGTCGGAGTCGATGATCCGTCTGTCAGTGGGCATTGAAAATATCGACGACATCCTGGCCGACCTGGACCAGGCCCTGTCCGCCTGCGCTTAGAAGGAGAATGGCGTGCTGGAAACCGGCAAAAAATATTATACCTTTGCCGATAACGGTGAGGGCCTGGAGCTTGACTGCGGCAGCAGGCTGGGCCCGGTAACCCTGGCCTACGAGACCTATGGCGAACTCAGCGCCGCCCACGACAATGCCATCCTCATTCTGCATGCCTTTACGGGCGACTCCCATGTCGCCTCCCACCCCGGCTTGCAGGGCGAGGCCGCCCTGCCCGGCTGGTGGGAGACCATGGTGGGACCGGGTAAGGCCATTGACACGGAGAAATACTTTGTCATCTGCTCCAATATCCTGGGAAGCTGCATGGGCTCCACCGGCCCCTGTTCCCTGAACCCGGCCACCAATGCCCCCTACGGCCTCGACTTCCCGCTGGTGACCATTGCCGACATGGTGCGGGCCCAGAAACAGCTTATCGATCATCTGCAGATCCGCAGACTTGTTGCCGTGATCGGCGGCTCGGTGGGTGGCATGCAGGCCCTGCAATGGTGCCTGAGCTATCCACAGATGGTGCGCGCCGCTATTCCTCTGGCCACCACCATGCGCCACTCCGCCCAGGCCATTGCCTTTAATGAAATTGCCCGCCAGGCCATCATGGCGGATCCCAACTGGAACAACGGCAGATATGGCGCTAAACCGCCGGAACTGGGCCTGGCCGTGGCCCGCATGATAGGCCATGTCACCTACCTCTCTGACGAGGCCATGCGGCGCAAGTTCGGCCGCCGTCTCCAGGACCGTCACGATTTTTCCTTCCATTTTGAAAGCGATTTTCAGGTGGAAAGCTATCTGCGCCACCAGGGCAGCAAGTTTGTGCGCCGTTTTGACGCCAACTCGCTGCTCTATCTCACCAAGGCTGCCGACTATTTCGACTTGACCGGCAGTGATGAGGGCTCCATTGTCGGCCTGGCCGGTGCTGATATCCGTTTTCTGGTGATTTCCTTCACCTCGGACTGGCTTTACCCCACCTATCAATCCCGCGAAATGGTGCACGCCTTAAAGAGAGAGGGACTTGATGTCAGTTTCTGCGAGATAGAGGCGGACTGCGGCCATGACGCCTTTCTCCTTGAAAATGAGCGGCTGAAAAACATGGTGCGCGGCTTTCTGGCAGGGGTGAGCAAAAATGGGTGAGGATGTCATGCGTTTTGATCTGCAGGTCATCTCTTCATGGATTACGCCGGGCAGCAGGGTGCTTTACCTGGGCTGCGGCCATGGTGACCTTCTCTATCACCTGCAGTCGCACAAGAATGTGCGGGGTGTCGGCATTGAGGCGGATCGGGAAAAGGCGGCCTTCTGCATCAGTCGAGGCCTCTCCGTGCTCCAGGAAAATTTCAATGAAGAGATTCTCGATTACCCGGCCAACCATTTTGACTATGTGGTGCTGAGCCAAACCCTGCAGCAGGTCTATCGGCCCGAAGAATTGATTCGCAATCTGCTTGTCATCGGCAGGCGGGTCATTGTCAGTTTTCCCAACTTCAGTCATTGGCGGGGCCGCTTGCAGCTGCTCTGCACCGGCACGGCCCCCAAGAATGAACATCTGCCTTACGAGTGGTACACCACCCCCAACATCCGGGTCATTGCCATGAAGGATTTCCGCAAGTTTCTGGCAACCATCAACGCCGAGATCGTCCACGAGGTGGCAATCAACAGCCACCATCACCAGAAAAAGGGCAATATCATCCATTTTCTGCCCGATTGGCGCGCCACCTACGGCATTTTCCTGATCACGGCCCGCAACCGCTGAAACAGCCTTTCCCAACAGCCTTTCCCAACAGCCTTGCCTGCCCGAAACCGACCCTTGTCAAGTCTCGCAGGTTCGCTGAGGAGACCGACCTCTACGTCCTGCTCAAAAGATAACACTTTAACTTTCCGACCGCCTCTATCTTAAGAGTAACAGCGTAAAAGTTTTTTGCACAACACGGCTTTTTTCGTGCCGGTGAAGAGTGGAGGCGTCAGTGGAGTAAAAAAACTCTCGCTCAGCTTTTTTGACTCCACTGACGCCTGCAACATCCCCCCCCGCACAACCGTTAAAAAAACGACACTCGTTGCAAAAAGACGAAATTTCCAGACAGGAAACAAATTTTTTAACGTCAAATGGTTGCCGTTTTTCTCGCACTCCTTGCCCTGGCCAAGACGATCTAGTTCTGGCTCGACACACTTACTTGTTGCAAATAATAATTTTTATCTGTATCATTATACCTACGCATCCTTGGCAGAAAAGGGGCAGCTGCTCGGCCGGGAGACAGGCCCGGCAGCCTGGATTCGTATATCAGTACCCGCACCAGGGGAACGAGGCAACCGCATTACGGTGGCCACACTTCTTGCGTTGATCTTTGCGCCACCCACGGGGTACAATGTCCTGTCTCTCCTGCATTCTTTCCTCTTCACGATGACCTTATCTCGCCCCGCGAAATCCAGGATTCGCTCAATCCTTCCAGCAATTGTGCAATAAAGAAAGGTGATACTGCATGCTTAATAGATTGACCATTGGCCAAAGAATTACCAGCGGCTTTGGTGGAGCCCTGTTGATTTTGTTTCTCGGTGTTCTTGCGGTGAGCTATGTAACCACCGACGTCCGCGAGGCAAGCGATGTTGCGGCAACTGAAAGCCAGGTGAGCTTTGATCTGGCCATGGAGGCCCAGTTGATGCGTCTCGACGTCATCCAGGTCCAGCAATGGCTCACCGATATCTCCGCCACCCGCGGTCTTGACGGGCTTGACGATGGTTTTGCCGAGGCCGCCAAATCTCGCGAATCTTTTCTGCAGCGCCTGCAGGTCTTTCGCACGTATTATCAGGAAAAAAATGATGAGGCGAACCTGCAACAACTCACTGAAATGACCGCTCGTTTTGAGGAATATTACCAAGTCGGCCTGAAAATGGCCCAGGCCTATGTTGCGGAAGGTCCGACCGGCGGCAATCGACTGATGGATCAATTCGATCAGGTGGCAGGTGCCATTAACGAAAGCATCATTCCCTTTGTCCAGGAGCAGAATCTGGCCGGCGGAACTCAGATAGAGGCCATCAGCGCCAGGGTCAAACAATTACAGCTGGGGGTTATAATCGGCGGACTCATTGCCATTGGCAGCGGCATCATGGTCGCCCTTGTCATTACCCGGGACATCAACCAAAAACTGGGGAAGGCCATTGCCGAAATAAGTGATGGCTCAACGCAGGTGGCCTCGGCATCCAATCACGTCTCCTCCTCAAGTCAAGAATTGGCGTCTCAGGCCGCTGAACAGGCCGCCTCGCTGGAAGAAACCTCATCCGCCCTTGAAGAACTCACCTCCATGACACGCCTCAACACCGACAATGCCGGTCAAGCCGACGAGCTTACTTCGGAAACAAGCCGGGTTGTCCAGGAAGCCAATGTTTCCATGGAGCAGCTTACCAGTTCCATGGCCGCGGTAAGTCAGGCCAGCGAGGACACCTCAAAGATTATAAAAACCATCGACGAAATCGCCTTCCAGACCAACCTGCTGGCCCTCAATGCCGCAGTGGAGGCGGCCCGGGCCGGCGAGGCGGGTGCCGGCTTTGCCGTGGTGGCCGATGAGGTCCGCTCCCTGGCGATGCGTGCCGCCGAAGCGGCACGCGACACGTCCGCACTCATTGAAGATACGGTTGTAAAGGTCAAGGAGAGCAGCAGCCTGCTGGCCGCAACCAACACATCCTTTGGTCGGGTTGCCTCCGGTTCGGCCAAGGTCAACCAACTTGTCTCGGAAATTGCCGCGGCATCCCGTGAACAATCACAGGGCATTGATCAAATCAACAAGGCAGTTATGCAAATGGATGAAATAACCCAGGTGAATGCCGCAACGGCCGAGGAGACAGCAGGTGCCTCGGAGGAACTTAATGCCCAGTCCGCCAGCATGCGGGCCGTTGTCCTTGACATCTCCAAACTCATTGGCAACACTAAGTTTACTGCCGTCCCGTACAGAGATACCGACAGCAACACCATGCACCAGTCCCACCTCCCTCGTTAACCGATTCTTCCAAGCCACTCATCAATGGGTATCTTGAATAATTAGATATTTTGTCCGAGTTCAAGAAGCCTAGAAAATAAAAAGCGCAGCATATTAATGATATGTGAGCATTTTTATTTTCGTAGCGACGAAGAAATCGGGCAAAATGGCAATTATTCAAGATGCCCCAATTCATTAAATCAAACAGAGGAGTACGCTATGACTCAGATCACCCTGGAAGGCAAACCGTTGCAGACGGTGGGCCAACTTCCCGCCATAGGCAGCCAGGCCCCTGATTTCCGTCTGACCGGCACAGACCTTGCCGACAAGACCAAGGATGATTACGCCGGCCAAAAGCTGGTACTCAACATCTTTCCGAGTATCGACACGTCGGTCTGCGCCGCCTCGGTGCGCCGCTTCAACCAGGAGGCGGCCACCATGGACAACAGTGTTGTCCTCTGTATTTCGGCGGATCTGCCCTTTGCCCATCAACGCTTCTGTGAAACAGAGGGACTGGACAGGGTTATCCCCCTTTCCGTGTTTCGCTCGTCTTTTGGCGCTGATTACCAGGTGACCATTGCCGATGGGCCGCTGGCCGGTCTGCTTTCCCGCGCCCTGATCGTCATTGACGAAAACGGCAAGGTGATCTATACCGAGCAGGTGCCGGAGATCGGCCAGGAGCCTGATTATGAAAAAGCCCTGCAGGCCCTGGCCGGCTGATACCCTCTGCCTCTCTGCCATGCCGGTCCACGCAAAAGGCCGCCCCTCCAACCGGAGGGGCGGCCTTTCTTTTGCCAGTGAAGGGTGAGGCGTCAGGAGTGAGGAGCAAAAAAGATAAGATTCCGCGACATTCACCCCGTAGAAAGTGGAGTTCCATGCCTTTGCCGGCCAGACAAGCAGTTATCCTCATCGGTCCCTCTCTGCCCAAATGCCCTCTTCCACTGAAAAAAGACGGGACTTCTACGACCCCGTCAAAAATCCTCAAAGTCATCATCGTCAAAGGGGATGACCTCCTTGGCCTTGCCGGATGCGGAGCGGCTTGCTGCCGAACCTTTGCCATCCTTACCCTTGGCGGGCGTCGGCGGCAGGGCACTTTTGGTTGAAGGATGCGGCCGGCCGCTCTTGAACTGTGGCGATTTCCTGCGATGGGCAGTGGTGGCCGGTGCCTGCCTGGCGCCGACAATATCCGCCAACAGACTCACCAGTTCATTAAGCTCCCGGGCCTGGCCGGACAACTCCTCACTGGCGGAAGCGGATTGCTCGGAGATTGAGGCGGTCTCCTGGGTGACCTTGTCCACTTCGCTGATGGCGATATTAATCTGATTAACCCCCTCAGCCTGTTCAGTACTGGCCACCGAGATTTCCTTGGCCAGGGCACTGACCTTGGTCACCCCTTCAGCGATCTTGGTCAGAATCTCCTTGACCCCGGTGGCCGCCTGGACGCCGTTGTCGGCATTATGCTGGGACTGCTCAATAAGGGCGGCCGTGGTTCGGGCCGCCTCGGCACTGCGCAAGGCCAGGGAGCGGACCTCATCGGCCACCACGGCAAAGCCGGCACCCGCCTCGCCGGCCCGGGCCGCCTCCACCGCGGCATTGAGGGCCAGCAGGTTGGTCTGGAAGGCGATTTCGTCGATGGTCTTCATGATCACCGCGGTTTCATCGGCCGATTTCTTAATCTTATCAATGGCGTCGGTCATATTATCCATGTGCGACTGGGCGATTTCGGTATCGCTCTTGGCACTTTCCGCCATTAAACTGGTCTGACTGACGTTATCGGCGTTGAGTTTGATCATGGAAGAGGTCTCCTCCAGGGAGGCGGAGGTCTCTTCAACACTGGCCGCCTGCTGGCTGGCACCGTCGGCCAGCTGTGTGCTGGCGCTGGCCACCATATTGGAGGCATCCAGCAGGTTGCTGGAGTTGGCGGTGAGATCGTTGATAATCCTTTTAATGGGCTTAATCACCGAATTCGAGACAATCCTGATAACCAGCGTGGCAAAAAAGATGGCCATCACAGCAAGGCCTATCATGACAAGCTGGCTGGCCTTCTTAATGGAGCTTGCCAGTTGCCGGTCCGCCTCCTCCAGAGACTGGATAACCTCAAAGGCCCCATGAATTTCACCAACCTTCCAGTTTTCCATGGGGCCGTCGGTGGGATCAATACCGCGACTATTGCCCCACAGTCGCTCTGAATCGGCCGGATCGCCATGACAGAGCAGGCAGGTCTCGGAAAGCTTTATGGCCCGGAAATAGCGCACGGCATTGATGGTCGGATCAACTTCATAATATTCATCCACCTGATTGTCCTTCATGTAGTTGAGGGCCTTGGCCTCCAGGCGGTCAGGTTCATTTTTCGGGTTACGGGGGGAGAACTTGGGTACCTTGAAGGTGTAATCTCCCTCCTCCGCCTTGCGCATTGCCGCCTGCCAGGCAGAAACCACCGGCACGGTGGCCAGCACCTTGTCGCGCCGCCCCTGGTCTGCATACCGGCGCACCTGCTCGGTGCTGAACAGGCCCAGGGCCCATTTGGCCTCCATCTCTTCCCGGGTTGACTCGGCCGTCAGACAAATGCCCCGGGCCTTGGCGGCAAAGGACTCAACCGTTTTCTCCCGGGCCTCACTGATATAAAGACGCATGAGAACAACAATAAGGAGGGTGGGAAGCAGAACGCCGACAAGGACGATCTTGCCGCGCAGGGACCATTGTTTTAAATCCATTCTTTGTTTCTCCTGATTCAGAAAATATGGGCGGATTCTTCTACTGGTGACGCACCACACCAATTTTGGCAGATGAACCTGCCCGAGGCAAGGGAAAGATGCCCTGCCCTCGGTGCAGGACAGGTGGCGGCGGGCTCTTTGCGCTGCCGACACCATCTGCCGGCAGGCAGGCCTTGCCGGCAAACACCAGAGCGTACTGCTTAAATCATTGCGCAAGGCATGATAAAATACCCGGAGCAGATGGAGTCACTCAATATGACACATATGATCAAGAGAGGTGTTGACATCTCGGAGTTTAAGGGTTCCCATGTTTTTTTGTGCGGATCAGGCTGTTGGCACCCAACAAAAGGCACATCAACAGCCGGCCAGGGCAACGGGCACATGGAAAGATCCACGGGGCAGAGGCGAAAAGCATGATCAACAGAAAAATTTTTATTCACCGGCCGAAAAAAGGCCACAGCACCCTGAAAATACTCTTTCTCGGCATGCTGGTGACGATAGTGGCCCTGGAGATCGTCGCCGTGCTGGCTATCCGCAAGAGCCGTGGCCCACTGCCGCCCCTTGTCGGCAATTTCCCCGAGATCAGAACCTCTCTGGAAGAGGCGGCGGCCAAGGAGCAATTCAGCTTTGCCGTCTTCGGCGACACCGAGGGGGCCACCGGCAGTTTTGATCTGCTGGCCGGCAAACTGCGCCGCCAACCGGTGGATTTCGCCATCCACCTGGGCGATGCCTATGCCGAGACCTATCCCTATTTCCGCGCCGAACTGCACGACGATCTCCGCCTTCCCTTTCCGCTTTTTCTGGTGCCCGGCAACCATGACCTTGACGGTGTTTCCCTTAAAGAGTTTGAAAAAAACTTTGGCCCCTCACTCTTTTCGTTTACTTACCAGGAGTGTCTCTTCATTGGCCTGCGCATCTCCGGCGGCCTCGACAACACGGCAGCAAGTCTCGCATTTCTGGAGCACACCTTGGTGGAACAAGGAGCGGCGGCCCGCAAGATTTTCGTATTTATGCATGTGCCCACCACCATCCTGCCGGGCCGTAAATTCAGCGCCCCGCCGGAGTTGACCACCCTGTTTACCGCCCATCAGGTGGACTATGTCTTCAGCGGTCACTTTCACGGCTATGCCCAGGTGCAGACAGAAGAAACAACCTATATAGTCACCGGCGCCGCCGGCAAGCATCTGGAGGAGAACAGTCCCTATGGCCAGTTTCACCACGGCGTGGTGATGACGGTGGGCCCCGGCAACAGGGTCTCCGAGGCCATTGTGCCGCTGCCGGTGACATATGACCTGAAGAGCAAGCTGCACCGCTTCGTCATTATTGAGCTCTATCCCTGGCTCCGGCAAAATCGCGGGCTGGCGGTGGTCGGCAATCTGCTGGTGGCGCTGCTGATCCTCCGGACCTTAGGCAGCCTTTTTCGGCGCGGCAGGTAACAGCCCCTTGAGAAACGTCGCAGGCGCCCGCTCAAGGCAAGGCGGAAGTTCCACTTGAGGATGAAAAACGAGGCGAAAAAAAGCACGGCCGGAGGAGGAAGGGAGCCTGCGCCACTCCGAGCAGGCTTGGCATGCGGTTTCCATGGGCCGAGGCGCATTTCCGAGTCTGGCAGGATCACTTAACTCAAGCCGAATTGTGACGCCGCACCAGCAGATGGCAAAGGATGCAAGAGCTGCCAGCGCCGTAGTGTTACGGACGGGCCGGCAAGGGATCCTTCCCGCCCCTCAGCAGAAACTTTTTCGGAGTCAAAATAACCTGGGCCATGGCAAAACGGCGATTACCCAGCTCCGGACCGCACAGCTCAAGCGAATAGTGGTAGAGGCTCTGTTGCAGGGGTTCAAGGTTGATGGTGGGGTAGGAGCGCCCCTTGTCAAAGCCGGAAAGGCCGCAGACATGGGCCCTACCCTGGATAACGGTGGGCGTGCCGTAGGTCCGGCAGTTCATGGGCCGCCCCTGATAACAGCGGCAGGTGTCATCGCTGCCAAGCAGAGGGCAACGGATACGGGCCAGGGCCGGGTCCCCCTGTGCCGCGACAATTTCCTGAAACTGCCTTTTCGCCTGTTGGGCCGGCTCACGAAGTTCTTCGAGCATGACCGGGCTGAGCAGAGAGGCCAGATAGGCCGCCTCAACGGCGGAGATGTCAAACATGGCGTGACAACAATCGGCACAGCCTGGCCCGCACCTCAACTCGTCGGCAAATTGACTGCCGATCCGGGCCACGGCCTGGTCTATGACACTATAGAGGTGAAGCAGCTTGCTGAACATGGTGGACAAAATGGCTGGCTGGTTACGACGATGATGCACTATTACGCGAGTGAGCAAAGATAGCCGTTGTGCCGGTGCTGTCAATGTTTTTTGAGTGACAAGGAGGAGCGGCCGCTGTTCTTCTGATGATACAGGGAAAGATATGCTTGTCTTGAAATGTGCCGCCTGCAAGAAAAAATTGTGGCGTTATGACAAAATCGGCCCCGGCGAGCTGCTCCGCTGTCACAAGGCCCGCATTGACAAGATTTATGCCTGCAACAAGGAGGCTGACACGATCAGTTGCCGCTGCGGCCGCCAAGTGGGCATCGACAAGGGCAGCTACTACAAAATGATCACAAAGAATTTTACCGCATCAGGCGACAAACGCCGGAGCCCTGAGAAAAACAAGCGGCAGCGGCATCTCCAGCAGCACATTAAAAAAGGTACCGAGCGCAACTGAGCCGAATTTTGATGCCAACGCCGCATCAGCAGCCAGCAAACAGAGAGAGACTTGCGGGCGCTGAGGTTTTCAGACCGGCGGCTACCGCTCACGACCCGATGTCTGAAAAATCGCGGCGCACCTCTTTGTTTCTGCGGCGAAAGCTCCTCGCATCACCATAATCAAAAAACTTCTTATAGCGGCTGTGCGTGTAGCGCACCCGCCTGGCGTGTTTAATGGGACACCAATACTGCTCGGTGCGAGCGGCTATCTCCTGTACATAGGCAATCAAGCCGTTAAAATAGCCGCAGTAGCAGCAGTTCAGCTTTTCTATCCAATTGAGGTAACTGAGATAGTGCCTGTCAAAGACAATGTAGTCATCCCGCTTTACCTTGGGAATACCATAGACCGGAAAACAGATGGCGTGATATATGGTGACCATCAGGTCCAGGAACAAGGCCGGCAGCAGACAAGACCAGATGAGCGGCGCCGTAAGAATGTTGAGCAGCGACGCATCCTTGAGGTAATAGCGGGTTTTTTTGATCAGGTTCCTGTTCTGACGGCGAATCTCTTCCTTGAAGTAGACCTTTTTGTTGCGAATCTCATAAAAATATTCCTGCTGTTTCTTGGCGAATTCATCGCGAAGCTCCTGCTCCAGCCGCCTGATGCTGTTGAGCAATTCCGTTAAACGATCATGCATGTCTTCTCCATATAAAACAGCGAGTAAAAAAATGGTGCCCCGACCGGAGGTCTGACCAGAGGTAACCGACGCAGCCGCCCCTGCAAAGCTCGGCAGGGAGGTGCCCCCGCCTTGCCGCGCACCATCTGTCGGCAAGGCGGGCTAGACCACCCCCTGCGAGACGACAATCACCGCCACTGTGACAAGGCCGATAATCAAGGTGCGCAGGCCCATCCAGAGCCAGAAGGTTTTGCTTATACGGCCCAAAAAAATGCCGAGCAAAAAGATGAGTCCCAGGGCAATAGCCATGCCCGCCAGGAAGGGGGAGACCGGCAGGTTTATCAGGCCCCGATCAGCCAGCCAGAGCGGCGTCATGATTATCAGCGAGATGCAGAAGGGGGAGAGACCGTTGACCAGGGCAACCAGAATGGGAATGGCCCTGCTTGCCCGTCCCTGGTGGCTGTCGGTGAGATCCCGGAGCAGTGCCGCCTCCAGATCGTGCAGCTCTTTCTGGCGTTCCGCCGCCTCGCTGAGGTAGGCGCTGCTCAAGCCGCTTGCCAACAGGGCCACTGCCGCACCCAGACAGGCGTTGATGGCCACGGCCAGGTCAACGCCCTGACCGGCTGTCTCAAACCCCACCATCAGGCCGAGCATGGTCAGGGCGCCATCAAAGCCGTTGGTAACCAGATAACGCCTGGTAATGCCATGGGCCTGGCGCAGCTGGCTGCCGATATCACTGTTGTTCATGTTAATCATGGATGCCGCAAGGATCAAGACCGGGAGGCGGCAAAGGGGCCGAAGGGACACAGCTAGCGTCAGCCTTCATCGGTAGCACGACCCTCCACCTCAACCTCGTCAATACTGTGCACAGAGGCCCCCATTTTTTTGATCTCTTCATTTATCATCTGAAACAGAACATCATCCCCGGTCAGCTCCAGGATGATATTTTCCGTTTTCTTATCCACCTCGGTGACAATGATTTTGACATGGCACCGGTCAGCCAGCTCCGCCAGGGAAGTGGCAAAATCAACAACATTGGGCTGATGCGGCTTCAGCACATCAAGAACAATTCTGCGTATCTTGGCCATGGGAAAAGAGGGTGAGGGTTATCAGGTGTTCGGTCGAAAAAGGCCACCACTATGAGCAGCCTATCATATTCCGCCAATCAAGAGAAATGGCCGGCGCTTATTTCCTCAACGAGGCCGATCCGGATCGTCCCGGCCTCGTTGATGCAGAAGCCGGCCATAGAGGAGAACATTAATAAGCAGCACCAGCAGCCCCAGGGTCATCTGGCCCTGGCGGCTGAGGCCGGGCGGATAGACGAGCGGCGTTATGTAGTTTTCCAGAAAGCCGCCGCCATAGGCGCCTTGGCCGGCCGCCTGTCGGAAATGATTCTCCAGGGGAGTGAGGGGACATGGCCAGCCCCGCAGTTCCACCATGGCCCCCCAGAGGACGGCCGGCAGATGGAGAAATATCAAGGCGGGGCAGTGCCGCATCAGCAGGGCGCCAAAAACAACAAAGAGGATAAAGAGCAGGTGGATGATCAGCACCATATCCCCGAGAAGCTGGCTATGCATGGCGGTCATCCGGTGGTCCGGCAGATCATTCTTTTTTCTCCTGAAAGGCCTTGATCAGGTCAAGGGGCAGGGGGAAGATGATGGTTGAGGAATTTTCACTGGCAATGTCGTTGAGGGTCTGCAGATAGCGAAGCTGCAGGGCCTGGGGGTTGCTGGCAATGACATTGGCGGCGGCCAGCAGCTTTTCCGAGGCCTGCAACTCACCCTCGGCATGAATCACCTTGGCCCGCCTTTCACGCTCCGCCTCAGCCTGTTTGGCAATGGCCCGGATCATGTTCTCATTGAGATCAACATGCTTTATTTCAACATTGGTCACCTTGATGCCCCAGGCATCGGACTGTTTATCGATGATCTCCTGCACATCGGCATTCATCTTATCCCGTTCCGCCAGCATCTCGTCCAGCTCGTGCTGACCCAGCACGGAACGCAGGGTGGTCTGGGCCAGCTGGCTGGTGGCATTATAATAATCCTCCACCTGGATAATGGCCCGTTCCGGATCCACCACCCGGAAGTAGAGCACGGCATTGACCCGCACCGTGACATTGTCGCGGGAGATAACATCCTGACTGGGCACGTCCATGGTGATGACCCGCAGGTCAACACGCACCGCCTGCTGGATACCGGGGATAACAATGCGCAGGCCCGGCTTCTTGACGGCCTGAAAACGGCCAAGGAAGAAGACCACCAGGCGTTCATACTCCGGCACGATCTTCAACGAGATTCCGAGCAGGCCGGCCAGCAGGATAAGAGGGATAATATAGGGGGCGATGTCCGGGCTGATCATGTCACTCTTCCTCCTTGAGAATTTCCACATTAAGGGTGAGGCCCTCCTGGCCCGTCACCCTGACCTGTTGGCCCTTGGCCACCGGCGTCCGGCTGAGGGCCTGCCACGATTCGCCATGGATCCAGATACGACCCTTGCCGTCAAAACTCTCCATGGCCTCACCCACACTGCCGAGCAACCCTTCGGCGCCGCTCACCAATGGCCGGCGGCTCGTCTTGTAAAACCTACCGACAAACAGCATGAGCACCGCAGCGGAGGTCAGGGCCGTGGCGGCAATGAGCGGTCGGGAGATCCGCACTCCCTCATCATTCATCAGGATGAGCGAACCGCTGACAAAGGCGACAATGCCGCCCACCCCCAGGGCCCCGAAGCTGGGCACAAAGGCCTCGGCGATCATAAACATGATACCCAGAAGCATGAGGGCCAGACCGGCGTAATTGACAGGTAGAACCTGAAAGGCATAGAGGGCCAGGAGCAGAGAGACGGCACCTGCCACGCCCGGCAGGACAAGACCGGGATGGGTCAATTCAAAGATCAAGCCGTAGATGCCGACAAGCAGCAGGAAGTAGGCGATGTTGGGATCGGTGATCACCATGAGCAAACGGATACGCCACGAGGGGGCCAGGGTCTCGACAAGCATACCCCGGGTGACCAGTTTTTGGGGGCCGCTGCTCAGCGCCACCTCGTGGCCGTCGAGCTGGGCCAGCAGGTCTTCGGGGCCGTCAGCCACCAGGTCAACGACGCCAAGCGCCAGGGCCTCGGCAGCCGAAAGACTCACGGCCTGGCGCACGGCCCGGGCCGCCCACTCCGCATTGCGGCCGTGCCGTTTGGCCAATCCCTTGATATAGGCCTCGGCGTCATTGACCATTTTCCGCTCCAGGACGGAGGAACCGGCAATCTCCTGCTCATCACCGCTGTTGTCGTCGCCCTTGCCCTCATCCGAGGTCCCGGGCAGGGGCGTGATCCGGAGAGGAGTGGCTGCGCCCAGATTGGTGGCCGGCGCCATGGCCGCCACATGGCTGGCATAGAGGATATAGGTGCCGGCACTGGCGGCCCGGGAACCGGCCGGTGCCACATACCCGACCACCGGAATGGGCGAGGCCAGGACCGCCTTGATGATCTGACGCATGGCCGTGTCAAGGCCACCGGGTGTATCCATCTCCAGGATCACCAGGTGGGCGCCGCTCTGCTCCGCTATGGTCAAGCCCTCCTTGACATATTCGGCCGCGGCCGGGCCGATGGCCCCTCTTATCTCCAGGCGCAGGGCGGCTGAAGCCGGTCTGTCCTGGGCCAGGGCCGCCTGGGCGGACACAGCCGCAACAAGACAACAGATCAGCACCAAAAACAAGGACATGCCGCAGCGCAGCCTGCCGGTGCCGAATCTGTCCATGTGAAGGGGGGCTCTTGTCTGCATCGTTCCTTTCGTCTGCCGGGCCATATACCTTCCACTGTAGCACATTGATTTTGACGAAGAACAGCAAAACCGCTCCTTTTTCAAGCCGGCCCGATTGCCATGCAACCAACGTTAAATGCGCCTGGAGCTGCCGGAATCCGATGCGCGGCGATATTTTTTTGCCAGCCTCCCCCTGCTGCGCTAAACTAAGACGAGGGAGGCACTCATGCTGCAAAGAGAAATCCAGGAGATGTTGCACACCATTGAGGTGGAAACCCGTCTCACCCAGGGCTATACAGGGCTTGCCTCGCTGCGGCCCGGGGTGATGGAGGCCATGGCCCGGGTGCCGCGTCATCAATTTGTCCCTGATTACCTGAAACCACACGCCTATGCCAATGGCCCTCTGCCCATCGGCAACGGCCAGACCATCTCCCAGCCCTTTATCGTCGCCCTGATGACCGACCTGCTCTGCCCGACAGCAGACAGTGTCATGCTGGAGGTGGGGGCTGGTTCCGGTTATCAGGCTGCGGTCCTGTCCCTGCTGATCAAAAAGCTCTACTCCGTGGAGATTATCGCCGACCTGGCCCATCAGGCCGAGCACCGCCTGCAGGAGCTCGGCTTCCATAATGTCGAGGTCCACCAGGGCGACGGCTATCTGGGCTGGCCGACACAGGCCCCCTATGACGGCATTATTGTCACTGCCGCAGCCGACCATGTGCCCGCTCCCCTGCAGGAACAGCTGCGCCCGGGCGGCCGGCTTGTCATTCCGGTGGGGCCACCGCACCGCAGCCAGCAGTTGCTCGTTATCGAGAAGAAGAAGGACAACACCTTTACCAGCAGAAATGTGCTGGATGTGGCCTTTGTCCCCCTCACCGGCAGCCACGATGAAGGCAAAACAGTATAAAAAGAATTCAGAATTCAGCGCCGCCGCCGGGCTCTGACCGGTTTGAACGTTAATGAAACTAATTGAAGTTTCATAAGAGAATTCAGACTTCAGGTATCAAGAGTCAGAAGGAAAGTTTCGACGAAAAAATCGGCCAGATAAACGAACCTGCGAGACTCCGAAAGAGCACCTCTTCAAGATGGCCGTAACACTCACCATAAAACCAGGAGAAACCCATGCAGTCACCCTTACAGATTACCTTTCGCAATATGGATACCTCACCGGCCGTGGAGGAGGATATCCGCCAACGGGTGGACAAACTCAACACCATGCACGGCCCCTTGGTGAGCTGCAAAGTTGTGGTGGAGGCACCAGCGCGCAGTCAACAGCAGGGCGGCCTTTTTAATGTGCGGATAGACATCACCAGTGCGGCAGGAAAATTTGTGGTCAACAAAGAGCCGGCCCCTGCCAACAAGGCCCACACGGATTGCTATGTGGCCCTGCGTGACGCCTTCAAGGCCGCGGCCCGCCAGTTGGAAAAGCATAAGGAAAGACAACGGGGCCAGGTCAAGAGCCATAGCGAGATGCCCTCCGGTGAAATCAGCCATCTGGTGCCCATGGAGGATTACGGCACCATCACCACGCCGGACCATCGGGAGATCTATTTCCACCGTAACAGTGTGGTTAATGACGACTTCGACTCCCTGACCCTGGGTACCAAGGTCACCTTTCATGAGGAGAGGGGCGACAAGGGCCCCCAGGCGAGCACGGTCAAGGTCAAGGGCTGAGAGCACCCTTGCCGGGGTGGCGGGAAATAAAGGCTGCCATGGCCATGTCTGCTGCACTGGGCGGCATCATCCTGCTCATTGCCGTGGTCTATGGCGCCCTGTTGCTCTTTGTCTTTATTTACCAGCCCCGTCTCCTCTTTTTACCCGGCCTTGGGGGCCGCAACGTCGACAGGACGCCGGCCCAAGTCAATCTGGCCTTTGAAGAGGTGTACCTGACCTCTGCCGACAATGTCCGACTTGACAGCTGGTTTGTGCCGGCAGCCGATGCCGACGGTGTGGTGCTTTTCTGCCACGGCAATGCCGGCAACATCTCCCATCGCCTCGACTCCCTGGCCCTCTTTCACGACCTGGGCCTCAGCGTCTTGATCTTTGACTACCGCGGCTATGGCCGTAGCCAAGGACATCCCAGCGAGGCCGGCACCTATGCCGATGCAGAGGCAGCCTGGCACTACCTCGTCACCGAGCGCCACATCGCACCGCAGCGCATCATTCTTTTCGGTCGCTCCCTGGGGGCGGCAGTGGCGGCCCGGCTCGCCACGAACCGCCGGCCTGCCGCCCTGATTGTCGAGTCGGCCTTCACCTCGGTGCCCGATATGGCGGCGGAACTCTATCCCTGGCTGCCGACCCGCCTGCTCAGCCGGCTGCATTACAATACACTTGCGGCGGTCAGGCAGATCTCCTGTCCGCTCCTGGTGATCCACAGCCGTCAGGATGAGATCATCCCCTTTCAACATGGCGAGGCAATCTTTGCCGCCGCCGACACAACCAAGGATTTTCTGGAAATCAAGGGCGGCCACAATGACGGCTTTCTGCTCAGCGACTCGATCTACAGGCAAGGGCTTGCCGATTTTCTAGATCGACACCTGCCCGGCTCCGCACCGGAAGGAAACAGGCAGTGACGTCATGAAGATCAGACTGACTCCCCGTGGGACAAAAGAGTGGCTGGCGGCCCTGGGCCGTCTCTGTCTGACCCTGGTGATACTTATGGCTGCTCTCTTTACCTTTTTACAGATGCCGGGCGTCTCCTTTTCCGGCCGCCTTCCAGAACTGAGCACGGCTGAAAAGGAGTGCGCCCGGCGCCTGGCCGATCATGTCCGGGTCCTGGCCGAGGATATCGGCCCCCGCAACATCTGGACCCATACGGCCATGGCGGCAACCGTCACCTATCTGCGCAGTCAGTTGCAGGCCCTGGGCTACGAGGTCAATGAACTGCCCTTTCGCGCCGACGGTGTCACCTCCATCAACCTGGAGGTGGAGATCCCGGGTACAGGTCGGGCCTCGGAAATCATTGTGGTGGGGGCCCACTATGACACGGTGTTCAATTGCCCCGGAGCCAATGATAACGGCTCCGGCGTGGCCGTGCTCCTGGAGCTGGCCCGTCGCCTGGCCGCCACCACCCCGCAACGCACCATTCGCCTGGTGGCCTTTGCCAATGAGGAACCACCTTTTTTCCTCCAGACGTCCATGGGCAGCCGCGTCTATGCCATGGCGGCCCGGGCCCGCCAGGAGGATATCAGAGGCATGATCGCCCTGGAGACCATGGGATACTACAGCGATAAACCCGGCAGCCAGGATTATCCCTTTCCCTTTAACTATTTCTATCCTGACCGGGCCGACTTCATCGCCTTTGTCGGCAATCTCAGCTCCCGCGCTCTCGTACGACAGGCCATCACCGCCTTTCGTCATCATGGTCATATACCCTCGCAAGGCTTGGCTGCCCCTTTTTTTGTCACCGGCATCGGCTGGTCCGACCATTGGTCCTTCTGGCAGGAGGGCTTTACCGCCATCATGATCACGGACACCGCCTTTTTCAGATACGATGCCTACCATACTCCGCAGGACACGCCGGAGAAGCTTGACTATGAACGTTTAGCCCGGGTGGTCGAAGGTCTGCTCCCCACCATCCTCGACCTGGCCGGCAGGCCGACCGGGAGGGCACAGGAGGATCTCCCATGAAAGCACTTATTGTCAGCGGCCCCCTCTTTGAGGACTCGGAACTGTTGGTCCCCTACTATCGCCTCCTGGAGGAGGGCATAGAGACGCAGGTGGCCTCCCTTGCAAGGGGCGCCATGCAAGGCAAGCATGGCTATAAGGTTGAAGCCGTCGGTCTGGCCGACATCAATGACCAGGAGTACCACCTGCTCCTTTTACCCGGCGGCAAGGCACCGATCACCCTTCGGGCAAACAGTACCCTGTTGGAACTTGTGGGTCGCTTCATGACGCAGGGCAAAACAGTGGCAGCCATTTGTCATGGACCGCTCATCCTGGCCTCTGCCGGCGTACTTGCCGGCAGACACCTCACCGGCGTGCGCGGTATCGCCCGTGATATAGAAAGGGCCGGCGGCCATTACCTGGATGAGAGGGTGGTGGTGGACGGCAACCTGATCACCTCGCGGCACCCCGACGACCTGCCTTATTTCATGCGGGAGATTATCAAGAGGTGTCGGTCATGAGCCAGCTGGACCACAAGAAATTGGCGGTGATCCACATCGTCAAGCGGGAGCTTGATCTGGCCGATGAGGACTATCGTGACATGCTGGAAAAGGCGGCCGGCGTCCGTTCGGCTCGTGATCTGGATGAGGCGGGTTTCCAGCGCCTGATGCGCTCCTTTGCCCGGAGCAGACATTACCGCCCCAGCCGCCAGGGTCTCACCCTGCGTCAACGCCTCTTCATCAAACACCTGGCGGAGGAACTGGGCTGGGACACCAACAATCTCCGCAATTTTCTTAAAAAATATTACAAGAAAGAGAGAGTGGCCACCCTGAGCAAAAAGGAGGCCAGCAAGGTGATCATCGGCCTGCAACAGATCTTACACGCCCAGCGGCCCAAGCCTGCCTAGCCCGCCTTTCTCACAAGAATCTGCCGAGAAAGGCGGCCTCATGTCGTAGCAAGTCGGCAGCCACCTACACCCGGCACCGCCGCTCTCGCTCCGGCTGGCCCATAACCACCCTGGCCACACCGCTCATCTCTTCGGCCAAAAGCTCCACCAGATCGTCCACCGTGAGAATACCACTGAGACAGCCCGCCTCATCCACCACCACCAGGCGCCGTACATGTCTGGCCTGCATACGCTGCAGGGCGTCGCAGAGGCTGTCCGTCTCACAACAGGTAACAAGTTCGTAACTCATGGCATCGCCGACGTTCACCGTCTCCAGGTTCACCTCCAGGGCCATCAGCTCAATGACCAGGTCACGGTCGGTGATGATCCCCACCGGCACCTTGTTGTCCACGGTTATATCCTGAACAAGGACGACATCGCCGACATGGTGGCGGCGCATGAGTTTTGCCACCGCAACAATGTCACTGTGTCGATCCGCCACAACCACCTGCCGATTACAGAATTTTCCCACAGACATATCTCCGCCTCCTGGTAGATTTTGCCGTTGCAATATCCACTCGTCATGACATGGCACCATATGATGGTCCTGTGTCTCATTCCAGCACAGGCTTTTCCGCTCTGTCAAGGAAATGGTCAGGGATATTCGCCCCAACAGGGCAGGAGGGCAGGTCCACAAATCTGCTTCATCACCATCATCGCATGTGCTACCATGACCTTTGGAATATGATCGCCAAGGACATGAGGCGGGCACCGGGCCCACACGAGCCTTCTGGGACGGATTGTGCCGTCGGACCGTCAGGAACACTATTTTCCCCAGCTAGGCCGAGGAATAAGGCCCGCCACAGGTTGTCATGATTGACATGTCTTCCGGAACAAAGAGATACACCTTTTCCACGCCAGCGGCAGTGGCCTGGCGCCTGGCGTTCTTCGGCTGTCTCTGGCTCCTGCTCAGCGGCGGTAACATGGCAAGCTGGCCCTTTGGCCTGGGCACCACCCTGCTGGCCACCTGGCTCCACATGCATCTCCCGGCCAGGCAACCGCGCCGCCTGCGCTTTGCGAGCATTATCCGTTTCCTGCCCTACTTTATCGGCCTCTCTTTTTTAAGCGGGGTGGATGTCATGCGGCGCGTCCTCCATCCCCGACTGCCCATTGACCCGGCCCTGGTGGACTACTCCTTCATTATCGACCACGAGGGCGGGCGCATCCTGCTGGCCAACTGTGTCTCCTTGCTACCCGGTACCATTTCGGCCCGGTTCCGGCATGACAAACTCCTTATCCACAGCCTCGACAAGCGCCTGCCGGTGGTGGAAACCGTCAGGGACCTGGAGAGACGCATTGCCGCACTCTATAGCGCCCCCCCTGCGGCGGAGGGTGACGACCCATGAACACCTTTTATGTCAGCCTGGCCCTCATCCTTCTGCTCTCCGTGGCTGCCGGCCTGCTCAGAATTCTCCGGGGCCCGACAGCAGCGGATCGCATGATGGCGGCTCAACTCTTCGGTACCTGCGGGGTGGCCATCCTTCTGCTGCTGGCCCGGGGCTTTGACGCCTTGATTGTCGAGGATGTCGCTCTGGTCTTCGCCCTATTGGCCGCCCTGTCCACCGTGGCCTTTGTGCGCCGGGCCTGGACCGGAAAAATAACGCCAAAAGGACGAAGACATGACCATCGTTGAGCTGATCGGCACAGGCTGCGTCGTGCTCGGCATTCCCTTTTTCCTCTCCGGCACCATTGGCCTGCTGCGCCTGCCCGATATCTACACCCGTCTGCACGCCCTCACCAAGGCGGACAATGTCGGTCTCGGCTTTATTGTCCTGGGCCTGATCATCCAGTCCAGTAGCTGGCTTGAGGTGATCAAGCTGCTGCTTATCTGGTTTCTGGTCCTGATGGCCAGTGCCACCTCCTGCCACCTGGTGGCGGATGCCGCTCTCCGCAAAAAGATCAAACCGTGGACCAGGGAGAAGTAATGGTTGTCAACGCCTTTGACATATGTCTCTGCCTCACCCTTGCCTGGCTGGCCTGGCAGGTGCTGCGCAGTCACGACCTTTTTAAGGCAGTGGTCCTTTTCATATCCTTCGGCATGCTGATGGCCTTAAGCTGGGTACGCCTGCAGGCGCCGGACCTGGCCCTGGCGGAAGCCGCCATCGGCTCCGGCCTGACCGGCGCCCTCTTCCTGTCTGCCCTGCAAAGAGTGACCGGCAACAAACGGGGCGAAAGGCGTCTGGATCGCAATGAGGAACGCCATGACAAAAGGGCCTAGCAAAACGGCTTCAGCATTGAAGCGACAATGGCCGCTGGCCTTGTTGCTGGTGCTGCTCTTTACAGCCCTGGCCTGGGCCTATCTGGCGCCGGGTCCCGCAGCGGTCGGCCTGGCTGCCCAGGTCGATGCCTCTCTGACAGCAAGCGGTGTCAGCAGCCGGGTCACGGCGGTACTCCTTAACTTCCGGGCCTATGACACCCTGCTGGAGTGTTTTGTTATCTTCCTGGGTGTCATGGTGGTCTGGTCCCTGCGACCGACAACAGTCACGGCTCCCCGCCAGCCGCAGGCAGGTGCTATCCTCTCATCTCTGGAACGTCTGCTGGTGCCCCTTATGGTGCTGGTGGCAGGCTATCTGCTCTGGGCAGGCAGCAATCAGGCCGGCGGCGCCTTCCAGGCCGGTGCAATTCTGGGCGGCGCCGGCGTACTGCTCCTCCTGGACTCCTCACCGCTGCTTGCTCGCTTACCTAAAGGGGGGCTGGTCTGGGGCATCTGCCTGGGACCTTTTTATTTCCTGGTGGTGGCAGTGGCAGCCATGCTCCGGGGCCGCCATTTTCTCGAATATCGCGCCCCGGAGGCCACCCTGGCCATAGTCACTCTGGAAGCGACCGCCGCCTTTTCCATCGGCCTCTGCCTGGCCACCCTTTTTGCCGGCCGACAGCCGCAGGGAAAAAGCAGGGGCGAAAACAGCGCTCACTCGCCTGCATGGGAGGAGGACTCATGACGATGCTCTCCCCCTCTCTTATATATGGCCTCACCGGCCTGCTGCTCTTTGTGATGGGGTTGGCCGGTCTCCTCGGCTGCGCGGAGCTCCTGCGCAAGATTCTGGCCACCAATATCATGGCCAGCGGTATTTTTCTCTTTTTGATTACCATTGCCCACGGCAGCGGCACCCTCATTGATCCGGTACCCCAGGCCATGGTGCTCACCGGCATTGTCGTTTCAGTAAGCAGTACAGCCGTGGCCCTGGCCCTGGCCTGCCATGTCCAGGAGGCTGCCCGGCGTCATGACCTGTTGCAGAAAAAAAGAGGCACGGTGCGCCGATGACCAACCCGGCCCTCCACTCCTCTGCCTGGTTGATCTGGCCGGTGGCGGCACCGCTCACCGGGGCGCTGCTCACGTTCCTCTTCAAAGACCACTCCCGCCGGCTCGGCCTCTTTTTTGCCGCGCTGAGCAGCGGTCTCGGCACTGCCCTGGCCTGGCAGATCCTGGGCCATGGCCCGGCCCATTACGCCCTGGGTGGCTGGCAGCCGCCTTTGGGGATCGCACTGAGGGCGGACGGCCCGGCAGCACTCATGGTAATGATGACGGCAATAACCGGACTTGCTGTTTCCATTTACAGTGGCGGCTATTTTCAAAGCCGTCGCCGCAACAGCAAACACCATGCCTTGCATAGCGCCCAGGAACACGCCTTCTGGTCGCTCTGGCTCCTGTTATGGGCCGCTCTCAACGGTCTCTTCTTAAGCAATGACATCTTTAACATCTATGTCAGTCTGGAGCTTGTCACCTTGAGCAGTGTCGGACTTACCGCCCTGTCCGGCAAGCCACCCTCCCTGGTTGCGGCCATGCGCTACCTGCTGGTCAGCCTGCTGGGCTCACTCAGTTTTCTGCTGGGTGTCGGTTTTTTCTACAAGGCGTATGGCACCCTGGCGCTTACCGCAATCATAAATAGCCTGAGCCTGTCACCGCCGACCAGCATGGCCCTCGCCTTAATCAGTATCGGTCTGTTACTGAAGAGCGCTCTTTTCCCCTTTCACTTCTGGCTGCCGCCGGCCCATGCCAATGCCCTGACCCCGGTGAGCGCCATTCTTTCCGGCCTGGTCATCAAGGGCTCCTGGTATCTCTTTTACCGATTCTGGCACGTGGAACTCATTTTTACGGCCGTGGGGCTGGTGCCGGCCATTCTCGGCGGTGCCGCCATCATCTGGGGCGCCTGGCAGGCCTTTGCCCAGCAACGCCTGAAGATGCTGGTGGCCTACTCCACCGTGGCCCAGATCGGTTATCTCTTTGTGGCCTTTCCACTGCTGGCCGAGACAAGCGGCCAGGGGCATGGCGCCCTCTTTTATTTTGCCATCTCCCACAGCTGCGCCAAGGGCGCCATGTTTCTGGCAGCCGGCACTTTTTTTCTGCAGATGGGCCATGACCGCATCCGTGACCTGGCCGGAGTCCGGCAACTGCTGCCTGTCTCGAGCTTTGCCTTTGGCTTGGCCGCCCTCACCATCATGGGGCTGCCGCCCTCCGGCGGCTTTATTGCCAAATATCTCTACATCAACACCGCTATCAATCAGGGCCTCTGGTGGCTGGCCCTGCTTATTCTTCTGGGCAGCGGCCTCAGTGCCGCTTATATATTCCGGGCCGTCTCCGCCATCCTCAGTCCACAGCTCCTGAGGATACGGCCCGCCCTGGTGGTAAGTGCTTCCATGCAGTGGAGCGCCCTGACCCTGGCCCTTATCTCCCTGCTGCTTGGCATTATTGCGCCTCTGCCCCTGGCCCTGCTGGAGGTGAGCTGATGATCTGGCAAAACTGGCTGCTGATCATGATCCTGCTCAGCTCCCTGGTGCCGGGCCTGATTATCTTCACCCTGGCCGAATCAAATCGGGCCTGGCGAACCACCCTCAACCTCCTGGGCGCCACCATGAAGATGGTCCTGGTGCTGGTGATGATCATCGGCATCTCCCAGGGCCACAGCTTTGCCGCCCATCTGAGCCTGTTGCCCGGCCTTGAACTGGTCCTGCGGGCCGATCCGCTCTCCGCCCTCTTTGTTGCCCTCTCAACCCTGCTGTGGCTCTTCACCACCATCTATGCCGTTGCTTACCTGGAGGATGCCCCCAACCGCAGTCATTTTTTCGGCTACTTCAGCATCTGTGTGTCGGTGACCATCGGTATTGCCCTGGCCGGCAATCTGCTCACCTTTCTCTTCTTCTTTGAAATGCTCACCCTGACCACCTATCCCCTGGTGATCCATCGCGGCACAGCCGAGGCCATGGCAGCCGGCCGTCTCTATCTGCTCTATAGCTTAAGCGGCGGTCTGCTCCTCTTTGTCGGCGTGGTCTGGCTGCATGTCCTGGCGGGTCAGATCGACTTCAGCCGACCGGGACTGCTCGTGCCCCTGTTGGTCCAACATAGGCAATCCCTTATTCTCATCTTTTTTCTGCTCATGGCCGGGGTGGGAGTCAAGGCGGCCCTGGTTCCCCTGCATGGCTGGTTGCCGCGCGCCATGGTGGCACCGGCGCCGGTGAGCGCCCTTCTCCATGCCGTGGCCGTGGTCAAGGCCGGCGCCTTCGGCATTATGCGTATTGTTCTTGACGTCTACGGTCTACCGCTCAGCCGTGAACTCGGTCTGCTCATGCCCTTGACCCTGGCCGCCACCCTGACGATTATCTATGGCTCCCTGCTGGCCATACGGCAGGACAATCTCAAACGACGCCTGGCCTATTCCACGGTGAGCCAGGTCTCCTATATCGCCCTGGGCATCAGCATCGGCAACCCGTTGGCCATCATGGGAGGCATGGTACATCTGGTGCATCAGGGCATCATGAAGATTACCCTGTTTTTCTGTGCCGGCAACATTGCCGAGACCCTCGGACTCCATAATATAAGCCGTATGAACGGTGTGGGGCGACGTCTGCCCCTGACCATGGCCGCCTTCACCCTGGCCGCCATGGGCATGATCGGCCTGCCGCCCATGGCCGGTTTTGTCAGCAAATGGTATCTGGGCCTGGGCGCCATTGAGCAGCCGGGTCACGGTTGGCTTCTCGTTGTCCTGGTCCTTTCCAGCCTCCTGAATGCCGCCTATTTCCTGCCTATCATCTATGGGGCCTGGTTCAGGAAGCAGGAGGAGGCATGGCCCGAAGATTCCGGTCGCAAGGGAAACTGGGAGTGCCACTGGATGCTGGTTGTGCCGCCCCTGATCACCGCTGTTGTTTCTCTGTTGGTGGGCTTGCTGGCCAACAGCAACCTCAGCCCCCTGGCCTGGGTCCGTTTTATTGTCAGCACGAGGTATGGGCCATGACAAGCCAGCTGCTCAATAACGGCCAGGCCGGCGTTCTGCTTCTCTCCCTGGTGCCGGGCCTGCCCCTGCTGGTGGCCCTTCTTCTGGTTATGCGGAGCAGCCGCCGGACAGGGATGCGCTTTGCCGCCTGGAGCACCTTACCGGCCCTGGCTGCCGCCCTGCTGCTCCAGCCCGGTATCGACCTGGAGGTGGCCTGGTTCTTCATGGGCGGTCGCATGGGCATCGATGAGATGGGCCGTTCCTTTCTGTTGCTTGCCGCCCTGGTCTGGGGAGCAGCGGCCTGGTTTGCCCACGGCTATCTGGGCGATGACCCGCAACGCCACCGCTTCTTCTTTTTCTACCTGATCACCATGGCCTTTAACTTCGGCCTCATCCTGGCCCAGGATATGCTCGGCTTTTATCTCTTTTTCGGCCTGATGAGTATCAGTGCCTACGGCCTCATTGTCCACCGAGGCAGCCCGGAGGCGCGCCGGGCCGGGCGGGTTTATATGGTACTGGTCATGGTGGGCGAGATCCTGCTTTTTTCCGGCATGGTCCTGATGGCCGCCCGCCTGCCTGACCTGGAACTCGCCACCATTGCCGCCAGCCCGACCGGCAACCTCAGCCTCACCCTGCTCTTTATCGGTTTTGGCATCAAGGCCGGCCTGCTGCCGCTGCACGTCTGGTTGCCCCTGGCCCATCCGGTGGCCCCGGCACCGGCCAGCGCCGTGCTCAGCGGCGTCATGATCAAGGCCGGCCTGCTGGGCTGGCTGCGTTTTCTGCCCATGAGCCAGGAGATCATTCTGCCGGGCTGGGGCGAGGCACTGATTATCCTGGGGCTGATGGCCGCCTTTTATGGTGTGGCCATCGGTCTGACTCAGACAGACACCAAGACCATTCTGGCATACTCCAGCATCAGCCAGATGGGCATCATGACCATGCTGGTGGGATGTGGCCTGCTGGCTCCGAACCAGTGGCCCCAGGTAGCCACGGCAGTCAGCATCTATGCCCTGCACCATGGCCTGGCCAAGGCCTCACTCTTTCTGGCCACCGGCCTGCCCATGGCCCAAAAAAATAGCCAGGCAGCCCCCTACCTCATCCTGCTGCCGGCCCTGGCCCTGGCCGGCCTGCCCCTGACCAGTGGCGCCATTGCCAAGTTTGCCATGAAGGAGATCGTTCATGGCCTGCCCGCCCCCTGGCTCACCCTGTTGGGCTGTGTCCTGCCGCTCACCGCCCTGGCCACCACCCTGATTGTCTGCCACTTCCTCAAGACCATGGCTGCCAGGCAACCGCAGGAAACCGCCCGCGGCGCAGCGGTCATGACCCGCGCCTGGCTGCTGCTCTGGCTTGCTGTTGCCCTCCTGCCCTGGTTCTGGCCGCACCAACAGGCCTATGCCGCCCATGTAACGCAGCTGAACCTCATCTGGCAGGGGCTGTGGCCGGTGCTGGCCGGTGGTGCCATGATGCTGGCGGCCTGGCGCTGGTGGCCGTCCGGCAGGGGTATCTCCGTGCCGGCCGGGGATATTCTCTGGATCTTCTGGTCGCAGGATCACCCACCGACAGCGGCAAAGAGGCCCCCTCAACAGAAGCAGAGGAGCGACAAAGAGGCACTCAGCCAGCAGCTGCAACAGATCTTTCATCTTGTCGCCCGCCACAGCAGGCGGTTGGAGAAAATGTTAATGCGCTGGTCCCTGACCGGAACAGCCTACCTGTTACTCGGCCTGCTTTTCCTGGTGCTCCTGCTCAAGTAGTGTCTGTCCAGAAATAGGTCATTTCGTTCGAGATCAAGGAGTGCGAGAAAATAAGCACGCCCTGAAAGAGGTAAGGGAGCCTGCGACACTCCGGCTACCCTTGGGGTGCAGGCATATATACGATATCGGAGTCTCCACTTCGTTTCGCTTACCTCCGAGCATTATTTTTTGAGCATAACGAGGTAAGCGAGCTCGCGAGACTCCGGGAGATTGGACGAAAAAGCAATTATTCAAGATAGCCTAGAGTCATCTTCGACCTGTTGCCGCAACTCCTTGAGATACGCCTCAAAGTTCAGATCCATCAACTTGAGGAGGGCCTCGAAGATTACCAGGCCGTTACGCGAGGCCTCGGCATCCGGATGGTGGGAAGCGATAGTAAGTCGCTCAATGAGACTGTCCAGGACGCTAATCTCCAACTTAAACTGACCCTTCAACCTCTCCAGGGAAACAGGACATTCGTTGCCCGTCAGGTAGCTATTGACCAGAAAGATGGAGAAATAGGCGTAAAAGATATCACGCGGTGCACTGGAAAAGCGGTAGTGACGCCTGAAGTGGCGGTTTCTGATAAACACGGAGCAGGACGTATTGGAGAGCTGCAGGAAGATGATATGGAAAAAAAGGGATTGGGCATCGGCATGAATACGGGTTTCCTTGTCCTCGCCCTCATAGATGGTCAACATCCCCTTGTCAAAGGAGCGAACATCATTGAAATAATTGACGATATATTGCAACTGACAGGAGAGGCGACAATAATCAATCTCCGGGCCGTGCAGATGATTGCCGGGACAGGGGACCCGCGAGAAACGGGCCCAGTCCGGAACCTCGGGGGTGAGATCCATTTCATCCAGGGAGAAGCGAAACGTGTCCTTGCCGGCAAAGTCCAGGCGAATGGCAATAGGATCCATGCGGTAACCGTTTAACAGGGGTTGGCAATCATCTGCCGGATCATTACAGAAGCCCGCAAGGGTTGCCGCTTGCGAACGCGGGTCACAGGGCGGCCTGGACCTTCCGTGAGCGGAGAAGGTGACCGAGACGACGACTTATTCGTTGCATTGCTTTTTAATGGCCACCTTCAGGGCCTCTTCAATCTTTTTGACATAATGGAAGGTGACCCCCTCCTTGACGTTGTCGCGGATTTCGTAGACATCCTTCTTATTCAGGTAGGGCAGAATGACATCCGTGATGCCGGAACGCACGGCCGCCAGGACCTTCTCCTTGACACCACCCACCGGCAACACATCACCCCGCAGGGTAATCTCGCCGGTCATGGCCACATCTTTACACACCGGCAGATCAGTAAAGAGAGAGGTCAAGGCCACCACCATGGCTACTCCGGCAGACGGGCCATCCTTGGGAGTGGCGCCCTCCGGAACATGGATATGGATGTCCTGGTTGGAAAAGATCTCCTCGTCCACCTCGAGCTCTTCGGCATGGGCCCGGATATAGGTAAGAGCGGCGGCAGTGGACTCCTTCATGACATCACCGAGCTTACCGGTCATCTTCAGGCCGCCGGTGCCCTTCATCATGGCCGCCTCAATAAAGAGCAAGGCACCGCCCACCGGTGTCCAGGCCAGACCTGTGGCCAATCCCGGCCCCCAGGAATAGGTGGAGGTCTCCGGAAAGTATTCAATCTGGCCCAGATACTCCACCAGCTTCTTGGGGCCAACCGTCACCTTTTTCTTGTGGCCGGTGACGATATTCTTGGCCACGCCGCGACAGATGGCCGCCAGTTTCCGCTCCATGTTCCGGACACCTGCCTCCCGGGTGTAGGAGCGGATCACCGTACGGATGGCCTCATCGGTGATCTCCAGATTTTTGGCCGTCAGACCATGGGCCTCAAGCTGTCGCTTGAAGAGATGCTCCTTGGCAATATGCAGCTTCTCTTCCTCCGTGTAGCCGGTGAGGCTGATCACCTCCATGCGATCGCGCAGCGGCTCGGGAATATTCTCCAGGTAGTTGGCCGTGGTGATGAACATCACCTTTGACAGATCAAAATTGACCTCCAGATAATGATCGCTGAAGGTGGAGTTCTGTTCCGGGTCCAACACCTCAAGCAGGGCCGAAGAGGGGTCGCCGCGGAAATCATTGCCAAGCTTATCGATCTCATCGAGCATGAACAGGGGGTTGTTGGAGCCGGCCTTCTTCAGGCTCTGGATAATACGACCCGGCAGGGCGCCGATATAGGTGCGGCGATGGCCCCTGATTTCCGCCTCATCGCGGACGCCGCCCAAGGAGAGCCTGACAAACTTGCGACCCATGGTGTGGGCAATGGACTGGCCCAGGGAGGTCTTGCCCACCCCGGGCGGACCGGCAAAACAGAGGATGGGACCGTGCATGTCGCTTTTCAGTTTGCGAACGGCCAGAAACTCGACAATCCTCTTTTTGATTCTCTCCAGACCGTAATGGTCCTTGTTGAGATCCTCCTCGGCCTTACTGATATCCAGTCTGTCGCGGGTTGACTTTTTCCAGGGCAGGTCAAGTATCCAGTCAAGATAGGTTCGTGACACCGTATACTCCGATGACGAAGGGGAGATGCGCGACAGGCGATCAAGCTCCTTTTCCGCGACATTGCGCACCTCCTTGGGCAATCTGGCCTTGGCAAGACGCTCCTTGAGTTCGACAAAGTCAAGATTCTCACTATCCTCACCCAGCTCCTTTTTGATGGCGGCCAGCTGCTGACGCAGAAAGAACTCGCGCTGCTTGGAGTCGATGTCATCCTTGACGTTTTTCTGGATGGCGGCGCTCATCTCAATGGTTTCCAGGCGCTTGGCCAGTTCTTTGGTGACCCGGTGCAGCAGATCCTTGGCCTCGCTCTCTTCCAGGATTGCCTGCTCCCCCTCAACCGGCAGATGCAGCTGGGAGGTGGTCAGGTAGGCGATGTGAAAAGGGTCGGAAAGGGAATCCATGGTCATGATCAGCTCAGGCGGCAGCTTGGAGATTTCCACCAGTTCTTTAAACTGATCACTTATATTAAGGCTCAGGGCCTCAAGCTCCTGGTCCATGGTAAAGGTCATGGGGATTTCCGAGACCGTGGCCACCAGATAGGGCTCTGTCTGGCTATAGTCGTGCAGGGCTATTTTCTTAATGCCGCTGACCAAAATCTGATACGAATCATCGTCGTTTTTGATCAGCTTGTGGATATAACCGGCAACGCCGACACTGTAGAGATCTTCCGGGCTGACCCGATCTTGGGGGTCCTGGTTGTCGACATAGGTGACAATGGCGAAAAGGCGATCCCTGACCAGGGCATCGTCGATGAGCCGCTTGGACGATTGGTCCTTCACCTGCAAGGGAAAACCCATCCCTGGATAGAAGACAAAGCCGTGCAGAGGCAATACCGGCAAAGAGTCCGGCAAGGCAAGCTTGGTGGGGTCCAGGGCCTTGTTGTTGTCCTTTTCAGATTCCGATTTTTTTTCTTCAGTCATTCTTTGCGTCCTAATGGCTTGGGAGACAGGGCCTGATGCCGCGAGTGGCATGCTGCACACGGATGCTGGCGGATCGCCGTTCGACTTGGCATGGCCCTTTAGTCAACCTCTATTTTGATATGGCTCTGGCTATGCAGCTTGGGCATGGTGATGATCAGGTAGCCGTTGTGACATTTCGAGGTGGTGGCGGAAATGTTGACCGGCACCGGCACCTTGATGGTCCGTCGGAAATCACCATGATCTATCTCCAGATTATGAATACAGATGGTATCGGCAAAGGCTGGGGCGGGCCGTTCTCCGGAGATGGTGACGCTGTCCGACTCGGCGACCACCGAAATCTGATCCGGTTCAATGCCCGGCAATTCCATATAGATGATAATCTCCCCGGCCGTTTCAAAGACATCCGTGGGCGGCGCCTTCATCACCGCATGATAGGGCAGCATGCGGGGCATTGAGATGTGATCCAGGACACGGCCCAGATGTCGCTCCAGGTCGCTGAAACTACATGGTTTATTTTTTTTAAATCGGTCCATCACAAACACCTTCCTGAAAAGTCACGATCAAATATCACAATATTCCTGTCATGCGTTTTGGCAGGCCCGACGCCTCTCGTCACCCGAATGCGATTACTTGCTTTGGGCCATGACCCGGATGACATCAGCCTTGCCGATTACCCCCACCAGCTTACCTTCCTTTAGCACCGGCAAGGTATGCACACCATGATCGGCAATAAGGCTGGCGATATCCTCCAGACTGGCATCCTCTTCCACGCTGAAGAGGCGCTCCGAGCAGAGGTCGGCAACCCGGGAACCGGTCATCCGTTTAATCTCCTTTTCAAAGGAGGCAGCGCTGTCCAGAAAGATAACGGAATCAAGGAAAGACGCCATGGTGGGGATATGCAGTTTTTTGTTCTGATCGATGAGATCATTTTCCGTTACCACCCCCACCACCGTGTCGTTGTCATCCACCACCGGCACTCCACCGATCCTGTTTTCGTAGAGCAAAACAGCAAGATCCTTGACGCTCATCTCAGGGTGAGCAACCTTTACATCGCAGGTCATAATATCCTTGGCCGTTAACATTATCTATCTCTCCTTTATTTTTTGCTGATATCCCAGCTGACAGTATAGCAGAAAAGTACTCGACGAAAACATTTTCCATGCCGCCACGATAAGCATTCTTGCTGGAACGGGAAAGACAACCACCTGAAACAGCAACATAATTCAACAAGAAAAGCCGTTAAACATCCTTGACAAAACCATTTCAGCCAATAAGATGGGGCCCTGAGTGGCCGTGAGCAGATGTTGTCTTTTTTACAGTCGGCATCCTGTTCTCCGCCCAGCCATTCCACGTAACGGACACTCTCGTCTGGCTGGAAACAACATAAGGGGTCTTGAAGAATTGCTCGTTTTACACAATGACCAGGACAATTTTTCATAATCCCCATAAAGCAAACAGATCATGACAACTTTACTGACATTCCCCAAGGGCGGCGTTCACCCTCCGGCAGCAAAAGAGTACACCGCGCATCTGGCCACGGAAGCCATGCCGGTTCCCGACGAGCTGGAAATCATTCTCGGTCAACACATTGGCGCGCCCTGTACTCCCACTGTCAGCAAACGGGCCGAGGTTGAGGAGGGCGAGCTGATCGGCGAGGTCAAAAAAGGGCTGGGTGTGCCTCTGCATGCTCCCGTGGCCGGCACCATCAAGACCTTCGGCACCTCCGGCCACCCCATGCGGGTCTCGGCCCCCTCCATCACCATTCGTACCGATCAGGCGGCGCCGGCCCGCACCTATGAAAAAAAGGCGTGGTCACAGCTTGATGCCAAGGAGCTGCTGGCCAAGGTCCACAATGCCGGCATCATCGGTATAGGCGGCGCCGGTTTTCCCTCCCATGTCAAGCTCAGCCCTCCCCCGGACAATCCCATCGACACCCTTATCCTGAACGGTGCCGAATGTGAACCATACATCACCGCCGACCATCGTCAGATGCTGGAGAGAAGCGCCGAGATTGTCGAAGGCGCCAAGATTATCCTGAAGATTCTCGGTATCACCACCTGCCACATCGGCATTGAAAACAATAAACCCGATGCCATCAGCGCCATGAACGTGGCCGTGGCCAATGCCGCCTCCGAGGAATTCACCATCAAGGTCCAGCCCCTGCAGGTCAAGTACCCACAGGGCTCGGAAAAGCAGCTTATCCAGGCCGTCACCGGCCGTAAGGTTCCTGCTTTTGCCCTGCCGTCAGCGGTGGGTGTCGTGGTGCACAACGTCTCCACCACGGCGGCCATCCATGATGCCGTGGTCCTTGACAAACCCCTCTATGAAAAGGTGGTGACCATCTCCGGCAAAGGCATCAGCAGGCCTGCCAATCTGCGGGTCAAGGTGGGCACCAAGCTCAGCGACATTGTCGACTACCTGGGCGGTGTTACCGACGATCTGGCCAAGATCGTCATGGGCGGCCCGATGATGGGCTTTGCCGTTTCCAGCCTCGACATCCCGGTGACCAAGACCACCTCGTCGGTGCTCTTTCTGGCCGAGGACGAAATCGACACCTCTCCCCACTCCCAGTGCATCCGCTGCGGCTGGTGCCTGGAGGCGTGCCCCATGGGTCTGGAGCCCAAGGAGGTCGCCATCCATGTCGAGGCCGGCCGGCCACAGGACACCAAGCAGTTTGGTGTCTTTGAATGTTTTGAATGCGGCTGCTGCGCCTTTGTCTGTCCGGCCAAGCGGCCACTGGTGCAGTTTATCCGTCTGGCCAAGATGAAGGCCGCCGGTTGACAAGGCACCTTGAGCGAAAAAAGTCGGCGCTCACGACCGGTTCATAATATGAGGGTATCTTGAATAATTAGATATTTTATTTTCGTAGCGACGAAAAAAAATCGGGCAATAATAGCAATTATTCAAAATGGCCCATAGTTTTTTATAAGGAGAGAAGCCATCAAACAGCAAGACCCTGCCAACCTGGCGACTCAGGCCGGCCATGGCTTATGGAAAGTCTCGGTTTCCCCCCATGTGCGCAGCAGTGAGTCGGTTGAAAAAATCATGTGGAGCGTGGTGGCCTGCCTGGTGCCGCCCCTGATTCTGTCGACCTTCATCTTCGGCATCCAGACGTTGATCATCACCGCGGTCTCCGTGGCCAGCTGCGTTGCCGTGGAGGCCATCAGCCAGAAGGTGATGGGCCGCCAAGTAACGGTCCGCGACGGCAGTGCCGTGATCACCGGCATGCTGCTCGCCTTTGTTATTCCACCCGGCGTTCCCTACCTGCTGCCGGTATTGGGGGCGGTGATGGCCATCTATATCGGCAAGCACCTGCTGGGCGGCATCGGTTACAACATTTTTAATCCGGCCCTGCTGGGCCGCGCCTTCCTGCTTGCCACCTTTCCGGTGGCCATGACCTCTGCCTGGTTGCCGGCAACACCGCCCTCGGAGATGGCCCTGTTCAAGTATCTGGGCACGGACATTGATGCCGTATCCACCGCCACCCCCCTGGCCCTGCTCAAGGAACAGGGCATGACCGCTGTCAACGAGACCTTTGGCGCCACCGCCAACCTCTATACCGACTTTTTCCTGGGTATCCGGCCCGGCTCCATTGGTGAGACCTCCGGACTGCTCATCCTTCTGGGCGGCCTCTACCTCCTTTATCGGCGCTACATTTCCTGGCATATCCCGGTAAGCATGCTGGCCACCATTGGCCTGCTCACCTGGATCTTCGGCGGCGTCACCCCCTTCAGCGGCGATCCGCTGCTGGCCATTCTCTCGGGCGGTGCCCTGCTCGGCGCCTTTTTCATGGCCACTGATTATGTCAGCAGTCCCACCAATAAAAAATCGCAGCTTATTTACGGCATGGGCATCGGCGCCCTTACCGTGCTGATCCGTCTCAAGGGTGGTTATCCGGAAGGGGTCTGCTACGCCATCCTGCTCATGAACCCCATCAGCTCGGTGCTAGATTCCTGGTTCAAGCCCAAGAGATTTGCCGCCCCCCTGCCTTCCCAGGGAGGTGCCAAATGAAGGATATCTTCACCATTATCATCCGCCTCACCCTGGCCTGTATCATGGCCGGTCTGGTCATGGGCACCACCTATATTTTTACCAGCAACGCCAAGAAACATAACGAGCATGTCAACGAACAAAAGGCCATGTACGGTCTGCTCGGTTACGGCCCCGCCAACCAGGCACCCGACTCCATGGTCCTGCACGCCTTCTATCGCTACATAGTCAGCCATGACGATCTTCTCCACCTGGGGTATCTGGTTCCCCTGCAGGACAAGGGCTTCAGCTTTGTCACCATTGACCTGGACGGCAACTTTGTGGCGGCCCGGCAAGTGGATATCACCGGCAAGGAGGCCATTGAAGAAGAGGCGCGTCACCAGGCCATCGCAGCCGTTTTGGACGAAGAAGCCACCATCCGCTATGCCGACAAGACCATCGTCGCCACCAACGACGGAAGGCGTCAGGCCTACCTGCTGCCCGGCGCATTCCCCGGCTTCAAGACCTTTATCCACGTCATGCTGGCCCTGGATCCCCACTTTACCGTCCTTGGCCTGGAGGTCATGGAGCATGAGGAGGATCCCGGCCTGGGCGGTGAGATTGAAAAGGACTACTTCAAAAACCAGTTTACCGGCAAGCCGTATGAGGTCTTAAAACACCTGGACGTCACCAAGACGCCCCTGCCCGACGACTATCGCCGGGCCCTGGAGGCGGACCGCACCGGCATGAGCGCCGACGATGTCCGTGTCATCCAGGAGCAGTACAAGGATAAGGATATCTACGCCCTCACCGGCGCCACCATTTCCAGCCGGGCCGTTACCAACGGGGCCAAGGCCATTGTCAAGAAATTCGCCTATCGCCTCGGCATTCTTGACAAGGTCCTGGCGCAGGAAAATATTGCCGTCCCCTTTTAAAGCGGAGAGAGTATGGCTACAGACAAGTCAAATATACAGCTGATTACCAACGGCATCTTAAACGAGAATCCCATTTTTCGTCTGGTGCTTTCCATGTGTCCGGCCGTGGGCATCAGCACCACGGTGATGAATGGTATTATGCTGGGGGTTGCCGTCCTCTTTGTCCAGGTCTTCTCCAGCGTCACCATCTCCATCTTCAAGAACGTCATTCACCCGCGCATCCGCATCCCGACCTACACCCTGACCATTGCCACCTGGGTAACGGTGATCGACCTGCTGCTCGCCGCCTACCTGCCCGAGGCCTACGGCAAGATGGGTATCTTCGTCAAACTGATCGTTGCCTTTGCCATCATCACCATGCGCCTGGAGATGTTTGCCTGCAAGGAATCGGTGCAGGCCTCCTTCTGGGATGGTATCGGCATGGGCCTGGGCTTCATGTTCGGCATGATGGCCATCGGCTTTGTCCGTGAGCTTCTGGGCATGGGCACCCTGCTGGGCTATGATATTCTCGGCTTTCAACCCTTGCTCTTTTTTGTCCTGCACTGCGCCGGTTTCTTTGTGGTGGGGCTGATGATGGCCTTTTTCAACTATGTCGAGATCATCTACAAAAAAACGAAACAGGGGGCCTGAGGGAAAAGCTATTATGAAAAACATCATGCTCCGCCAGATTATCATTATACTGCTGCTCTGCGGCCTGCCCGGTCTGACCCAGGCCGCGGACCTCATTGCCGACAAGAGCTTTGGCGACGACAATGAAATCATCGTCACCTTCAGTCAGGCCGTTGACATGGAGGCCGCCATCAATCCGGCCAATTACACGGTCTACGAGGAGCCGGACCCGGATATCCGTCTGAGCGTCGAGGCCGTCAGCGTGGCCGACGACCTGATGAGCGCCAGCCTGCGCTTTCGTGAGCCCCTTAACACCAGTCAACCCCATGTGGTGGCCATAGCCAATCTTAGCCCCGACCCGGAGGTGGTAACCACCTTCACCGTGGCCAAACCTTATATCGGCTATCTGCTCGGCATCCTGGTCTCCGCCCTGCTTATCAACAACTTTGTTTTCACCAAGTATCTTGGCCTCTGCGTTTTTTTCGGCACCTCAAAGCGCAAGGATACAGCCAAAGGCATGGGCTTCACCTTCACCATCGTGATAGTGGTCTCCGCCATTATGAGCTGGTTTTTCTACCAGTTCATCCTCAAGCCTTTTGACCTCAACTTCCTGCAGATTGTTATCTTCATCGGCCTGGTCTCCCTTACCGTTCAGGCGGTGGACACCATCCTGCGCAAGGTGAATCCCGACCTCTTCAACGCCTTTGGAGTCTACCTGGTGCTGGTTATCGCCAACTGCGTCATTATTGCCGTACCCCTGATCCTGGCCGATAACGAGTATAATTTCTTTGAGACCTTCATGCTGTCGCTGGGCGCCGGCGGCGGCTTCCTGCTCGCCCTCTACCTGATGAGTTCGGTACGCGAACGCATAGAACTGGCCAACGTGCCGCCTACCTTCAAGGGTGTACCCATTGCCTTTATCGTGGCCGGCCAGTTTGCCCTGGCCTTTCTCGGTTTTTCAGGAATGCAGCTCTTTTAAGGAATCGCTAGCCGTGTCATGTAACGACCTTCAATATTTCGGCGCCAACCGGAACAGGTGTAAAATATGGATCCAGCATTAGTCAAATTAGCCTTGGGCGGCGTGGCCCTGCTTGCCTGTATCGGCCTTTTTTTCGGCATCGGCCTGGCCCTGGCCGCCCACAAGTTCGCTGTGGAGACCGATCCCCTTATCGAAGAGGTTCTGGAATCTCTGGCCGGAGCGCAATGTGGCGGCTGCGGCTATCCCGGCTGTGAGGGTTACGCCATTGCCGTGGTCACCGACCCTGATGTCCCCCCCAATCTCTGTTACCCCGGCAAGGAAAAGGTGGCGGAGCGGGTGGCCGAACTCACCGGCAAGAAGATGGCGGAGATAGAGGACATGATTGCCCTGGTGCGCTGCTCGCGCCCGGAGGGGCGGGTCAGCCACAAGCACGAATACATCGGCTTTGCCTCCTGCACGGCCGCCAATCTCGGCTTCGGCGGACCATCTGCCTGTCAATACGCCTGCATCGGCCTGGGCGAATGTGCCCAGGCCTGCCCCTTTGACGCCATCACCATGGTGGACGGCTTTCCGGCGGTCAATCCGGATAAGTGCGTGAGCTGCGGCACCTGTGTCAAGACCTGTCCCAAACAGATCATGGTCCTGCAGAGTCTCAAGGCCCGGGTCTATGTGCCTTGTTCCACCAAGGATATAGGCAAGAAGGTCAAGGAGGTCTGCGAGGTGGGCTGTATCTCCTGCCAGATCTGTGTCAAGAAATGTCCGGCCGAGGCAGTGCGCCAGGACAACGGACTCATCCAGATCGACCAGCAGAAATGCCTGGACTACGGTCCATCCTGTGAAGAGATCTGCGTGGAAAAATGTCCACGGGATATCTTCCGAAGATATGACGGCCGCCAGGTTATCCGCCGCCATCCGGAAAACGGCCTGAAAATGGCGGGCTAGCGGCGCGTCAGACAAGAAATCTGCGTGCCACTGTCCGGCGCAGAGCGCAGTTTAAGAAAAAAGAGGCGAGCCGACCGGCGTTGCCGGTTCGAGAGCCAATCCATAGCAACAACCGAGGACACCATGATACCTGCAAAAAAATATCAGTGTGACACGCGGAGAAGATCTTTCATCAAAGGTGCCGCTCTTCTGGGGCTGGGCGCCGCCACCACCGGCCTGCTGCCGGCCCGCTCTGCCGAGGCGGTGCTCTTTGGCGCCAAGGAGTACAAGGTCTCCACCACCAGGCTGGCCATGGGCACCTACGTCAACATGACGGCCATCCACCCCTCCCGAGACCAGGCCCAGGAGGCCTTTGCCCTGGCCTTTGCCGAGATCGACCGCTTGACCGGCCTGCTCAGCCGCTTTGAGGCCGACTCTCCAGTGGCCCGACTGAACAGCAGCGGCCTCCTGCGCCATGCGCCCCAAGAGGTCCTGGAGCTGGTGGCCCGTTCCCTTTACTACCACAGACAGAGCAACGGCGCCTTTGATATCACGGTCAAGCCCCTCATCGACCTCTATCGGCAAAGCTTTGCCGACGGCCATAAGCCAAGCGAAGAACAGATCGACTCGGCCCTGGACCGGGTGGGCACCGACCAGCTCCGTTTTCAGGACGGCCATGTCGCCTTTACCCGGGCGGACATGGGTATCACCCTGGACGGTATTGCCAAGGGCTTTATCGTGGACCGGGCCGCCGAGATATTGAGCCGGCACGGCGTCACCAACCACCTGATCAATGCCGGCGGCGACATCCGTACCAGTGGCGCGGCCGCCAAAGGCAAACCGTGGACCATTGCCGTACAGGACCCGGCCAAGAAGAGGGAGTATCCCGATATCATCACCTTAACCAGCGGCGCCATTGCCACCTCGGGCAATTATGAGGTCTATTACGACAACGAAAAGATGTTCCACCATATCATCGACAGTCGCTCCGGCCATTCACCGGTCCATAGCAGCAGCGTTACAGTGCAGGCTCCCACCGTCATGGATGCCGACGCCCTCTCCACCAGCATCTTTGTCATGCCGCCAGCCGCGGGCCTGGCCTTGATCGCCGGCCAACCCGGTTGCGCCTGTTTTGTCATTGCCGCAAACGGAGACACGCACCAGTCGCCCTCCTGGCAGAGCAGCTGAGTGCTTCGTTCCCTCCCCCAAAAAAATGGTTGAGGTAGGCGAGCAAGGATTGCCCCAATTGGGGCAATCACAAAATGCACCCTTTGTGCAACATTTCATCCGTCAAAAACAAGAGGCCATTCCCGGACGGGAATGGCCTCTTGTTTTTGACGGAGCTGCTCTTGCCGCAGCAGCGCCAACTGCCTACTCTATAGGTAAGAGCACCCCCCATCTTTTTTATTTTGCGCTTCCATGTTTTTCTGCGATAATGGCAAATTGTCCCTACTAAAAAAGAACTCTGCCAGGCAAGATACCTTTTTTTGATTGCCCTTTCTCTTGAAGCTGCACAGCAACGCTTCTTCTCAGCCGGAAGCACAGAAACAGGGCGACTGAGACTCACGGCTCAGCAAGCAGCGCATGCCATTGCAGCAAGGCCGCCTCGCGTGGATCATGCCGGCACCGTACTTTGCAAGGAGCTTCCATGCCTCATCGCTATTTTCAGCCAAAGCCCTATGCCGGTTTAACCCTGCGCGGCAAATTCAAGCTGATCGTGATCCTGACGGCCCTGGCCGTCGGATTGGCCTCCATCCTCGGGGCCTGGAACTATCGACAATTCTCCCGGAGCAAACAGCTCATTGATCAAACCTCGCAAACCCTGCTTACCGAACTGGAGGAGACCTTTAACGACTCCCTGCGTCTTGCCAAGATCCAGTCGGATCTGATCCTCTTCATCCAGACGGCCCAGCCGCAGGCCATGGCCGATATCGTCAATGAATCAAAGGCCCTGCAGAACAATCTGCCGGAAGCCGTTCAACCCCTGCTGAGCACCTTTCTGAACATGGCCGAGACCCTGGAAATACGCATGGGCAGTCTCCGCTTTAACAATAACAAGGTGGTCTCCAGCGGCAATACCATTATTGAGGCCTTGGAAAACTCGGCCGCCTGCGACGCCGAGCCCGGCTGTCTGCAGGGGGTGAAGCGCAGCGGCCAGACCTTTCGCCAAGTCAGAACACTTTACATTGCCGGCATCCTGAACGGCCAACCCCAGGATTTTTCAGCAACCCAGGAAAAAATATCCCTGCTGCTGGGCACGGCCAAGAAGGAGCTTCTCTTTTTTGCCGGGCAAGGCGATAGAGTCCAGGCAACATACCTCAACCAATTTATTGACCTCTTTAATGACTTGGAAGATGCCATTGTCACGGTGGCGGCAATCAGGGAAAGGGTGGTGACCAGTGAGAAAGAGATCAACGACCTCTTTCTCACCTTAAACAACAAGCTGGCCCAGATTACCATTGACAACAACAAACAGGTGAGAACCCTGGCCGACCAGAGCCTGCGCCTGGCCACCAACTATGTCTTTCTACTCTTCACCGCCCTGGCCCTGGTCGGCCTCTGCTGCGTCCTGGCCTTTGCCTTTGTGGCCAAATCAATCCTGGCGCCCCTGGACTCCCTGGTCAATTTATTGCAACGATTCTCCACCGCTCTGCGCGGCGCCCGGCGTCTCTCCAGTGCCGAGAAACTGCAGTTCCAGGAAATACATAAGAACATCATCAACCGCCAGGACGAAATCGGCGATGTGGGCCGGGCCAGCCAGGCCCTGCTCAACCATATCCACAACATCTCGGAATTCCGGCGCAAGATTGAAATGGACAAGACCTGTGCCGATGTCCATCAGCGACTGGGCAAGATCTTTGTACAGGAGTTGAACCTAACCCGTTTTGTTCTCTATGAGGTGGATGACAACGGTCCCATGCTGCCTGTCTACTCACAACCGCCTGAACTGAAGGATGAAATGCCTGATTTCTCCGGCAATGACATCTGTCGAGCCAAGCGCACCGGTAGCCTGGTCCACTCCTTCCACGACGCGGATATCTGTTCCGCCTGCCGCATCAACAATGTCCTTGATTATTTCTGTCTGCCCTTGATAGCCGGCGGCGAGACCCTCGGTATCGCCCAGATCCTCTTGCCCATTGCCACCAGTGACGCTCAGAAACATGCCTATCAGGAACGCATTGAGGAGGCGCGCAACTATATTGACGAGGCCATGCCCATCATGCAGGCCAAACGCTATGCCCGCAAGCTTGAAATAATCGCCACCCATGATCACCTCACCGGCCTCTATAACCGCCACTATCTCGACATCTCCCTGCCCCAGCTGGCAGCACGCATCAAACGGCGCAAATCCCGGATAGGCGTGCTGCTCTGCGACATGGACCATTTCAAGAAAATCAACGACACTTATGGCCATGAAGCCGGTGACCAGGCCCTGGTGGAGCTTGCCGGTATTCTGCGCGCCACGGTACGGAATTCCGATCTCGTGGTCCGCTATGGCGGTGAGGAGTTTCTCATCCTGCTCATTGATATCCAGGATGGCGAAGAGATGAGCGTGGCCGAGAAAATACGGCAGGCCGTGTCTGATCATCCCTTTCAGCTTCCCGAAGAGGCGCGCCAACAGACAATCAGTATCGGCGTCACCGATTTTTCGGCCGAAACCCCTGAGGGCATGGACAGGATCCTGCACTTGGCCGACCTCGCCCTTTACCAGGCCAAGGAGGCGGGGCGCAACCGCGTCGTCAGGTTCAACCGGGAGAATAACGGCACCAACTAGCCCTCAACCTCTCCGCTCCAGCTACCGCGCCGGCTTGGCCTGGCCAGACCCTCCTGCAGACGCCGGCCAAACTCGCTGCCGCTGATCTCCCGACCACCCAGGCGGACCAGGTGATCACTCTTCATCTGGCAGTCGATCAGATCAAAATCCCAGGCCAACAGACGCCTGACCAGCACGGCCATGGCAACCTTGGAACTGTCGGCAACCCGGCTGAACATCGACTCGCCAAAGAAACAACCGCCCAGAGAGACACCATAAAGACCACCTGCCAGCCCATGGCCCTGCCAACATTCCACCGAGTGGGCCCAGCCCTCGGCATGGAGACGACAATAGGCCTCCTGCATTTCCGGGACAATCCAGGTGCCGTCCTGACCGGGACGGGGCGCGGCGCAGCCGGCCACCACCCGGGCAAAGGCCTGATCAAAGGTGACGGTAAACACCTGTTGGCGCAAGGTGCGGGCCAGGCGGCGGGAGCAGTGAAATTCCGTCGGAAAGAGGACCATGCGCGGATCAGGCGACCACCAGAGCAGGGGGTCACCTGCCGAATACCAGGGAAAGATGCCCATGGAGTAGGCCAGCAGCAAACGTTCCACCGAGAGATCGCCGCCCACGGCCAGCAGGCCGTCATCCCGGGCCAGCATGGGCGGTGGAAAGAGAAGTTTGTCCGAGAGTTTGAAAATCATTGTCATGAATCACTAAAGCGCCCCTGACCAGGCCAAAGGCTGAGAAAAAGATAGACCCCAGGGGCCATGCCGCCATGCCGCAGCACAACAGAGGCGCCCCGCCAAACAACCGAATGCACATCCTCGGCCAGGCTCGGCCTTGACACCTCTGAGCGGGCACTATAATCTATCTGATATCTCTTGAATAATACGTTTTTTTATTCACGATACCCCATCGCCCCTCTCTTGCAAGCAAACCTCTGTCGGCCACTACCATGGATAGAAAAAAACAGAACTGCCCCTACTGCCAGGAAAGCATCTACGCCAACGCCATTGTCTGCCGTTACTGTTCCCGCGACCTGCCGCCCAACATTCCCCACCTGGAGTATCAGTCATCAACACCATGGCTGCCCCTGCTCCTTACCTCGGCCCTGCTCATCGGCGCCACCGCCATTTTCAGCAGCAGCCGGATGCGCGACCGCCTCGGCCTGCCGCATCGCAAGACACGATCCTGACCCGGCCGCAGAGATCAACCGGCAACCTTCAGCCCTTGCGGGCCACCAGCACCACAAAGCCCGCCCCTCGACTCCGTCCGGAGCGGGAAGGCTCAAAGCCATGCAGCTCATCCGGCCCCTGGTAGAGAGACGAACGCTGCTCCACGAGGCGGAAGCCGGCCGCAGCCAGCCACTGCTCCACCTGGACCACCTCATAAAAGGAGGCATGCCGGTAAAAGGGATGACCGGCCCGGCCTTTGGCTGCCAGGGCCCGACCCCAGGGTCCCTCCCCCGGCACAAGACCCAGCACCAGATGACCGCCCGGCCGCAGCACCTTGGCGGCCTGTCGAACCACTTGAAGCGGATCCTCCACAAAGCAGAGGGTGAAGAGGACAAAGAGGGTGCCGATGGCCTCCGGCCGCAGAGGCAGGTGTTCAGCCACCCCCTGGCACACCCCGGCCAGGCGTGGCGCCGCCAGGGTCAGGGGGGTCCAGGCCGGATCAATGCCCAGAATGACATCCAACTCCGCGGCAAAACGGCCCGGGCCGCAACCCACCTCCACACGGGGCCCGCCCAGAGGGGTCTGTAGATCCTTGAGGGCGGCAAGCTCTATGGCAAAGAGCAGGCTGTCATCATACCATTTGTCATATTCCGCGGCGCGCTGGTCAAAAACCCGGGCAGCCTCCTGCCAGGCGGGCCTATTCTTCTCTGCCATCTTCCCTCCCCTGCTCTTCCGACGTCCTCATGCTGATCTTCGCAGCGACCCTTGCCCATCTCCCCCCTCTTTTTACCATGGCCATTTCGCCTGTCCCGATTTTTTTTACGGCAATCTTCTCACCTTTTTTTATCGAATGTCGTGATGATTGCGGCCAATGCAACCTGTTTCCTTGCCGGTGAAGGGGAGGCGGCGCGCTCTTCATCCGGCCAACCGAAGAGTGGACACCTCGCCTCTTCCCTCTTCAAAAGAAATACGAAATTTCAATTTATTAACCACCACGAAAAGCAGGATAGAGAAAATTTTGGTATTCCCTGCTGCATGAATTCTTTGTGATCTCAGCGGCCTCGGTTATGATGGGTGCATGTCCAGCCACGCCGCCGGTGTCAGACGTTTCCGGCAATCACTCCACAATACCGACGAATTCACCCTCTCCTTTGAACTGGTACCCGGCCGCGGCGGCCGCTCCACCGTGCACACCAGGGCCCTGGATATGGCGCAGGCCATGGTGGCCGACGGCCGCATCTGCGCCGTGTCCATCACGGATAATCCCGGCGGCCACGCCACCTTGGCGCCTGATGTCCTGGGCCAGGAAATCCTGGCCATGGGTCTGGATGTCATCAGCCACTTCTCCTGCAAGGACAAAAACAGAAACAAGATGGAGAGTCTGCTCTTCGGTTGGGACCGTCTCGGCCTTCACAACCTGTTGGTTATTGCCGGCGACTATCCCCAGAAAGGCTTCTGCGGTCACCCCAAACCCGTCTTCGACCTGGATACCGTCCACCTCATTGATCTGCTCAGCCACCTCAACAAGGGAGAAAGCGATCTCGACGTGCAGCCCACCTCCTTTCATATCGGCGTAGCTGTCTCTCCCTTCAAATATAGTGAGGCAGAGCAGATGATGCAGTATTACAAACTGCAGCGCAAGATCGACGCCGGTGCCCATTTCGGCATCACCCAGCTCGGCTTTGATGCCCGAAAATACCACGAGGCCCTCCTCTATGTGGAGGAGCACGGCCTTGCCCTGCCACTGCTCGGCAACCTTTTCATCCCGACCCTCAAGGTGGCCCGCCTCATTAAAAAAGGCGCCATCCCCGGTTGCCGCATGCCGGAACACCTCTTCAGGCAGATGGAGAAGGAGGCCCGCTCGCAGGACAAGGGTAGAAAGGCCCGCCTGGAAAGGGCCGCCAACCAACTGGCCGTGTTACGCGGCATGGGGTACAGCGGCGTCCATATCGGCGGCCCGACGCTGACCATGGCGGATCTCGACTTTGTCCTCAACCAGGCCGAGGCCCGCCAAGAGCAATGGCCCGAGCTGCTGGTCGAATTTCGTCCCGACATCTCCGCCGCCTTTTATTACTTCCAGGCCGATCCGGCCACCGGTCTCAACAGCCGTCAGCGCACCGCCCTGAGCCCGGCCAAAAGACAACCTCCCCTCTATCACCTCAGCAACCTTATCCACAACCTTGCCTTTGCAGCCGACGGACCGCTCTACCGGCCGGCCCGCACCTGCTGCCTCGCCCTTGATAAAACCCTGTTGCGCCGCCCCCTCTTCTGGCTTGAGCATCTCTCCAAATTCATTCTTTTCTCCTGCCGGAACTGCGGCGACTGTACCCTGGCCGAGTATGGCTACCGCTGCCCGCAGGCCGGATGCGCAAAGTATCTGCTCAACGGTCCCTGCGGCGGCAGTATTGACGGCTGGTGCGAGGTCTATCCGGGCCGCAAACGCTGCCACTATGTACTGGCCTACGAACGCCTGAAGAGCAAAGGCGCTGCCGATGCCTTCAGCCGGGGTTATATCCCTCCCCGGGACTGGAGCCTGGAAGACGGCTCCTCCTGGGTCCATTTCTATGCCGGACTGGACCACAGCAACCGCTGCTGCGACCGCCAAGATACCGCCCCGTCCACCCCGAAAAAAGAATGACCACGGGGCCGTGCCGCCCCCCCCATCCAGTCGACTCATCCCAAAAAAGGCAAATATGTTTTGCGCCGCCCCCATAAAGAGGGTAAATTAGGTACTTTTTTTACGGGAATAGACCAGGCCTTATGGCGATACATGCAGCCATGCCGCTGCCTCGCCGGTCGACGTTTATCCCCATGAACAGCGAACTGCTCCCCATGGGAGGAATATAGTGCTGTTCAGCCAGAAGAAATACCTTTTCCGCTCAACAGCAAGGATGACAGCAATGGGCACGAACCCATCTTCACGACCCAAGGAAGAGTGCGGGGTCTGCGGCATTTTCGGTCATAAGGACTCTGCCAAGCTGACCTATTTCGGACTTTACGCCCTCCAGCATCGCGGCCAGGAAAGTGCCGGCATCACCGTCTCGGACGGCAGCCATGTCCAGGAGCACAAAGACATGGGCCTGGTCTCGGAGGTATTCAAGGAAAACGACTTTGAGAAGCTCCAGGGCCACCTGGCCATCGGCCACGTGCGCTACTCCACCACCGGTGCCTCCAACCTGGTCAATGCCCAACCCTTTACCGCCAACCATCGCGGCGAGACCTTTGCCGTGGCCCACAACGGCAACCTGGTCAACATCCGCAAGCTGCGTGACACCCTTGAGGAGAGCGGCTCCATCTTCCAATCCACCATGGACAGTGAGGCGGTGGTCCATCTCCTGGCCAAGGAGTGTTGCACCAAGAACTTGAAGGATGCGGTACACGAGGTGGCCTGCCGTATCCGGGGGGCCTACTCCCTGCTCATCATGACCCGCACCCACATGGTGGCCATGCGCGACCCCCAGGGTTTCCGCCCCCTCTGCCTCGGCAAACTGCCCAACGGCGGCTATGTCGTGGCATCCGAGACCTGTGCCCTGGACCTGATCGAGGCTGAATATATGCGCGACGTGGAACCGGGCGAGGCCCTGATCATCAGCAAGGCTGGCATTGACTCCTTCTTTCCACAGGGTCGTCAGAAGTCAAGCTTCTGCATTTTTGAACAGGTCTATTTCGCCCGCCCCGACAGCGACATCTTCGGCCTGAATGTCTACAACTATCGCAAACGGACCGGTGAGATCCTGGCCCGGGAGCGCACCATTGATGCCGACTTTGTCATGCCTTTTCCAGACTCGGGCAACTATGCGGCCATCGGCTACTCCCAGGCCTCCGGCATCCCCCTGGAGTTTGGCGTCATCCGCAACCATTACGTGGGCCGCACCTTTATCCAGCCCTCCCAGTCCATGCGCGATTTCTCGGTACGGGTCAAGCTCAATCCGGTGCGCTCCTTTTTAGAGGGCAAGCGGGTGATCATCATTGAGGATTCCATTATCCGCGGCACCACCGGTCGCAGTCGGGTCAAGTCGTTACGCCGGGCCGGCGTCAAGGAGATCCACATGTTGATCAGCTGCCCGCCCACCTGCAACCCGTGCTACTACGGCATTGATTTTCCGGATCGCCGGCAACTGATCGCCGCCCAGAAGTCCATTGACGAGATTCGCGACTATCTCGACCTGGACAGCCTCTACTACCTCAGTCTTGAGGGTCTGGTGGAGGCCTCCGGCATGCCCAAGGAGACCTTTTGCCTGGCCTGTTTCAACGGCGAGTATCCGGTGGAACCGGATCTCACCTTCCACAAAAACACCCTGGGCTGCGGTTGTGGATGATGCTTCGCATCCAGAATGTAAAGAATGAAGAGAAGGTAAAGAAATAAAGAACGACTCTAACTTCTTTACCTTCTCTAACTTTTTTACTTCCTTTAACTCCTTTAACTCCTTTAACTCCTTTAACTCCTAAGATAATGTCTTCACTCGCCCGCGCCAAAGAGGTCCTCCAAATCGAAGCAGAGGGGATCACCGCTGTCATAGACCAGCTTGATGCCGATTTCGATACGGCCATTGAGCTGATCCTGGCCTGCCCCACCCGGTTGATTATTACCGGTATCGGCAAGTCCGGCATTATCGGCCAAAAGATCGCCGCCACCCTTAACTCCACCGGCACCCCCTCCATCTTTCTCCATCCGGTGGAGGCCATGCACGGCGATCTGGGTATTGTTCACCCCAGTGATGTGGTACTGGCCATCTCCTACAGCGGCGAAACATCGGAGCTCAACCTCCTGATGCCCACCCTGAAGAAACGCGGCGTCAAGACCATCGCCCTTACCGGCAACCGCCACTCCTCCCTGGCCGATTTTGCCGACGCCACCCTGTGTGCCGCCGTGCCGCGAGAGGCCTGCCCCCTGGGCCTGGCCCCCACGGCCAGCACCACGGCAGCCATGGCAGTGGGCGACGCCCTGGCCGTGGTCCTCATTGACAGGAAAAATTTCGCTGCCAGTGACTTCCGCCGCAACCATCCGGGCGGCAGCCTGGGTGAACGGCTCAAGGTCAAGGTCTCCGAGGTCATGATGACCGGCATTTCCCTGCCCACCGTCCGGCCCGACACCCCTTTTGCCGACTTTGTCGCCATCCTCAATGAAAAGAATATCGGCGCGGTCCTGGTTCTGGAGGACCATGAACTGCGCGGCATTATCACGGATGGTGATATTCGCCGACTCATCTGCAACAAGAGCAGCGACCTGGGCAGTGTCGTGGCCGGCCAGGTGATGACCGCCTCCCCCAAGACCATCAAGGAAGATCTGCTGGCCGCCGACGCCCTCAGCATCATGCAGCGCCACGAGGTCACCGCCCTGCCGGTCACCAGCAAGAACGGCAAGCTCTGCGGCCTGCTGCACCTCCATGACCTCCTGGGCAAAGGCGAGTTCCGCCTGCTGGTCTGAACCCGTACAACTACCTAAATTCAGGCAGAAATAAGGCTCTTACCCCCTGCAAGACCACTTGACAAAGCGCCTTGATTTCTGGTAGCTTCATCGACTGCCTTTGTCGTGAAAAGGCCAAGGCAGGACAGAGTACAGCCACCGGCCGGGGACACCTTATACCGGTAAAACGTTGTCTGTTCGCAAAATGGGATGTTTCGGAGTCTCGCAGGCTCGTTTACCTGTTCGCGATCACCGGAGTGCGAAAAAGAGAAGCGGCCACCTCCTGGGTTACCGAGCCTTTTTCCTGAGAGCATGCCGTAGCGATCGGCCGGAAGGACCTTAACCGGACAGGCACCAACGAGCAGCGCTGCAATCCGTTGACAATCTTCAGGGTTGCTTTGAGGCTATCATGAATACTTTACTAACGAGTTCTGTCCGGAACGAGGTCGTTTTCTTCGAGGTCAAGGAGAGCGAAAAAATAAGCACCCTGTAAAGAAGTGCGCATGGGGCACAGACAGATAGCAGCTTTTGTCGGGCATTATTTTTGAGCACAACGAGGTAAGCGAGCTCCCGAGACTCCGGGATCTCGGCCGGAAAGGCCATTTATGGACAGAGACGAACGAGGAAATTATGGCAATTACAAATAAAGAGATCAACGCCTCCTTTGGGGCTGAAGTAACCGCCCTGCCCGGCGGCGAACATCTCAACTCCTGCTTTTCCTGCGGGGCGTGCAGCGGCGCCTGCCCTGTCAGCCAGGCCATCCCGGAGTTTGATCCACGCAAGATTATTCATATGGTCCGCATGGGCCTGAAAGACCAGGTCCTGCAGGCCGACCTGCTCTGGTACTGCTCCCAGTGTCAAAGCTGTGTCTTTGTCTGCCCTCAGAATGTCCGCTTTGCCGCCATCATGTCCGCCATTCAGAAAATGGCCATGAAGGAGGGCATTATCACGGAGGACGACCTGCGCGACAAGGGCAAGATCGCCTGGGTGGAGCGCGACCAATGTGTCTCCTGCCTGACCTGCGTGCGGGTCTGCCCCTTTGAGGTCCCGGTTATTGATGACAAGGGCGTCGCCTTCATTAACGCCGAGACCTGTCGCGGCTGCGGCATCTGCGTGTCCGAATGCCCGGCCCGGGCCATCAAGCAAAATCAGGGCGAGGATGAGCGCCTTATTGCCGCTGCCGGCTGACCAGGCTAACGTCACACAAACTCCCGCTGCCGCGGGTTTACCTTTTTTTACGGAGACTTCCATGAGTTTTACTCCAAACATCCAAGCATTTTGTTGCCATTACACCTCGCAACAGAGTCTTGCCGAAGGCCCGGAAGGACTGAAGGCCGACGGCATGCCCGAGAACATCACCATCAACCGGTTGGTGTGCGGTGGCAAGCTGCAGGAGACCACCCTGCTCCAGGCCTTTGAGGATGGCGCTGACGCCGTTTTCTTTGTCGGCTGCCCCATTGATCAATGCCACAACAAAAAGGGTAGCGAGCGGGCCGCCAAGCGGGTGTTGGCCGTCAAGAATGCCCTGCAGGAGCTCGGCCTCGGCGCGGAACGGGCCGAGATGTTCCACAGTGAGCGCGGCTTCCACATAGAGTTTGTCGAGGCAGCCCAGCTGATGAATAAACGTATTACCGCCTTAGGCCCGGCCTTCGAGGGAGGCGCAAAATGATTATTGCCGAACGTAAACCCATGAGTGAGATCCTTGACATGGTCAAGGATGCCAAAAAGATCCTGGTTCTGGCCTGTCGCGGTTGTGTTTCCGTATGCTCGGCCGGTGGCGAACGCGAGGCCGATATCCTCGCCTCCCTGATCCGCATCGGCCTCAAGAAAGAGGGCAAAAAGGCCAAGGTGAGCACCGGCTCCCTGGTGCGCCAGTGTGATAAGGAGTATATCGATGCCATTGACCAGTTCAAGGGTACATATGATGCCATTGTCTCCACCGCCTGCGGCGTCGGCGTCAACTTCATCGCCAATCTGCGCCCCAAGGACACCGTCTACCCCGGCCTCAACACCTCCTTCATGGGCGGCTCTGCCGAGCAGGGTATCTGGGCCGAACAGTGCGGCGGTTGCGGTGACTGCGTCCTGCACCTCACCGGCGGCCTCTGTCCGGTGGTGCGCTGCGCCAAGAGCCTGATGAACGGCCCCTGCGGCGGTTCCGTGGACGGCCGGTGCGAGATCCATAACGATGTGGAATGCATCTGGCAGTCCATCCATGACCGGATGAACCGTATCGGCCAGGCCGACGGCCTGGATCGTATCGCCCCCATCCGCGACTGGTCCAGCGCCACCCATGGCGGCCCCCGCAAGACCGTACGCGACGACCTCACCGTCTCATAGAAGGATCTGTAATTTTAGGCCATCTTGAATAATCGGCAAGAGTGATCAGGTCTCTGCCCACAAAAAAAAGCCACCCCGAACGGGGCGGCTTTTTTTGTGCCTTGCATCGTGCATCTCAACCCTCTTTACGAATGGCTGAGAGGCGCTGGCAACCAGAGTATTTTTTGTGTATACCGCAATGATCGGCTGACAGGAACATCTCGAAAGAGGCACGAGAGAGCCTTGTGGGGCCCCCAGTCTTGCGTACAGCCCGCCGATTGGATGGAACCATGGTAGTGGCAGTCGAAACAACCGGTATCACCGCCGCAATGCAGGCCGACATTATGGCAACGGATGCAAATCTCATAGGCGGACCAGTTCCATTCCTTGGTTTTCAGATGGCTCGGCCCGCTGCTGGTGCCGTTTATCCCCTTGCGGAGGAGAAAGGAGTTGCCCTGCATAAGGGTGCCGTGCGGCTCGTGACAATCCAGACAGGAAAGGACATAATTGGGGGACGTGCCGCCCAGGGTGGTAACATAGGGCTCCTTGAGGGTCGCACCCGCCTCATACTATTCGGCATAGCGGAGACTGCCGCCGTGCATGTCTTTCACGCTGGCCCTAAACATGGTGCTTCTGGAATTGGCGCATGGATGTGGGCGAAAAAGGAAGCAGGGGCGTAGTAAGGCCTGGTGTCTCTGGAACTCCACTGAAACTTATCGGCCTGAGCTACGCTCCCCACCTTTTTCAACGGCCGGTTAAGGAGAGAATCAGCCTTTCTTAATGAAAAAATGTATACAGCCATCACCTTCTTTTTCACCGATAAAGGTGTGGCCGCTCTTCTCGCACCAGCCGGGCAGATCATTACGTGAACCCGGGTCAGTACCGAGGACTTCGAGAATTTCACCTGATTTAATCTTGCCCATCTCCTTCTTGGTGCGGAGCAGGGGCATGGGACAGCTTAAACCTTTGGCGTCCAGAGTCAGGTCGGCTTTTACATCGGCTGGGGCGGTAATAGTCATGGCGTTCTCCTTGAAAAGGGTGAAAAGAAAGATACAGATTCCTGTATTATGCATTGAACCGGTGCTTTTAGGAAACTTTTTTTGATTCCCAGACCTCTTCACCCGGAATTGCCCAAAGCCGAAAAATAAAACAGTGCCCGCAGGGCATCCGCCTTGTTGTTCCCCATCCAGCCCTGAGCTCGTTTTCTTTCGTGAAAGGGATTGGAATTTCAGCATGTCTGAACACCCGCAGGGTGTGAGTTTCTGAAATTCCCCTTTCACGAAAGAAAACGAGCGGGCTGTCAGGCCAGGGCTGTTGGGGCGCCCTTTTTCGGTTCCTTTTTGGGCGGCAAAAAGGAACAAAAGATCAAGTGCCACCCAAACAGATGAAACCCCGGATTGCGTTAGGCCGGAATCGGGTTATCAAAAAGTAATTGGAGATGATATTTCCGGCATTCCCGGCATACAAGGCCGCAGCTTTGCCGTGGATTAGGCAGGTGGGTTGGGATGGGTATACGTGGCCGTTGAGTCTGTAGGCTATCTTGAATAATTGCTTTTGCGTCCAATCTCCCGGAGTCTCGCGAGCTCGCTTACCTCGTTATGCTCAAAAAATAATGCTCGGAATATCAAATATATGCCTGCGCTTATTTTTTTCGCATGCCTTGATCTTGAACGAAAAATCTAATTCTTCAAGACACCCTGTAGAAAAACACGTTTGAAATGGTGCAGCGGGGAAGAGGCGAATTTTATTTCACCAACGTTTTCCTCTGTCCCGGCCTTTCAGAGCGAGCGGGCCGTTACAAGGACTCGTAGGGCTGATGGCCGGTAGGGGACAAGAGGGGGAGGAGGAGAAAGCCGCGTGTGCCGCTTGTCTGATTGGGACCGACTGACGGCCATCTTGAATAATTGCTGTTTTGCCCGATTTTTTCGGTGCTACGAAAATTAAAATCCTCACATATGCTCGATATGCTGCACCCCAAGGGCACTTCTTTCAGGGCGCGCTTTTTATTTTCTATGCTTCTCAAACTCGAACAAAAACATCTAATTATTCAAGATACCCTGACCTTGTCCATGGTTTGCCGGCAGGGTATTGTCTCTCGAAAAAGTGCGGAACTTAAGCAAGGCCCTGCAAGCGCACTCACCTCCCCCTACAAAAGAACCAGACACAGAGTGCTTGCTGATGCAAGGTACTCCGCGCCTTGCTGCTGTTTTACCAGTACCCTTTTTAAAAATCTTCAAAGTCATCGTCGTCAAAGGGGATGGCCTCAGCGGCCTTACTCGCTGCCGAGGTTTTCTTTTTCTCGGCAGGGACTGTCGGGAGACTCTTGACCGGCGCGGCCTGCGGCCGCGGCTGCGGCCTCTTTGCCGCCACAGCTCCTGTGCCATGCTGCGCCCTGGCAGTGCGACCCTCGACAAAGGCGAGCAGCTCCTCAACATAGGACTTCATCATATCGGCCTGGCCGCTGAGCTCCTCGGAGGCGGCGGCAGCCTGTTCGGCGGCACTGGCGTTGGACTGGGTTACCGTCTCAATCTCCTGGAGGGACTGGTTCATCTGGGCCAGGGCTGCGGCCTGCTCGGCGGCCGACGAGGCGATCTCGGCGATCAGCACAGCGATGCGGTCGGTGCCATCGCTGACCGAACCAAAGGACTTACTGGTCTCCTCAACCAGCGAGGTTCCCACCTGCACCTTCTGCACCGTGCCCTCAATCAGGCCCGAGGTGTTCTTGGCCGCCTCGGCGGCACGCATGGCCAGGTTGCGGACCTCGTCGGCCACCACGGCAAAACCGGCACCGGCCTCACCGGCCCGGGCCGCCTCAACAGCGGCATTTAAGGCCAGCAGGTTTGTCTGAAAGGCAATCTCGTCAATGGTCTTGACGATTTTCTGCGTTTCCGCGCTGGCCGCCGATATCTCGGCCATGGACTCGGTCATCCTGGTCATGGAGGTGCCGGCCTCGTTAATCACCTTTTTGGTGTCACGCATCAGGTTGTCCGCCTCCTTGGCGTTATCGGCATCGCGGCGACTCATGGAGGCCACCTCCTCCATGGAGGCGGAAGACTCCTCCACCGAGGCCGCCTGCCGGGAGGCGCCATCGGCCAGGGTCTGCGATGAGGATGAAATCTCGCCGGCGGCATCGGCAACCTGATTGGAGGCACTGTCCAGACTGCCGCTCACGCCACTCACCGTGCTGATTATCGACCGGCTGATGACAAAGAGAATGGGCAGGATAAGGGCCAGGGCAACGCAAAAGACCACCAGGCCCAGAAGAGAGCTCCGCGACAGAACGCGCTCCGCGGCAAGGGTGGCCCGGGTGACCTCCCCTGCCACTGATTCCTTGATACGATACAGCTTCGCCTCAACGCCATCTCCGTAGGTATCAAGCACATCATCCATCTTTAAGAATTCCGAATCAGCCGCCCGAGATTCAATGAGGCGAACAAGCCGCACCTGGATACCCTCGGCCAGCTTGGCAAAGTCCTCCTTTATCTCCTTGGCCAACTTCTTCTCTTCCGCCGTGTCCGCCATGGCCTGCAGAGAGGCAAGGCTGTTATTGATAAAGGTGACGTTGTCATTAATCAGCGCCCTGCGCTCCGGCGCGATGCGACCTTCATCCTTGTCAATAATAGAGTCCATGGCCGCCAGCATCAGGTGAAGCTGGGCGACCAGCATATCATTGACCAGATCGATCTCCTCGTTCCGCTCGGTCTGCAGCTCGACGCTGGAACGGACGGAACTATTGCTGAAAAAGGAAATGCCACCCATAAGACTCATGGTCACCACCACGGTGGCACCAAGCACGATCATCTTCTTTGCAATTGACAGCTTCATTTCACGCCACTCCGTTGTTCACTTTTTTAAATTTGCCGGTTCGAGGCCAAAGAAAAACTTGTGAAATAAGGGGCCCCTGCGTTTCTTGCAAGTATAGGGGTATGAAAAAACAAAATGCAATAAATAATAATTCCTACTCACTTTCTCCGGTTATGCCCCTTTTTTATCAAGAAAACGTTCTGAGGTTGTTACTCTCTTGAAATTTCGTCTTTTTTGCACTGTTTTTCGTTTGATTCAGCGGAGGGGAGAGGATGAGGAGAGGTGTGAGGCGTCGGAGGGATAAAAAAATCCGCTGAGCGAGATCTTGGCGGAACCGCCGCAGCCCACGCACCGCCCTGCCACACCTTGCCTGAGAAAAGAGCGGCCCGGCAGGTTTCCAGGAAAGAAAGAGGGCCACAGAGTCTGCCGGGCTCCAGCGATGACAGCGCGGCAGAGCCTGTATGAGCCGGATTTTCCGCAGCAGCTCAGCGTTAAATCCGCCACTCCTAACTAGTGCCTGTCCAGAAATGGCCCTCTCGGAGTCTCGTAAACTCGCTTACCGGCCCGATCTCGGCGTCATGCTCAAAAAATAATGCTCGGAGGTAAGCGNTATATGCCTGCACCCCAAGGGCACTTCTTTCAGGGCGCGCTTATTTTTCTCGCAGTCCTTGATCTCGAACGAAATGACCTATTTCTGGACAGACACTAACTACGGCCGCAGGATGAGATCCGCCTCCTTATGGGCGGCAAGAATAGAGTACATATTGGAGATAATGCCCACCTTGACCTTGTCATCCAGGCCGAAATGCTTGAGGCAAACACCGCAGGCCACAAACTGGACACCGAGTTTTTCCAATTCGTGAGCCTCGGCCAGCACCGGTGAGCCGTGGGCAATAAGCTTGACGCCGCTGTTAACCAGGGTGACATGGGTGACCTTGTCGGCAAACTGGGCCAGGGTGTCAAAATAGGCGGCCATGAGGCGGGCCCCCAGACCATCATCGCCGCGGCCCATGAACTCGGAGGAGATATGCACGGCAATACGCTTTTCATCGCCGGGCACCGGGCAGACAATCTCCGGTTCGTCACCGGCCTGGCCTCCCTTGCAGACCGCTATGGAGAGTTTAAAGGTGGCGCCGACCTGCTTGACAATGACGCTGTGTCCCTGGCTCTCGGCAAAGCGTTTGACATTATCGCGGGCCGCCTCGTTGTCCACCACCACCACAAGCTCATCACCTTCGTTCAGTGTGGCAAGGCTCTCCTTGCTGCGGATCACCGGTTGCGGGCACGGCAGCCCCTGACACTCAAGAATTTCCTTCGTCATAATGCCTCTCCCTTGCAGATACGTTAACAGCCGGGCCGTTGGAACCCGGGCCGCCATGCTGCCAACCTAGTCGATAAAGACAAACAATAACAATAGGTAAAGCCAATGGGATTGGTTCATTCTATTTGCTTTTCAAAAGATCCTTTCGTATCGTAGGGTGAATTGCCCTGCCGGGCGCTTCATCTTCAGCGTATCCTGAACAATTACTCACCATTCCGAGTTGTTGTATCATACCGTCATGGCACAATAGCTTCGGGCGGCACCGCCAGGGCATGCTTATTTTTCTCGCACTCCTTTGTTCGCCAGCAGGCAGGCGAGAGGTGCGAGACTCCGGAATGACCTCTTTCGGGACAGGCACTACCAAATTTAAAAAGTTGAGAAAGGATATTTATGGCCATGCTTCAACCCCTCACCACCTGGCTGCAGCAGCAGGGCATCAACCCTTTTTTTGTGGAGCTCATCACCTTTGTGGTGGCCGTCGGCCTGCTCCTTGCTCTCGGGCTCCTCCTCGCCTGGGTCAGTCGTCGCTTTCTCGCCCCCTGGGTTGAAAAACTTGTCATAAAGACCAAGATGTCCTGGGACGACACCCTGTCCGAACTCAACTTCTTCCGCCACCTTGCCCTGCTGGTGCCGCTGCTGGGCTGCTACGCCACCGCCGACCTCTTCTTCCTCGACCACCCGACTATCCTGCCCCTTGTCAAACGCCTCCTTATTGTCCTGCTGGTCATCACCATGGTGCGCATTATCAACACCATCATGCAGGCCACCCATATCATCTACAACCAGACAAGTCGGGCCCGCAACCGGCCCATCCGCGGCTATCTCGATGCCCTGCGCATTGTCATTTACATCCTGGCCACCATCTTTATCATTGCCGTTATCGCCGACCAGTCACCATGGGGCATTCTCAGTGTCCTGGGTGGCCTCACCGCCGTTTTCCTGCTCATCTTCCGCACCTCGCTGCTCGGCTTTGCCGCCAATCTGCAGCTCACCGGCAACAACATGATGCAGGTGGGCGATTGGATCACCATGGATAAATACCAGGCAGACGGTACGGTGGAAGACATCTCCCTGCATACGGTACGGGTCCGTAACTGGGACAAGACCTACTCCTCCATTCCGACCTATGCCTTTATGGAGGATTCCTTTCAGAACTGGCGCGGCATGGCCGAATCAGGCGGCCGGCGTATCAAAAGGGCCCTCTATATTGATATGAACTCCGTGACCTTCTGCAGCGCCGACATGCTTGATCACCTCAAAAAGTTCAGGCTGCTGCACGACTATATCAACAACAAGGAGCAGGAGATTGCCGAGGATAACGCCCGCAAAGAGGGGGACGGCCACTACTACGGCAGACGACAGACCAACCTCGGCATCTTCCGGGCCTATGTGGAGAGCTACCTGCGCCACAACGACAATATCAAGACCGACCTCACCTTTTTGATCCGCCATCTGGCCCCGACACCCCAGGGTCTGCCCCTGGAGATCTATGTCTTCAGTCGTGACCAGGTCTGGGCCAACTACGAACGGATCCAGGCCGATATCTTTGACCACCTGCTCGCCATTATTCCGGAATTCGGCCTGCGCGTCTTTCAGTATCCCAGCGGCGCCGATCTGCAGCTCCTGCCCCGTGAGCAAACCGCCGGCAAACAGCCCGCCGAGGCTGCCCCTGCCCCGCCCGGCAGCACCAGCTGAAAATGGCCGACAGACCCTTTTTAATTTTTGCATCCCGCGCCCTCAAAGGGTCGGGAGGGCGGATAGCCGAACCATGACCGACCAAAAGCTTCCAGAGCAGATCGGCAAATACCGGATCCAGGCCATCCTGGGGCGCGGCGCCATGGGCGTTGTCTATCAGGGCCTTGACCCCCATATTGAACGCCGCGTCGCCATCAAGGTCATCCGCAAGGGTGCCTTTGCCGAGGACGAACTGCACGAGGCACTGCAGCGCTTCCGGCGCGAGGCCCAAGCAGCCGGGCGCCTCCTTCATCCCAACATCGTTACAATCTATGAATATGGCGAGGAAAAGGATACCGCCTTTATTGCCATGGAGTATGTGGAGGGAGACACCCTCAAGGACCGTCTTGCCGGGCGCCGTCCCTTTACCCTGGCCGAAATTGCCGACATCCTCGACCAGCTCCTCACCGGCCTGGGCTATGCCCATGCCGGCGGCATCGTCCACCGCGACATCAAACCGGACAACCTGATCTTCGGGCCGGACAACACCCTGAAGATCATGGATTTCGGCGTAGCCCGCCTGGAATCATCCAGCCTGACCATGGCCGGCAGCGTCATGGGCACCCCCTCTTATATGGCACCGGAGATGTTCACCGGTGAGGCCATTGACCAGCGCAGCGACCTCTTCTCGGCCGGGATTATTCTCTACCAGCTTCTCACCGGCAGCAAACCCTTTGCCGGTCCTTCCATGACCGTTATTATGCATCAGGTGGTCAATGTCATGCCCCCCGGCCCCTCTCAGATTAACAGCCGTCTGGCCAAGCCGTTGGATAAATTGATCGCCACCTGCCTGGCCAAGAATCCGGCCGAGCGCTTCCAAAACGCCGCGGATTTCCGCACCGCCTTGCAACAGGCCTTTGCCAGGCTCGATGGCAGCCTGTCCGTCACCCCCGACGACCCGGCCGCTGCCAGCCATAACGAGGCCACCTGCTTTGCCCCAGGCCAGGCCCAACAGCGCCCCCAAGGCGGCCGGTTCCGGCAAGGGCGCCTGCCCCTCATCCTTGGTGCCGCCGCCCTGCTGCTGGCCCTCATTATCGGCCTGCTTCTCCTGCAAGACGATACAACACCGCTCTCTCCGCCGCCCCGGGAACCGGCAGCAATCAGCTCCGGCCCGACAAAGGAACCGGTCGTTAATGCGCCGCCCAGGACCATCACTCCGGCGGCCACAAAAAAAGAGACGCCCCACCGTCGCGAAACAGCACCCACCGGCATCCGCATCACCAGCCCCACGACCGAGCCGCAGCAGGACAGGCGACAGGACGAGCCCGCCTCCCGTAACGCCATTACCATCACCGTGCCGCAGCGCTAAACATTTTGCTGTCAGCGGAGCCGGCCGGCAAGGGAGTGCCTCGTGGCTTTTCCGACACGAATCCGCCGGCAAACCGAGAAGTCATAGCACGGCCCGGCCGGCGGGCACTTCAATGTTTGCGGCCCGGGACAGAAATGGTATGGTGCCGAACAAACAAACCTCTCATCGTCCAGCACAGACAACAAAGACCATGAAACCGAACATAATAGACTACATGCGCGACAAGGTCCTGCTCGGTGACGGTGCCATCGGCACCTACCTCTACAGCAAGGGATTGGAACTGGGTAAGGATACCGAGCGCCTCAACCTCAGCGAACCGGAGTTGATCTACTCCATCCACGAGGAGTATATCCGGGCCGGCAGCCAACTTATTGAAACAAATACCTTTGGCGCCAACCGCTACAAGCTCTCGGAGTCTGGCCTTGATGCCAAGATCCGCGACATTAATCTGGCCGGCGCTCAACTTGCCAAGCGGGCGGCAGGCAAGGATGTTTACGTGGCCGGCTCCATCGGCCCCTCCGGCATCGACTTCCCGCTCTCCACCGGCGACCTCAGCAGAGAGGGCCTCCAGGAGATCTTCGGCGAACAGATCGAGGTGCTGCTTGAGGGCGGCGTTGACCTGCTGCTCTTTGAAACATTCACCCATCTGGATGAACTGGTGCTGGCCATTGAGACGGCCCGCACCATCAGCGATATCGCCATTGTCGCCCAGATGGCCTACCCCTCCGGCGGCAAGACCGCGGCCGGTGTCGATGCCCTGACCTGCGGCAAGGCGGCCATTGCCGCGGGCGCCGACGTGGTGGGCGGCAATTGCGGTCGTGGTGTCTCCTCCCTCTACACCGCCATTGAGCACCTGGCCCCCCTGCATGACCAGGTGCCGCTCTCCGCCTTTCCCAATGCCGGTTTTCCGGAGATTGTCGGCCACCGCATGGTCTACCCGGCCGAACCGGCCTACATGGTCAAGGCCCTGGCCGACATGATCAAGCTGGGGGCCCGTCTGGTGGGCGGTTGTTGCGGCACCACCCCCGTCCATATCCATGAATTTCAACAACATCTGAAGATCAAACGCCGTCCCCTGGTACGCTCCGCCGACATCCAGGGCGACGACAGCACCGCAACCAAGGCCCAACAGGACAACCACATCAACGGCGCCCTGCTTGAGAGTCTGCCCGCCCACCGCCTGCCGGTTATTGTTGAACTGGATCCACCCACCCACCTGGCCGTGGATGGCGTCATTGAGGGGGCCAACGAGCTGAAAAAAAGCGGCGCCGACGCCATCTCCCTGGGGGAGAACCCCTTGGCCATCCTGCGGGCCGACAACCTGTCGCTTGCCCACCTCATCCACGAGAAGCTGGACATTCAGACCATCATCCACCTGACCTGCCGGGACCGCAACATCCTCGGCCTGCAATCGCAGATTATGGGTGCCCACCTGTTAGGGATCAGCGGCATCCTGGCCATCACCGGCGACCCGGCCACCTCCAGCGATCAGCCCGGCACCAGCGGCGTCTTTGACGTCAAGTCCTTTGGCCTGATCCGCATGATCGAGCTCTTCAACCAGGGCCGCAACCTGGCAGGCAAGGCCATGAAGGCCCGGACCAACTTCTCCATCGGCGGTGCTTTTTCCTTTCGACCCTCCCGGCCCGATGTGCAGATCAGACGCCTGGAACGCAAGGCGGAACTGGGCCTGAAGTTTGTCATGACCCAGCCCATCTTTGATTCGGCCGAGATCGAAGAGATGATGGAGGCGGTGAGCCATCTCGACCTGCTCATCCTGCCCGGCATCTTCCCGCTCATCTCGGCCCGCAACGCCGACTTCCTCCACAACGAGGTGCCGGGCATCTCCATTCCGGCTGCCTTGCGCAAAAAGCTGTGGCAGTATGACAAGGTGGAGGATCAGCGAAAATGCGCCCTGGACTACACCAGGCAGCTTATGGACAACGTCTCTGACTATGTGGATGGGCTCTACCTGATCAGCCCCTTGAACAAATGGGAGGTCACTGCCGAGCTCACCCGCGAGATTCGCGCGGCAAACTGGCAGGGCAGCGGCAGGGTCGGAAAATTTGTGAAGACATGAGGATTCAGGATTCAGAATGCAGAATACAGAATCGAAAAGGAGAGTTGTTAGCCAGCGCTCCATTGATGCGAGGCTTACCTTCTAAATTCTGACTTCTGCATTCTGAATCCTGAATTCTGATTTCTACTTTTCCAGCCACCCCTCAAGGGCGGCGATAATCTTGCGGGCCTGATCAGCGCTGGAGATATTGAACTTGCCCTGCGGTTTATACTCGCCGCTCATCTTGCGATAGCGTCTGATGGTGTAGCGATCCGGGCCATACTCCTCTTTTTTTTTGTCCCACTGCTGGTAGCGAAAAATAATGGTACTCCAGGCCCCTTTGGAGAGCACGACCTTGTCGATCTCCTTACAGACCAGCACACCGTCTTCTTCCCAGTTAATGGTCAATTCATCTATGGTTTCAGCCATTTTTCTTCCTTTGTCAAGTATTGCCCGGCACGGTGGGCGGCAACCTCACCGCAGTTACTTCCTTTAAAACAGAGCACCACCATACAAAATACCAACAAAAAAGCCAGGGCAAAATGCCCCGGCTTTTTTGTTTCATGCTTTTCATCCTGCCTGGGCAGGTACTATCTGTTACAGAGAGTTTGCTTTATCAATTCAGGCAACCTCTCTGCCGGTGACTCGGTAAAAATGAGGGATCTTGGCCAAGATCAAGGAGCAGGAACATGAAAAAACGCAGCGTATAGACATACGTGAGTATTTTTCATGTTCCTGCGACGCAGAGATTGGCCAAGAGAACCATTTTTAACAGTCACTTAGTGTCTGTCCAGAAATAGGTCATTTCGTTCGAGATCAAGGACTGCGAGAAAAATAAGCGCAGGCATATATCTGATATTCCGAGCATTATTTTTTGAGCATGACGCCGAGATCGGATGAAAGGGCCATTTCTGGACAGGCACCACTTAGTTGCGGGCAGCCCCCTTCACCTTACGGGGATCACCCTTGTAGCCCAGACCCTGCCAATCCAGACGACCATTGTCACCATGGCAGTCGTTGCACTTCAGGGCATCGCCCTTCTCGGCAACCATATGGTTGATGGGCCAGTAGGTCTCGGTGGCGGCAAAACCGTACTCACCGGAATAGGCAAGACCGGAGGCCTTCATGCCTGCCTCGGCAGCCTTGTCCCAGTCAAAGTTGACCCAGAAGGCCTCGGGATCACCCTTGAAGCCGAAAACCTTGGGGGTGATGAAGTAGTTATTCTTGACGTCATAGATCTGTTTGCCGGTATGGACCTTGAAAGGCATGATCTTGGCGTTCTTGTCGTTGATGTCGCCCAAGGGGTAGTTCAGCTTGGTGACCTGGGTCGGATCAATCTTGTCGCCAAGCTGATAGGAGCCGGCCACGCCGTTGTACCAGCGGTACTCGGGGGTGACATTCTGCTCATAGGTGAAGCGCCCCTTTTTGGCGATATAGACCTTATGACCATGCTCCTCTTCGGTGGGCTTACCCTTCTCGGCCTTGGACCAGTCCCAGCTCATCTTGGTGGCATCCTTCTTGGCAAAGGTGGGGATATGGCAGGTCTGACAGGCGACAGTTGCCGTATGCTTATTGATGATGCCGCTCTTGTGCTCGCCGTCATGGCAGTTCTCACAGCTCACCGGAGTGGTGCCCATGGGCGAGACAATAAGAGAGTTACCGCTGATCTTATGCTCGCTGGTCTGATGACATTCCTGGCAGGTGAAGTTGTTGCCCTCGGCCGCCATATGGATGTCGATACCCTTGTCCGGGTTGAGCAATGACATGTCGATATCGCCGTGCTTGACGTTATTGCCGCCACCACCGTTGGCATGACAGGCCAGACAGTCGTCACGCTGGGGGATGCCGACATTCTGGGCAACCTTGACCAGGTCCACGGGATTTTTGTCAAATGAGGCCTTACCGGTATAACCGGGCGGCATGCCGGCCCCGGCAGGAGCGCCCTTGGCCTTCTTGTAGTCGCCGCTGGTGTCATGGCAGACCAGGCAGTCCACCCGGCTCTCGTCGCTAAAATCAAAAGAGGCGTCCTGCCAGCCGTAGCCGACATGACAGCTCGTACAGCGCGGCCAGTTGCTGTTGATGGAAACACAGAAGTTATTTATGGCATTCTTTTTGCCGCGCTTTACCTTTTTGCCGTCGATTTCCTGCTCCAACTCCCAGGTCCAATGGCTGGTGGCCATGACCTCTTTGGAGGCATCCTCATGACACTCAAGGCATTTCCTGGTCACATCCATCGGTGTGGCAAAGGGACCGGTGATACCCTTATGGTCTTCATTGGCGCTGGCCAGAGATGTCCCGGCCAGCAAGGCCAGGGCAGCTGTGGACACGATCATACACTTTTTCATACTTCTCTCCCAAAGTAGTTCATTGCTCTTGCGGTCTGCCGGCAGGACCCAAGAGTGTTAATCCATCTTCCACCCCGCACAGGGGAAACAGTCGGCGCATTCCACGTCTTTTCTGCAGGACAGAGAAACCCGACACCAGCAACGCTCCTTTATTTGCAAGGAAGGTGCCAGAAGACCAACACCTTGTTGTTACGTCTTTTCAGACAAAGCCGGTCCGTTAACGCTTAACACAACAGGCAACAAAAACGTTAACAATGTTAACCTGAAAAGTAACATTAGCATTTTGTTAACGTTTGTTTTACATTGTCCCTGTTCACCTAACAGTCCCAGGAAACCAGCCGGAGCTCCCCGATGCCCCAAGAAGCCATCTTTGAAAACTATTTCTGCGACAACTGGAAGGATGTCATCGACAGGATGACCGAAGGCCTGATGCTGGTGGACACCACCGGCAAAATCCTTTTTGTCAATTCCGCCATGGAAAACCTCCTCCTCTACTCCCGCCACGAGCTGGTGGGCCGGCGCTGCGATTTTCTGGAATGCGACGCCTGCCTGGACCAGCGTCAACAAAAGGGCAACAAGCATTGTGCCCTGTTTCGCAATGGTGATGTCCGCAACCTCAAATGCTCCTTCAAGCGCAAGGATGGCTCCCGGATCAATGTTCTTAAAAACGCCACCGTCCTTACCGACCCCAGCGGCAAGATGGTGGCCGGTGTCGAGAACCTCACCGACATGACGGACATCCTCACCAAGGATCAAATGATCACTGATCTGCGCAACCACTTGAACCGGGATGACAGCTTCCTCGGCATCATCGGCAAAAGCCAGGCCATGAGCAAGGTCTTTGACCTGGCAAAAAGCGCGGCACTCTCCGAGGCGCCGGTGGTTATTTACGGCGAAAGCGGCACCGGCAAGGAGCTGGTGGCCAGCGCCATCCACAACCTCAGCACCAGAAAAGACAACTCCTTTATCAAGGTAAACTGCGCCGCCCTCAACGAGAACCTCCTGGAGAGCGAACTCTTCGGCCATGTCAAGGGGGCCTTTACCGGCGCCGAGCGTACCCGCATGGGACGCTTCGAGGCCGCCCACAACGGCTCCATCTTTCTCGATGAAATCGGCGACTTGCCCCTTTCCACCCAAACCAAGCTGCTGCGGGTCCTCCAGGAACAAGAGATTGAACGGGTCGGCGATCACCAGCCCATTGCCATTGATGTGCGGATCATTGCCGCCACCAACAAGGATCTCGGCAAACTGATGAAAGAGGGGAAATTCCGCGAGGATCTCTACTACCGCATCGGCGTTATTCCCATCACTCTACCGCCTCTGCGTGAACGCCATGCCGACGTGCCGCTGCTCATCGAGACCTTTATCGAACGGGCCCGCCTGAAAACCGGCAAGGAGATTAACGCCATTGACAAGGCGGCCCTTGACCTGATGATCTCCTACCCATGGCCCGGCAATATCAGGGAACTGATCAACGTTATCGAGTACGCCTTTGTCATCTGCCCCGGCGGCACCATCACCCCGGAGCACCTCCCCCTCCACTTTACCAATCCGCCCAGCAAAACAGACGACAGTTCATCGCCCGACAATGATCGGCGCCAGCTGCTGCTTGACACCCTGAAAAAGACCGGCGGCAACAAGTCCAAGGCGGCCCGCATCCTCGGTATCAGCCGTGTCACTTTGTGGAAACAACTCAAGAAATATGAGATTACCGTGGGCAAGGCCATCCACTGAGCGGAGGCGGCAACCCCATACGAGGTGAAGGATGCTTGACTGGATATTACGCCACACCGGCGGCCTGCTCGACTGGCTGCTGGTCTTTCTCTTTGTGGCCGGCCTGGTTTTCGGTTGCCAGCTGCTGATCAACTTCCTGAAAGAGCCGGACCACGACGCCGATGGCAACGAGGACTGAGGGCTGAGGGCTGAGGGCTGAGGGCTGAGGGCTGAGGGCTGAGGGCTGAGGGCTGAGGGCTGAGGGCATATTAATTCAACTTACCGATCAGAGATAACTATTTGTTATCAAACGAATTGAAAGCCGTTTTAGAGCTGTAACCCCACGGGAATTCAGGAGTCAGAAAACCGAACCACCTCAGGCCCGGCGACCCGCCTGAAAGAGCACGGCCTGCTGCTTCAAGGGATCGGTATGGATGATCAACTCCTGTTGATCATCGACCATATCGACCAGGTGGATGACCTCCGCCATCCCTGCCCGGGCGGCCGCCTCGCCCGCCAACTGGTTGGGGCGACCAAGAAGCAGGGCTTCGCTGAAGAGATAGCCCTGTCGCTGCGGCTCCGGATATACCCCCAGATAGACGATACCCATCTCCACTATGTCGTTGAAGAAGTGGGTCCCCAGGGAGATGTCCGGACTCAGATTCGCATGCATGGTGGCCAGCTCACAGAGCACCTTGACGTTTTTCACATCACTGCAGGCCACCGGCACCCCAAGTTCCGGCATCGTGCTGCCCCAACGGCCCGGGCCGATCAGCATGATGCCGCCTGCTGTCGGCTGCCTGACAAGCTCACCAATGAGCCGCGCCACCCCATAGCGTTCCGTAGTGGCCAGGGCATGGTATTTTTCCGGCCTGACATAGATGACCCGGCTAATCCGGCCACTGACGGCCTCGCCGATGATTGGTCCGGCACTCTTCAGCACAATATCCTCCGTGGCGATATGCCGGGGCGGCGGCACAGCGGCCCTGCCCTCCATGCGCACCTGAAAGGGACGACACTGCAGGAGATTGATACGGTAGTGGTCCGGCCCGGCAAAATTGACGGCAAATTCAATATCCACCGGATAGGCATAGGCCGCGGCCAAGGTGGCGAGCATCTCGCGCATATCAGTGATAAAGGCGGTATCGCGAAAGAGTTTTTCGAAGGTAAGTACCCAGGAGAACACCTTGGTCACACCATGCCGGGCGGCGCGCTCCTCCATGGTCAGATCGCGATCGGCAAAAAGCTCCAGCGGCAGATCCGGCGCCTTGGCCACCACCTCCTCAAAGGTGGCGCTGCCCTCGGCATTACGGGCCAGATCAATGAGATCGACCTTGTGCTGGCTATACCTGTACACCTGGTCTGTGCCCACCTCCGGTCTTTTATGGGGCGCGTTCAGGGCAACGATGCGGGTGTAGTCGTCATCGTGCCGATCAACGGCCCGCGTGCCGAGGCCAAAGACCAGACGCAGCAGACCGGCCTGCGGATCAATATCCGGACTCCAGGCAAAGGGATTAAAGGAGTAGCCCACTCCGGCCAGGTGGGGCAGGTAGATGTCTTGGTAAAAGGCCCCTGAGACGCGCTGCACCAGCAGGGCCATCTCCTCGTAACGGCTCCACAGCCCCCTGTCGGCCCGATAGGAGAGAACCTCCTGACTCATGGTGCTGGCATAGACGGTGCGCACCGCATTTTTAAACTGTTCGAGCCGCTCTTCCGGCGTGCCACGGTTGGCGCAAAAGACACTTTCATACTTGCCGGAAAAGGCATTGCCATAGGCATCCTCCAGCAGACTGCTGGAACGGACAATGATCGGCGACTGGCCGAAATAGTTGAGCATCTCCCGAAACTGCTCCACCGTATCGCGCTGAAACTTACCGGCCAGCAGTTTTTTGCGGATGGCGGCTGCCGCTTTCAGGGGCTCGGCAGCACTCTTCATTTTATAGCGCTCCCACCAACACTTGTTGTTGATGACAAAGGAGTAAAAGACATCAGAGCCGATAAAAAACGAATCGTGGGTCTCCAGCAGATCCTGCCACTTATCATCCGTCTTGTTGAGAATGGCACGGGCCAGCAGCATGCCGGTGGCCTTACCGCCGATCAGGCCGGTGCCCACCATACGCTTGCCGATGGCCACCAGGTCGCACAGATCAAAATAGCGTTCACAGAGGCGGGCAAGCCGGCTGTCGCGGCTGACGACCATCTTGACCATCTTGCCGAGAAAGGCGCGCTCCCCGGCGATAGAGCCTTCGCGGCGCCCGGCATCGCAAGCCTGCTGGGCCTCGCGCAGGGTGCGCGACCAGGTATCGGTGAGGGTTATCTTGCCGTCAAGCCAGGGCTGCGGCGTGGTGGCAAGAATCTCCGAGATTATCATGCTGCTGGTCACCGGCCTAAAGCAGTCACCCTGCCTGGCATGGAGCATATACATGGTGGGAGTATGCCGGCCCAGCACCTTGAGGGGCAGAATATAATCGCATCCCTTGCTGCGATAGAGATCAAGCACCACCTGGGCGGTGGCATGGATCGTCTTTACCGACAAGGGGGTATGGGTGTTGCGCAGCAGGGAAAAGTAGGCCACCGTGTCGGCGGCATAGAGATAGGGACAGGCCAGCTTGAAAAAATTGCCAAGCATGCGGTCACTGTACCAGTCCACGGCCAGCTCGGAGAGACAGTCAAAGACATAGCAGGCCCCCTTGCCGCAGGCATTTATGACATCAAGGATACGGGTGATGAACTGCTCAAAGCCGGCCCGCGGTTCCAGGACATGGGTTTCAGCAGCCCAAGACTCCTCCACCAGGGGAGGATGCCGGGCAAAACGGAAGTAAACCAGTTTTTTGCCGTCCTGTCGGGCCCTCCCACAGAAGGCTCGAACAAAGGGCACCTGGTGCAGGGCGTCATCCACCTGCCAGACAACATTATCGCCGGCCAGCACCCCTTGTAGAACATGGTCCAGGGAGTCGATTCCGGAACCAAAGGAAGGCTTCGGGGATAAGTGCGCCATATTCTTCTCCGTTGCAAAGGGGGACAGCGGCATGACGGCTCATGATGTCGCGCCCCGCCGCCCGGCGAGCGACAGGGGCGCGAGTGACCGACGCAGGAGCGTGGAATCAGACCACGCCCTGATCCATCATGGCATCCGCCACCTTGACGAAGCCGGCAATGTTGGCGCCGTTCACATAATCAACATAACCATCCTCCTGCTTGCCGTAAGCAACGCAGGCCTCATGGATATTAACCTTAATCTGACGCAGCTTTTCGTCGACCTCCTCACGGGCCCAGGCGGTCCTGATGCTGTTTTGGCTCATCTCCAGGCCCGAGGTGGAGACACCACCGGCATTGGCCGCCTTGCCGGGCGCATAGAGAATCTTGGCCTTCTGGAAGATCTTCACCGCCTCGGGAACAGTGGGCATATTGGCCCCTTCACCGATGGCATAGCAGCCATTCTTAACCAGGGTCTGGGCGTCGTTCTCATAAATTTCATTCTGGGTGGCACTGGGAAAGGCGATGTCACAGGGGACCTCCCACGGCTTCTTGCCCTCAAAATAGGTGCAGCCCTCAAGCTTCTCGGCACACTCCTTGATACGGCCGCGCCGGACATTTTTCAGCTCGAAGACAAACTGCAGGTCCTCGCTGGTCAGCCCCGTTTCCTTGTAGATATAGCCGCCGGAGTCGGACAGGGTGACAACCGTGGCACCCAGCTCAAGCAATTTTTCAGTGGTATACTGGGCGACGTTGCCGGAACCGGACACGGTGCACACCTTGCCCTCAAAGCCCTCCCCCCTGGTCTTGAGCATCTCTTGAACAAAATAGACACAGCCATAACCGGTGGCTTCGGGCCGGATCAGGCTGCCGCCCCAATTGACACCCTTACCGGTGAGAACACCGGTGAATTCATTCTTGAGACGCTTGTACTGGCCGAAAAGAAAACCGATCTCCCTGGAGCCGACGCCGATATCACCAGCCGGTACGTCGGTATTCTCACCGATATGGCGGAAAAGCTCGGTCATGAAACTCTGACAGAACTTCATCACCTCCGTGTCCGATTTACCCTTGGGATCAAAGTCGGAACCACCCTTACCGCCGCCCAGAGGCAGGGTGGTCAGGCTGTTCTTGAAGACCTGCTCAAAGGCGAGAAACTTGAGAATACCCAGGTTGACACTGGGATGAAAGCGCAGTCCGCCCTTGTAGGGACCGATGGCGCTGTTCATCTCAACCCGGTAGCCCGAGTTGATCTGCACCTCCTGGTTGTCGTCGAGCCACGGCACCCTGAAGATGAGCACGCGCTCCGGCATGACCATCCTCTCCAGAATTTTCGCCTTGGCATATCGGGGATTCTTCTCAAGGAAAGGCAAAATAGACTCCGCAACCTCCTGAACCGCCTGATGAAACTCCAGCTCACCCGGATTCTTGCGAATAACATCTTCCATAAATTCCTGCACACTTTTCATCTGTTTCTTCCTCTTCGCGTAGTTTTTCAATCACCCCCCACCTGCAACAACAAGAGGCGAACAAGGGGGGGCGCACATTGCCGTTCCCCAGGGAGCGGGGCGCATGATGCGGCAACGGTATGCCGCTCAAGGCGCCACAGCATTAGGGCGCCGGCGAGCTGGTCGGAGACAACAATCACGCCACCTGCTTGGCCGTTGCCGCAATGCTGCTGCGCCTCGACAAAGCCAAACCTCTGCGCCGACTGCCAACAGCGGCCGTGTCACCCTCCAGGAGCACGTAAAAGCCACAAGGCCAGCTTATCGGCAACAAGTTGCCGATAAGCTGGCCTTGGTCTTAGTACAAAACAAGGCAGACTTCAACCCTTAAATTGTTGGTTTTGTGGAGATCTGCTTAAGGATACACGCTGCAAAAAACATAATGAGCAGTACTTTTTCGGCATTTTTGCCGGTGCCCGGCTCCCCTCCCCTTGGTGTACCCCGCCCAAGCCCCCGACTTTAAACACCCTGAAATCATTGACGAGTTCAAGGAGGCCTGCGCCCCTCTTTTTTTTGCCGAACGCCGGGCCATTTTCGGCAAAATTGCCGAAAATGGCCCGGCAAGGCGATGGCACGACAGACGGCATGGGCGGCAACGGCTCCGCCCGCAAATATGAACGGCCGCGTCCTGGAGAGTTGCCAGGTCATGGCGTATTGGCTATATTCGTGACAATGAGTGACAAGACCGTAAAAAAAGAACTGACCATCCTTCGCATCCTGCAAAAGGCCGAGACCCCCCTTTCCAGCTCAAAAATCCTGGAAAGCCTGCAAGCCATGGGCCAGGAGTCCAGCGAACGCACCATCCGGCACTATTTCAAAATTCTCGATGACAAGGGCCTTACCGCCAACCTGGGCAAAAAGGGGCGCATCATCACCCCCCTGGGCCACAAAGAGCTGAGCAAGGCCCGCATCTTTGACAAGGTGGGCTTCCTGCAGACCAAGATCGACCAACTGACCTTCCGGATGAACTTTGACCTCAGCTCCCGAAGCGGCACGGTGATCCTCAACATCACCTTGATCAGCCAGGAAATCCTGGCAAGTGCCGAACCACTGATCCGCAAGGTCTATGATGCCGGCTATTCCATGGGCAGCATGATGGCCCTCTTTGCTCCTGGTGAGCGGATGGGAGAATTCGTTATCCCGGAAGGCATGGTCGGCTTCGGCACGGTATGCTCCATCACCCTGAACGGCGTGCTGCTCGCCCACGGCATTCCCACCCATTCGATATTCGGCGGCCTCCTTGAGCTGCGTAAGCGGCAGGCCACCCGTTTTGTCGAGATTATCAAGTATGACGGCACCAGCCTTGACCCCCTGGAAATCTTTATCCGCAGCGGCATGACCGATTATCGTGGTGCAGTCAAGGATGGCAATGGCCGCATCGGCGCCGGCTTTCGGGAGGTACCGGCAGACAGTCGGGACAAGGTTCTGGCCCTGATTAAGAAACTGGAGGAGGTGGGCCTGGGCGGCTTTCTGCTCATCGGTTGGCCCGGCCAGCCGCTTCTGGAGATTCCGGTTGCTGAGGGCAGAACCGGCATTGTGGTGATCGGCGGCCTCAACCCGGTGGCCATCCTTGAAGAATCAGGAATCAAGCTGCAATCGCGTGCCATGGCAGGCATGGTGGAGTACGGCAAACTCTTCCACTACAAGGAAATGCAGCAACGGATCAAAAAGTTCACCGGCTGAGGGCCATCCTGAAGCCAAAGGCGCCGGGCACCCGGCCCGCCAACCACCTCCGTCCCCTCACTCCCCTTTACAGCGGCCAGGCCAACAGCAGCAACGGCAAGGCGATGGCGACCACCAGCATCTCCAACGGTACACCCAGCCGCCAGTAATCGCCGAAGCGGAAACCGCCCGGCCCCAGGATCAAGGTGTTGTTCTGATGGCCGATGGGGGTAAGAAAGGCACAGGAGGCACCGATGGCCACCGCCATCAGGAAGGAGTCGGCACTCACCTCCAGCGCCGCGGCGGTGCCGATGGCGACAGGACACATCACCGCTGCCGTGGCGGCATTGTTCATCAGATCGGAGAGGAACATGGTGACAAGCAGAATCAGCGCCAGACCGGCCACGGCATGCCCCTGGGCCACCCTCTCCAACATGAAGCGGGCGATGAGATCGGCGGTGCCGGTGGAGGCCATGGCCTCGGCCACCGGAATCAGGGCGGCCAGCAGCACGATGACCGGCCAGTCGATGGCCTCATACACCGCGCGCGGCGGTACCGTGCGCAGCACCATGGAGGCGAGGACGCCGCCGGCGAAGGCTATTGCCGCCGGCAGCAGACCGAAGGCCGCGGCGCCCACCGCCAGGGCCATGATAACAGTCGCCTCCCAGGCCTTGCGTTTATCGGGGATGCGCAGCTCGCGCTCGGCCAGCGGCACACAGCCATTGTCGGCCGCGAACTCCAGGATCGCCTCCGGCGGTCCCTGCATCAGCAGCAGGTCCCCCGACTGGATCGCCACCGAACGCAGCCTCTTCATGGAGCGCTGCCCCTCGCGCGACAGTGCCAACAGGTTAAGACCATAGCGGGTGCGCAAGAGGATATCGCTGGCAGAACGACCACTCAGCGACGAACCCGGCAGTACGGCAAGCTCCATAAGCACGATATCGCCCGAACCTGCCGCATTATCTTCATCCTTCGCCTGCTCCAGGTCTGTCTTGCCGGCCCGCTCTTCCGCAAGCGCCTTGCCCTCCTCCGGCTTCTCCTCTTCGCCTGCCTCGGTTGAAGCCACCGCCTCCTCAAGCTGCAGGCCCAGGGTGGAGAGGACACCGGAGAGCCCTTCGGCCTCCGCCTCAATCATCAGGATATCACCGGCCCGCACCCTGCGCCCGAGATGAGGAGCCGTTAGACGCACCCCCTGCTGCGCCAGGCCGAGGATCTGCACATCCTCCTCCAACGCCCCCTCTATTTCGCGCAGCGTCATGCCCACCGCCTTGCTCTCATCCGTGACACGCACCTCGGTAATGTAGGCGCCCGACTCGAAGCCCTCCAGGTCGGCAGGTTGGCGCTTCGGCACCAGGCGCCACCCGAGCAGGACGACAAAGAGAATGCCTCCCCCGGCAACCGCCAGACCAACCCGGCTGAAATCGAACATAGCGAAACTGCCGGCACCTGACTGGACACGGAAGCCGGAGACGATGAGATTAGGCGGCGTGCCGATCAGGGTGGTCATGCCGCCGAGGATGGTGCCGTAGGCCAGCGGCATCAGCACCTGGCCCGGCGTCAGCTCCAGACGGCGCGACAGCTGGATGGCCACCGGCATCAGCAGAGCCATGGCCCCGACGTTGTTCATGAAGCCTGACAACAGCGCCCCCAACGCCACCAGAGAGGTGATACTCAGGGTAACGCCCGCCTTGGCGGGCAATACGATACGAATCAACGCATCCACGGCCCCCGAGCTCTGCAGGCCGCGGCTCAAAACCAAAACACAGGCCACGGTGATCACCGCCGGGTGGCTGAAGCCGGCAAAGGCCTCGGCCGGGTCCACCAGTCCGACCATCACCGTGGCCAGCAGGGCGCCGGCAGCGACCATGTCGTGACGCCAGCGGCCCCACAAAAACATGGCAATGGTGGCCGCCAGGATGGCAAGAATGAGAAGCTGATCATTTGTCATGGCCATACCCCTTTGTTACCCTGTATCGACGGGCATTGGCCGGCATGACTGCCGCCCGACCGCAACAGAAGCCTCACAGCGTCGAAATCCAAGCCTCAATGGCCTCGTAAAAAGTCCATTGCAGCGCTGGAGATGGCGTCGCCACCTCCTCAAAGAATATCCCGCAAAACCCGACTGAGACCTTCAATATGATACGGCTTGGGCACAACGCCGACAAAGCCATAGTCGGCAAAGTTGGCCATGACCGGATCATTGGAATAACCACTGCTCACCAGCACCCTGGCCTGCGCATCATACTCCAGGAGTTTGGCGGCCGCCTCCTTGCCTCCCATACCGCCGGGAATGGTGAGATCCATAATAACGGCGGCAAAGGGCCGACCCGCTTCCCTGGCCCGGCCATAGAGCTCCAGGGCCTCTTGTCCGTCCCTGGCCGTTTCCACCTCATAACCGAGCAACATCAAGGCCTCCCGGGCTATCTCCAGAATAATCTCTTCGTCATCAACCACCAGGATACGGCCACTCCCGTAGAGCAGATCAGCCGCTGTGGCAGCAGGTTGCGGCGCCGTTACAGCTGCCGGCAAGTGGATAAAAAAGGTTGTGCCCCCACCAACACGGCTCTCCACGGTCAGCAAACCCCGGTGCCGCTTTATTATGGTATGACAAATGGCCAAGCCCAGGCCGTTGCCGCTCTTTTTCGTGGTGAAGTAGGGATCAAAGATATGGGGCAGATGTTCGGCGGCAATGCCGGGACCGTCATCGGCATAGGAGAGGCGGACATAGCGGCCGGCTGCCAGGGGACTTGCCTCATGGTCACCAATGGTGACATTCTCGGCCGAAACCGCAATGGTGCCGCCCTCGGGCATGGCCTGCACGGCATTGAATGCCAGGTTCTGGACAACCTGACTTATCTGGCCGCTGTCGATATCCGCAGGCCACAGATCATCAGGCAGGTCATACTCGGCCCTGACCCTGGAGCCGCTCAGGACAAAATCAGAGGCCTCCCGTACCAGTGCGGCCACACTTGCCGAACGCCGGACGGGCTCCCCGCCTCTGGAAAAGGTAAGGAGTTGCTGGGTCAGGTCCCGGGCCCGCAGGGCGGCATATTCCGTCTCCCGCAACTTGTCGTAGACCTTGTCGTGCGGCTGACAATAAATCTTGGCCAGTGAAATATTGCCGAGAACGCCGGTGAGAATGTTGTTGAAGTCATGGGCGATGCCGCCGGCCAGGATACCCACCGACTCTATTCTGGCAATGCGCTGCAGATTTTCCTCCATCTTCTTGATCTCGGTAATGTCATTGAACACCGTGAGCACAAAGCGATTATCCTGCAATTCGATAATCCTGGAAAACATCAGGGCATGGCGCGGCTGCCCCTTCACCATGAAGGTTTTCTCCAGGCCGTTCACCTCACCTTTCTGCTGCAGGGCCACGAGCAGGTCCTGCCGATCACTTTCACTGTAAAAACCAAGCTCAACCACGCTCCTGCCCAACACATCCCGGCAGCTCACCCCGGTGGTGCGGCAGAACTCCATGTTGACATCAATGAGCCGACCGCTCTGCAGATCGGTCAGGGCGACCGCCATGGGCGCCAGATCGAAAAGGGCCCGAAACTTGGCCTCATTTTCGCGCAGGGCCTGCTCGGTCTGCAAACGGATGGTGACGTCCTCCACCAGCTCGATAAAGCCGTCCGTCTCACCCGCCGCATCAAGCAACGGAAAGGCGCGGATCCGGACATCGAAGCGGCTGCCGTCACCCCGCACCCCCTGGGTAATCTCCTCCTGTGCCTTACCGCTTGCCATGGCGCGCACGCCGGGGCAATGGCCGCATACCTCTTTGCGCCCCTCAAATTCCTGGTAGCAGAGCTTGCCGACAAAGGTGGCCGGATCACGACGAAACAAGCGGCCCTGGGTGGCATTGGTCATTCGTATACGATGATCCTTGCCAATCAGGGTCACCCCCAGGTCGATATTGTCCACCAGGGTTCTGTAGAGCTTTTCGCTGGCCGAGAGCGCCTCTTCGGTGCGGTTACGTCGGTTGATCTCCAGGCGCGCATCATAGGCAAAGAGAAAAAACATGAAACAGGGCAGAAAGAGAATCTCGAAATAATCCTCAAGCCCATCGAAATAGGCGGTGATGCCGGCGTACTCCAGGACATTGGCCCCTGACACAAAAAAATAGATGGCTAGACAGATTACCAGCAGATACCTGCTGAAATTATCGAGCCGCCCTGCAGGAATGAGCAGGGCCCGGTAGATGGCAAATGCGAAAAAAAGGGTGGCCAGGCCGTCAAAGACGACAATCATCAAATTCTGCACAGCATTGCCGCTCCCGGAAAGTTGTCCGGCCACAAGCTGTTAACCGCATCCAGTCGATCCGGCATCAGAGGGCCCTCCTGCTGCTCAGCCGATAGCAACCCACGGCAAAAGACAATCCTGCCGCGGCATAGCATAAGTGCTCCAGACCATTAAAAAATCCCCCCCAGAAAACCCCTTCCAGGACGGTAAAGACAAAGGCGCCGACAAGGGAGAAAAACCCGGTATAAAAAAAGGATAATTCCGACAGACGACGCCTGCGAAACACCACCTCGACAATCACCAGGGCAAAAAAGGCAACAAGCAGATTGACGATCTCACTCTCCTGCACAACGACCATAGAGCACACTCCTTTGGCACACCGGGATGGTGACACCATCGCCCCCAACACACCATTCGCCCAAAAGATTACAGAAACGCTCCTGCCGGGCCGGCAGTCGGAGCGCAAGCGCCATCAAGCAAGAAAATATTACTACACAGGGGAATAAAAAGGCAAACATCCGCTACCGTTTGCCGCCACAAATCACAGATACGACAAAAATGCGGGATCATTTCCCTCCTCTCTTGACGGACGCCCAAAAAGCCGATCCTGGTAGTGGCCAAGCAAAAATGGGAGGCGTGAGACGACACAAACGAGTCGCGCACATTGCAGGGAAGAAGACGAAGGAGGAGTGACGAGATAGTGCCCAACGACAAGGCAGGTGGCGACTTTTTACGATGCCATTCTTCCGGCATCTTGGCCACCTGCTGTCGGCACCGCCGCACCTCAACTCTTTCTGCGGACGGGCAGGCGGCAGACCATGGAGGAGACCGGTTGCACCTGGTCGTGGAGGACATGCTGGTTATAGGCGGTGACCAGATCATCCTTTTTCAGACAGCCCACCACCTGCCGGGGATTATCTCTGGCCACCACCGGCAGAAACGAGAAGTGTTGACTGGCAAAGAGGTGAAAGGCATCTTCAAGATTCTCGTCCTCTCTGACCGTGGTAACCTTACTCTGCATAAGATCGCGGGCCAGGACCGCATCCCCGTTGTAGTTGGGATCCGCCAAGGGGGCCCGCACATCGCGCAGGGTCAGAACTCCGGCCAGCAGGCCCGCCTCATCCAGCACAACGAAATGGGGAAAGGGACTGGCCAGAACCTCTTCCACCACCTTGCAGAAAGGGCTCGTATCGGCCAGGGGCGTAAAGTCACGGCAGAGATAATCAGCCACCTTCATGGCGCGCAGGCGATTGGCGTCATGACCTCGGACAATGCGGATACCTGCCATGAGCAGCTTGGTCTCATAGATGGAATAGCCGTGCAGAAGACGGACCACGATGATACTGGGGATACAGGCAACCATCAGGGGCAACACCACCTCGTAATTATAGGTAAGCTCGAAGATGGTCAGGATGGCGGTGATGGGCGCCAGGGTGGTGCCGGCCACCACCGCCCCCATCCCCACCAGCCCATAGTGCACGGGAGCCAGCTGGGCCTCGGGCCAAATAAGCTGGGCGCCATGACCGAAAACAAGCCCCAGCATGGCACCGAGAAAAAGGGAGGGCGCAAAAATGCCGCCACTCATGCCGGAGCCGACACAGGCGGAGGTGGCAACGAGCTTGGCCACCAGCAGGATAGCGGCTGTCGCCAGCAGGACATTGCCCTGCAGGGCCTGATTTACCGTTTCATAGCCGACGCTGAGGGCCTGGGGATAGAAGAGACCGACAACACCCACCACCACACCGCCCAGGGTCGGCGCAAACCAGGCCGGCACCCTGCCTCTTTCCAGCAAGCCGGAGACGGCAAAGACAATGGCCATGAAGAGCAGACTGAACAGGCCGGCCGCCAGGCCAAGGAGACCATAAAGCACCAGTTCGCCCGAGTGGTCCAAGACAAAGGTGTGGGCCTGAAAAAGCGCCTCGCCGGAGCCGAAGAACTTGGCAACCACGGTGCCGGTAACCGCGGCAATAACAATATTGGCAAGAAAGGCGATTTCCAGGTCAAAGAGCAGGATCTCCACCACAAAGAGGGTGCCGGCCATGGGAGCATGGAAGGTGGCGGCAATGCCTGCCGCCGCCCCGCAGGCCACAGCCATGCGGCGATGCACGGGACCAAGGCGAAAAAACTGGGTCAGCGACGAACCGATGGAGGCGCCGATCTGGACGATGGGTCCCTCCCGGCCCAGCGAGCAACCAGCGGCAATAAAGGTGGCGGTGGCCAAGCTCTTGGCCACTGTGACGCGATGCCTGATGATGCCGTCACGCATTGCCAGGGCGGCCATGACCTCGGGGACTCCGGGCCCCTTGATTTCCGGGGCCACATAGGCCAGCAGCGGCCCCAGCATGAGGCCGGCCAATACCGGCATGATCAGGCGCAGATACCAGGGCGCCTGCTGATAGGAAGAGAGGAAATCGGTACCGCCTGGCCAGAAGAGCGCGGTTTCCAGGCCGATGAGCCAGCGGAAGAAAAGGGCGCCGAAACCGGCCAGAACGCCGATCACCAGGGCCAACAGCAGGGGAAAGACTATCTGGAAAAAGGCAGGACGCGGCGCGGCCATGGCTCTCCTTGCTCATTATTTCCGGTTTATTGCCGCCTCACCGTCACGCCGTCACGGCTGTGGGCCATCGGCAAGCAGACAGAGGGCAGCTCTGTCTGCCTCTCAGTATAGGAGATGACCGGCAAAAAAACCAGGCACGTCACTCTTTCTTGAGCTTGTGTTTTGCCATCTTGTAGCGCAGGACCCGTTCACTGATCCCCAGGGCCTCGGCCGCCCTGGTCTGCACCCAATCATACCTCTCCAGGGCATCCATGATCAGGCGGCGTTCCACCTCGTCAAGGCGCGTCCCCAGGTCACCGGTGCCGCTCTCCTGGCCCAGACGAATCTCCCGAGGCAGATCCCCCGGCACAATGGTGGTGGAGCGGGTCAGGGCCACCAGGCGCTGGATCAGGTGCTCAAGCTCCCTGATATTGCCGGGCCAGGGATATTTGACCAGCACATCGAGGGTCTGCCGATTCATGGTCACCGGCTGAAAGCTGTACTTCTCCAGAAAGAAGTCCACCAGCAGCGGGATATCCTCCTTGCGGCGTCGCAAGGGCGGGACCTCAAGCTCCAGGACATTCAAGCGATAAAAGAGATCCTCGCGGAAATCACCCTTTTCCACCATGGTTTTCAGATCGCGGTTGGTGGCGGCAATCACCCGGACATCCACCTCAATATCCGCCTCGCTGCCCACCCGGCTGATGCGATTCTCCTGCAGGGCCCGCAACAGCTTGGCCTGCAGGTGGAGGGGCAGCTCACCCACCTCATCCAGAAAGAGACTGCCGCCCTGGGCCAATTCAAAACGGCCCTTCCGCCTGCTGTCGGCACCGGTAAAGGCACCCTTTTCGTGGCCAAACAGCTCAGACTCAAAGAGGTTTTCCGGCACAGCGGCGCAGTTGAGCTCCACAAAGGGGCTGCTGCGCCGTGGGCTCAGGAGATGCAACAGCCTGCCGATGAGTTCCTTGCCCGTCCCGGTTTCGCCGCGGACAAGAACCGTCCAGGGCGTTCTGGCCATGCGCCGCACCAGAGAGAGAAGCTCCTTCATGGCCGGTCCTTCGCCGATGACCTGCAGGGGAAGCTCCTCATCCAGCATGGCGGTGATCTCACCCGCCTCCTGATCAACAGCCAGCTGATCGGCGATGGCCTCTATTTTTTCCTGCAGCCGCCTGAGATCCACCGGTTTTTCGAGAAAATCATCCGCACCGAGACGCATGATTTTCACGGCCATGTCCACACTGGCATAGGCGGTGATCATGATAACCCGTACCAGGGGATTCTTTTTTTTCAGCCGGGCCAGCACTTCATCGCCGCCCATGCCCTCCATCTTCAGATCAAGGAGGACAAGATCAATGGCGCTCTGCTCGAAAATCTCCAAGGCCTGCCGTCCCGAGGCGGCGCTCAGGACGCTATGTGCCTGGCGATCAAGAAAACCGCGCAGCATATCTCGCTGCATTTCCTCATCATCAACTATCAAAATATTCATCGCTGTCTCACCCGGCAGAACCACTCGTCCAGTCCCGGTTGTTGCCTCCTGAAAAAGAAGGGGACTCTACTTTCATTTGAGTTTCATGATTTTTTCCAGCTATACTCTTACTGAGGCGGCAGCAAAACCACACCTCCACCGTAAACATTTTCAGTTTAAAAACCAGGAGAACAGCGGCATGGCCTATCACCACCTCACCTTTCAGGATGATGCAGCGCCCTTTATTGAAGATGTGGAGCAGCATCTTGTGGCCGCCCGGCAAAGCCCCGACGACCTCAAGCTGATCCGCAACAGCGCCAACTCCCTGCGCACCCTGCACGGTGTGGCAAACCTCTTTAATCTCGACAACATGAGCCGCCTGGCCTCCCTGGCGGCAGACGGCCTGGACCGCATCTGCAAAGCCGGCCTGCAGGCAGATCCAGCCTTTCTCAAAACAATTCTGGAGCTTCTTGCCGAATTGCGGCAGGCCGGCGACCACGACATGGGCGACCGAGTCACCCACAACCTGAGCGCCACCCTGGCCCCCTTTGCCGGCCAATCGCTCACCCAGCTCTCTGAAGCGTCGCCAGCCACTGAAACCAGAATCATGGTGGTGGATGATGAGGATATCAATCGTATCCTCCTGGAAGAGTTCATCCGCAGCTTCAGTCAGGAGATCAAGATCACCTCGGTGGCCACGGCGGCCGAGGCCATCTATCACTATCTCACTGAAGATTTTGACCTGGTCTTTCTCGACATCATGATGCCGGAGGTGGACGGCAATCACTTCCTGACCATTGTTGAAAAAAATCGGCAGCTCGAAAATATCGGCGGTGATGCCAACATCGTCGTGCAGACGGCTGTCCAGTCCCTGGCCGAGCTTCTTGCCATTGTCCACAAGGAGAGCGTCCTTGAGGTGATCCGCAAACCCTTTCCCAGGGAACGCATCTGCACCTGTATCGAGCGCTACTGCCCGGCCTTTCGCCACACGCAGCCCGGCAACGTCAACCGACGCCAGGCAGCCACACACCGACCTGCAACACCCCCGGCCGAATCTCTTTAAAGTCCAAGATGCCGCGGTGGCTCTCAACGATTTTGGCGCAAATGGCAAGGCCCAGGCCGCTTCCCCTCACCTTACCGCTGAAATAAGGCTCAGCCAAACGATCAATATCCGCTGATTTTTGAAAACCAGGGTTGGCAAAGCTGACCAGCACGCCGTCATCATGGGAGCGGGTCTCGACATGCAGCCAGCCGCCGGCGGGCTGCGCCTCAATACCATTCTTGATGATATTGTCAAAGAGCTGGGCGAGCAGATCCGCATCCGCCTCAATGCGGCCGACAAAGGCGCCGTCATACTCTACCTCGATATTGGCCTGGGTACACTGCGGCTTGCGCAGCAGCAGCTGCTGCTGCAGGAGTCGATCAAGATCAACCGCGTCAAAATGTGGCTCAACCGGCCGCGAGTAGCGCAGCAGGCCCTCGACAATGGTATTGGTTCGGCGCATGGCCTTTTCCATGGCCGCCAACAGGGCCTTATGTTCATCCTCCAGATTCGCCTCCATCTCTACCCTCTGCAGTCCAAGGCCGATGGCGTTTAAGGGATTCCGCACCTCATGGGCAATGGTGGCCGCTGCCCTGCCCAACACGGCATCCTCCTGTTGCCGGGCAAGCTCCCGTTCATAGCGGGTAATCTCGGCAATATGCTGCTGCTGGAGGCGGTAGAGGATAAAGGTGAGCAGCAGACCGAAACCGGCAAAAAATGAGGCGTAGAGAATAAAATTCTGCCATATGCGACGCACCTGTTGCCTGTAGAGCCGTGTATCAAAACCGACCACCACCTGCCGGCCATCCACCACCAGGGTCTCCAGGACCGTATCGGCCCGGCCGTCACCATAGTCCCGGCCGGGCTCGGCAACTTCAAGCAGACTGATTTGCGGGGACGAGGCCAGAAAGGTGAGAATAGAGGTCAGGGAGAACTGTTCCTGCACCTTGCGCAAGGGCCGGTCCGGATAACCGATGAGTATACAGCCCCCCTGGGGCCGGGGCCAGGAGAGCAGAAAGTAGCCTGACTTCTTGCTTAACAGATCCCTGTTGCCGACACAGCTGATCACCTCCGCCCAGCCGGCCGGACCGCTGACGGCCCGGCCCTCCGGACCCAGCACGGCAACTCCGGTGAGGCCGTTTTCATCGGCAAAACTGGCCAGCTCCTGTTGGTCAAAGGCCTCAACATCATTAAGAAAATTGAGAAAACGGGCGCTATTGCTCAAAAAGAGCAGGATGGTCTCATTAAGGGCCTCTTCGGCCAGGGTGCCCAGCTCAATCTGATGATTGATGGCCGCCAGGATCATCTGCCGGTTATCGGCAAGGTGGCCCTTCAGGGTCTGGCGCAGATAATAGACCTGGCCGAGAGAATAGAGCAGGACCGCCACGGTAACCAGGCCAAAGGCCAACAGATTCATCTTCCAGGACCATGCCCGACTGACCGGCCGCGCCTCACTCATGCATGCCCCCCCGGTTATGGCGCATCTTCATCTGCCGACGATGATGTTGAAAACGGGAACGCACACCGGTGGGATCATGGCCGCCCCGCCGCCGGCAGGCAAAGACCTCCTCGGCGGCAAAGAGGTCCTGCTGTTCGGCGACAAATTCACCCCGGGCATAGACCTGATCGCCCACCTCCAGACAGCGCGGGAACCAGGCGGCCCGCACCAGAACAGGCTGCTCTGCCGCCGCCCCCGACAGCTCGGCGTCCTCTGCCGGCAGAGAATCATTGCCGGCGGAGCAGCGGCCCTGCCGGGACGGAACAATCTCCATCTGCCCCTGCCGCCGGTCGATGTCCACCACCCTGCCCTGCAGATACTCGGCCAGGACCGGAGCGGCCGCAACCAGAAGAAACAGCAGGGCAAGGATGGAAAAAAGAGGTTTCATAGGTTGCTTCACACGATGCAAGGGGAAGGGCCGCAGCACCTTCCCCTTGAGCTTTTCATTCAACTTTCCGAGTTGTCTTATCATACCGTAATGGCGTAATAGCAGTGGGCGGCACCGCCCTTTTTTGTCAGTGCAGGGTGAGGCGTTAGCAGTGAGGAGGAAAAAGACTGTCACTCAGCGTTTTTTTATCCCCCTGCCGCCTTACACCTCTCTCCTCACCCACTCCATCGTTGAAACAAACGAGAAATATTGGAGAAAAGACGAAATCTTAACATATTAACCAATCCGGGAAGTTGAAGTTTTAATAAAACGGCGGCCGGCTTTTTAACCGGCCTTCAGGTCTCAGGATACCGGTTCAGCGGCCTTGCCGTTGTCCGGATGGTAATCACAGATGCCGTCACCATCCTTGTCGACAAAGCCACCGCGCCCGGCGCCCGGCCCATAGCCATGATGATAGCCACCTCGGCCGCCGGGGCCGTTACAGACACGATACCGTTTACCGCAGCCACCCCGTCCCTGGCCCGGGCCGTAGCAGGGGCCATAGGCACCGTCCTGACCCTGGAGCTGCCGAGGCGTACCGGGCGCCGGCCCGGTGCCGTCACCGCCGGCCGCACCGGCAATGGGTAGACTTAAAAGGGCAACAAAACCAAAGGTAACTGCAGCTGTAGCGATTTTTGATACCTTGTTCATGATAATCCTCCATAACTTAAGAAATGATAAACTATGTCTCCTGCTTTTGCCAGACCAGGAGTCATTGCGGTTATCAGCCTCTTATTGCAGCGCCCGTGCCACGTCTGGAGGAAAAGCGGCCATGCTGCCCATAACCATCACAACAACTTGATTTCATTTACTAAAAAATATTAAGGGGTGGCCAGAAAAACGGCCCGGACAGGCTGGCTGCTTTCGACAATGACCGCTGCGGCTCGACAATTTTGTCGAAAACGCCTGCCGCCCAGAGGGATGCGCCCCGGCAAAACAGGCCATGGCCGGCGGCCTTAGTGCTGTCGCTTCCCGGCCTGCCCCAGCTTCCGCAGGGCCCTGTCGTGCCTGGTTGACAAAAGGAGCAGGGAAACAACGGCACCGAGCAAGGCCAGAAACATATCCCACTGGGTATCCCACTCATCCCCCTGGCTGCCGAGGAACTCCGCAGAGGATTGCCCCGAGTCAAGGAGCGCCACCCACCACTCGACAAGCTCATAGAAGGCGCTGAAGGCCAGACAGACGCAGAGCACCAGAAAAAAAAGCCACCTGCCCGCCACCAGGGGTGAACGACGCAACAAGATTTCCCGGGCGGCAATGGCCGGGATAAAGCCCTGGGCCAGATGACCGAGGCGATCATAATGATTGCGACTCAGATCAAAAAGCTCCTGAAACCACAAACCCGGCGGCACCCTGGCATAGGCATAATGGGCCCCAACCAGAAGAATAACGGCATGCAGGGCAATAAGACGATAGAGCAGCATGGTCAACGGCAGCGAGCGACGACTGGCCAGCAGCAGTACAGCCACGACAATCACCGGAAAAGCTTCCAGAAACCAGACAAGCCGGTCAAAGGGTCGAATGGCCGACCAGACAAAAACCAGCACCACCGCTGCACTCAAAAAAACAAGCTCCCAACGTTTCATATCCATGTCCCGGCAATCCAAGAGAGCCTCAACTTTCAAGAAATTTTTTAGCCTGCCGTAATGGTCTGATCATTTTATTCGACAGTGCCCTGTTTTGCCAACAATGCAGGGTGTAGCGCAGCAGGTGCACGACGATGCAGGGTGAGACTGTGGCAACTGCCGTGCCGCCCATTTTTCCTGCAAGAGCTGCCCTGAGCTTGTCAAAGGGGCGGAACAGCAAGATCTCCATGGTCAATGATGCCTCTTCCTGCTCTCTGGAGACGCTCAACGCATCCCCTTGCCATGTCGCGCGACAAAAGGGCCAGTTGCTGGCTACTGCCTGCCCAGAAAATGGCTGATTTTACGCCCACGCCCCAAGGCCACAACAACAATTCTTCTTTTATTACAGAATGTTAGCAAACAAGGACTCCATGGCGCCATTCTTGCTTTCTTTCTATGGTAGATTTGGAGAAGAAATTCAGGCCGCAACTCAGAACCGGGGTGCCGGCAGTTTTGGGCGCCACAATCTTCACAAGGGTGTTTATGAAGAACAAAGATGAGCGTCGTCACTTCACAAGAATGCCTTTTCAGCTCAGCTTGAGGCTCCGCGAAAGTCAGAGCAACCTCACCTTTCCCGCCATCAGTACGGACATCCATGCCGCAGGCATCCAGATTGAAACGGACGCCCCCATGCTGCCGACCATGGATGTTGATATCTGGCCTGAGGATTATGGCCTGGATGCCCACTACGCTCCGGGTAAAATCTGCTGGGTCGTGCCACCCTCAAACGGCAACAGAAAACATCGCTGCGGTATCAGTTTTAAACACCGTATCGACTGGCCCATTCCCCTGCAGGTTTTAACGGAAAGATACTCGACCTATCAGGGCGAAATAGCTCCCCCGCAATTCATTCTCGACAGTATTGTCGACGGTATTTACACCGTTGACAAGAACAAAAGGATTACCTCCTTCAATAAAGCCCTGGAACTGCTCACCGGCTGGTCGGCCAAAGATGCCTTGGGCAAGACCTGCAGCGAGGTGTTCAAGACCAACTGCTGCGACAACAACTGTGTGCTGGCCGAGAGCGTTGCCAGCCAGCGGGCCGTTGAAAACCGCACCCTCTTTATCACCCACGCCAACGGCAAACGCATCGGCGTCACCATCAGCGCCACCCCCCTCTTTGACGAGGACAACAACGTGGTGGGCGGCGTCCAGGTCTTTCGCGGTGTCCAATCCCTGCTTGATCGCGCTGTGATTCTCGACAATATCAGTGAAGGGGTCTTTACGGTGGACACGGAGTGGCGCATCACCTCCTTTAACAAGGCGGCGGAACAGATAACCGGTCGCCTCTGTGATGAAGTGGTGGGCAAACCGTGCCATGAAATATTTCAGGCCAGCATCTGCGGCAAGTCATGTGCCATTGCCGCAAGCATAAACAAGGGGCTGCCGGACAAGAATCGTTGTATTCACATCAAAAACATCGACGGCATCAACATTCCCATCAGCATCTGCGCCGCCCCCATGTATGACAGTAGCGGCAACCTGATCGGCGGTGTCGAGACCTTCCGGGACCTGCGCCCCAGCACAGAGCCGCAAAGCCACCAGTACAAACAGAGACGGGTGGGCGATATCATCACCAAAAGTCCGGCCATGAACATGGTCTTTGATATCCTGCCCAGCCTTGCGGAAAAGGATAAGAACATCCTCATTGTCGGTGAATCCGGCACCGGTAAACAGCTGGTCAGCCGAGCCATTCACAAGTTGAGCAGCAGAAAGGACGGTCCCTTTGTGGTGATTAAGTGCGGCACACTTACCGACCCGCAGCTCAAGGAACAACTCTTTGGCCCCTCCACCATAAAAAACGGCATTGCCATCCCCAAGGGCGGCGAGCTCTTTGACTCCGCCAGAGGCGGCATCCTCTTCCTTGACCAGATCGGCAAACCACCCCTGCCCACCCAGGTCAAGCTTCTGCAGCTCATGGAGCATGATCCGAGCGAAACCGATGTGCGAATTATCGCCAGCTCGGCAACCGGCAGCGAGGACAAATCTTTTTACAAGCTCAATGTGGCCAAATTTGAAATGCCCCCCCTGCGTGAGCGGATCGATGATATCCAGCTTCTCATCGAGCATTTTCTGGAGGAGCTCAACCGCGAGAAGAAACGCGATGTCTGGGGCATCTCCGAAGAGGCCTTGCGTATTCTCATGGCCTATGATTTTCCCGGCAATATCAGGGAACTGCAAAATATTGTCGAATATGCCTCCATCCTGTGCGGCAGCGGCATGATCCAGAGCCAGCACCTGCCGCCGGCCCTCATTGACAACCAGTAACATGGTGTCTTTTCGGCCGCGCAGCAGATCCTGCTGACCATGCGCCCTCAAACGGCGGCAAAGGCCTGGCGCACCTTGCCCTGCTCGTCCAACTTACAAGCCAGGGTGTGGGGATCATGGTAAAAGAGAAACCAGGCATCCCGGGCTGTCGCTTCCTTGAATATCTCCTCCTTGGCCGCCACCGAATCCAGCGGAAAATTATCATAGGCCGTGATCCACAGGGGATTGGTATAGGCCGTATTGGGTAAAAGGTCGCCGCAGTGCAGGCCGACCTGACCGACGGAGTGGAACCACACCACCTGATGGCCGCGGGTATGGCCGCCGCTCAGTCGGCAGCGGATGCCGGGGACAATGTCGGCCTCGCCGTTGATCAGATTGAGATTCCTGCCCTCCTCAAGGCCCTGAAAGTTGACGGGCCAGTAGGTGCTGGCCGAGCGCCGGTTGGGGTGACGGATGTCGCGCCACTCCTTCTGCTGCATATGATGCATGGCCATCGGAAAGGTGAGCTCCACCTCACCCGTCTCATTGTGCATGGTGATGCCACCGGCATGGTCAAAGTCTCCATGGGTGAGGATGACATGGTGGATATCGTCACGAGTCAGGCCCAGGCGATCAAGCTCCGCCGGCAGATCCCAGGGTGCGCCCAGGCGAAAGATTTCCTTCTGTTTATCGCTCAGCTTGTTGCCCAGGCCGGTCTCGATCACGACATTGCCATGCGGGGTCCGAACAAGAATAGCCAGATCGGCAAGGGCCACATAGTTATCATCCGTGCAGGGCCATTTCCGGCGCCACAGCACCTTGGGCACCACACCGAACATGGAGCCGCCGTCAATCTCGAAACTGCCGCCCTGCAGCCAGTTTATCTGAAAATCGCCAAGGGTAAATGTCGTTGTCATTGTCTGCTCTCCTGCCCATCTGCCTCTCTCGGCACAGTTTGTTCGCCTGCACGGCCAGATTGTTTTGTAACATAAAGCCAGCACGGCACGACGTGGTGATACCATTTTCCCAAACCAGCCGCCATGGTACCAGGCTCCACCGCCGGCACAAGGCGAAAAATCGCCTTACTCCGACATAGCTTTCTGCCACCTCTCATCAACCCCCTGCCCCTATCCCCTTGCCTCTTGCACCTTACCCAACGATAAATATTTGCCAAGAAAGCCAAGGTGCCCTATTTTTACAGGGATGAATCTCTGGCAAACAACATGGCTGCTCCTGCTCGGGCCGCTCCTGCTGCTTGGCGGCTGCGAGGAGACCAATATCTTCCTGGCCACCGAGGCCGGGGTGGAGGCGGTCAAGGCCGTTACCTTAAGCGACACCGAGGTGGCGCAGATCGCCCGCCAGGCCGCGGCCCAGACCGATGCCCGCAGTCGGGTGGCGCCGCCGACAAACAGCTATGCCAGGCGCCTGGCCCGCCTGGTGGACGACCATAACAGCCCGTTGAAAAAGGTAGCGAGCGAAGCTGAGGCTAGGAAAGCAGTAGTTTTTCAACGGGCTGATAAGCAGGAGCAGGGCATCACCTTCAACTATAAGGTCTACCTGGACCCCACCGTCAATGCCTTTGCCATGGCCGACGGCACCATCCGCATCTACAGCGGCCTGATGGACATGATGGATGACGGCGAACTGCGCTTTGTCATCGGCCACGAGATGGGCCACGTGCTGGAAAAACATATCAAGAAAAAACTGATGCTGGCCCATGCCGGCCGGGCGGTGCGCAAGGGTGTTGCCGCCCAGCAGGGCACGGTGGGCGACATGGCCCGTTCCAGCCTCGGCGCCCTGGCCGAGAGCCTGGTGCAGGCCCAGTTCTCCCAGCAGGAGGAGCGCCAGGCCGATGACTACGGCCTCACCTTCCTGCAGTCCAACGGCTATGAGCCGGCCAAGGCGATCTCCGCCCTGGAAAAACTGGCTAGCCTGGGCAGCGACCACTCCTTTCTCTCCAGCCACCCGGCCCCGGAGGCCCGGGCCCAGCGCCTGGCCCAGCGCCTGGCTCATCCCGATGAACCGGAGCCGGGCCCGGACCTGGACAAACAGAGCAACCGGCTCATTGACTTCCTCCTGGGCCTGTGGGAAAAGATACAGGGCCTGCTGCTCCTGGTGCTGGAGAAAGTGCGCCAGCTCCTCTCGTAACAAAAAAACTGCGGATATCTACCAGATGAAAACCGACTCCTCCATCACCGCCATCTACCACATCGACCAGCAGACCAAGGTGGTGCGGCCGCTCTTTTCCTGCCAGGTCTCAGCCGGCTTCCCGTCACCGGCCGACGACTATATCGACCGCCGACTCGATCTCAACGAGCTACTCATCGCCCATCCGGCCGCCACTTTTTTCGTGCGGGCCGCCGGTGACTCCATGACCGGCGTCGGCATCAACCATGACGATATCCTGGTGGTGGACCGCTCGCTTACGGCCGGCAGCGGCAAGATTGTCATTGCTGTCCTGAACGGCGAGCTCACCGTCAAGCGCCTCGTCCACACGGACACCACCTGCAAACTGGCGGCCGCCAACCCGGCCTATCCGGACCTGGAGATCAGCGCTGAGGCCGACTTTCAGGTCTGGGGCGTGGTCACCTCGGTTATCCATCAATTTTAAGGCCCCTGCCGTACCTCCGCCATGGCCAAACTCTTTGCCCTGATTGACTGCAACAACTTCTACGTCTCCTGCGAACGGCTCTTCAGGCCGGAGCTGCACGGCAGGCCGGTGGTGGTCCTCTCCAACAATGACGGCTGCATCATTGCCCGCTCCAACGAGGCCAAGGCCCTGGGGATTGCCATGGCCACCCCCTACTTCAAGGTCAGGGAGGAGCTCCAGCGGCGCGGCGTCACGGTCTTCTCCTCCAACTACGCCCTGTACGGTGACCTGTCCCAACGGGTGATGACCACCCTCCGGGAGATGGAGCCCCGGGTGGAGGTCTACTCCATTGACGAGGCCTTTGTCTCGCTGGCCGGCTCAGACACCTGTGCCGGTGCCGAGCAGGCCGCCCGGATCAGAGAGCGGATCGCCCGCCATGTGGGGATAACCGTCTCCATCGGCATCGGGCCCAGCAAGACCCTGGCCAAGATCGCCAACCGCATTGCCAAGAAAGAGGCCTGCCGCCGGGGCATCTTTGTCTTTCCGGCCGAACCCGACAAGGGCGACATGCTGCTGGCCGACCTGGATGTGGGAGAGGTGTGGGGCATCGGCCGCCGCTCCCGGGCCAAACTTGCGCGCCACGGCATGACCACGGCCCTGCAACTCAAAAAAGCGGACCAGCAATGGCTGGGCAAGCAGCTCACCGTCACCGGCGCCCGCACCGCCCTGGAGCTGGCCGGCATCTCCTGCATCAACCTGGAACAGGCGCCGCCGGCCCGCAGATCAATACTCAGCTCGCGTTCCTTTAAAAGACCGGTGCGCAGCCTGGTGGAGCTCAAAGAGGCGGTGGCCACCTATACGGCCCGGGCCGCGGTCAAGCTGCGGGGCCAGGAACTTACCAGCGGCGCCCTGCAGGTCTTTATCGCCACCAGCCGCTTTGCCAAGGATCAGCCTGCCCATGCCGACAGCCGGACCATCACCCTGCCGATAGCCACCTGCCACACTCCCACCCTGATCAGCAGCGCCCTGCAGGCCCTGGCCACCATCTACCGACCCGGTCTCCGCTACCAAAAGGCGGGGGTCATGCTCACCGACCTGGGCAGTCGGGGCCGCAGGCAGGCCAACCTCTTTATGCGACCCGCCCCACAGGGGCCCGCCCTGATGAGCGCCCTGGACCAGATTAACCGGCGCTGGGGCCGCAACACCCTGCACTACGGGGCCGAGGGCATCGGCAAGCCATGGTCCATGCGCCGGGACTTCAAGTCACCGGCCTACACCACCTCCTGGCAGGAGCTGCCCGTGGCCCATTGCCGCTAACTCCACACTATTTCCTGGTCGTGCCGCTGATATTTGGTTACCCTGAAAGACGTCAGAACCTATTCTGACCATAAAGGGTATCGTAACTATCCAGCAAAGGGCAAAAAACTTGAAAAACCCCGGACTGTAACTGTCCAGCCGCACCCCTGCTGCGGCTCATTTCACCCGGGAGGGAGGCTATCATGCGCTTTCATGACCAGAAAATCATCCTGCTCATCCTGTTGCTTGTTGCCCTGAGCGCCCTGAGTGGCTGCCGCAGACCACCGCTGCCGGCGCCGGGACCGGTGATCATTGATGATGGCCACCCGGGCAGGCGGCCGCACCAGCGCTCACGCTACTATCGCTACCGCTACTTCCCGGCCTACGAGATCTACTATGACACGAGCCGGCGCCTCTACTTCTACTTCAGCGATGGCCGCTGGCTATCCGTGCGCGTGCTGCCGCGCCACTACCATATCGATGCGCGGGACTATGTCATTGTCGAGCTTGAGGGCCTCAAGCCCCATGTCCATCACCGGCAGATGATCAAGCGCTACCCGCCCCATAAGTACAGGAAAGAGGAACGCCGGGAGAAGCGTCATCAGGACAAGGGGCGCTATGACGACCAGGACGACAGAAAGCAGCAGCGCCACGACAAAGAAATGAAGCGCAGCGATTCCCCGAAAAAACGGCAGGAACACGACGATGGCCGGCGCGACGGCCATTCCTATGACGAGTATGATGACGAGTATGACACCCGGCGCGACCGGGGAAAGCAGCAGCGCCGGGACGATGACCGGGGCCGCCGCGATAATGGCGACCAGGATCGCCGTGACGGCGGCCGTGACGATGATGACAAACGGGGTGGCCGGGACAGGGATGGCGACAATGACCGCCGCTGGCGGGGCCATCCGGTCTGGTAAGCATGACCTCTTTTGCCGCACCCCTCTGCAGAGAGAGAGCCAACGGCCATGGTCGCAACACGATACATAGTAGCAGGACGCCTTCTTGACGGCAGTGGTGCCGCGGCACGCAAAAACATCTTTCTAGAGGTGCGGGACACCCTGATCAGCGCCATCGGCAATGCCGCCGATCTGCCCGAGCATAGCACGGCAAGCATCGACGACCTGTCGCACTGCACCATTGTGCCGGCCCTGGTGGACTGCAGCGTTTCCCTGCAGCAATCAGCCGCCCTGACCGCCACTGCCGCCGATGCTGCTGAACGAGCCGCCCTGCTGTCCCGACACATGGGCTACTGCCATGCCCACGGCGTGCTGGGGGTGGCCGACCATGGTTCCTGCAGCGGCCTGGAGTCCATCTACCAAGAAGGTCTGAGTAGAGGCGGCATGGTGGCCATCCGTGTCGGCGGCCCCCTGACCACCTTGCCGGAACCTGATTTTATCAGAATCGCCTATTCGCCTCATATCGACGCGGAAATGGCCGCCTCTTCCCGGCTCAGCCCCGAAGACCTGGGCCGCCTGCTGCGGGACCGGGGCGACAAAAAGGCGGTGGTCATAGCCAATGGCGACCAGCCGATTGCCGAGGCACTGGCAGCAGGATGCGATGCCATTGAACAGGGCTATGCCATGGGCAGAAATAATCTTCGGGAAATGGCGGACAGGGGGGTCCTGTGGATCCCCAGTCTCCTGCGGGCCAAGAATGGTCTGGACGGGGCCGGCTCGGGCGGGGCCGTCTGTTGCCGCTTCTCCCAGCGCTATATTGCGCCGGGCAAAGCCCTGCCGGGCGCCAAGGCCTTCTGGGAAAAGACGCTGCGCCAGCAGCTCCGCCAACTGGGCCTGGCCAGAGAAGCAGGCGTGGCCACGGCGCTTGGTACCGGGGCCGGCAGTGTCGGCATACTGCATGGCGAGGCCATGGTAGAGGAGATGAAACTGTTCATCAAGGCAGGCTACCGGCTTGAAGAGGCCATGCGCTGCGCCTCACACACAGCCGCCTCCTTTTTCAACATGGAGAAGCTGGGCACCCTGAGCGTCGGCAACAAGGCGACCTTTCTGGTCACCAGGGGCACCGTACAGCAGCTGCCCAGAAAACTCTCCTACCTGGAGGGTATCTACATTGACGGCGCCCCCAGCACCACGTACCACAAGAATCCTGTCAGGAGGAGCTGAGCAGACGGCGGACCAGAAATTTTTCGGCAAGAACGATGATCAGGAAGCTAAGCGCCAGGGTAAAGGGCAGCGGGCTGAAGTTCTTGCCAAAGGAGGCAAGGAGCCGATAGGAGCGCGGTATCACCTTGTTCCCCTCAATCCCATAGGTGTAGATGGAGGTGCGCTGGCCGTTGGCCTCGCCGATGGAGACCTCAACCTGCTGCCGGCCGCCGGCCCCGGACTCCACCCGGAAGTTGACCGGATCAGCCACATCCAAACGCCCTTGCCCGGGCAACCGGTAAAGGTGCCAGGAGCGCTCTGCCGCCTTCTGTCGACCACTGTATTCCGCCCGGCCAAGGCTGCGCAACACAAGGCGCTCCTTCTCCTCCTCCGTGCCGACCACAAGCAGAACCGGGAAATAGTCAGGGCCTTCTCCCGCCTCATACTCACGGCTGTCATGCAGGGCGGGCGGCGCAGCCAGATACACATGCAGAACGCTGAAAATGCCACCGAAAATCGCCAGATAGACAATAACCGCAATGGTGCGCACCAGCACCCGCCAGCCTAAACCCATGATTCCCCCCTCTTCACAATCATCTGTAATCAACCTTCTGCGGTTGTTCTATCATGCCGTCATAACGTAATGTTTTTTTGCTTGAGCACTCTTTTCCTACCGGTGAAGGATGAGCACTTGCAGCAAGTGCAAGATACGGGGCATGGACAACCCCCTTGCCAAAGAGTCGCGGGCTCTATATTCTACCAGGCAGAGCAAAAGCGGCAACAGGCCTTTTGCCTGCTGCGCCAATAAAGTAAGCACGCCACCTGAAGCCTTCCCGGCCCGGCGCCGAAACCCGCGACCAGGGGGCGCCCTGCCCCCAGGAGAGCTGTTGTCAACCCGGGACCGGAGAGAGACCCTATAGCCATGCACTCCCCCTTAGACATCTGGAAACTGTTGGCCGGCCTGGCTGTTTTTCTCTATGGCATGCATTTGATGGAGGACTCCATCAAGGCCTTGAGCGGCAAGGCCTTCCGCCGCATGATCCGACAATACACCAATGGCCGCTTACGCTCCATGATCGGCGGCACCCTGGTTACCACCATCCTGCAGAGCAGCTCTGCCGTCTCACTCATGGTCCTGGCCTTTGTCGGGGCCGGCGTCATGACCATGGAAAACGGTATCGGTGTCATGGTTGGTTCCAATATAGGCACCACCTTTACCGTCTGGATTGTTGCCCTGTTCGGCTTCAAACTGAAGATTGAAAGCCTGGCCCTGCCCATGATTGCCGTGGGCGGCATCATCCTGGTGAGCAGCAAACCCACTTCACGCATCTTTCAGGCCAGCCGCCTGCTCCTGGGCTTCGGCTTCCTCTTCCTGGGCCTTGACTTCATGAAGGGCAGTGTGGAGAGTTTTGCCCAGCATCTCGACATCAAGGCCATTGGCCATTATGGCCCCTGGCTCTATGTCCTGTTCGGCATTGTCATCACCGCCCTCATGCAGTCAAGCCTGGCCAGTATCGCCATTACCTTTACCGCCCTGAACACCGGGCTCATCAGCTTTCCCATGGCCGCGGCCATGGTCATCGGTGCCAACATCGGCACCACGGTCACCGTGCTGCTGGCCGCCATCGGCGGTATCCAGTCGCAAAAGAGGGTGAGTGCCAGCCACCTCATCTTTAACATGGCCACGGCCCTGGTCGCCTTTATCTGCCTCCAGCCCCTGATCTGGCTGGTGAGCCATTTCTTTGACCCGGCCATAAACGGCATCATGGCCCTGGCCCTATTCCACACCCTCTTTAATGTGCTGGGTGCCCTGCTCTTTCTGCCCTTTATCGGCATGCTGTCCCGCTTACTGGTGCGTACCTTTCCGGAGCGCAAGGAAATCCTCACCATCTACCTGGGCAATACGCCCACCGAGGTACCGGACGCCGCCACCACGGCCCTGCGCCAGGAGATCCTCCATCTGCTGGAGGAGTGCCAACTCTATACCCTGCGAGCCATGGGCATCGACGAACGGCTGGTCTTTGACCAGGTGTTGCCCTTTGAGAAAAAGGCGCTCAAACGGCTGCTGTTGGACGATCTCTACGACACCGTCAAACTGCTCCACGGTGAGATCTTTGAATTCTACGCCCGCCTGCTCGCGGAAAAACTGGATAAAAAAGAGAGCCGGGAGCTGGAGCGACTGATCTTTGCCTCGCGCAATATCATGAACGCCATCAAGAACATCAAGGGCATCCGCCACAACCTGGAGGAGTTTGATGCGGCGGACAATGCCTTTCTCAACAGCCAATACAGATGGTTCCGACGCCGCCTCATGGAGCTCTACCACGACATCAACCGCATCCGCCAGCTCGGCGGCAGCGAATGCTACCGCGAACTGCTGCGCAGCTTTGTCCACCTGGAACAGGCGGACAAACGTTTTATCAAGGAAAACATGGCAACCGCCGCCTCCGGCACCATGAAGGAGCTGGACATCGCCTCGCTGCTCATGGTCAACCGCCTCTTCAACCAGGCCTGCCGCCTGCAGATATTCGCCATCAAAGACCTGCTGCTCAGCGATACACAGATCCACGACTTTGACCACGCCCTGGAAACCAAGGAGTTCCTTGACGAGGAGCAGGCCAGGGAAACGGAGACGGAGTGAGCGGTACGATGGACCTTTTTGGTGAGACGTGCAGAGAGAGAAATGACATGAACAACCAGGACCCTGTTGACTATCGGGGGGACTGCTGACGCGGTTTCAAGGACGTCAGGCGACGTCTCAAGCAGAGCCCGACCGGCGGCCGCTTCAGCTTTATCTGTGCCCCGGACATGGCCGGCAAGATGGAACGGGTCATCGCCTTTGGCGACGGCCGCACCATCAGCAAAAAACAGCAGAACGACCACATCCTCTTTGAGGTGGAAAAGAGCTGAGCCGCCATGGCCGGCAGGAGCCTGCTCAGGAGTGGTCCGCCTTCACCTCCGGTAAGGCCCCCTCATCGCTCAGGCTGAAGAGCCGGCGAATGTCCTCAAAGATCAGATAGAACGAGGGGATAATCAGCAAGGCGATCACGGTGCCGAAGATAATACCAAAGGCCAGGCTGATGGCCATGGGGATGAGGAACTGGGCCTGGGTACTGGTCTCACCCATGATCGGCACCAGACCGAAAAAGGTGGTGAGCGAGGTGAGCAGAATAGGTCGGAAACGGCGCTGGCCGGCCCTCAGGATGGCTTCCCGCAGGGCAATACCCCGTTTGCGCAACTGGTTGACATAGTCAATCAGCAGCAGAGAGTCGTTGACCACCACCCCGGCCAGGGCAACAATACCGAAGAGCGACATCATGGCCAGGTCGTAGCCCAGCATGAAGTGGCCCCAGATGGCCCCCACCACGCCAAAGGGGATGGTGAGCATAATGAGCAGGGGCTGCGCATAACTGCGCAGGGGGATGGCCAGCAGGGCATGGATGGCCAGCAGGGAGATGGCAAAGCCCCGCCGCATGCTGGCCATGGACTGCAACCGCTCCTTGCTCTCGCCTTCCAGGTCAATGGTCAGGCCCGGATAATCATCCTGCAATTTCTGCAGGATGCCCTCCTGCAGACTGCCGATGATCTCTTCGGCATTGGCCACCTTGCTATCCACGGAACCGGAGATATTGGTGACCCTCTTCTGGTCGCTGCGGCTGATGGTACTGAAGCCCTCTGACTCGACGACATGGGCCGCCTGGGCCAGGGGGATCTCGCCGCCACCGGGGGTACGAATGCGCAGGTTCTCCAGGTTCCAGAGATGGCGGCGTTCCTCCTCAGGATAGCGGACCATGACCTTGACCTCGTCACGGCCGCGCTGCAGACGCAGGGCCTCAGCGCCATAAAAGGCGCCGCGCAGCTGCCTGCCCAGCTCCTCCTCGGTCACTCCCAGGGTGCGGGCCTCGGGCTTGAGGGTGATCTTCATCTCTGTTTTGCCACGGCTCAGGCTGTTGGCAATATCACTTACGCCGGGATACTCCCGCAGCACAGCCGTCACCCGCGCCGCCGCCTCTTCCAGGACATGGAAATCCTCATGCCCCAGGCGGATATCGATATTGGCACCCATATGGACCAGATTGTTCTCAAAGGTCAGGCTCTCCACCCCGGGAATCTCGCCCACGGCCTCACGCCAGTAATCAGCCACGGCATTGGAACTCACCGAGCGCTCCTCGCTGGGGGTCAGATTGAGGGAGAGCGCCGCCAGGTGGGAGCCGCCACTGCCCACCGTGGCATAGAGGTGGCGGAGAATGGTCTCCTCGTCCCCGGGCAGATTGGCGTCAAAGTGGGCAATGGCCTCCTCGGCCTTCTGCTCGATAAAGTCGCGGACCTCCCTGGTCTTGGCCACGGCCGTGCCCGTGGGCATCTCCAGGGAGACCCGAATCGTATCGCTCTCAACCTTGGGCATGAAACGAAACTTAACCACTCCGCCGGCCACCATGCCGACAGTGACAATCAAAGTGGCAATGGCGACGCTCATGGTCAGGTAGCGATGATGGAGACACCAGCTCAAAAAGGTGCGGTAAGGTCCGGCGATAAAGCGGTTAAGCCAGGCCCCGAAACGTTGCCGCAGCTTATCCGGCCCTCTGATAATGGCCCACACCTTGTCAGTGCCGGCCGTGGCTAGGGAGAGATGGGCCGGCAGGACAAAGAGACACTCCACCAGGGAGACCAGCAGGATCAGAATCACTACCTTGGGGATGGTGCTGATAAAGTTGCCCATTACACCGCTGACAAAAAAGAGCGGTGTAAAGGCGGCCACCGAGGTGAGAATGGCAAAGGTCACGGGCGTGGCCACCTGGATGGCGCCGCGCGCCGCCGCCTCGTCATAGGGCAGACCGCGGCCGCGATGGGTAAAGGTGTTCTCGCCCACCACAATGGCGTCATCCACCACAATGCCCAGGGCCATGATAAAGGCAAAGAGGGAAATCATGTTAATGGAGGCGTCCACCATCGGCATGAAGAGAAAGGCCCCGAAAAAGGAGATGGGAATACCCAGCATGACCCAGAGGGCAAGCTTGACCTCCAGAAAAAGGCCCAGAATAAAGATAACCAGTAACAGGCCCATGAGGCCGTTGCTGGTCAGAAGATCGATCCTGCTGACCAGGGCCTCGGAACGATCCTTCCACACCGCCAGCTGCACCGTGTCGGGCAGGCCGGCGTTCTTCTCCGCCACATATTGATAGACGGTGCGCGAGATTTCCTTGGGGGTCTGGTCGCCGATGCGATAGACCTCGATCATGGCGGCCGGTTTGCCGTCAAAGAAAGAGGTCTCGTCGGTCTCGGCAAAACCGTCGCGTATGGTGGCGATATCAGCAAGACGTACCTCGCTGCCGTTCTCCTGCTGCACAATAACGATGTCGCCATACTCCGGGCCGAGGTAGCGCCTCTCCTTGGTCCGGATGAGGATCTCACCGCTTTCGGTCTTGATGGTGCCGCCGGGCAGGTCCAGGGAGGCCTTGCGCACACGCTCCGCCACCTGCCCCAAGGTCAGGTTATAGCGACGCAGGCTATATTCGGGAATGTCGATGGATATTTCATAGGGCCGCACCCCGGAGAGCTCCACCTGGGTGATGGTGGGCAGGGCCAGCAGATCGTCACGGATGGTGTCGGCCATCTCCCGCAGGCTGCGTTCCGGCAGGTCGCCGTACACCGCCAGGGTAAGCACCTCCCGCTTACGTAGAACCTTGCTGACAATGGGGCGTTCGGCATTCCCCGGAAAGGTGGTGATGCGGTCCACCTCGCTCTTGATATCCTGAAGGATAAGGTCATGGTTTTCGCCGGGATAGAGTTCGGCAACCACCTGACCGGAACCCTCCGAAGCGGTGGAACGCAGCTCCTTGACGCCGTCAATGCCGATGAGGTTCTCCTCGATCTTGAGAATGATGCCCTCTTCCACCTCCTCGGGGCCGGCACCAGGATAGGCCACCACCACCTGGACATAGTCCATGGTTATATCAGGGAAGACCTCCTGCTTGATATTGAGACTGACCAGCAGTCCGCCCACCACAAAGAGCAGCATCAGGAGATTGGCGGCCACATGATTGCCCGCCATCCAGCGAATGGCACTGTTCATGGCGTATCATCTCCTTGCCGCAACCTGACCACCATACCCTCTGCCGCACCGTTCACCGAGGTGAGCATGAGGCGCTCACCCTCGGCCAGCCCGCCGGTTATCAACACCATGTCCTTTTCCTTGCGTTTCACCTCCACCGGCCGCAGGGCAAGCGTGTTGTCGCTTGTCACCAGCCAGACCTGATCATCCATCTTCAGGGCCGAGCGAGGGATGCGGGCCGCCTGCTTGACGTGGCGACCGGCCACCTGTACATGGACGAAGCTGCCCACGGCAAGCTCTTGCCCCGGCCCGTTACGGCGCTGCAGGCCATAGGGATCATCAATGACAATCACCACATTGACCATCCTGGTCCGGTTATCCACCTCGCCCATGACCCGACTGACAAATCCCTGCCAGCGCAGCTCTTCATCTCCCACCTGCATGGTAACAAGCGCCTCCGATCCCTGACCGTTCTGGCGACGGGGTACATGAAGCCAGGCCAGATCGTCCTGGGCAAAAGGCACCACCACTTCCACCCGGTCGGTGCCCACCACCTCAAGAATCATGGTGCCGGAACGCAGGTATTGGCCCAGATCAACCTCTTTGGTGCGGACAAAACAGTTAAACGGCGCTGTTATCCTGGTGCGCTCAAGATTGACCTCTGCCAGCCGCACCTTGGCCCGGGCCGAGGCCACCGTGGCCTTGGCGCTGGCCAGCTGCGGTTCATAGACCACCAGGGGCACGGGCTCTTCCTCCTTCTCGTCGCGCAACATTCGCCACTCTCGTCTGGCAATAGCGGCCTGCCCCTCAACAAGGGCAAGATCAAGCTCGGCCTTGGCCAGGTCGGCTCGGGCCTGCTCAAGGGCCTGGATATAGTCGGTCTCCTCGATCTTGACCAGGAAATCACCTTGGTCGAAAAAGGCGCCCTGCACCAGGCGGGGCGCCATCTTCGTGACCACGCCATTGACCTGGGGGATAATCTCCACCTGGCGGCGGGCCACCACCGTACCGGTGCCGGTCACGGTTACCGGTCGGTCCCCAAGACGCACCAGCATGGTCTCCACCATGGGCCCGAGGCTCTCAGGCGTAATACGTTTGGGGGCCTTGCGGCTTTTAATCATTACCAGCGCCACGGTTACGGCAAGGGCGATGACCAGAACGGGCAGAATATATCGAATGATCTTTTTTCTCATAATTCTTCCAGGTTGCCGAGCCCACCTCTCTCTTTACCCACGCGACCGGTGGAACAAAGGAGAAAGGTGGCAAAAAAAACGAAATTTCGAAACATTAACCAAGTCGGAAAATTGGGTTCGTTAACTTCAGGGATCCGCCACAATAATCTTTGCGGCCGTACGCCGACGCTGGTCGGCAGCCGCCACCTCGTCATGGACCCAGCTACCGCCCAGGGCCCTGGCCAATTGGATACGACTGCTGATCCGCTGGCGCTGAGCCGCGATCAGGGCCAGACGCACCGTGACATCACTATTCTGAGCCGTGAGCACCGGCAAAAAATCAGCAAGCCCCTGCTGGTATCTCTCCAGGGCCAGGCGATGGGTGGCGGCCGTGACCTGCTGCCGTTCCTCCAGCATATCAAGGTTGGCATCAACGCTGTACTCCCGAACGAGGGCGTCTTCCACCTCTTGCAGGGCCTCCAGTACGGTGCGCCGGTAAAGGGCGGCCCGTTCGGCAAAAAGGGCCTGCTTGTGCTCCACCTCGTAGGCCCGGCGGCCGCCGTCAATAATGGGCAGGGCCATATTGGCCAGCAGGTTCCAGAAAAGATTGGGCGATTGCAGCAGGGAATGGAGCTCACTGGATTGACCGCCGTAGTCGGCGGTGAGTTTGAAACTGGGGAATCGCTCGGCAATGGCGGCCGCCACCTGGGCATCCGCCGCCTGCAGACCGGCATAGGCCGCCTGGATATCAGGACGATTAGTGATCAAGTCAGCCGGCAGCCCCTGGGCAAAGGAGAGCTGCAGGTCCGGCAGCTCTATGAGTGAGCCGATCTCCTGCCGTCCCGGCCGGACACCGAGAAGAACGGCCAGCCTGTTCTCAGCGGCCTGTAACTGTGCCTCCAGAAGCGGCAGCTCCGCCTGGGAGTTGAGCAGCGACTGCCGGGCCTGATAAAGATCAAGGGAGGGAGCCACACCACGCCTATAGCGCCACGCCACCAGCTCAGCGGTCTTGGCAAAGGAAGCGACCATCTCCCGGTTGAGATCGATGCGCTCCCGCAGCTCCACCACATCATAATAGGCCTCGGCCAACTGGGCCGCCAGGCTGAGATAAAAGGCCTTGAGTTCATGGTCGGCCGCCTGCCGCTGCAGGGAGGTGGCACGCCGTCGCTGGGCCAGCTTGTGCCAGACATCCAGCTCATAAGCGGCGGCCAGCGAACCTTGATAGCGCGCCGCATCTGTTGTCGAACCGCTGAAACGACTGAGGCCGCCGCTGCCGGCCAGGTCAAGGCTGGGCCAGAACGAGGCATTTTCCTTGCCCTCCAGGGCCTCTGCCTGCCTGAGGCGGGCCCAGGCCGCCTCCATCTCAAGGTTGCCGGCAAGCCCCTTGGCAATCACCGCATTGAGTTGCGGATCATCAAAGGCCTGCCACCACCGTTCATGATCGGCCAGGGGCAGTCCCCCCTCCGCCTCGGTCATGGCGCTGTATGTTGCCGGCATATCTGCATAGGGGGTGGCCTGCGGCTTGTGCAGGCTGCAGCCGCCGACAAAGAGCAGCAGGATTAGATAAAAAAGCTTCAACTTCACGCTTCCATGCCCCTGACAATAAAATTAATGAGCATCTCCATGATCTCATCCACGCTCTTATCCTCTTCCACGGCGCCGAAAAAGGCGGCCGGCCCCTGCAGGCAGAGGATATGGCCCATGGCGCCCATGGCAAAGTGCGTCTTCCAGGCCACACTGGCCGGCGAGCTCTGCGGCAGGGCCAGACAGAGCAACTGAAAAAGCTGTTGCAAAACAGCATTCACCTTGTCAAGAAAGAGGCGGCGCACCGTTTCATCCGGATCAGTGAGCGAACGCCCCACCAGCATTCTGAAATGGCCGGTTTCCGCATCCCTGAGCATCAGGGCCAGGGTGGGTTCGATGAAAGAGCGCAGCACCTCTTCCAGCTGCGGTTTCCGCCTGTTTTTCGCAGCCTGACCGGCCACGCCGCGCATGCGACCGGCACGGATCTCGTTCAACGGCAGGAGGTGCTGATCGAAAACAGCCTCCAGCAGGGCCTCCTTGGAACCGAAATGATAATTTACCGCTGCCAGATTAACACCAGCCTTGGCGGTAATGCTCCGCAGGGATGTATGATGGAACCCATTAACGGCAAAAAGTTCCTCGGCGGCCCTGATTATCTTTATCTTTGTCTCGGCTTGGCTCATGGCATATTCGGATCTCTTTTTCACTCCTCCACTACAGGTGTTTAAAACAACTGTTTGAAAGAGGCAAGATAAAAGCGTCCGCCAAAGGCGCTCCCCTGGCTGCCAAGCGAGGCTTTGCAGCATTCCGAGACAATAATTTCAGCCAGAATTTTCTTGTCATTGCCAGGACCAGTCGGTAGTATTGAAAAACATTGAGCAGCGCCAGGCGCAGGCTCTTTATGGCCCAAGCAGCATAAAAAAATTGCGCTCCGCCTGCTTTCCTCTGCGGGAACGGGTTGGATGGCGATACGGATTTATTTTTTCCAAAAAAAGGAGCATTTCCAATGGCAAGCGACAAAATTATCCAAGTTACTGATTCGGATTTTGAAGAAAAAGTTCTCAAGGCTGACCTGCCGACCCTGGTGGACTTCTGGGCCCCCTGGTGCGGCCCCTGCAAGGCCATTGGCCCCATGATTGACGAGCTTGCCGGCGAGTATGAGGGCAAGATACAGATCTGCAAGATGAACGTTGACGACAGCCCTGAAACCCCTGGCAAGTATGGCATCCGTGCCATCCCCACCCTGATCTTCTTTAAAGACGGAGAAGTGGCGGACCAGGTAACCGGTGCGGTGGGCAAACCGCAGCTGGTGGCGATGATCGACAAATAACAGCCCGTTGAAAAACGTAGCGAGCACAGCTGAGGCAAGGAAAAGTGAGGCGAAAAAATGCGCGCCCGCAGGAGGTAAGGGAGCCTGCGACACTCCGAGTACCCTTGGGGTCCTGTTTCCATGGGGTTTAGGAGCATTTCGGAGTCTCGCTCCGCTCGCTTAGCTCAAGCCGAATTTTGACGACGCATCAGCAGATAGCGAACGAAGAGAGAGACCTTCGAGCGTAGTAGTTTTTCAACGGGCTGGTAAGGGTCAAAATCCGGAAGAGAGCACGACTGATTTGCAAGCTTTTCTTCTGTTTCCTGACTCCAGACTCCTGCTTGATCCGGAATAAGGGCGGCAGACATCCCTGGCAGACCATGAAAGGGAGAGGGTGCGGCAAGGCCTCTCCTTTTTTTGCGGGTGACACAACACCTGTGCCACCCCCACCTCCTCTTCCCCTGCAAATCCTGCCAATCTTGATGGAATAACATGAGCAACCACGATTACCACCTCATCATTATCGGCGGCGGCCCGGCCGGCCTTACTGCCGGAATATATGCGGCCAGGGCCATGCTGGATGCCGTATTGCTGGAAAAAGGAGCCCAGGGCGGCCAGGTCATGACCACCGATTGGATAGACAACTACCCGGGATTTCCCAAAGGCGTCTCCGGCTTTGATCTGGCCGAACAGATGGAGGCCCAGGCCAAACGCTTTGACCTGCAGGTAAAGATGGCCACCGTTACCAAGATGGACCTGGTGGGTCCAACCAAGACCATCTTCCTGGAAGATGGCTCCTCTTTAACCTGCCGGGCCGTACTTATTGCCACCGGTGCCCGTCCCAACCAACTCGGCATTCCAGGCGAAGCACAACTCACCGGCAGGGGCGTCTCCTACTGCGCCACCTGCGATGCCCCCTTCTACAAGGGTAAAAGCGTGGCGGTTATCGGCGGCGGCAATTCCGCCGTGCAGGAGGCGATCTACCTCACCAAATTTGCCGACAAGGTCTTTGTTGTGCACCGACGCGACAGCCTGCGCGCCACCAAGATTGTTCAGGAAAAGGCCTTTGCCAATGACAAGATCGAATTCATTCTGGACACGGTGCCCACCGAGGTGGTGGGCGACGAAAGCGGGGTCACCGGCCTGGGCTTGCAGAACACCAAAACGGAGGAGACCTCATCCCTCAAGCTTGACGGTGTTTTCGTGCTGATCGGTATCCGCCCCAATATGGAGATGCTGCCCCTGGACCAACTTGACAATGACCAGGGCTTCATCCACACCAACACCGAGATGGAGACCTCGCAGGCCGGTGTCTTTGCGGCAGGAGACATTATCTATAAGAATTTTCGGCAGGTGGCCAATGCTGTTGGTGAAGGGTGCACCGCCGCCCTCTCAGCCGAGGAGTATCTCGAAAACAACGAATAATCGAGATCGCTTATCCCGAAAAAGTGTCTGTCCAGAAATAGGTCATTTCGTTCGAGATCAAGGATTGCGAGAAAAATAAGCGCGCCCTGAAAGAAGTGCCCTTGGGGTGCAGGCATATATCTGATATTCCGAGCATTATTTTTTGAGCATGACGCCGAGATCGGATGAAAGGGCCATTTCTGGACAGGCACGAAAAAACGCAGCCGGCAGCCGAGCCGCATCCATATCTGCCCCCGCCAGCCCCCGTGGCAACAGTTTGTTTTGTTGTGGCACGATTGTTATTTTCACGTTAAATGTGGTAAATAGTGTCAAAAATAAAAACAGGGCACTTTTTTTCACGAACTTTATGTGGCTGAAGGCCATCTTCATAAGGACAGGTACGCTCTATTCCTGTCCCCCGTTTTTTTTTGAAAGAGGAACACACCCATGAAGCTCATCATCCGTATCATCCCCGCCCTGCTTATCATTGCCCTGATCGGCTGCTCGGGCAAGTCCGCCGACCATTTTGCCGACGGACCGGAAGGCCTGGTTAACGATGCCATGCAGGCCTTTAACAGCGGGCGCTACATCACTGCCCTTAAACATTTTGAAACTCTGACAGACCGCTTTCCCTTCAGCCAATACAGTCTGATGGCGGAACTCAAGACCGCTGATTGCCTTTACCATCTCAATCGTTACCAGGAGGCCATTGCCGCCTACCAGGCCTTTGAAGAGAACCACCCAACCAACGAGGCCATCCCCTACACCATGTTCCAGGTGGGCATGAGTCACTTTAATCAGCTCGACACCATTGACCGGGATCCGGCCAGTGCCGTGCATGCCATCGCGGTATTCAACAAGCTTGTCCGCAGCTATCCGCAATCATCATATCTGGACGAGGCGCAGAGCCGCATTACGGCAGCGCGCAATTTTCTGGCCAACCACGAGATGTACGTGGCACAATTCTATATCAAGACCAACAAGCTGAAACAGGCCGAAGAACGCCTGCAATACCTGCTGGACCATTATCCTGAATCATCGGTTGTCAGCGATGCGGAAAGTAACCTTGCCCTTCTCCGGCAGGGCAAAAAACCGCGCGGCTCCTGGAAGGACTGGTTGCCGGAACTGGGCATGCCGGACTGGCAGACATTCTCCTCCTTTCAGCAGGGCGTTGCTTCCGACAGTTGATAGAGCGAGGCCGAAAGCAGCAAGCCGCAAGACGGGGCAACAACCTGCCGGAGATGGATTAGGCTGCCCCCCTCAGCGTCAAGGATCGCTTATTTCAATACAGTCGGTGGGGCAGATGGACACCACCCTTTCGAGCTCCGCGCTCAAATCCACCGGTTCGCTGACGGCCGCGGCCTTACCGGTGCTTTCATCATAATAAAAGAGCTCCGGCATCTCCACCACACAGGCCTCGCACCACTTACAGTGAAAGTAATCCACTGTCACCCGCACCTTCTTGTCATTCACCATTTTGCAGAAATCCTCTCTCGACACGTAAGACACCGCCACCACAACCGCGGCACCGCCAACCTCAGATAATTCGACCTGAATGGATAACGTCTTTGCCTGGCCCCGGAAATGACAAAAAACCAGCCAAAGCCTACCTATTTCATTAGGCAGTTCCCCATATTACGAGAACCCGATCACTCTGTGCCGCTTTCCTGCCCCTCTCCGGTCTCAGCAGCGGCCTTTTGGTTCTCAGTTACCGAAATACCACTTTTCTTTTTACGCATTTTTTTGTCATAGCGCTCCTGCTCGCTGTAAATACAGCCGCAATAGGGCTGGCGGTAAAGCCCCATGGCAATGGCCTGGCCAATGCCCTCCTGCCACCCACAACGGAAATCCTCATAGTAAAAGGTGAGATTGTGTCTGGCTGCCAACTCGTCGCCCTGCCGTCGGATTTCGCCATGATTCTGATAGCGGCTGTAGAGCAGGGTGGTTGAAAAGGCCTCATAGCCCTCCGCCACTGCCAGGCGGGCCACCTCGGCAAGCCGCATGGCATAGCAGATCCGGCAGCGTTCCTCTTCCCGGTTTACCACCTGACGTAGATACTCCCTGAGGCCATAATCGTCGTCATAGATCATATCCAGCTTCTGCCTGTCGGCAAATTCCCGCATGGCGGCCAATCGCCTTTTAAACTCGCGAAAGGGATGGATATTGGGATTATGGAAATAACCGGAAACCTGATGCCCCTGCCGGCGCAGTTGCGCCAGGGGATAGATGGAACAGGGGCCACAGCAGGCATGGAGGAGAATCTTCATTGCTACTCAGCGCTCCGTCTTATAGTGACGGGGCTCAATACCGTATTTATGAATCTTATAGTTGATGATGCGCAGCGACGAATCAAGATACTTGGCCGCCATGGTTTGATTGCCGTTGGTATGCTTGAGGGCCTCGACAATAAGCTCGCGTTCGAAATTTTCCACTGCCGCGGCAAAGGAGAGGGGGTTTTTCGCCGAGACATTGTCAGCGGCCTGCAGAGTGGGAGGCAGATGAAAACTTTTGATGGTATCGCCGTCACAGATAAGAACGGCCCGCTCTATACAGTTTTGCAACTCGCGCACATTGCCGGGCCAGTGATACTGAATAAGCAGATCGATGGCCGGCGTCGATATGCGCGAGATCTTCTTGTTATTCTCGCGGCAAAATTCGGCCAGGAAATGTTCGGCCAGCAACAGGATATCAGTACGCCGCTTACGCAGGGGCGGCAGGTAGACCGGAAAGACATTGAGCCGATAGTAGAAGTCATCGCGAAAGGTACCCGCCTCAACCGCCTTTTCCAGATCCACATGGGTGGCGGTAACCAGGCGTACATTACACTTTATGGGTGCAACGCCGCCTAAACGCTGAAACTCCCGATCCTGGATAACATTGAGCAGCTTGATCTGCACGGCCTGGCTCAATTCACCGATCTCATCCAGAAAGAGGGTGCCGCCCTCGGCCATCTCAAAACGCCCCTTCTTGACCGAGTCGGCGCCGGTAAAGGCGCCCTTCTCATGACCAAACAGCTCACTTTCAAGCAGGGTTTCCGGCAGGGCCGAACAGTTGACCACCACAAAGGGCTTTTCAGAGCGATTGCTGTTGTAATGCAGGGCCTTGGCCACCAGAGTCTTGCCGGTACCCGACTCACCGCGCAACAGCACCGTGGCGTTGGAGTCCGCCACCCGATGGATCATATCAAAGACCTCCAACATCCGGGAACTGTTGCTGACAATATTACTGATCTTGTACTTGCCGGAAAGTTGGCGCTTCAGGGAGGTGTTCTCCCGAAGCAGGAGGCGCCGCTCCTCGTTTACCGCCTGGATACGCACAACCGCCTGGGCGATCAGACTGGAGAGGATGGTGAGAAACTGCAGGTCGTTTTCAAAATTGACAACCAGGTCATACTCCCGATCGACACTGAGCGCACCGATGACTTGGCGGCCATGGGTGATGGGCACACAAAAAAACGAAATCTGTTTCTGGGAGATATCACCCCGGGCCCTGGTCCGGTTGAGGAAAAGGGGCTCATCGCTGATGGAAGGCACCACTATGGGGGTGCCGCTGGCCACCACGCGGCCGGTGATGCCCTCACCCATCTCATACTTGCCCCGCTTGCGGGCCTCGGCCGTCATGCCCTGGGCCACCTCAATCTCAAGCTGCGAGGTGGTGGGGTTGATAATAGTGACTGTGCCGTTATGCATACCATGGGTGGCGGCCAGCACCTCCATGATCTGCTCAAGACACTCGCGGAGATCTGTGGCCGAGGCCAGCACCTTGGTAATCTCATAGAGGCTGGTCACATCGGTAAATTCGTGAGGAGTGGAGTCGGTGGTCATGCGCTTTTCTTCTTTGGTGGCCACTGGCCCGAAATAGTGATCATGATCACAGCGGATCACCAACACCGCTGCACAACAAGGACCTGCCGGAAGAACCGATCGGCCCATAAGAGGAGAAACCAGCTCAGAGGATCAGGAGTGCGGCCGGCATGCAGATGCCCCTGTTTTTTTCTGATGACCAGCACGTCTCAGTCACAGGAGATCACCTTGCCCCATGCCCCTCCAGTTTGCCCGGCAGAAGAAGAGAATGAGGAGTGCAGAAATCACAGATGCCTGTCAGTGCACATATCCTGTGGGGGACAGCACCTCCTCCCCACACACCTCACTGGCCACCTTGTGCCTTGAACCTGGTATCTCACCCTTTATGAGGAATGGCTGAGATGCAGTGGTAATCAGCTTTTTTACACATCCCTGGACCTGAACAACCGCTTGCCGGTCAACAGGCCGCTGCTACCTGTATTACAATTTTGAAAAAAAATCGAGCACTTTTGTGCCACAAAAAGAGGTAATATCTTCATGCGCCTGCCCCATGTCATCGGCAAGCCGTCGGCGGGATGCTACCGGACAGGTGACTATCCAGCAAAGGGCAAAAAACTTGCACCCCCCCGGGGTGTAACTGTTCAGATGTGCCTCAGGTTTGGACAAGCAGGCCGACGAGCTGGAATCTCTCTCCAAGAGGAGGCCTGATCGTTCAAAGATGGGGTGCAGCTGGACAGCTACACTACTTCTCGCACTGGACGGGACAGATAACCATCACTTCATCTTTGTTTAAACTGAGGAAATCGGTCTGATGAAGAATCTCGCCGGTATTGATATTGGTAACAACGGCATCGGTTACCGGAATAAAGGTTGTCTCTGATGCGCCCAGATAATCGGTCATCCTCTCTTGGGGCAAAAGATGAATAACTCCCTCTATCTTGAGGCTGTCCGTGAAAATGACGGCCCGAAACTTTTCCTTTTCCACCTGAATATACATCTCCTCACCTCCCGGCGCCGGGCGCCCAAGAGAAGGCAGGCAAACAATAAGGAGAAAAAAAGATGCTCCGTTCAGGCTTGATCAGCGCCAAAACACAGGAACACTCCTCCTTGTCACCCACCTCCAGGTCTTCAAACAAATCGATACAACCGGCAGCGCTCTCCGGTGCACATCCGGAGAACCGCTTTTAACATGTATCCGGAACACAAAAGTCAGGCCATCTTGAATAATTGCTCTTTTACCCGATTTTTTCGTCGCTACGAAAATAAAAATCCTCACATATGCTCGATATGCTGCACCCCAAGTGCACCCGGAGTGTCGCAGGCTCCCTTACCTCTTTCAGGGCGCGGGTTTTATTTTCTATGCTTCTCAAACTCGAACAGGTAAGCGAGCGGAGCGAGACTCCGAAAGGTCTAATTATTCGAGATACCCGTCAGAACGACTGATCATCAAGCTCTTCTTCTCTTTCATGAATTCTGACCCATGACTCCTGATTTCTCGGCAAACAGCGGCGCCTGGCAATTACAGGCGCCACTACGGCCAGGATATGGCCGGCGCCTGAAAAAGTCAACGTCTGGCCCCTGGTGACCTGCCAAAATGCACGTCCAGAACCACCCCCATGGGCATACCGACCGCCGACTGGCCAATATCTGTCCAGCAACAAGCTTTTTGAGAAATGACACGAGGAGCCTGTCGGACTTAGACCGCAGTGCCAAAACGATCCTGGATCGCCTGGTGTACCATGTCCACGGTGATCTCTTCCATACAGCGCCAGTTGGCGCACGGTTTCCAGCGATAGCAGGGCGAGCAGTCCAGCTCGCGGCGAATAACGGTGTGGATGGCGCCGTAGGGCCCGGTGCGGACCGGGTTAGCCGGTCCGAAAATAGCAAAAACCGGCACCTCTTTGGCTGCGGCTATATGCATGGGGCCGGTATCGTTGGTAACAAAAAAGGCAGCCTTTTCAATGACCACCACCAGTTCCTTCAGGTTGGTGCCACCGGCAATGGAAAGAGCCTTGTGGCCCGAGGCCGTCACAACCTCACGGGCCAGCTCCTTTTCGGACTGGCCGGCAATAACCACCACCGGCATATTGAGCCGGCCGGCAAGTTCACCGAAGCGCGCGGCAGGCCAGCGGTTGGCCGCCTTACCGGCCGAAGGTGCAAACACCGCGTATCGCGCCGGCAGCTCCCGGCAGATGGCCGGCTCATGGTCGTAGGGGGCAAAGGGGTAGACCACCTCGCTGGTATCGCAACCCAGGAGGGCGGCAAGTTTGAGGTAGCGATCAATGGCATGGATGGCATCGCCGCCCACAACCTTGCTGTTATAAAAGAAGGTGCTGCCCTCGTCGGAATCGGCAAAGCCGAGCCGCAGCCTGGCGCCGCCCGCCCAGGTCAACAGACCGCTGCGCAGCAGACCGGACAGGTCCACGGACACATCAAAACCCTGGCCGCGCAAGCCGTGCCAGAGCGCCTTGAGCTCCACCATGGTTCGGCCCATGTTGGCCGCCTTTTTCCAGCGCTGCTTGTCGAAAAGCCAGAGACGCCGGATAAGGGGATGCCCCTCCAAAAAGGTGTGCAGGCCGGTGGCCACCAGCCAGTGGACCTCGCAGTGGGGATAGGTCTTTTTTATTGCCGCCAGAAAGGGCAGGCTATGGACAATATCACCCAGGGCACTCGGTTTGATGATCAGAAGCTTCTCAATTTTCCTTAAAGAGCCGGGAGGCATAACATATCCTTGTTCCGCTGAAATGATGGGCAGGAGGGTAACAGCCTACAGAGTGGGGATAACAGCCCGTTGAAAAACCTAGCGAGCACAAAGGAGAGAGACAGAAACAACAGTGCTGCTGCCCATCCGCGCCGCTCACGGCAAACCTTCAGCCAAGGAGGGCAAGCCGATCTGCCAGAACAGCGGACCAGCGTCGATAGCCTTCGTCGCTGAGATGGACTCCATCATCAAGAAAACAGGAGGAGGTCTCAGCAGCCTGGAAGGATGCGCAGATATCCAGATACACGGCCCAGTCCTGCTTGGCAAGGGCTTTTACGTAATCATTGAGCCGGTCAGCCGTATCCGAAGCCAGCCAGGGCAGCTGCAGGGGCAGAAGGCTGCAGACACCGATCACGGCCCCGGCATAGGCGTGGTGCAGTTGGTTAAGTAATCGTTCATAGAGGCCGACAAAGGCATAGTCGCTGTTCACCATGTTATTGGTGCCGATCATCAACACCACCTGCTCGGCACGGGGCTGACGCCGGATGATCCCGGGCAGACGGGCCAGACAACCGGCAACGCTGTCGCCGGGCAGACCGAGATTGACGCAGTGGCGCTCGGGAAAGCGGGCCTGCCAGTCGTAATAGGCTATAAGAGAGTCGCCGATAAAAAGCGTCGCCACCTTAGCCCCTCCGCGTCTTGCTGTGCCTGGAGCGGGCCACAAGGACCACAGCCGCCATGCCGGCCACCTCCACCCTCTTTTTCCTCATGGGCGGCGCCTCATCCTCGGAGACAATATCGGCGGGTGATGGGGCCGCGGTATCGATGAGTCGCCGCCAGCTGCTCCGGCCACCGGCAGGCGGCAGAGTGAAGCGGCAACTCTCCAGGGAGCTGTTGAGCATGACAAAAAAATCATCATCCCGCTCACCCTGCACCATATCGCCATGCAGGTGAAAGGCAAGACAGTGATTTTCCGGCGACCAGTCCATCTCACCCGGCTGCGTGGTCTGCCAGGTAATCTCCGGCGCATGCTCCAGGTCACTGAAAAACTCACAGCGGCGGAAGATATGATGACGGCGTCGCAGGGCAATGAGCATCCGGAAAAAACGGAGCTGCTCCTTGTTCTCCTCAGCCAGTTGCCAGTTGAGCCAGCTCAGCTCATTATCCTGGCACCATGCATTATTGTTGCCGAGCTGGGTGCGGCCGAACTCGTCGCCCGCCACCAGCATGGGCACGCCCTGGGAGAGCATAAGGATCACGGCCATGGTCCGCAGCCTGGTGCGGCGCAGAGCATTGACGACAGGGTCCGAGGTGGGGCCCTCCTCGCCACTGTTCCAGCTGATGTTATGATTGTCTCCGTCCCGATTATCCTCGCCGTTGCGCAGATTATGCTTGTCGTTATAGCTGACCAGGTCCAGGAGGGTGAAGCCGTCGTGGCTGGTGATAAAGTTGATGGAGTTGTAAGGCGTCCGCTCACTCCACTTGTAGAGATCTGAGCTGCCGGCAATGCGGGTGGCCAGGGCGGCCACACTGTTATCGTAGCCGCACATGAAGCTGCGGACATCGTCCCGAAAGCGCCCGTTCCATTCGGCCCAGCGCCGGTGGGTGGAGAAGCTGCCCACCTGATAAACGCCGGCGGCATCCCAGGCCTCGGCAATAATCTTGGTATTGGCCAGCACCGGATCCTCGGCGATCTGCTCCACCATGGGCGGGTTGCTGAGGATCTCACCGTCCGGGCCACGCCCCAGGATGGAGGCCAGGTCAAAACGAAAGCCGTCCACGTGCATATCCACCACCCAGTAGCGCAGGCAGTCCATGATAAAGTTGCGCACCAGGGGATGATTACAGTTAAAGGTGTTGCCGCAGCCGGAGAAGTTGAGATATTGGTTATTATCGTCAAGCAGGTAGTAAATGGGGTTATCCAGGCCGCGAAAGGAAAACATGTTGCCCTGATAATCGCCCTCGCCGGTATGGTTGAAAACCACGTCAAGGATAACCTCTATGCCGGCCTGATGAAAGGCCTTGACCATCTCCTTGAACTCGCGGATCTGGCCGTTGCTGGTGCCGCTGGCCGCATAGGCGGCCTTGGGGGCAAAAAAGGCAATGGGATTATAGCCCCAGTAATTCTTAAGAAAATCACCTGTTTCAGGATCGCGAAAGAACTGTTCGTTCTCCACGAACTCAAAAACAGGCATGATCTCCACTGCGGTTACCCCCAATTCCAACAGATAGGGAATTTTCTGCACCAGGCCCAGATAGGTACCGGGATGCTCGACTGCGGCGCTTTCATGACAGGTAAACCCCCTGACATGCAGCTCATAAATAATGGAGTCCTTCAGCGGGATATTGAGGGGCCGGTCAACGCCCCAGTCAAAATCATCATGGCTGACAATGCCGCGCCGCACAAAATCGCGCTCCGTCTCATTGCCGGCCTTCAGCTCGAATAATTCGCCCCAGGAGCCGCCATTGCTCAGTCCCTTGGCATAGGGATCAAGGAGCAGGCGCTTGTGGTCATAGCAGTGACCGCTCCCCTCCGGATCATAGGGGCCGACAACCCGAAAGCCGTAATCAATAACGGCCGGCAGTCCCCAGATCTGGATATGCCAGATATCACCGGTACGATTGACGGTCTGGTCCAGGACAAGCTCCTGCCATTTTTTGGTGTGGCCGGGCAGAAACAGGAGAAGGGAGACCTGCTCCCCATGCCGGCAAAAGAGGGAGAAGTTGACCCAATCTTCATGGAAACTGACACCAAGGGGCAACGGCACTCCGGGACCAAGGGCGATGGGGGACGTTTTTTTCATCTTACCTAGTAATAATTATTATTGACAATATCTCAAATACTCTTCATATTATAACATAGGGTTGCGCTTCTTGATGGGCTTTTCTCGCCGGCCGGAACCTTTATGGCTCGGGCCTGTCTATTTATGACAGGCTGCTATCCGCTAATACTTTTACATGGAAGGTGATCTATGGGACTCTTCGACAATCTTGCCATTGACAAAAAAATTACCCCAACCATCTACTGGGACCTGCTGCCGGCCGAGACCTTTTCCATCTTTGAGAGCTGGGGCGGCAAAGAGCGTATCTCCAATGACCGGGAACGCTTCTATTATTTCTTTATTGACGGCTGGGACGATCCGCCGAGCCTGCAGCTCATGGAACGGGGCATCAAACACGCCCGGGTGCTGGCCCGCATTGAAGCGCCCCGGGAACTGATCCAACAGGCCATGCGCGACGAGGGCAGATCCCACAGTCTTGACCGCAACTATGCCATTAATGACGCCCTCAAGCAGTGGCTGCTCACCAATGTGGTGGATGCCGACAACGCCTCCCTGGTCACCCCCCTGTTTGAGGACAACAGTGGGCCGACCGCCCTGGCCGGCCTGCCGGCGGCCGACACCCCCCTGCCCGCCGACATGCATACCATCTCCCTGCCCAACCAGGCCCGCCATGTGCAAGAGGAGGACATTCCCCATATTGTCAAAAACTACAACTTTTATGATGCGGTCCGCAATCCGCAGGGCCTCTTCAGAAACTTTCTGGTGGACAGCGGCGACAACATCACGGCCACGGACAAGAGCACCGGCCTCATGTGGCAGCGGCACGGCATAGATATCACCTCCATCCGTAAGATGCGTAAACATGTTGAGGAGATGAACCGGGCCCGTTTCGCCGGTTATGACGACTGGCGACTGCCCACCATCGAGGAGGCCCTCTCCCTGATGACGCCGCAGAAAAATAGTGCCGGCCTCCACCTGGACCCCGCCTTTTCCGAGGATATCCCCTTCATCTTTGTGGCGGAGGAACGTACTCCGGGCGGCTACTGGTTCTGCGACTACAAGCAGGGCACCGCCTTCTGGGCCTCCGGCACCATCCCCGGCGGCTTCGGCAGGGTCTGTCGAACGGCACGATAAGCAGAAAAAATCCCCCCTGTGCCTGGCTGTCCGACCAGGAATCCAGCAATATATCAAGAGCGAAGGTGAGGAGAAAAGAGAGGCAACACCTCTTTTCTTCTCACCCCCCCCACTTCTGAATCCTGAATCCTGAATTCTGAATTCTGGTTGTTACATTCGCTGCAAGGCAGTCCTTAAGCGCTGCCCTATCCGTAAAACTACCGAGAAACAACCCTTTCCCTTTGACATCATTCCACCCGCGTGCTAGGTTACCCTGCTGGTGTCTGTCCAACCCGGAAAAGGTTTCTTGCATCCAAGAAATAAAAAACTGCGAAAAAATACGTAGAGGCATATAGTATATTCTCTGAGCATTGTCTTTTGAAGATGATGCAAAGAGGGGGGCAGTCGCTCATCAACGGGGAACCCGTATCCCACACAAAGATTATTCCAGCAACCGCCCATGGCGGTTTTGCGGGATGGTGTAGCTTAAGCAATCATCGTTTGAGGGGGCGAGATGATGCAAAAGATTCCATTCTCGATTCTGGCGCTGTCAATCCTGACGCTGCTGGCACTTCTCGGCAGCCCATCAGCATGGGCCGAAGAGCAAAGCACGCCAGGCGCCGGTCCAGACCAATCCGGACAAGAATACCTCCTAGGCCCCGGCGACCTGATCCAGGTCCAGGTCTGGGATGAACCGGAGCTGTCCGGGCCACTGCGTATCCGCATGGATGGCCGCATCTCCCTGCCGCTCATCGGTGAGATAACCGCCGCCGGCCAATCCCCGCAAGCCCTTGCCAAACAATTGTCGGAACGTTTTGGCGCGGTTCTGGCCGAAGCATCGGTCAACGTAAGCCTCACGGAAAGCAACCAGCGTTACTATGTCCTCGGCAAAGTCAGTCAGCCTGGCGAATTCCCGATGAACACCCCTATCAATGTCCTCCAGGCCCTGGCCCGCAGCGGCGGCTTCCTTGAGTGGGCCAAGACCTCCGACATCCGGATTATCCGCTCCACCAGCAATCAGAACAAACTCCTGAACTTCGATTACGATTCAGTCAGCAAAGACGGGGATCTTGAGAATTTACCGTTGCTTGCCCCCGGCGACACCATAATTGTTCCCTAGGGCCTCTCATTGTTTTTACTCTCGGTTTTCATCCTCCTATGAATAGAAGTTTTTCTATCCTCTCCCTGCTCCGTTGGCAACGCCGATCAGGACTCGCTTTCGCCACACTCCTCTTATGCCTGCTGCCTAACATCGTCATGGGGCGAGAAAATCTGGTGAGCGGCAGCCTAACACTGCGCCAGGAGTATGACTCCAACCAGGATCTCACCGAGACCGATCGGCGCGACGCCTGGCTCACCACCCTGTTGCCCGGTGTGGAATGGAGCTCCCGCGGCCCTCGTGACCAGTGGCTCCTCAAATACCAGGCCGGCCTCAAAAAAAACCATGAGTCCGGCGAGAACAAGCTGGACCACGACCTGCTGCTGCAGGCCTACAAACAGTTCTCATCACGCTGGCAGGCAGGGCTGACAAATCGTTTCTATCATTCCGATGATCCCGACTACGGCGGTACAGCCATTGAAGATGTGGAGGAGCCCATCTCGGACCGCCAAACCAGGGGCCGCTTCCGAACCAACAACCTGGGGGTGAACACGACCTATCAATATGGCCACGACAGCAACCTGGGCATGGGCTACAACAATGTCTTTCTCAAAAGCAGCGGCACGGACCGCGATGACTTTGTGCGCCACAACCCCTATCTGGACCTGGCACATCAGTTTAACAAGAACTGGCGGACAGAGGTCGGCTACGCCTTTATCCGGGGCCAATTTGACGAAAGCGACGACCTGAAAACCCACCAGGGCAGCCTGCGCCTTCTCCTCCGGGCCACTCCCCACAGTCAACTCTTTGTCGACTACACCATTAACGAGACCCGTTACCAGGGGCTGAGCACAGACTACCTGCTGCATACGGGCAACACCGGCACCATAACCGACCTGGGCCCCCATACGACCCTGGAGGCCAATGTCGGCCTGACCGCGGTGGAGCGCCGGGGCCTGGACAACCTGAGCACCTTTTCCTATGCCGCGGACCTTGTCCACCTGTTAGAGCAGGGCCGGCTCAGCTTCGGCGGCCAGGGGGGTATTGATGAAATGCAGTTTTCCAGCAACGGCGATTCCCTTGTCCGCTACTGGCAGGTGGAAGGCAGCGCCAGCCGCCAACTGATGCAAGGAGTGCATGCCGACCTTGCCCTGGCCGTGCGCCACAATAAATATATCGATCGGCCCACCACAGAGCTGGAAAAAATCTACCAGTCAAACCTCGGCTTGACATACACTTTTGCACGATGGTACCAGGTTTCGCTTCGCTATCTTTTCAAGCAACTGGACGGTGAAAGTGATAATGACTATGATCGCCACCACATCTTCCTGGAGCTCCGCCTGAACAGGGACCTGTTTAACTGGTAAAAAAGGGGACACAACGCAACCATGACCAGCGAGCAACAACAGCTCAAAAAAATATTCAAATTCGCCTCACGTAATCTGCGGCTTATCCTGATCCTGCTGCTCTGCGTCACGGCTGCGGGGCTGGCCCTCTACTTGCAGAGCCCCAAGGTCTATCAGGCCACGGCCCTGATCATGTACCAGCAGCAACAGATCAACCCCACCCGCCTGTCGCCGGACGTAGAGACCGAACTGCAGGAGATGGTCAACACCGTGGGTCAGCAGGTCGCCAGCCGCGCCAATCTGGAAGACATCATCCTCTCCCACAACCTCTACCCTGACATGCGCAAACAACTGCCCATGGAAGACGTGGTGGTTGCCATGCGGCGCCAGATCACCTTTGAACCCCAACGGCGCGCCAACATCTTCCAGGTTTCCTTTTCAGGTGACTCGCCCGGTCAAATCTCCCGGGTGGCCAATACCCTGGCCTCCAAGTTTATCGAAGAAAACATCCGCTTTCGCGAACAGCGGGTAACGGAGACCTCCGCCTATATTAAGGATGAACTGGCCATCGCCAAAGCGGCACTGGACGAGCAGGAAAAGGGCATGCGAGACTACAAGCTCCGTTATTACAACGAGATGCCCGCCCAGCGAGACGCCAACATTGCCCGGCTCAACACCTTGCAGACCCAGGACCAGAGCATCCAGAACAACCTCCAGGATCTTAAAAGAACCAAACTACTCGTTCAGGAACAGATCAGCCTGCGCAAGGATATTCTGACACGCTTCTCCGAGGGCAAAATTGAGGCGCTTGGCGACAGCCAGGGCCTCTCCGAGCCAGCTCGTCTCCGTCAGGAGCTGGAAACGCTCCGGAGCCGATACACAGACAGCCATCCTGATGTCAAACGGCTGCAAAACCGGCTGCAAAAACTCCTTGAGACGGAAAACCAGGAGGGCAACACACCTGAACAGGCAATTCCACCTTCGGCCGCACAAGGCCCCCTGGACAGCCAGCTCGCCCAGCTTGAGCTGCAACTCAAAGAGATCGACATCAGTGTTGCCCGACTGCTCAGGGAACAGGAGGTCGTACGCCAACAGATGGAGCGGCTCCAGGGCTGGGTGGAAGCAGCGCCGATCCGGGAGGCGGAATGGGCCGCCCTCACCAGGGATTACGGCCAGCTGCAACAACATTATGAAGACCTGGTAACCCGCAACCTGGAGGCTGAATCGGCAGAGCTGCTTGAACGCCGTCAGCGAGGCAGTCAGTTCAAGATCATTGAACCGGCCCTGCCGCCGAGCAAACCCTTCAAGCCTAATTTCCGTAAAATCATGCTCCTGGCCGTGGCCCTGGGCCTGGGCCTGGGCGTTGGCTTGTCCTACGCCCAGGAATTTATGGACAGCTCCTTCAAAGACATAAATGATCTGGAAGAGTATCTCGGCCTGCCGGTAACCTGCGCCCTGCCGCTACTGCCCACCGCCAGGGAAAAAAAGGCGCACCGCCTGCGCACCATAGGCTGGACCATTGTTCTGACTGTCGGCTTTCTGACCTTGCTCGTCGGCATAGTGATATTATGGATTAAAGGAATAATTGTTTTTTAAGACTTCCGAAGAATGAGGGGCCGGGGTGAGGAGTGAGAAATTAGGCGTGAGGAATGAGGTGGCGTCATTGCGAGTGGAGCGAAGCAATCCAGGAAGGTTGTCCTCCCTCGGTGCCTCACCATGTCTCCTGGACTGCCGCGTCCCTCCGCTCCTCGCAGTGACAGAGGGAGGGGTAAGATACAAGGTGCAAGGTGCAAGGGGCAAGGTTTCAGGGCCACGGGCGAGGGTTGAGTGGTGTGTAAGCTGCAAGGCCATGTCAGCAGCTTATGTTTTTTTCACCCTCATCCCGACCTTCTCCCTCAAGGGAGAAGGGGATTAAGGATGCTCAGGTTGATGGTGTTGAAATGCAAGTTGCAAGGGAATCTGCCGGAATTAAAGATGCTGG
>PKTX01000051.1 GCA_002868945.1 Desulfobulbaceae bacterium
CCCTGTTGCAGGAAAAACGTGGTTTGGTTGTTTTTTTCTCCAATTTTATATCCTACTAACGGGTCACCTTATCTATTCTTTTCCCTTTCTTTTGATTCCATCACACAATAAATCCCACCCTCCTTCAAGCCCGGCTGAAAACAGCCGTTGCAAGATATGCATTTGGCCGGAGAGTGGTCACCCTGACTCCAACGTTGCGCCAAGGCAGGCTCCCGGATGAATGGTCGAGCCATGGCTATATAATCAATCCCTTCATCCCTAACCGACTTTTCCGCCACCTCATAGCTTCTGTACCCGCCAACCACCATCACCGGGCAGTTGGTCGCTTTCTTGATTTGCTTAGCCAGGGAAAGATTATACGCCTCCTGCTCCGGCTTCTCAATTTTGATCCGGACCGGAGTTTTATCCCCCGAGGCTGAGGTGCCTCCACTCACCTCAATGGCATCGATTCCGGCATTGTCGAGCATTGTCGCCGCATATATAGAATCTTCTATAGTCAAGCCGCCTTCTACAAAATCGGCTCCGTTCAGCTTAACCAACACGGGGAAATCGTCACCGACTGTTTGCCGTACAGCATGGTAAACTTCGAGGAAAAACCGGCACCGGTTGTCGATACTCCCCCCATATTCATCCGTACGCTTGTTAGTGAGAGGAGAAAGGAACTGATTGATCAAATAGCCATGGGCGCCATGGAGCTGGATGGCATCAAAACCGAAGGTCTTAGCCCTTCTTGCCGCTTCAGCAAAAGCCACCACGATTTCTGCTATATCTTTTTTGGACATTTCCTTAGGAAGTTCAGGGAATTGTTCAACCTGCACAGCTGATGGTGCAAGAGGTTGGCAATGGGCTGTCGCTGCATCAGTTTGCCCCCCGGCATGAACTAACTGAATGCATATCTTCCCTTGCTGGTCATGTACCGCCTTGGTAAGAGCTTTCATTTCCCGGCCAAAATCGTCGGTGTGAATACCCATCTTTCCAGGCAGCTGTTTGCCCTCCGGCCTCACAAAGCTATATCCCGTAATAATCAAGCCAACACCGCCGCGGGCGAGATCCCTGTAGCAATTGGTCAGCCTTTCCGTGGGTCGGCCATCTACCTCGCACATGCCTTCCCAGGTCGCCGATCGGACGAGGCGATTTCGTAAGATCATACCGTTTATCGTGGTTTGGTCAAATAAGGTTGCCATGCCAATTCTCCTGGTTTTGATTGCTTCTCTAACACGTAATTCTACAATTTCTGTATATCACCACCACAACCGGGTGGGTGCCATGATTGGTTTACGCCATTGGCAGATGAATGCCGTCGTTGCGCGGTGTGCCTATCAGCCTTGTTCCGCAGGCTACTGTGTAAAAAACATCCTGACAATCTCTTTTCTGACAGGGATTGCTTTTCCGGGTATGGAGGTCAGTCTGGATATGGAGGACCGGTCTGCTCTTGGCTTTTCTGAAAGAGTATGCCGATCAACCCGGACAAACACCTTCCGGCAAACTGCCGGTGGCGTGGCCTTGACGCAGGCGACATCAGGCGGATGACAGGGAGGGGCTGCTCTCTATGGCAGATAGCGGGGGGTCAGCAGCCGGCGGCCGGCAACGCCGTGGTACTTCTCGGCGCCATAGCCCACGGCGACCACTGCGTAGATCTGTTCATGGCGACCTATGCCCACCTCTTGGGCCAGGCGGCGGTCGTGGCGCATGGCCTCCACCACAAAGCCGATCAGGCAGGTGGAAAGGCCAAGGCTGTGGGCGGCCAGCAGGATATGACCGGCGGCCAGCAGGGCGTCTTCAGCCGGGCAGCTGGCCCACGATTCCCCACCCACCAGAATGGCGGCCGGTGCGCCGTGAAAGAGACGGTCCTCCCCCCTCTCCTCCCAGGCGGCAAGGCCTTGGGCAACGCTGTCATGGTGGCGCCGATAGTAGCGGCCGAGGCTGTCCCCGGCAAAGAGACGGGCGGCCAGACGCCAGAGGGGATTGGCGGCCCGGCGGTTTAATCTGCGAAAAAAGGCGGCGGTCAGGCCACCCAACCACTCCACCTGGCGCCGATTTTTGAGGATGGTAAAGGTCCAGGCCTGGCTGTTGGTGCCGGACGGTGCCGTGCTGCCGATCTTGACCAGATCCTCCAGCAGGGAGAGGGGCACCTCCCGTGGCTGAAAGGTGCGCACCGAGCGGCGTGAACGCAGAAGCTGGACAAGGTCGGCGGCATCAAAGCGGCCCGGCGCCAGCCACTCCAACCTCTCGCTGACATGACGCAGGCCCAGCTCCACCGGCATATCAGCAAGTCTAACAGCCTGCAGCGCACAGGCGGCCTGGCAATGGCCGCAGCCCATGCAGCTGTCGCCGCCCACCTCTGCCTTACCGTCCACAAGACGAATGGCCTGCTCGGGACAGACCGACAGGCAGAGGCCGCAGCCACTGCAGCGTTGCTGGTCTATGTGCGGGAGATGTGCCATGTCATGCTCCTCTCCTGGTAACTGTCCAGCTGCACCATCTTTGCACGATCAGACCTCCTCACGGAGATAGGCTCCGGCTCTTCGGCCTGCTTGTCCACATCTGAGGCACATCTCAACAGTTACAGTACGGGTTTTTTAACTTTTTTGCCCTTTGCCGGATAGTTAGTTCTCCTCAATGTTTGCCGATCCGCAAGGCGCCTCTTGCTCTTCATCGCTGCAGCCACAACTCTCCTCTTCCAGCCGGCAAAAGGGGCAGAGGCCGTCGGCTGCCTGGTCCACGCCCTGTTCCGGCCCTGGCAGGGCTTGGCCACAGAGCCGACAGAGGGGCGGATCTGCCTCCTTGTTTGCATCCATTTTTCTGTTCATCGCCTTCCCCAATTTGCCAGACGAATGCCGAACAGGGCAAGACAAATACCGGCCACCTGCACCGCCACCAGACCCTGGCCCAGAAAAAGGTGCCCCCAGACACTGGTGAGCAGCGGCTGCAACAAGAGCAGCGTGGAAGCAGCAGCCACCGGCACCTTTTTCAGTACCGTGACAATAATCCACCAGCCCAGCACCGACGAGATCAGGGCATGCAGCAGAAGAATGGCCAAGGCCCGGGGGCCGGGCAGTGTCAGGCCGTCCTCAATCAGGGTGGGCAGCAGCAGAAAGAGGGCTGTCAGGGCCGCCACCCAGAACAGGGTCTGTTGGGCACTGGCCTGATACACCTCAAGGTATTTGAGGAAGATGATGAAGATGGAGTAGGTCAGGGCCGTCAGAATGCCGAAGACAATGCCGAGCCAGACACTACTGCCCAGGGGGTTGTTCAGGGTCAGCATGGCAATGCCGAGCAGGGCCAGGACAACACCGGGCCAGAACATCTTTTTCAGCTTTTCGCCAAAGAGAAAAAAGGCGAGCAGGGCGACAAAGACCACCTGCAGATTACCCATGAGGGTGGCCGGTCCGGCGCCGATATAGACAATGGCCCGATGCCAGGCCCACAGGTCAATGGCAAAGAAAAAGCCCAGCCCCAGAAAAATCCACACCGCATTGAGACGATGCACCAGGGGGGCAAGCCAGGCCAGCCGACAGACCAGACCGTGCCGCTCCGACATGGATCGGGGGGCCAGCGGGGCCAGGGGGCGGGTAAAGCCGTAGGGAATGAGCCAAAGCAGGGCGGCAAAAAAATTACG
>PKTX01000014.1 GCA_002868945.1 Desulfobulbaceae bacterium
ATCGCATATATGCCTGCACCCCAAGGGCACCCGGAGTGTCGCAGGCTCCCTTACCTCTTTCAGGGCGTGCTTATTTTTCTCGCACTCCTTGATCTCGAAGGAAATGACCTATTTCCGGACAGACACTAACTAAAAAGTGAGTATTGCGGAGAGAGCGAAGATGGAGTGGTATGAAGAGTATAATATCGGCGTTGACCTCATTGATCACCAGCACCGAGAGTTGTTCAAGAGGGTCAGCCGACTCCAGGAGGCCCTCTCTTCCGGGGCCGTCAACTCGGAAATCGCCGAGATGCTTAAATTCCTGGTGGCGTACACCAATCAGCACTTTCAGGATGAAGAAAAAGTGATGGCCTCCATTGCTTTTGCCGAACTTGCAAATCATCGGAAAATGCACGAAAACCTCACGACTGATGTCAGAAATATTCTTATCGACCTGAAAAAGGGTAAAAAAATTCATCCCTATGAGCTAATCGACTTCCTCAGCGACTGGCTCCTCAACCATATTCGCTACGAAGACAAGAAAATAGGACGGGCCCTGGATGAGCGCCAAAGGCAGAGGCGTACCTGGGATGGCAGCTTTGCCTGAAGGACGGATCATTGCCGCGTCAGTCAGCCCAGATCTGGCCATAAGCGGTTGTCGCCACTTTTTATTTGCTGTTTTAGGCGTTCCGTTTTAAGAGTGAAGGAGTTCGTGATATTCCGGCCCAAAAGCGGCACTGCCCCCCTCACCGTAGTGTCTGACCGGCAACAGCCCTTTTGTTGAAGATCAGAAAGGCAATACCCCAAGACATTCGCAGTGACGCAGGCTTGCGACCTCCCAGGGACACGCAGCATATCAAGGGGGATCCGAGCATTGTTACCTGCGGCGCCACGAAAAAAATCGGCCAGGAACGCGAGCCCCGCCGGGGTCGGCATGGCCGGAGAGACACGACGAACGCCACCGGCCCTGCCCTCTGCCCGGCCGGACCAGACCATAACCGCACTCCAACTCGATTTTTATGAACGAAACCACCATTCTTGATCTTGTCGGCAACACCCCCATAGTTCCCATTCGCCGTATACATAACCACCCGAAGGTGCGGATCTACGCCAAACTGGAGACCATGAACCCCGGCGGTTCGGTCAAGGACCGCATTGCCAAATTCATGATCGAGGCAGCGGAAAAATCAGGGGCACTGACCAAGGATAAGATCGTCCTGGAGGCAACCAGCGGCAACACCGGCATCGGCCTGGCCATGGTTTGTGCGGTCAAGGGATATCGCTGCATGCTGGTGATGAGCGAATCCGCCTCCATTGAACGGCGCAAGATCATGACCGCCTATGGCGCCGAGATCCTCCTTACCCCGGCCAAACGCTCCACGGACGGCGCCATTGAACAGGCCTATGCCATGGTGCGCGAGCATCCGGATAAATATTTTCTCACCGACCAGTTCAACAACAACGCCAACTGGCAGACCCATGTGGTCACCACCGGCCCGGAGATCTGGCAGCAGACCAACGGCACGGTCACCGATGTGGTGGCCACCCTGGGCACCAGCGGGACGGTAATGGGCCTGAGCCACTATTTCGCCACCAAGCATCCCCATGTCAAGGTCACGGCGGTGGAGCCCTACCTGGGCCACAAGATCCAGGGCCTCAAAAACATGAAGGAGTCCTATAAACCTGGTATCTTTGACAAAAACAAACCGGCCAAGATCATCAATATCCATGACGAAGAGGCCTTTGACATGGCCCGCACCCTGGCCCGCCAGGAAGGGCTCTTTGTGGGCATGAGCTCCGGCTGCGCCATGGTGGCCGCCCTGCAAAGGGCGGCGGAGATGGATGAGGGCATCCTGGTTGTCATCTTACCGGACAGCGGCGAACGATATCTCTCCACCGAGCTCTTCAGCAAAAAGACACCCCAGGCGGAAGAGACCTCCCGGCTGCGCTTCTACAACGCCCTGAAACGCAAAAAGGTGCCCCTGCAACCCCTCTCATCCCAAAAGGTGACCTTTTACGCCTGCGGCCCCACCGCCCATGAAGCCACCAACCTCAGCCACTGTCGTCGCTTTATTGTCGCGGACCTCATTCACCGTACCCTGGCGGCCAAGGGCTATAGCGTCGAATTCCTGATGAACTTCACCGATCTTGACGACAACACCATTGCCGGCGCCGAAAACAAGGATCAATCCGTGGCGGAATTCACCGCCCCTTATATGGCCGCCTTTCAAGATGACATGAAAGCCCTGGGCCTGAAACAGCCCATCACCATGCCCAAGGCCTCCGACTACGTGGAGCGGATGATGGAGATCTCCCATGACCTGATCCACAAGGGCTATGCCTACGAACTGCACGGCTCCATCTATTTCGACATCTCGAAATTCAGCGACTACGGCAAACTCTCCAGGGTGGACCTCGACAAGATCAGAAGCGGCCAGTCCGTGGATCTGGAGGAGTATGACAAGCACAGCCCCCTTGATTTCACCCTGATGAAGCGCTCAACCCTGGCTGAACTGAAGCGCGGCATCTTCTACAAGACCGACTTCGGCAATATGCGGCCCGGCTGGCATATCGAGTGCGCCGCCATGACCTTGAGCCATTTCGGCGACACCATGGATATCCACACGGCCAGCCGCAATCTCATCTTCCCCCATCATGAAAACGAGAACGCCATTGCCCAGGCCCTGACCGGCAAGCCGCTGGCCAACAACTGGCTCCACTCCGAATTGCTGCTGGTGGGCGGCAAGATGATGAGCGCCGAGAACTCCAACATCATCACCCTGAGCGAAGTCCGCCGGGAGGGATTCACTGATCGCGAGGTGCGCTTCTTTCTGCTGCGCCACCATTATCGCAAGCCCATTGAGTTTACCTATGCCAAACTCACCGCGGCCCGCACCAGCCTGCACCGCCTTGATGAGTTCTGCAAGAAACTGCTCTGCCTGTCGCCCGGCAACCCCCATGCCGAGGTGGCCACCTATCTGACTCGCCTGGAGAACACCTTTTTCGGCGCCATGGATGATGACATGAATATCTCCAAGGCCCTGGGAGGTCTCTTTGACTTCATCAAAAAAGTCAATCCCATACTGGCTGCCGGTCAGCTCGACAACGACCAGAAGAAATACATCATCGAGTCCCTGGAGAAGATCAACTCCATTATCAATGTCATGATCCTGGAGGAGTGCCCCCTGAACCCGGAGATCAACGAACTCATCGAACAACGGGAAGAGGCCAGAAAAAACAAGGAGTGGCAGAAGGCCGACACCGTGCGCCGCAAGCTTGAAGAAAAAGGCATCACCATCACCGATACGGCCACCGGGCCGGTCTGGTGCCTCAGCCGCAAGAGCTGCACGGCCTGCGCTTCGGAAAAATGCGAAAAAAAATAAAAATCCTTCTGGTCGGCCTGGCCCTGGTCGGCAGCAGCCTGGCCATAACCGGCTGCAGCACCAAGCAGCGGGTCCCTGCCCTGCCGGCAGACAGCAGCACCGCCGGCAGCCAGGGACAGCACCAGGTCATCAGCAAGCTCTATGCTCACCTGGAGGAGTGGCACGGCGTCCCCCACCGCGACGGCGGCATGGGTAAACAGGGCATTGACTGCTCCGGTTTTACCGCCCTTACCTTGCGCCGCCTCTTTGATGTCCGGCTGCCGCGCACCACCTCGCAACAGGCCAACAGCGGCACGACGATCAGTCGCCTGCAGCTGCGGCCCGGTGACCTGGTCTTCTTCAAGATCCGCATGGGAGTCCGCCACGTGGGTATCTATGTGGAGGAACAGAAATTCATGCACGCCTCCAAGAGCAGGGGGGTGATGCTCTCACGCCTGGACAACCCTTACTGGCTGGAACATTATTGGCAGGCCAGGCGGGTTGCCGCCTTATCAATCCCTTGAAGAACTCTCCGCCGGCAATGCTCGGCAAGATCACGGCAAGCAGCCTGCAATCGGCCCTGCCCGAGTATCCCTCGTGTTGTGTCAACTCTGAATGGTCGCATCTCGCTTACAATTTTCCATCCTCGACACCACACGAACGCCCCTTGCCGCCTCACCTCTTGATCGGTTTCTTGCGCAGGCCATCAATGAGGTGGCGTACGGCCATGAGGGGATGGTGCATAATCATCCCGGGGCCGATCTCCTGCATCACCCGCCGCACCTGTTGCCGCATTTTCGGCTGATAACAGTGGATGGGACAGTTGCCGCAGGTGGTCTTGTCCTCCTGGAAGGGACAGGCGGCCAGCCGTTGCAGGGCATACTCCTCAAGCTCCCGGCACTGCCGACACAACTGCGGCCCTGGGCCATGGTGCCTGCGGCAGTAAAGGGCGATCATGGCCTTGATGGTGGCGGCCTCGGCCTGCATACGTTTTGCAAATAACATAATAGATATCACCTGAGTCCAGAAACAATGAGCATGATGCCCAGGCCAATGAGCAGATAATAGATAATGGTGAGATAGGTGATGGTGGCCAGCCGTTTATAAAACTGAGAGCCGAGAAAGACACCGGCCAGCACCGGCAGGGCGGTAACCGCGAAAAGGCGCAGGACATGGGGCGTGGTCAGGCCGCTTGCGGCATGGGCGCCAAGGGAGAGCACGGTGATAAACAGGAAGAAGGAAGAGAGGGTCGCCTTGATCTGATCCTTATGCCAGCCGGTCAGGGTGGTGTAGATAATAACCGGTGGTCCACCGGTGCTAAAGGCGCTGCCCAGGGTGCCGGCGGCAAAACCGGCCACATAGGCCCAGGCCCGACCAAGGGGGCGGTGACGCAGGCGACCGGTGAGGCAGTAAACGGCATAGGCCACAATGAGCAGACCAAGGCAACCCTTCATGATGGCCGGGTTCATCTGCTTCAACAGGGTCACGCCGGCATAGATACCGGGCAGGCAGCCGACAACAAGGGGCAGAATCTTGCGCCAGTCCAGGTGGCTCTTGAGCTGCACCGACAAAAAAAGGTTGATAATCAGGCCGTTTAACAGACTGAGGGTGACCGCCTCCCTGACGTCCACCACCATGACAAGAAGGGGCATGGAGAGCAGCGCCGCGCCAAAACCGGAGACGCCCTGGACAAGACCGGCGCTGAAAAAGACCAAAGAAACAACAAGCTCAAGGGGCATGAAGAATCACCTGTATGGGGTTCCCCCTTTTTTCAGACAAGGACGCTGCGGCGCGGAGTCGCCGGCTGCTCTGCCCGCCCTGATCTTTGCGGGGAATGGGGGATGAAGGAAAATATAGTGCGAGAACATATGTATTGCCGCCGCTCTTGTCAACAGCCGTGCCACCCCTGCGCAGATCATCTTGCCTTCCGACAGCTCATCCAGTATCATAGCCGTCGTTTTTTGTACGGATAACCACCTGTGGAGTTGTCAGGCCGGCCACGAGGCGTTGCCGGATGATGACCACAGGTCATCGCCGCCACCATGGCCAGCGGCCTGGCCGCGCCGAAAACATCAAACAATCCTGAAAAAATCCTATGCACGGAGGTATGACAAACATGAAAAAAACAACCCTGCTTTGCACGCTGCTCCTCTGCCTGTCGGTCTGGCTCACCGGTTGCCTGGGTGTTTCCAGTAAACCCTTTGAGGCGCTGGCCCCCCAGAATGACGAAGCCCTGGTCTACGTCTACCGGCCGGAGAGTATCTGGTTCAGGGGCTCGCCCTACATTGTCTATGCCGATGAGCAGAAGTTTGACAACCTGATCAATAACGGATATTTCCCTATCCGCCTCAAACCGGGTACCGTCTTCTTCCGCCTGACCCGTAAACCGACCCTCTTCAGCGAGGAGCGCATCGACGCCCTGGAGATGAAGGTGGAGGCCGGCCAGGTCTACTACCTCAAGGTGGAGCCGCGGCCCTACGGCATGTTTAAATTCATTATCATGGACGAGAGCCAGGGCCGGCAAGAGGCGGCCAAGACCAAATACTTTCAGACCAACTAGAAGTCGGCCAGCTGCGCCAGCCTGCCCGGCTCCGCAACGACCGCTTGCGACAGCCACCGACATAAACGCACCAGTGCCGAGCGATATGCCGTGGCAAGGCCTGCCGCAAGGCTGATCCGCCAGGGGAAAATTCTTGTCTCTCACGGAGTGATACGGTATATAAGGGGCACAAAGGGCGCCCGTAGCTCAGTCGGATAGAGCATCGGCCTTCTAAGCCGAGGGTCACAGGTTCGAATCCTGTCGGGCGTACCACATAAATATCGAGAAAACGGCAAGTTGATCAACGCTTGCCGTTTTCTTTTTTGGGGACAATATAGCTTATTTTTACATCTCACGGTCCCACAATTGTCCCAATCATATTTTATCTGTCATAATTTATCATAATAAAATAATTTTCTGAGTGCCCCGCTAGTGTCCCAAAGCGGAAGCTAGAGAACACGGGACGCTCTAGCCCCTCATTCAGGTGCCACAAGTCATATTCCATCTGATGACGAAGCCAGGTTTCTGCGCTTCCGCCAAAAGCCTTGGCAAGCCTAATTGCTATTTCCGCAGAGACGGCCTGGCGACATTCCAACACCCCAACGAGATCCTCTGTTGAGACACCCAGGCCATCCGCCACCTCTGTCACAGATAACCCTAGTGGAGCTAGACATAATTCTTTGAGCACCTCTCCAGGATGTGGCGGGTTATGCATTTTCATAGCTTAACCTCCTTTAAACCGGTCATTGCATAAATAAAAAGCAACATCCATTTTAGCATCTTATATTTGGAACAGTCTCTAAATAAAATGTGATATTGACATGTTAACTACCAAGAAGTATCATTTATCAAATAATATTTGACTTTTTTATAAGTAGGTATTACCTTGTGTCCTAAGGACACAAGGTAATACCTACAGAAAACTTATGAAAAAAATCCCCCTGCAACAAGCTATCGCACTATCCTTAGCCGCCCTACACCAACCGGTTATCACACGATACCAACTTGGTCTTTTTGTTTTTCAGCTCTACCTAACAAAACAATTCTCAGGGAAACCTGTTCGCATTTCGGCGCAAACCCCTGATAGACGTGCTCTAAGCAGAGCCATTACCCAACTTTTAGACTCAGGCGTACTGCACCCAAATAAAAATTTTCCCCAAGGGCGTGTGTTCACAATCCTTGGAAAAGAAAAAAGCTCCGCGGACGAAATTGCATGCTCAGTGGATCCCTTCTCATACGTGTCCCATTTAAGCGCCATGGAATATCATGGCCTCACAGATAGACTCTCAAAGATGCTTTTTCTTTCTTCCCCAAACACGAAGACCTGGCACGACTTCGCAAATCAACGTATCGCCAAAGACCTGGGAGACAACGAACAACTCTATAGAGCGCTCAACTTTCCCCTGCTTCAAAGATTGAATATAAATAAAATTGGAAAACGCGCCGTAAATCGGCACTCTAGCATCCATTTAGGAGCCTACAAGAACATAAAAGACACGGCTCTGAGGATAGCTACAATCGGGCGCACCTTTTTCGACATGATACATAAGCCCGAATTTTGCGGAGGCATCTATCATGTAATTGACACATATCAAGAGTTTGCAAAAAAATATCTAAATCTGTTGCTACCTGAGATTGACAAGCATGGGACAAAGATGGACAAAGCGAGGGCTGGATACATCTTGGAAAGTCGATGCGACTTGAACCACTCAACAATTGACTCATGGGCACAAGATGCGCAAAGAGGGGGCTCTCGTAAGCTTGACCCTGCTCAGGAATATAGCTCGAACTATTCTGAACGTTGGGGCCTATCCATTAACATCGGTTAATTTTTGAGTATTTTGGAAGAGATCAACTTAACAGATTGGGTGGAGGCAGAAGAAGATCCAAGCAAAAAAGCCCTCAGAGAGGCAATGCACACAGTATTAAATGCTATTGCTACCTCAAAGTCATTAAGATACTCCATGGTAATGAAAGGAGGGGTACTCCTTGCCATCAAATATCAAAGCACCCGCTTCACAAAAGATATTGATTTCTCAACAGCTGTAAAACTTAAAGATTTTGACCGCGATGCCTTTCTGGAGGAACTTGGTGATCGATTGACAGAAGCTTCAGACCGGCTCGACTATGGACTGGAGTGCCAAATCCAGTCCCACAAAATAGAGCCCGCTAAAGAGAACCCAACATTCCCAACTTTTAAAATAAAAATCGGGTACGCATACAAACACGATTCGGCCTCCTATAGAAGACTACGTAACGGCAATGCAAGTACTGTTGTAAAAGTTGATTACAGCCTGAACGAACAGACATGGGATGTTGACTCACTGTCCCTGTCTGATGATGGAGAATTACAGGTCTACAACGTGTATGAGATAGTTGCAGAAAAGTTCAGAGCTATTCTGCAACAAACGACCCGTAACCGCCACCGCCGACAAGATGCCTACGATCTATATTGTTTGTTTGAGAAGATAACTTTTTCAGACCAAGAAAAAATACACATTCTAGAAATCCTCATGGCAAAATCAGCTTCAAGAGGCCTTGAGATTTCTCCTGAATCAATTTCTGACTCCGAAATCATCCGCCGCTCTGAAAGCGAATATGCATCGCTACAACCTGAAATTGAAGGTGACCTGCCAAATTTCGAGGAAGCATACTCAGTAATACAATCTTTTTACGAATCTCTTCCATGGGCACAAAAGCGACTATAGGCGCTTAAACAACAGACATCTCCTCTCCTCAAACAGTCTGGCGCCTGCCTCCGGCAGCGGTTACACTATAAAAAAGATATACTGTCTCCAAAAGCCGATTTCACGGCTGACAACTTATGGCTATTGCCATAAAAAAAAGGAGCCCGGCTTTGTAAAGCCGGGCTCCTTTTTTTTTATGAATATTGAAGAACCTGTCAGTTGCGCAGGACACCCTCATCGGCAAAGAGACTGCTCAACATCTTGTCAGCCACCTCCTGGCTGGGCACCTGATACTCGCCGCTTTCAATCTGCCGCTTCAGGGTGGCAACCAGATCAGCCCGCTCCATGGGCGTCTCTGCTATGATTTCCCGCATCTTCTGCATATCCTTGGTTCCATCGGAGATCTCCACCCGGTCACCGGCTGGTGCCCCGCTTGCGACCTGAGGCTTTTCCGCCTGCTTGGCCTTTTTCACCTCGATTTTATTGTCCGCCCGAACCTGGGATATAAGATCTGTCAACTTCATGACCGGCTCCCGACCCTACAGGGTCAGTGAAAATTGAATAAGAAGAGAAGTGCGGATATCCTTCAGCAATAATCCATGGCAAAGCCGCCCCGGCACGCGAGGCATCGCATACATTTCACCATCTTCTAACCAGTCTATCGACCCAGGCAATAAAAACTTTAATTTTTTTATTTTTTTTTAACAGCCGGCGCCATGCCGGTGATGACCAAAACCAACAAAGGGTACCTCTTCCAGCAGTGCCACAAATCAGGGCAGCGGGACCCCGGATCACACACCAGCCATTGCGCAATGGGAAGCCGGTTGGTACAATCGGCCGAAATTTACAGCCGGCGCCATGGAAAATCAGGCCGCAGCGCCATTTTTCAAAAGGGCCCTTACTCCTTCAGCACACGTGATCCCCATGTCAACCCCCGTCTATCTGGTGGATGGCAGCGCCTACATCTACCGGGCCTACCATGCCATTACCCCGCTGACCAACAGTAAAGGCCTGGCCACCCATGCCACCCTGGGCTTTATCAACACCCTGCTCAGGGTGATCAGGGAAAAAACGCCCAGCCACATGGCCGTGGCCTTTGACGTCAAGGGCCCCACCTTCCGACATGAGATCTACAGCGACTACAAGGCCAACCGACCGACCATGCCCGATGACCTGGCCTGCCAGATCCCCTACATCCATGCCCTGGTGGCCGCCTATAATATCCCCATCCTCAAGGAGGAGGGCATGGAGGCCGATGACCTCATTGCCTCGGCCGCCAGGCGCCTCAAGGATCAGGGCCATGAGGTGATTGTCGTTTCCGGCGACAAGGACCTGCTGCAGCTCGTGGCAGAGGGCATTACAGCCTGGGAACCCATGAAGGATGTGATCATGGACCAGGAGTTCATCCGCCACAAGTATGGCATTGCCCCTGAACAGCTCCTTGACTTCTTTGCCCTGATCGGTGACACCTCGGACAATATCCCCGGCATCGCCGGTGTCGGCCCCAAGACCGCCGCCAAACTGCTCAACGAACACGGCAGTCTGGACAACCTGCTTGCTCATCTAGATCGGCTGAAAAAATCAAAACTTAAGGAGAATCTCATGGCCGGCCGGGAGCTGGTCCTGCTCTCCCGCCGTCTTATTGACCTCAAGGATGACCTGCAGGTTCCCGGCGACCTTGAGTCCTACCGGCTGCAAACAGCCGACATTCCGGAGCTGCAACGCCTCTATCGGGAGCTTGAGTTCAACAAGCTCCTCAAGGAGAGCGGCCCGGCCCGGCAACTCGATCCGCAAAGCTTTCACGCCGTCAGCACCCGGGCCGAGCTGGAGGCCGTGGTCAACAAGATCAGACAAAGCCCCTTTCTGGTCATTGACACGGAAACCACCTCCCTGCAACCGCTGGAGGCCGAGTTGGTGGGCATTTCCCTGGCCGTCAGCACCAGTGAGGCCTGGTACATTGCCATCGGCCACCGCGACGCGGATGACAAGCTGCTGGCCGGCCAGTTGGACCTGGCCACGGTCCGCCAACAGCTTGCTGCCCTGCTCGCCGATACCGCCATCGCCAAGCTAGGCCATAACATCAAGTATGACCTGCGCGTCCTGGCCCACCACGACATGCCCCTGGCCGGACCGCTCTTCGACACCATGATCGTCTCCTACCTGCTGGAGCCAAGCCGCCGTTCCCACAGCCTGGACGATCTCAGCCTCGATTTCCTCGACCTGGGCCTGACCTCCTTTGCCGAGGTCACCGGCAAGGACAAACGCAGCAACGCCTTTGCCTATGTCGGTCTGGAGGAGGCCTGCAACTACTCGTGCGAGGATGTGGCCGCCACCCTGCTGCTCTGGCAGGAGCTCCATGCGCAGCTCGACAAGATCGGCTGCTGGCAGCTCTTCACCGATGTGGAGATGACCCTGGTTCCCATCCTGGCGGAGATGGAGGAATATGGCATCCTCACGGATCCGGCCATCCTCAAACGCCTCTCCCGGCAATTCTCCGAACAGATCGCGGAGCTGGAACGCACCATCCACCAATTGGCCGGCGAGGAGTTCAACATCAACTCCCCCAAACAGCTCGGCACCATCCTCTTTGACAAACTGGCGCTACCGCACGGCAAAAAGACCAAGACCGGCTACTCCACCGATGTCAAGGTTCTGGAAAAACTGGCCGCCTACCACGATCTGCCGGCGGCAGTGCTCAATTACCGCTCATTGAGCAAGCTTAAATCCACCTATGTCGACGCCCTGCAGGAACAGATCAACAGCAGGACCGGCCGTATCCACACCTCCTTCAACCAGACGGTCACCGCCACCGGCCGGCTGTCGAGCTCCAACCCCAATTTACAGAATATTCCCATCCGCACCGAGGAGGGCCAGCGCATCAGGGAGGCCTTTATCGCCCCGGCCGATCATTTCTTTCTGGCGGCCGACTACTCGCAGATCGACCTGCGCGTCCTGGCCCACTATTCCCAGGATGAGGCCCTGCTGGCCGCCTTCCGCAACGGCGAGGACATCCATAACAAGACAGCCGCCGAGATATTTCGAGTCAACGCCATGCTGATCAGTCCGCAGATGCGCCGGGTGGCCAAATCGATCAACTTCGGCATTGTCTACGGCATGAGCGCCTTTGGCCTTTCCAACCAGTTGCGCATCAATCGCAAGGAGGCCCAGACCTTTATTGACCGTTACTTTGAGGTCTACAAAGGGGTGCAGCGCTACATGGAGGAAATCGTCGCCCAGGCCAGAGAGGACGGCTATGTCACCACCCTGCTGGGCCGACGCCGCAACCTGCCGGAGATCGCCAGCAGCAACAAGACGAGACGCGAGTTTGCCGAACGCACCGCCATCAACAGCCCCATCCAGGGCACAGCAGCCGACATCATCAAACTGGCCACCATCAAGGGCCATACCCTGCTCAAGGAAAAAAAGCTGGCTGCCCGCCTGCTTCTGCAGATCCACGACGAGCTCGTTTTCGAGGTGCCGGCCGCCGAGTTTGACGAAACCGCCGAACTGGTCAAGGGCGCCATGGAATCGGTCATGGAACTTGACGTGCCCCTGCTGGTCAATATTTCTCAGGGAGTCAACCTGGCAAAGGCTTGATGAAATGCCCTGATTTGTGTACAAAACGCATGACCTCCCACTCTTTTGCCCTGACAGCGCCACGCTGCACCCGGCAGCGTGAAAACAACCAATGTGAAGGATAAAAACATATGCTCGAATTTCTGCGCAAACAGACTAAATCACCACTCATCCAGGCGATCATCGTTGTTATTGTTCTGGTTTTCGTCTTCTGGGGCACCAACATGGGCGGCGGCGGCAAGCGCGATGCCGTGGCCACGGTCAATGGTGAAGCCATCGGCATCGGTGAGTACAGCCGGGAGTATTCCCGCATGATTGACAGCCTGCGCGAACAGTTCGGCGGCAGCCTGCCCAGAGGGCTGGTGGAAAGCCTGGGCATCAAGGATCAGATTCTCCAACGCCTCATCCAGCAGAAACTGATGGTGCAGGGCGCCGAGGAAATGGGCCTTCATGTCAGCAAATGGGAGTTGCAGAAAGAGATCATGGCACAGCCCTACTTCCAGGTAGACGGCACCTTTGACAACGATCGCTACAAGCAGCTGCTGGCCCAGAACAAAATGGCCCCCAAACAATACGAAGAAAGCCTGCGCCTTGATCTGCTGGCCCAAAAGGTCAGCGCCCTGCTGCCCCAATTTGCCGTGCTCACCGAGCAGGAGATCAATGAGCGCTTCGCCTTTGCCAACACCGGCATAAAGCTCGCCTATTATCAACTGAAGGATGATGATTTCAGTGGGAAGGTCACGGTCACCGACAGTGAGCTTGCGAGCTATTTCGACCAGCACAAGGAAGAGTACAAAACCGCGCCCCAGGTCCGCATCAACTACCTGGCCTTTCCCATGGACCAGGTCATGGCCGCCATGACCATTGAGGACGAGGAGATCAACAGCTATTACCAGCAGAATATCTCCACCTACCAGAAGCCGGAGCAGCGCACGGCCCGCCACATCCTCATCAAGGCGGACGGCACCAATGACGACGAGAGCAAGGCCAGGGCCGAGGAAATCCTGGCACAGCTCAGAAACGGTGCCGACTTCAGCGAACTGGCCCGAAAATTCTCCGAGGATCCGGGCACGGCCGGTCAGGGCGGCGCCCTGGGCACCTTCAGCCGCGGTCAGATGGTGCCGGCCTTTGACGAGGCGGTCTTCGGTCTGGCCGAAGGGGAGATAAGCGACCTGGTCAAGACCCGCTTCGGCTACCACATTATTGAGGTCCAGTCCGTCACACCGGCCCGGACCACTCCCCTGGCCGAGGTCAAGGAGAGCATTACCCATACCCTGAAAGAGCAGCAGGCCAAGGAGAAAGCCTTTAGCATGGCAAGCAGCGCCTATGAAAAAATCTTCCAGGCCGGCAGCCTGACGGCATACAGTGCCCAGGAAGGGGTGCCGCTCCGGCAGACGGATTTTTTCCAACAGGCAAAGCCGCCGGCCGCCCTGGCCGACAAGCCGAACCTGGCCAAGCAGGCCTTCAGCCTGGTCAAGGGCGACCTCAGTTCGCTCATTGAAGAGGAGGACGGCTATTACATCATATTTATCGATGATGTTATCGAACCGCAGATCCCGGAACTGGACACGGTCAGGCAAGAGGTGACAACCGCCTTCAAGGCGGCGCGCAGCCAGGAACTGGCCCAGGCCAAGGCCCGGGAAATATTGACCGCCTGTAAGGAGGGCAAGGATTTCAGCGAGGCGGTGGCGGCAGCCGGCGGCACGGTGCAGACCACACCCTGGTTTTCAAGAAGCAACCTGAGCCGCAGCGGCCTGCCGGAGGCCGTCAGCCAGGAGGGCCTCAGCCTGAGCAGCAGCGCGCCATACCCGGAGAATGTCGGTGTCAGCAGCGACAGCTTTTATGTCTACCGCTTTGTCGACAAGCAGGAGAGCCCGCCGACAAACGGCAAGGCCAAAGAGAGCTTCACCGCCTCACTGCTCCAGGAAAAACAGATGGCCACCATGGAGAGCTGGCTTGACCACATGATGGCCACCAGCGACATCACCACCAATCCCAAACTCATCGAGTAACACGACACAACAGCACGGCAGAACGCTTTATTGGCCACGGATGGTCCGGCAGCCACGACAACTTTTTCGTGGCTGCCTCTGTTGCTGCCCCGGCAACAGGCCACCTTGATCTCCTGCCCCTGCGCTAAGCCGCGCCGGCGCATCGCCTCTCCTTTTTCAGCCCTTATCCCTGGCCGGACCCCAGAGCGGATCCTGCCCAAAGCGGTCCATCCACCAATCCTCATCATCCGGTTCCAGGTCAGACTCGTCAATGACCAGGGGAAACTCGTAGGCCTCGCAAAAGGCAAGCAGGGCCTGGTAGGCCTCGGTGCCCTGCTGGATCTTGGCCCGATTTGCGGCGCTTTCACCGGCCAGATCAGGATGATATCTTTTGGAGAAACGACGAAAGGCGGCCTTGATCTCGGCCAGGGTGGCCCGATCCGCCAGGCCGAAAAGCTCCTTGGCCTCCTCTATCCTTGCCCATTGCCTCTTGGTGACCATTGTTTCATCCTTGCCGCCACACTAGCCGGCGATTCCTTTTTTCTTCTTGAAACTCTTCTCCTGGCCCCGCATGAGGCGGCCGATATTCTCATGATGCTTGAGCCAGATCAGGGCCGTGACAAAGAGGGCGAGGAAAAAATAATCACCCAGGCCGTGCCGGATCCAGACCAGAGCGGAGACGGTGAGTGCCGCCAGCAGCGACCCCAGCGAGACATAGCCTGACAGGGCCACGGCCATGCCAAAAACCGCAATACCACCGGCCACGGCAACAATATCCAGGAAAAGAAAGACGCCCAGGGCCGTGGCCACGCCTTTGCCGCCGCGAAAGCGGAGATAGACCGGATAACAGTGGCCGACAAGGGCGGCCGCCCCGCAGAGCAGTACCGTCTGCCATCTGGCGCCGGCCGCCTGGGCAACCACCATGGGCAGCAGGCCCTTGGCCGCATCAAAGAGCAGGGTGACAGCACCGAATTTCTTGCCGGCCAGACGGGTAACATTGGTGGCGCCGATATTGCGCGAACCAGAGGTACGCACATCAATGCCGGCCGCCTTGCCGAGGAGCAACCCAAAGGGAATGGCCCCGACCAGGTAGGCCAAAAAAATTGCCAGATAGTTCATCTTCTTTCTTTATCCTTGTGGCAGCACGGTCTCTCTTTCCTGAGATGATGGACGAAATGGAGTGCCAGCCTAACATTTTTCCACGCAGCTTTCTATTGATATGCTACGATATTTTCTCACATGAATAAATCTGCTGAACGAACCAGGGCTATGGACGGCATTGCCACTCAACACCAAAAACACATGGCCACGGCCCTTGCCTTGGCCGAAGAAAGCCTGCAGGCGGGCGGCGGCCCCTTTGGCGCGGTAATCGTCAAAAACAACCGGGTAATCGGCAGGGGCAACAATCGGGTGACCCTGGACAACGACCCCACCGCCCATGCCGAAATGGTTGCTATTCGCCGGGCCTGCCGGGCCATGAACGATTTCCAGCTGGCTGACTGCATCATCTATGTGAACTGCGAACCGTGCCCCATGTGTCTGGCCGCCCTCTACTGGGCCGGGGTGACGGCCATTTTTTTTGCGGCAGACCGCAACGACGCCGCCGCAATCGGTTTTGCCGACAACCTCATCTACCAGGAGCTGGCCAGATCACCGACAGAGAGGCGGATCCCCATGCACCAGCTCATGCGGACCGAGGCCCTGCACGGTTTCAGGCTCTGGGATGAATTAGAGGACAAGATCCCCTATTAACAGGCCAGTAAAAAACGTAGCGAGCGAAGCTGAGGCTAGGAGCCTGCGACACTCCGAGTACCCTTGGGCTGCTGTTTCCATGTGGTTTAGGAGCATTTCGCAGTCTCGCTCCGCTCGCTTAGCTCAAGCCGAATTTTGACGACGCATCAGCAGATAGCGAACGACGAGAGACCTTCGAGCACAGTAGTTTTTCAACGGGCTGTCAAGCGGCCAGGCAAACAGCGGGACAGGCACGGCCTGCCCCGACCTCCTTCTTTTTTTCAAAAAAAAATTAGTCCCTTGACCTAGGTCAAAGTATGCAAGCCTCCAAAAGGCTATGCTGGTCTCAACAAACAAGACAAAAGCGTTTTACTTCATCAAAAAGGAGGATACACAACATGTTCTGTCAACAATGCGAACAAACCGCCAAGGGAATTGCCTGCACCACCATGGGTGTCTGTGGTAAAAAGGAGGAGGTCGCCGACCTGCAGGATCTGTTGATCCACGCCGTTCAGGGCCTCTGCCTTTACAGCGATGCAGCACGCAAGAAGGGCATCACCGATCCCGCCACCTCGCTCTTTATCTGCGAAGCCATCTTCTCCACCCTGACCAATGTCAACTTTGATCCGGAACGTTTTGTGGCCCTGATCAACAAGACCGTGGAGCTGCGCGAGGCAATGAAGGCCAAGTCGGGCGCCGACTTCAATGTGCCGGCCGCCACCTTTACGCCGGCCGCCGACTTCCAGGGTCTGGTGGAGCAGGGCAAGGCCCACAGCCTCAACACCGATGAAAACGAGGATATCAAATCCCTCAAACACATCACCCTCTTCGGCCTCAAGGGTGTGGCCGCCTATGCCGATCACGCCCGCATCCTGGGCCAGGAAGATGACGCCGTCTACGCCTACATCGACGAGGCCATGGCAACCATCCTGCGCGACGACGTACAGCTGGATGAACTGGTGGCCCTGGCCCTTAAATGTGGCGAGGCCAACCTCAAGGCCATGGAACTGCTTGATTCCGGCAACACCGGCAAATATGGCCACCCGGTACCCACGGAAGTTCCCCTGGGGGCCAAAAAGGGTAAGGCGATCCTGGTTTCCGGCCACGACCTGCAGGACCTGGAACTGATCCTCAAGCAGAGCGAGGGCAAGGGTATCAACGTTTACACCCACGGCGAGATGCTGCCCTGCCACGGCTATCCGGAGCTCAAGAAATATGACCATTTTTACGGTCATTACGGCACGGCCTGGCAGAACCAGAAGAAAGAGTTTGCCGAGTTCCCCGGCGCAGTGGTCATGACCACCAACTGCATCCAGGACCCCAAGGCCTACATGGACAGCATCTTCACCTCCGGTCTGGTGGGCTGGCCCGGTGTTACCCATCTGGGCGACAAGGATTTCAGCCCGGCCATCGACAAGGCCCTGGCCATGGACGGCTTCTCCGAGGACACCGACAAGGGCAGCGTCATGGTGGGTTTTGCCCGCAATGCCGTTCTTGGTGTGGCTGACAAGGTTATCGAGGCGGTCAAGAACAAGGACATCCGGCATTTCTTTCTGGTGGGCGGTTGCGACGGTGCCAAAACGGGCCGGAACTACTACACCGAATTTGTCGAGCAGATACCGACCGACTGTATGGTCCTCACCCTGGCCTGCGGCAAGTTCCGCTTCTTTGACAAGAAGCTCGGCGATATCGGCGGCATTCCCCGTCTGCTGGATATCGGCCAGTGCAACGATGCCTACTCCGCCATCCAGATTGCCGTGGCCCTGGCCGGCGCCTTTGACTGCGATGTCAACGATCTACCGCTCTCCATGGTCCTTTCCTGGTACGAGCAGAAGGCCGTGGCCATCCTCTTGACCTTGCTGCACCTGGGGATCAAGGATATCCGCCTCGGACCCAGTCTGCCCGCCTTTATCACCCCCAATGTCCTCAACGTCCTGGTGGAGAATTTCAACATCATGCCCATCTCCACCCCTGAAGAAGACCTGAAGGCCATTCTGGGATAAGGAAAAAAGAATTCAGGAGTAAGAATTGAGAAACCAGAATGGTGACTGCTTTGTCTTACTCCTGAATTCTGAATCCTGAATTTTTACTTCTGGAGTACTACAATGCAATGCCCGGGACAGGACAGTCGCTACTGGACAGAAAACGATATCTTTGAAAGCAGGTGCCCCAAATGCGGCAGCACCCTGGAGTTCTTCAAGGATGACTCCAGCCGACCCTGTCCGCAATGCGGCTACCGCATGCTTAACCCGCAGATCAATTTCGGCTGCGCCGAATACTGCCCCCATGCCGAGCAATGCCTGGGCTCACTGCCCGAAGGTTTACGCCGGCAAAGGGGCCTTGAGGGAGTCTTAAAGGAACAGGTCAAGGCCGCCATGGAGGCCTATTTCGGCGACGACCAGCGCCGCATTGCCCATGCCTACAAGGTTGCCGACTATGCCGAACAGATCAACCGCTACGAACAGGGTAATCCGGCCATTATCATGGCCTGCGCCTATCTGCACGATATCGGCATCAAGGAGGCGGAACGCAAATTCAACTCCACTGCCGCCAGGTATCAGCACCAGGAGGGGCCGCCCATTGCCGAAAAAATTCTCAGCGACCTTGACGTGGATCAAGGAATGATTACTGAAATATGTGATATTATCGGCCATCATCACCAAGCACGGCCGCATGAGACAACCAATTTCAAGGTCCTCTACGACGCAGACCTGCTCGTCAATCTGCAGGAGGATGGCCCTGAAGGCGGCCGAAGCAGCGAAAAAATACGCTCCATCATAAACAAATCATTTCTCACCGAGGCCGGCCGTACCCTGGCCCGGCATGTTTTTCAGATAGATAACGAGGTATCATCATGAAGGTTCGTCGCAAGATAATTGAGATAGATGAAGAGCTGTGCAACGGCTGCGGTCAGTGTATTGTTGACTGTGCCGAAGCCGCCCTGCAGATTGTTGACGGCAAGGCCAAGCTCATTGCCGACAAATATTGTGACGGCCTGGGCGCCTGCCTGGGCGCCTGTCCCACCGGCGCCCTGCAGATTGTCGAGCGTGTCAGTGATGAGTTTGACGAAGAGGCGGTGGAAGAACTTATCAAGTCCAGGGAAGAAGAGGCCGCCAAGAACGAGGCCCCGCAAATGGCCTGCGGCTGCGCCGGCAGCAATATTCAGTCCTTTGCGCCGCAAACGCCCTGCCAGAGCGCGAACCAACCCCAGACCATGAGCGGCAGTGCTTCGGCCCTGACCCACTGGCCGGTCCAGATCCGTCTGGTGCCGCCCACCGCCCCCTTTCTGCAGGGTGCTGACCTGCTCATTGCCGCGGACTGCACGCCCATTGCCTATGCCGATTTTCATCAGGATTTTATCAACGGCAAGGTGGTGATGATGGGTTGCCCCAAGTTCGACGACCAGCAAGGTTATGTGGAGAAGCTGGCCGAGATCTTTGCCACGGCCAAGATCGCCTCCGTAACCACCGTCATCATGGAGGTGCCGTGCTGCGGCAGTATGCGCGGCATTGTCACCGAGGCCATGAAGCGGGCCGGCAAGGAGATTCCCAGCAGCGAGGTGGTTGTTTCCACGCGCGGCGAGATTCTCGAAAAATAAGTTTTCTCTCTCCTCCTCAAAGGGGAAAGGCCCCACTGCCGAGACATGGCAGTGGGGCCTTTCTTTTGTGGCCGAAGAAAAAAACAGGGGTTATTGAGTGTCTGTCCAGAAAGAGGTCATTTCTGGACAGGCGCTATTTAAATTTCTTGGTGGCCTTGGTAAAGGCCTTGCGCAGATCGGTCCAGGCATCATCCATGCCCTTCTTGGCGATCTTCCAGGCGTCTTCGCCGGCCGAACTGTATTTATCCAACCGCTTCTTAAGGCCTGCGGCCATCTCTTTGGTCTTGCCGATTTCATCCAGGGCATCCTTCTGCCCCTTACCGACCAGTTTTTTGGCCTTCTTTTCCAGATCGGCAAGCTGCTTCTTGACATCCTTGATCTCGGCGTTGACCTTCTTGGTATACTCCTTTTTCTTCTTCTCCCAAGCCTTGCCGGTCTTGTTTTTCTTGCCGGGCAGACAGGCGTCGCGCCAGCAACAGGCCTTTTGGCTGCAATATTGCTTGGCAGTTTCAAAGCAGGGGAAATTTCCCTCCTTTTTCTGAATGCTGCGAATAAGATCTCCCTTGCGCAGCTTCCCGACCTTAATGCCGAGCCCCTTTGCCTTTGTCTTGATTTCCGCCATGTTCATAACATTTGCCCTCAGAGATTTTCTTTATTTATCAGAAAATATGCCTCCCCTGCCGGAGCTTGCTCCACAGGGAGATAAGACAACACAAAAGAAACGCCGCATCAGGATGGGCAACCACTGCCTTCACGCTATGAAGAAAGACATGGCCTTGTCAAATGATTTCCTCGCCGCAACTTTATGCGGCAAAACGCCGCGCGGCTGCTGAAAAATCGACCAACAAGAACATTTACTCTGCGGGAAAGGCGACTCCCTGCCGGCCTTCAATCCTGGCCACGGCCTGCCGGGCCAGCTCCCCCACCGTGGTGTCGACAAAATCGTCATGGACGAAGAGACGTACCGGCTGCTTGCTGTCAAAGAGCGGCCTGAGCCAGTGGACCGCCTCCCTGATACCAAGAATACCGAAGTTGCGACCGGCCAGGGCCCGTACCTCAAGGTCCGCTGATTCCAGGTATTGCTCCATGTAGCCGTCAGCGTCAAATTCCAGCAACTTTTCCGGATAGACCTCGGCCAGACGCCCCAATCCCCACATGAGGCCGCGCTGCAGTTGGGGCAACTCCAGGTAGCTTTGCTCGCGCATATAGGAGATGAGAATATGGCCGAACTCATCGGCCAGGGCCCGGTTGCGGGCCAGGATCTCGCCCATGGCCTCCGGCATGCCCCAGCCGATACCACCCGACTCCTCGTTCAGGCTCCACATAATGCGACGCATGACGATCCTGGCCGCCTCCATATCGGTCCGGGCCAGGCTATCCATCACCCGACCCAGGGCCAGGATGGCGCGCCACTTGATTCTCTCATCCGTCTGGTAGATAGAGGAGAGCAGCGGCGAGATGGTATTCTTGGCCGGCCAGGAGCGGATCTCGGCCATGGCCTGGTCAAAATCATCCTGCCGGAGTACGTTGGCCAGAATCTTCTTTATGCGCCGTTCCGTCATCATCCCCCCGTTGCGGAGACCACTTTTTCAAAAAAATTTCTGCAGTGTGTCTTCAATAATGATATGGCCTTCTGCTATTTTATCATGCCGTAATAACGACATACTCCCCTTTTCTTGACCATGCAGGACGAGGAGGAAAAAAGCGCTCGCGCAGCGGTTTTTTTTATTCCCCCTGATGCCTTACACCTCACGCATCAACATCCAGGGCGGCGTTCACGGCCTCACCCACCCGGACTCCCAGTTCAAAGCACTCCTGCAGGGCCTCATTATCCGGAACATTCTTGATGCGCACACCCGGCTCAACGACCTCACACTGCATATCCTCCAGAAAGGCGGTGAGGATCTTCACCGACTCGCCGGACCAGCCGAAGGAGCCAAAGGCGGCGCCTATTTTCTTACGAGGCCGCAAGCCCTTGGCATAGGTGAGGACATCGGCCATGGTGGGCATGATGCCGTTGTTAAGGGTGGGGGAGCCGACCAGCACCGCCTTGGCGCTCATCATCTCCACGATGATATCGCTGCGGTGATTCGACTTGGCGCTGAGCACCCGGGCATGGACACCGACGCTGCGCAGACCGGCACTGATATTCTTGGCCATCTTCTCGGTGGAATGCCACATGGAATCATAGATAATCACGGCCTTGCGCTCCGCCGTGTGCCGGCTCCAACGATCATAGGCCTGCAGGATTTCGCCGGGATTCTGTCGCCAGATAACGCCGTGGTCCGGGGCGATCATATCGATATCAAGCTTGAGGTCGGCCACCGTGGCCAGCAGCTTCTGGACATTATTGGAGAAAATCAGCAGGATATTGGCATAATACTTTTCCGCCTCGCGCAGGGCGGCACCCTCGGGCAGCTCGTCGGCAAAGCGCTCGGTACTGGCCAGATGCTGTCCAAAGGCGTCGGAAGAGATGAGCAGCTTATCCTCCGGGATATAGGAGAACATGGAATCTGGCCAGTGCAGCATCTTGGTCTCCAGAAACTGGATTGTCTTGGCACCCAGCGAAATGGAATCACCCGACTTGACCACCTCCAGCGGCCAGTCACTGGGATGGAAATGGCTCTCAATGGCCTTCAACCCCATGGGCGAGCAGAACACCTTTTCCGGCTTGCAGAGCTCAATCATCTCGGCCAGGCAGCCGGAGTGGTCGAGCTCAACATGATTGACGACAATATAGTCGATCTGCTCGGGATCAATGAGCTGGCGGATGTGGTAGAGCATCTCTTTCTTGAAATTAGCCTTCACCGTGTCAAAGAGGCAGACCTTCTCATCCTTGACCAGATAGGCATTATAGGTTGTCCCCCTGTAGGTGGAGTAGCCATGAAAATCACGAATATTCCAATCGATGGCGCCAACCCAATAGACTTCCTTTTTTATCTCCTCAGCACTCATTGCGTACCTCCTGTCATGTTCTTTCTATAGCATTATCCGGCCTACCGGATAAATCTGATTACCCTACCTAGTGCCTGTTCAGGACATCCTTAATAGTAGCGGCAAAGAAAGATTTTTACCAATGAAGAGCACGAAAAAGGCCGGTGTTGATTGAAAAAAATCAACGCCGGCCTTGGCAAAAAGAGGTGGCGGCTCGTCCCAGGAGCCTGTCGGACTTAGACATAAATCTACTGCAAATTCGAAAAATCGGTCCATATTCCCATGGCTTTTCGTTAAATAGCTCTGCTATTCGCCTCAA
>PKTX01000053.1 GCA_002868945.1 Desulfobulbaceae bacterium
AGATCAAGGACTGCGAGAAAAATAAGCGCAGGCATATATTTGATATTCCGAGCATTATTTTTTGAGCATGACGCCGAGATCGGGCGAAAGGGCCATTTCTGGACAGGCACTAAATAGTCGAATCCAGGGTGGGCAAGGTGATAATGCCGCTGTGGCCGGAGCAGCTCATCATACCTTCTCCCAGCCTTGCTGACCTTGACCAACCGTTACGCCATGCATATTTTAGACTATCAAAAGCTCGAAGAGCTCTTTGCGGCCAATCCCTCCAGACTTACGCTGGTTTTAACCACCGTGCAGGAACGCATCCCTCAGTGGCAGGAGGAGATTGCCACGGCCATGGACAGCGGCAACCCCCAGACCATCCGCACCATAAGCCATGCCATCCGGGGAACAGCCGGCACCATCAGGGCAGAAAGGCTGGAGGCGGCCGCCGCTGCCTGGGCAGAGATGGCCAAAAGCGGTAATACAGCAGAAACCACCACAGCCTACCAGGGGCTGAGCACGGCCCTGCAAGAGCTTGCCGACTTTATCAATCATTCTGAAACGACATAGAATCTCCTTTCAAGTTGCCCATCGAGCAGGTATATTTTTTTGTGGGAACCAAGGGCACGGACCAGGCATCTTTTTTTGAAACAGACGCCATCTTCAAGATGTCCTTCATTATTCACAGCAACATTCACGGTACCAGTCGCATGAACGGATCTCCGGCACAGCAAAAACCTGAAATCAACTATCCCTGCCACTGGCAATACAAGGTGATCGGCACGGCAAAGCATGAGATACTTGAGGCCATTGCCTGTGTTGTCGGCAATCGGGAACACACGGTCTGCGAGTCAAGATCAAGCGCCAAAGGCACCTATCTCTCCATGAATGTCGAGGTCAAGGTCCACTCCGAGGATATGCGTAACAGCATCTTCATGGAACTGCAGCGCCACCCCAATCTGAAGATGATCATCTGAAAAAGAGCACCTCCATGGAACCCCACGACATTCTCAAGAGGGTACCCAAGAGCAACTGTGGGGAATGTGGCTATGCGGCCTGTCTCGCCTTTGCCGCCCATGTTGCCAAAAGCGGCGAAGATCCGCACAAATGCCCCTATATTGACTTAAGTGGCCTTGATATTAGCGCCACCCCCCATACGCACCTCAACCGTCTGGCCGAGGAGCGCGACCTGGAACTGATCAAACACCTGAAGGGCAAGCTCAGCCATCTTGACCTGGCTAGCCTGGCCCAGCCCTTGGGCGCCGACTGGCGTGCCGGAGAACTGCTCTTTTCTTACCTGGGGCAGCAGGTCCGGCTGAACAACCAACAGCTCCTTATCAACGGCAGCATACCGGCCGATCCCCGCGACCAGATCCTCCTCTACAACTACATCCATTGCGGTGGTGGAGAAGCGCCACGGCCGGAGTGGGTCGGTCTGGAAAGCCTGCCCAACACGATTTCCAAGGTACGTACCCTGGCCACCTACTGTGAAGAGAAGCTGGCCGCCTTTTTTCAGGGCCGTTCAGCCCCGGAGATCTTTCGTCTCTGCCGGCCGCTGGATGGCCAACCCCTGTCGGGCACCACGGCATCAGCCGCCCTGACCATCCCTGTTCTCCCCAGGATTCCCCAACAGCTCTACTTCTGGGACGAGGAGCCGGACGATGGTTTTGCCGCCAAGGTGAAAATCCTCTTTCCGACCAATGTCCTGGATTTCCTTGATCTTGAATCACTGGTCTTCACGGCGGAACGCATGGCCGAACGCATCATAGAGCCGTCTTAAACCACCATGGTCCAGCAGACAACAGCCAATCAAGCCACCCTTTTCGGCGACAGTCGCCCCCTGGCGGAACGACTGCGCCCCCAGAGCCTTGCCGATTTCATCGGTCAGGAACACCTGCTGGGTCGGGGTAAATTCCTCCATCGACTCCTGGAAAGCAAACAGCTGCCCTCTCTCATCCTCTGGGGACCGCCCGGTACCGGCAAGACCACCCTGGCCCGCCTGCTGGCCCGCAACTCCGGCTCGGAATTTATCTTCTTTTCCGCGGTTCTCACCGGAGTGAAGGAAATTCGCAAAATCATCAGCCTGGCCGAAGAGTACCAGCGCCAGGGCAAGAGCACTGTCCTCTTTGTCGACGAGATCCATCGCTTCAACAAGGGACAGCAGGACGGCTTTCTGCCCTATGTGGAAAACGGTCTGATCACCCTGATCGGTGCAACCACGGAAAACCCGTCCTTTGAGGTGGTGGCCCCCCTCCTCTCCCGCTGCCGTGTCCTTACCCTGCAAAGATTGACGGATGACGATCTCCTCAACATCGGCAAACGGGCCATCGACCACCCGGTGCACGGCCTGAACCGCGACCGGATCATCTTTGCAGAAGAGGCCCTGCAGGCCCTGGTCACCCTTGCCGACGGCGATGCCCGCCGTCTCCTCAACAACATTGAGGTCGCCTCCGCCCTGGTCAAGGGAGACGAGGAGAACGAAAAAGTTATTACCAGGGAGATCATTGCCGAGTGTTTCAACCGCCGGAACCTGCAGTACGACAAGAGCGGCGAGGAACACTACAATCAGATCTCCGCCCTGCACAAAAGCCTGCGTGACAGCGATCCAGACGGCGCCCTTTACTGGTTGTGCCGCATGCTTGAAGCCGGCGAGGACCCCCTCTATACGGCCCGTCGCATGATCCGCTTTGCCTCAGAGGATATCGGCAATGCCGATCCCCAGGCCTTGCAGATCGCCCTGCTGGCCAGGGATAGCTTCCAGATGCTCGGCTCCCCGGAGGGTGAACTGGCCCTGGCCCAGGCCGTCCTCTATCTGGCAACCGCTCCCAAGAGTAATGCCGTCTACCTGGCCTACAACACGGTGCGGCGCGACATTGCCAAGACCGGCAGCCTGCCGGTTCCCCATCACATCCGCAATGCCCCCACCGGCCTGATGAAGGAGCTGGGCTACGGCAAGGGCTATCAATACGCCCATGATGATCCCCTGGCCCTGGTGGACCAGGACCATCTGCCGGACAAACTCTGCGGTCAACGCTACTATCACCCCACCGACAGAGGCGCGGAAAAAATCGTCAAGCAGCGCTTGGAGAAATGGCGAGCCATTTTGGCCGCCCGCAAAAAATCGAGGAATCAGCGGTAATGGCATCGCAAAAAGTCCGCCCGCCTGCCGTGCGACGGGATCGCCCTTCTGTGTTGAGCCATGCAGATACGTTTTTTATTTCAACTTTCTGGATAAAAACAACCACTTGTTCCTAAAAGAGAAGTCAGAGTTCAGATGCCAGGAAACAGCAGAAAAAACGTAATAATCAGTCGTTGTGACCTCTAATTCCGGCATGTTGGTGAAAGGTTCACCATTTCACTATTAATCTACCGAATATCAACAAGATGAACGTTGATATTTTTATGGCCATCTTGAATCCTTCAGGAATGAATCAATGCAATCGCCAACCAAATCAGTAAGGCTTCCAGCCGGAGGAGGTGCATATGCCGGCCACGTCGACACCGCTCCTGCCTGGGGCCGACAAAGGCAGCCCAGGGAAAAGAAGATGCCCGTGGCAGCCGCCACCCTCTGCCTTTTCCTTGTCCTTTTCACGCTGTCCCTGCCCACCGTCCTGGCTGCGGCCCCGAACTTCCAGGAGCTCGCCCTTTTTTACACAAACGATGTGGGCGGCCAGACAGAGCCCTGCGGTTGACGCTCGGCACAATTGGGCGGACTGTCCAAAAGAGCAACCTTTCTGCAAGACGACTGGCCCCCGAACCTCCGGGTTGACGCCGGCAACCTTTTTTTTGACAACAATGTGATTCGATATCCCCAGCGCCTGCCCCAGGCCAGGATCACGGCCCAGGCCATTGTCGAGGCTTACAACCAGATGGGCTACGATGCCGTTTGTGTGGCAGGTCGGGATCTGGCAGGAGGGTCCGCTTTTTTGCTGGAGCTGGCTGACCGTGCCCATTTCCCACTGCTCAGCGCCAACCTGGTGGACAACAGGGGTGAACTACTCTTTCCTGCCTCTGTCAGCCTGAAACGGGCCGGTCTGCGCATTAGCCTTATCGGCCTGACAGGAGAACCCGGCCTTGGCGATGCAGCGCCGGAGGAGCTGGCCATTCTACCATGGCAGGAGGTTCTTCCCGCCCTTATCCAGGAAATCAAGCCGAGCAGCGATCTCATCATTCTGCTCTCCAATCTGCCCCCCCAGACAAACCGCGTCATTGCCGAGCAGCACCAGGACATCCATCTTCTCCTGCAATCCGGCAGTACCAACCATAACATGGCGCCTCTGCTGCTCAACAATACGCTGATCAGCCAGGTGGGCCATGAAGGGAAGTATGTCGGGCACCTGCGCCTCAACTGGACAGCGTCGCAAAAATGGCAAAGCTCGGACAACGAGCTGCTCAACCTGCAGAAGGAGTATGACCGCCTCGACTGGCTTGTCAGCCGTGTTAAAAAAAGAGGCGGGCCGCAGATAGTCTACCGGGATGACGAGGAAAAGCAGGCTGCCTTTGCCGAACAGCAGGCCCGCCACCAGAAGCTGGCCGAAAAAATCAAGGAGGCCGCCGGCCGCAGCAGCGTACCACAGGCCACCTTTAGCCACCAGTTCCACCCCCTGCAGTCATCCCTGGCCGATGATCCTCGGATCAACGCCCTGCTCAAGGATGCACGGCAACAGGCCAATCAGCTACGGCGCACAAGGGGGCTGAACAATCATCTCCAGGAATACTCCGGCAGCAGCAGCTGCCGGAGTTGTCACGAACAAATCCACCAGGCCTGGGCCCGAACCAGGCATGCCGCCGCCTACCAGACTCTGACAACACGTGACCAGAACAACAATCAGCGCTGTGTCTATTGCCATGTTACCGGCCTGAACCAGGCGAACGCCCATCTGGCTGCCGGACTTGGCGACACACTCAAGGCCGTGGGCTGTGAGGCGTGCCATGGCCCCGCCGCCCAGCATGCAGCTGCTCCGGCAGAGGCACCACTGCCCGGCCTGCCTTCCGCCTCACTGTGCCTCACCTGCCACAGCCCTGAACACGACGATTCCTTCAACTTTGACATCGACAGGGCAAAGGTCCATCCCACCACGCCCTAATCAGTGTCTGTCCAGAAATGGCCCTTTCATCCGATCTCGGCGTCATGCTCAAAAAATAATGCTCGGAGGTAAGCGAAACGAAGTGGAGACTCCGATATCAGATATATGCCTGCACCCCGAGGGCACCCGGAGTGTCGCAGGCTCCCTTACCTCTTTCAGGGCGCGCTTATTTTTTTCGCAATCCTTGATCTCGAACGAAATGACCTATTTCTGGACAGACACTAATCAGGGACATGCAGGACTTCAGTGGCCGCAATTGACAAATCCGAACGAATGACCTGCAAGGTTTTCTTCTCGTTCCTGCCTCCTGCCTCCTGAATCCTGAATTCTCTTTTACTAACGAAGCAAAGCCACAAGAGTCAAACCGGTATAGATCAGCAGCCAGGACGAGGCATAGAGGGCGGCCCTTTTTTGCAGCCCGTCAGCCAGGCGCAGCTGCAGCAGGGCCAGCACAAGAATCAGAGGAAAGACAATACCGGCCCAGAAGGCGGGGACAAAGCGCAGCATCTCCTGGAGCCCCAAGAAGAACCAGGGGCCGGGCCGATGGAAAACGCCCAGAGACTCGGGCTCCATGGGGGCCTGGAAGAGCAACGACAACAGCAGGAGCAGGCAGAGAAACAGGCTGTGCTCTGTGACATGGGCCCGATACTTACGGACATGATCCCAACAGAGGATGCCCCAGAGGACGCCCAGGCCGATGAGATGGTTGGCATAGACCTTTTTCAGGCCATCCTCAAGAATGGCAAAGAGCAGGGCATTGAGATATTCGCCCAGCAGGGGTACGGCAAGGCAGATATTTTCAGCGATGACACCGGCATTTTCACCCGTGGCATCGCCGCGCAACACATAGCCGGTAAAGAGCAGAAGCAGGGCCACGGGCAGACTGAGCACCAGCGGCAGCCATTTGCCATAGGAGAGGCGCAGATAACTTTTATCAATAAGGACCGCGACAAAGTGGGCCAGGCACAGGAGAAAGAAAAGCTGACTTGAATAAAAATGGAGACTGCGCCAGTAGTGGCCAAAGGGGACCAGCAGATCCAAGGCAGTGCTGGAAAAAAAAGGCTCGCCGAAATCGTACTGCAGGGCCACAATGACTCCGGAGACAACCGAGACGTAGAGTGCCACCAGGCAGAGCTCACCCCACTTCAGTGCAGCTATGCGGATCAGGAGGTTCTGTAGTCGTGCCATTATCTGCTAACTCTTCTACCACAAAAGACATTCTTATCCAAAGGAGCCTTCCCGGCAGTCAGAGCAAGACAGGCTGACAAGGCTGATACTGGAGGGAGATGCCGGCATCTTGAATAATTCCGGGCTAGATGGTCACCATATACCCCTTTTCCTGGCCCAGCGCCTCTACTTTGTAGCGGGGCAGATCCTTTTGGGCCGGGCCGGCAAGACGATGGCCGTGTCTGGAAAAGCGTGACTGATGGCAGGGGCAGATCATCTGCCCCTCTTCCTGACTGTAGTTGAGGCGACAGCCTAAATGCGTACAGGTGCGCGAGATGGCCCACACCTCCTGCTCGCCCACAAAGAGGGCGAAATCGGCATCCAGGTGGACATCACCGACCAGGATTTTTTTCTCCACCTTGATGTGACGAGGCTTTCTTGGAACATTAAAACGCACAAAACGCAAGAGGGGGTAGGCAACAAGCAGGCCGATGACAAGCTTCAGCCAATTCCAACCGGAACTGAAAAACTGTCGCCGGGGCCTGTTGTCCCCCGGCTCAGGTGTCATTGGCCCCACGCAGGAGACGGACAAAGGTGTCACGCAGGCCGCGTGTTGAGGAAACCTCGTCCACCCGACCGCGGATCATCAGGGCGGCGTCGGAAACACCCCGCAGAAAGGCATCGCGGACAAAGGGCGATCTGTTGCCGAAACCATGACTCATATAGCAACAATCCGCTCTGATGCCGGGAGTTACCTTGACCTTGATCATAGTCAGGGAACGTACCCCCGAATCACTCTCCAGGCGAACCTGGCTGCCGTCGACAATACCCAGTTTCTTGGCCACGGACGGGGCAAGCCACAGCTCGTTTTCAGAGATCTCGTGATTGAGCCATCTGAAACCGGCAGTTCTCGTCAATGAGTGGACCGGACAGCGGCCGTACAGGAGGCGCAGATAGCCTTCCGGCGCCGTCAGAGGGGCGACATGTTCAGGCAGGGGAGCAAAGCCATTATGGGCCAGCCAGGCCGAGTAAAACTCTATCTTGCCGGAGGGTGTTGGCCACGAGAGCTGTTGAGGCGGCGACTCCGCCTCGCCAAAAGGTTCGGCAAAGGGGACATCAGCCTCATCAGGAGGTAAAACATGCATAACATCCTTAGTGCCCTCCTTGATAAACAGACCTGCCGATCTCTTGATGAGCGGCAGTGAACTGCCCTGCCTGACCAGCGAGGCGGTGAGATGGTGTTGCACGTCAACGGCCCGGAAGAGATTGCCCTGGCCGCAGCCTCTGGCCAGTTCCCTGACAATCTGATAGGAGTCGCGGCACTCATGGGCAGGTGAAACCACCGGGAAACGGCAACCCACCATGGTCTTTCCGCCCAGATCCCAGAAGTGGAGGTCATCCATGCGCTCCAGAAAGGCGGCCTCCGGCAGGACAATATCGGCATAGAGGGTGGGCTCGGTGGGCAACACATCACAGGCAAAGATAAATTCGGCGTTTTTCAGGGCCTGCATGGTTTTATAGGGCGCCATTTCCGCCTGCAGGGGGTTTTGCCCCCAGATAGCGGTCACCTTGATCTCGCCACTGTTGATCTGTTGTATAAGGCGGGAAAAAGAGAGTGGTTTACGCCGCGATTCAAAGTCAAATGTCGGCCTGGTCCGGGTCGGCCAGGAACCAAGCAGGGCGCTCAGAATGGCCTGGGCCCTGACCCGACTCACATCAGCGCCATACCAACTGAGATGACTGCCCGGCATGACTATTGTCCCGGTACTGTTCTCGGTCATGGCCTCCACGGCTTGGCGAATCACCTGGGCCGGCAGGTCGGTAATCTCCGCGGTTCTGTCCAGGGTATAGTCGGCGACCGCCGCACGCAGCTCCTCCAGGCCGACCACCTGTTCCTCCAGTAGAGGATCGTACAGGTCATTGGCCAGGATATGATGAATCCAGCCCAGCAACAGAGCGGTATCAGTGCCCGGCTTAATGGCAAGGTAGTGATCGGCCTTGGCGCTCATGGCGGAAAAACGTGGATCAACCACAATGAGCCGCCCCCCCCTCTCCAGAAAATCGCAGACCTGCTTAAGCTGCGCCACCTGATTATTCTCGCCCACATGACAGCCCATCAGCACCAGGCAGTCGGCGCTCTCCAATTCCGGCATGTAGTCTGGATCGGGCACCTGCCCAAAAACCGTGCCGTAGCCCAGGCTGCGAATAGCTGCGGAGCGCGCCTGGCCGGAGTCATAGATATTGGGACAGGAGAGGCCTTCAAAGAGAGTGCGGATAAAACCGGCTGAGCTGCTGCCGCAGAGCAGGGCCAGGGAGTCCGGCCCAGAATCGGCCAGGGTCTTCTTCAGATGACGGTTGATTTCAGCCATGGCTTCCGGCCAGGTTATCCTCTTCCACTGCCCCTTACCCCTGGGACCGACACGTTTCAGAGGATATTTGAGACGGTCCGGATCCCCCAAAAGCTCGACCGCCGCCATGCCTCTGGCACAGAGGCTTCGGCCGTGAATGGGACTGGCCGGATTGCCGGTCAGGCGGATATGTCCGTCCTTGTCCTTCAGGGCGAGCATGGGACAACTGGCCTTGCAGAGACCGCAGATGGTGGGAATCCTGTCAACCGGCTCCCTGACGGCGTCAGACAAAGCCGCCTTGGCAATGGAGGCGTTTTCAGGTGCAAAGGCCAGGGAAAGGGCCGAGAGCGAACCCGCCTTCAACAGAGTGCGGCGCGTCCATTTCATCGTCCATCTCCTGTGAGGTTGACCACTTCGTCAAAAATCGCCATGGCGGTCTCTTCCTTACTGAGAAGTTGCAGTTCCCTCACCCCGCCCTGGTGAGTGAGGATGGTCACTCTGTTGGTGTCTGACTGAAAACCGGTTTCGCGAGATTTGATGTCATTGACCACAATCATATCGAGATTTTTTTCAGCAAGTTTTCTCTTGCCCTCGGCCAGATGGTTTTGGCTTTCAGCGGCAAAGCCCACCAGGAACTGCTGCTGCTTTTTATCACCAAGGCTGCGCAGGATATCGGCATTGCCGGCAAGATCAAGGAGTAGGGCGCCGTCCTTTTTCTTCAATTTTTCAGAGGCGCAGGTTGCCGGTCGAAAATCGGAAACCGCGGCACATTTCACGACAATATCCATCTCTGAAAAATGGGAGAGGACCGCTTCATACATCTGCGCGGCCGTGCGGACATGCAGCACCTCAACACCGGCTGGCGGCATAAGACAACAAGGACCGCTGACCAGCAGAACCTCGGCGCCGCGCAGCATGGCGGCCCGCGCCAGGGCATAGCCCATCTTGCCGGAGGAACGATTACTGAGAAAACGCACCGGATCCAGGGGCTCTTCGGTGGGCCCGGCCGTCACCAATACCCGGCGCCCGGCCAGGTCCTGGGGGGTGAAGAGCCTTTCAAGGTGATCGCGGATAACCGGCCAGTCGGCCAGGCGGCCCGGCCCCTCCTCCTTGCAGGCCATCGCCCCGGTTGCCGGTTCCACTAGCTGATAACCGTAGTCAACAATGGTCTTAATGTTGGCCTGGGTGGCCGGGTGGGTATACATCTTACTGTTCATGGCCGGACAGACCACCACGGGACAGGTGGCGGCCAGCACCACGGCACTGAGCAGGTCATCGGCCAGTCCCATGGCAAATCGAACAATGGTCTGTGCCGTGGCCGGCGCCACCAGGATCAGATCATGTTGGCGGCCAAGATTGATATGGGGAATTGCGTGGGCCTCTGCTTCGGCAAACATGCTGCCATACACCCGAGCGGCGGAGAGGGCGGCAAAGGTCAGCGGCGATACAAAGCGGGCGCCGCCATCGGTGACGACCACCGTCACCTCGGCACCGAGCTTCTTGAGGTTGCGCGTTATATCGCAGGCCTTATAGGCTGCTATTGAACCGCAAACCCCCAGGAGTATCTTTTTTCCAGCCAGTAGACTTGCCGCCATACCATAACCCTAGTTGATGTCTGTCCAGAAAGATGTCATTTCGTTTGAGACCCGGGAGGCCGATAAAATAAGCTCTGACATATAGCCATCTTGAATAATTGCTGTTTTGCTCGATTTTTTCGGCGCTACGAAAATTAAAATCCTCACATATGCCCGATATGCTGCACCCCAAGGGCACCCGGAGTGTCGCAGGCTCCCTTACCTCTTTCAGGGCGCGCTTCTTATTTTCTATGCTTCTCAAACTCGAACAGGTAAGCGAGCTCGCCAGACTCCGGAAGATCTGGCCGGTAAGCGAGCTCGCCAGACTCCGAGAGGGCCATTTCTGGACAGGCACTAGTTGAGTGCTTCAGCCGCCGGGTTGCCAACCACATCAGAGACAAAGATATCCACATAGGTCTTGAAGTTCGTTTCGCTGATCTTGATAATACAGGTCCTGTCTTGGCGGGCATAGGCCTGCAGCATCCGGTCACTCACACTGCTGTACACCTTTTTCCAATTATTCTTGGGCATGGTATTGATGAAGAATTCTGCCAGCGACTCTATTTCCAGCTTGCCGGTATAACGCAGATGGCCGCCGGTAAAGGAATCCGTATCAACAAAAAGGCTCTCCTTTTTGTCCAACTCAAGCCCAAAGGGCAGCAGAATCTGGCGATATGAGTAATGATAAAAAGGCTGACTCGACTCCTCCGGTGCAGCCACCTCCATCCCCTCATCACCACTGCCGCCGTTCACGCCGCAGCCGGTTAAGGGCAGAGCCAGAAACAACGCCAGGAAAAGAGACAGACCGGTTTTAGAGAGATGTGTCATCTGGGGCCTCCTACAGGGTTTTCAGAATAAAGTTATGAAGCTCTTTGCGGTTGGACTGCTGATTGCGATGGGCCGGGTGACCGATGGCCACCACGGCCATAAGCTCATATCTGTCGCCCAGGCCGAGGATATCGTTAACCTGCTCCTTATTGTTGAGGATCTGCCCCAGCCAGACGCCGCCCAGGGAAAGGGACTCAATGGCCAGCAGCATATTCTGCACACAGGCACCTGCCGCCTGATGGTCTTTGGTGGCATCATAGACCGCCTCCTGGTCAAGAAAGACGGCGATCAGGGCCTGGGCACCCTTGACAATATGACTGTAGCGGGTGGTGGCGCTGAGCTGTTCCCTGACAGCGGCATCCGTGACAATGACAAAGCGCCATGGCTGGTTGTTGAGTCCCGAAGGAGCCCAGATACCGGCCTTGATGATCTCCTGGAGATCCTTGCTATTCACCGGTTCATCGGTAAACTCCCGCCTGCTGCGTCTGGCGTAGATCGCCTCCAATATCTTATTTGCCATAACATCCCCGTCTCTGCTGCATTTGATAGGTCGTGCCTCTAATGGGTTTCATCATTGCCGGGCATCCATAAACTAGTTGTCTCCCCTGCGTTTGTCAATTAATTTAGCCACCTGCAAAGGCCGCCCTCAGCTTATCTGTCAGCACCTTTCTCCTTGACAGCAGTATGACCCTCTGGCTAAGTAGTGTCTGTCCAGAAATAGGTCATTTCGTACGAGATCAAGGACTGCGAGAAAAATAAGCGCGCCCTGAAAGAGGTAAGGGAGCCTGCGACACTCCGGGTGCCCTTGGGGTGCAGGCATATATTTGATATCGGAGTCTCCACTTCGTTTCGCTTACCTCCGATCATTATTTTTTGAGCATGACGCCGAGATCGGGCCGGTAAGCGAGTTGACGAGACTCCCGGTAAGCGAGTTTACGAGACTCCGAGAGGGCCATTTCCGGACAGGCACTAAGTAACTGAGCATACTATACCGGTAATATCTTATATTTTTTCAGACGTAGCGATCTATCAGCGGTTCCTGAAAAAGACCCCTCTTTAAGGATATTCAACAGCCCTTCATGCCGAAAGCACTCCTTATCCACGCCACTGACCCTGACTGCAACTGCGCCGAACAGCCCCCCACCCCCTTTCCAGTCCTGGGTATCACCACCTTGGCGGCCCTCTTTCCCAAGCAGTGGCAGCTGGAACTGATCGACGAAAACTTCACCCCGGCCGATACCAGTAAGGATGCTGACCTGGTGCTGATTTCCACCCTCACCCTCAACGCCCCCCACGCCTATGAGCTGGCCGCCGCCTTCAGGCGCCGCAATATCCCCGTGCTTATGGGTGGCATGCACCCCAGCGCCTGTCCGGATGAAGCTATCAAGCAGTGCGACGCCCTGGTCATCGGCGAGGCGGAAAATGTCCTTGCCAGGGTTCTCAATGATTTCGAGGCGGGCTGCATGGCCGGCATCTATAAGGGCGACACGGTTGACCTGGCCACCGTTCCCAGTCCCCGTCTCGATTATCTGCCGGCCAGCCACTTTAAAACCTTGGGGCCGGTGCAGGCGACGCGCGGCTGTCCCTTTGATTGCGATTTCTGCTCGGTAACCACCTTCTTCGGCCATAAATACCGGCTGCGCCCCATTGAGGCGGTGGTTGCCGATGTCAAGGCGGTACTGAAACGGACCCGCTCCAATATCATCTTTTTTGTCGATGACAACATTGCCGGCAACCCAGATTACGCCAAGAAACTGTTCAAGGCCCTTATCCCGCTCAAGATCCGCTGGGGAAGCTTTGCCTCCATCACCATGTCAAACGACCGGCACCTGATGAAATTGGCCGAAGAATCGGGCTGTGTGCAGCTCTTTATCGGTTTTGAATCGATCCAGCAGCAGAATCTGGACAACTCCCACAAAAAGTGGGTGCAGGTCGACCGAATGAAGGACCATATCAAGATATTTCATGACCATGGCGTCATCATCGAGGGTTCTTTTGTCTTTGGACACGACCAGGAGAGAAAGGATATCTTTGCCCGTACCGCCGATTTCATCCAGGAACATGGTATTCAGGTGCCGGTTTTCGGCGTCCTCACCCCCTACCCTGCCACCCGCCTTCGCAAACGTCTGGCAGAGGCGGGTCGCTTGCTGCCTGCCGCCGACAACTGGCGCCTCTATGATGCCACCCATGTGCTTTTCAAACCCATGCACATGAGCCCGGAGGAGTTGGAGGAAGGTCTTCTCTGGATCAAGAAGTTCTGCGGCTCTCCCTCTTCCATCATCAAACGGGTCATGCGGGGGCCACGCAAAAACAGCCTCATGGCCCTGGGCATCAACTTTGCCATGTTTGCCGGCCGTATGCGCCAGGTCAACGAACGCTGGCCCAAGAAGATCAACGGGCCGCTGGTGCGACCGGGCGGCTGGTAATTTCCGGGAAAACATTCTTTTATCCCCAAAGCAGCTGAGATTTTTCAAGGTGTCTCCTTGTGCCTTGTGGTTCCGGTCGAGAAAGGTGTAGGGCATCAAGGGAAGCCAATAAGAGGGTGTGCGAGACCTTTTTACGCCTCACGCCACCCTTCACTGACCCAAAGGCCGTACTACACATTGAAATATCTGTTTAAAGCCATCTCCCCTCAACTCTTTTAATCAGCGAACCCGTGTCCAAGAAAAAGAAAAGAAGACCATTACCCACCTTGTCACCGGGGCTACAGCTTGTTGACAGTCACTGCCATCTTGACATGAGCGCCTATGAAGATGACTGCCTGGAGATCATTGACCGGGCCCAGGCTGCCGGGGTCAAGACCATTTTCACGGTGGGCATTGATCTGCAAAGCTCAGAGGCGGCCGTGCACCTGGCGGGCCGGCACGACAACATCTACGCCCTGGTGGGCATTCATCCCCATCATGCCCGGGAGGCCGGCCCTGCCGCCTACAGGAGGCTGAGCGAACTGGCCGGTGACACCAAGGTCATCGGCTACGGCGAGATCGGCATTGACCTGTGCAAGGATTATGCGCCGGTGGCCCTCCAGAAAAAGGCCTACCTGGAGCAGCTGCACCTGGCCAAGGAGCTTGAACTGCCGGTGATCATCCATGATCGCGAGGCCCATGCCGAGATCATTGCCGGCCTGCAGGAGGTCGGCCCCTTTCCGGCCGGCGGCCTGATCCACTGCTTTTCCGGTGACAAGGAGGTGGCCCGCCGCTTTGTTGATCTTGGCTTTTATCTCTCCATCCCCGGCGTTGTTACCTTTAAGAAGGCCCTGGAGATCCAGGAGGCCGCCGCCTCTATTCCCCTGGACCGCCTGCTGGTGGAGACGGACGGCCCCTTTTTGGCCCCGGAACCGTGGCGCGGCAAGCGCAATGAACCTGCATATACCCTCTACACGGCCGAAAAGATCGCGGAACTCAAAAATATTTCCCTTGATGAGGTGGCCCGCCGCACGACGGCCAATGCGGCCCGCCTCTTCCAAATCCCCCTGTGCTCGCGGTGAACCATCCATGATCAAAGATAATCTCGCCACCATCCATAACCGTATCAAGGCGGCTGCCGCCAAGGCCGGCCGCAATCCCGATGAGATCACCCTGATTGCCGTGTCCAAACGCAAACCAATCAGCCTGATCGACGAGGCCCTGGCCGCAGGCCAGCTTGATTTCGGCGAAAACTATGTGCAGGAGGCCAAGGAGAAGATTGAGGAGTTGGCCGGTCGGGGCCGCTTCCACTTTATCGGCTCACTGCAATCCAACAAGGCCGGGGATGCGGCCCGGCTCTGCCACCTGATCCATACAGTAGACAGGCTCAAACTGGCCAAGGCCCTTGATAAACATGCGGCGGCTGCCGGCAAGATCCTGGCCGTCCTGATCCAGGTCAACGTGGGCCGCGAGGTACAAAAAGGCGGCGTCTTACCCGAGGATGCCGAACAGCTCGCCCGACAGATGCAGGAGCTCGCCAACCTGGAAATACGCGGTCTGATGACCATGCCGCCCCACCGGCAAAATCCCGAGGATGTGCGCCCCTTTTTCAGGAAGCTGCGGGAGCTCGGCCAAAACTTGCAGGCCAAGGGCCTCATCGACCCCAAAAGCCGTCTGGAGCTTTCCATGGGCATGTCCGGAGATTTTGAAGTGGCCATTGAGGAAGGCGCCACCATGGTACGGGTGGGTACCGCCATTTTCGGCGCCCGGGAGTGATAGATATCGTCTCTCTACTCCTACACCGAAAAAGCAATCATTAAATGGCCTTGGGCTTCGTCAGCAGTCGTGAGGGTCAGGCTTGACAATTTGTCTTTCTCCTTACGCCTGGTGAGCCAAAGGTTCCGCATCCCCGCAAGATCCCTTCCAGTGTGACGACAAAGGTCGAGACAGTTCATCAACAACTCGATGAGCAAGTGTCAAAATGTCAAGACTGCCCCTGCCCCTTCCTTGCTCTTTGTTTTTTTTTGATTGCCCAGGCCAGCTGCTTTGCCCTACCCTACAGGCATGCAACATAGCATCATTGTGGGCGCTGGTTTTGCTGGGGCTGAATGCCGCGAGAAGAACTGGGCAATAAGAAGGGGACGCGAATCACTGTCATTAACCGGACCAAACACCACCTCTTTCAAGTCCTCCTCTCTCAGCTGGCCACCATCGGCCGAAGCCACGCCATTTTCCAGTTTGGCCGTCTACAGCTCTCAGGCTTTCTGACCTGGCTCATCATCCATACCCACTACCTGATCGGTTTCAAAAATCGCGTCTTTGTCACCATAAACTGGGCCTGGTCATTTTTCATCTTCCGGCCCAGGGTCCACCTGATCATCAGCAAGGAGTGACGTTTTTATACATCACCAATGCACGACCAGAAGCCCTCGCAACTTATTATTCCTACAGCCTCAGGAGGCCAACCATGAACATGTTTGACTTTGCAGTACAGATGGAAAAAGATGCGGAGACCCTGTACCTCAAAATGGCTGCCGAGGCGCCGGTGGAGGGCATCAAAAAGGTGCTGCAGATGCTTGCCGAAGAGGAGGCCAGACACCGCTTTGCCATTGAACAGCTCCAGAAGAAACAGGAAGTCAGCCCAACAAAGGGGGTAGCCCTGGAAATCAAGACGGTCTTTAATGAATTGAGGCATGACAAGAGTATCATACAAATCTCAGAGGATGCCCTGGACGATTACCAGAAGGCCCTGAAGATTGAAGAAAAGGGCATTCAATTCTACAAAGAGCAGTTTGCCAAGGCCGGGGATGAAGCAACCGCCAAGCTCTTTGAAGTCCTCATGAAACAGGAGAGCTACCACTACAAAACCGTTGAGAACGTCTTGGAGATGGTGCGCAAACCGCAATGGTGGGTGGAAGACGCCGAATTCAATCCCCGCGACAGCGAATATTATTGAGGACGCAAAAAAAGGCCCTCTGAGGTCAGGCTTGACATTTTGACTTTCACCTTAAGCGCGGGATAACCGGAAAGCTTGCGCGGCTCCGCAAATCGGTTCCAGCGTGACGGCAGTGATCCTTACAGTTCATCAACAACGTGATGAGCAAATGTCAAGATGTTAAGCCTGACCCCGTATCACTTGAAGAGTTTATAAACTGCGGAGAAATCCTCCTGATCCGTGCCCTCGGCAAAGGTCCGGCCATACAGCTCTTTGACCACAGCACCGGTGAAAAGACTCTTTTTCTGCTCGTAGGCCAGGTCCTGCAGGCAGTGGAGGTCCTTATAGATCAGGGCATTGGAAAAATGGGCGGAGAAATCCTCGGACAGCAGTTTGGCACGTTTGGCATTCAATACCAGTGAGTTGCCGCCGCCCACGGCCAGGATATCAAGGACCTCTTCCCTCTCAATACCGACATCCTCGGCCAGGGCCAGGGCCTCGGCAATGGTGGCCATAAAACTGCCCAGGGTAAGGTTGTTGATCAGCTTCATTTTGGTGGCCAGACCGACCGCACCCAGAAAAAAAATGTTTTTGCCGATATCCGCCAGCACGCCATGCACCCTGTCATAGGCCGCCCTGTCACCGCTCACCAGCACGGTAAGGGCGCCCTGGCCGGCAGGCACCACACTACCAAGTACCGGCGCCTCCAGGTAATTGGCGCCTGCCTTGCGGCAGCGCTCATGGAAATCCGTTACCTCGCGGAAATGGTTGGTGGTGAGATCAACAATGACCTTACCGGTCAGATCCGCGGCCAGCAGACCGTGGCCGCTGGTGAGGATGTCATGCACGGCGCTGCTGTCAAACATGCAGACAAAAATAACCTCTGCCGCCTCAGCCACCTCCGCCGGTGTGGCCGCCACCTCCGCCGTCACCCCTTCGGCCTTGGCGGCCGTGCGGTTCCAGACCACCAGGCCATGGTCGCAATCAACAAGTCTGGCACATATGGCCCGGCCCAGATGACCGAGACCCAGAAATCCAAGCTTCATTGCACACCTCCGTTTTTTTGTTAACAACCTTAAGGCTATCTTAAACAGTTAGACATGAAATAAGAATTCAGAAGTTAGAATTCAGCGCCGCCGCCGGGCTCTGACCGGTTTGAACGTTAATGAAACTAATTGAAGTTTCATAAGAGAAATCAGGAGTCAGGAGAAAAGCTTGCAAAACAGTCGCTTCTTAATTCTGAATCTCGACATGCCACTACCAACCTACACAATATCAACAAGATAGCACAAGACGTAAAGTTACCTTAGATATTTGTTGGTAAAGAGAGGGGCGACGAGGGTGAGGGGCTGACGACTGCCGATCCGTGCATCTTTTGATCCCCTCACGCCATAGCAGCCCGTTGAAAACCTACTGAACTCGCTCCTTTTTTTTGTATGGTTGCTATGGAGTCTTTTGCCAACGGCCATTGCCCTTGCGGCCCTGCAGTTCGGCCTGGCGCTTCTGGTAGGTGAGAACCTCCGGACCAAAGAGACGGGCCACGCCGTTGCTGAAGCTGCGGCCCGGCATGATGGTCAGGTCCTTCTGGATCTCCACATCCGCCTCACCCCGACCGGCAAAATGCAGGACCAGCAAGACCGGACAGGGGCCATGATGCTTATGGATGACGGTTTTCAGCTCCTCCAGGTTCTGACGACTCACCTTGTCGGCATCAAGCAGGATGCGGGCCCCACAGGTATAACGTTCCAGGGCCGCATTCAGGCTGAGTACCTCATCGGCCAGGATCTTGGCATTCCCCTCCTCCTCTTTCTGTACCTGACCCTGGATGACAATGGGCTCATCAGAGGTGAGCAGGTGGGAACATTGGCCATAGACCGAGGGAAAGACCACCACCTCCACCTCGCCGGTGACATCCTCCAGGGTGATAAAGGCCATGGGGTCACCCTTTTTACTCTTATGACGCTTCATGGTCTTGACCAGACCGCCCACCCGACCGGCCGAACCGTCCGCCTTATTGTTGAGCTCGCTGATGGTGCACTCCGTGGCATTGCTCAACTCTTCACGATAATTATCCAGGGGATGACCTGTGATATAAAAACCGACCGTCTCCTTTTCAAAGAGGAGGCGCTGGCGATCCTCCCACTCCGGGATATCGGGCAGGGGGATGTCCGTGGCCTTTTCCGAGGTGCCACTCGACATCAAGGAAAAGAGCGAGATCTGGCCGCTGTCGCGGTCGCGCTGGGCGGCCTGGGCCTGCTCCATGGCCTGATCGATAATGGCGTAGATCTGGGCCCGCCTGCCGCCCAGTGAATCAAAGGCCCCGGCCTTGACCAGACTCTCGATTACCCGTTTGTTGACCTTGCGCGAATCAATACGCGTGCAGAAATCACCCAGCGACTTATAGGGGCCGTCCTGGCGACGCACCTCTATGATCGAGTCCAGGGCAGCGCCGCCGACATTCTTCACCGCTGCCAGGCCGAACCGGATATCGCCCTTGACCACGGTAAAGTCCTTATCACTCTCGTTGATGTCTGGCGGCAGCACGGCAATGCCGTGGTCCTGGCTCTCCTGGATATAGCGCACCACCTTGTCGGTGTTGTTGACATCGCAGGAGAGGAGCGCCGCCAGGAACTCGGCCGGATAGTGGGCCTTGAGATAGGCGGTCTGATAGGAAACATAGGCATAGGCGGCCGAGTGCGACTTATTAAAGCCGTAGCCGGCAAACTTGGCCATCAGATCAAAGACATACTCCGCCTTCTTCAGGTCCACGCCCAGCTTCTCGGCGCCGGCCATGAACTTGGAGCGCTGCTCCTCCATGACCTCGGGGATCTTCTTGCCCATGGCGCGTCGCAGGTTGTCGGCATCGCCCAGGGAGTAGTCGGCCAGGACATTGGCGATCTTCATGACCTGTTCCTGGTAGACAATAACCCCGTACGTCTCCTTCAGGATCGGCTCCAGCTGCGGCAAGGGATAGGTTGCCACCTTGCGACCATGCTTGGTATTGACAAAGTCGTCCACCATGCCGCTCTCCAGGGGGCCGGGCCGATAGAGGGCCACCAGGGCGATAAGGTCGGAGAATTGCTCCGGCTTCATCTTCATGAGCAGCTGACGCATGCCGGAGCTCTCAAGCTGAAAGACACCCAGGGCATCGCCGCGCACCAACAGATCATAGGTCTTGGGATCATCCATGGGGATGGTGGAGATATCCAGGTCGATATCAAGGCCCTTCTTGATGATCTTCAGGGCCCGATCAATGACGGTGAGGGTCTTGAGGCCGAGGAAGTCAAACTTGATCAGGCCGGTCTTCTCGGTGAACTTCATGTCATACTGGGTGAGGACCTCGCCCTTGGGCCCCTTACAGACCGGCAGATACTCCACCATGGGCTTGGGAGAGATGACCACGCCGGCGGCATGGATGGAGGTGTGACGTTGCAGACCCTCCAGGGTCATGCCGATATCCAGGAGCTGCTTGACCTGGTCGTCGTGCCTGTAAAGATCCTTGAGACGCGGTTCATCGTCCAGGGCCTTTTTCAGGGTCATTTTCAGCTCATCAGGCACCAGCTTGGCCACCCGATCCACGTCGGAAAAGGTCATGCCCAGGGCGCGGCCCACATCGCGGATAACACCCTTGGCCTTCATGGAGCCATAGGTGATAATCTGGCAGACATTGGTGTCACCGCCATACTTGTCATGGACGTATTTGATCACCTCGCCACGCCGCTCCTGGCAGAAGTCCACGTCAAAGTCGGGCATGGACTGGCGCTCGACATTGAGAAAACGCTCAAAGATCAGGCCATACTTGATGGGATCGATATCGGTGATGCCCATGGCAAAGGCCACCAGGGAACCGGCCCCGGAACCGCGGCCCGGCCCCACCGGAATGTCATTGTCCTTGGCCCAGTTGATAAAGTCGGCGACAATGAGAAAGTAGCCGGGAAAGCCCATGGTCTTGATGACGTCAAGCTCCATTTCCAGGCGGCTGCGGTAGGCCTCCTCCTGCTCGGCACTCAGCTCCTCCAGGGAACGGATCACGGCCATGCGTTCCTTAAAACCCTTGCGGGTGTATTGCTCAAAGGCGGTGTCCAGGGTCTCGCCTGCCGGCACCTCGAAATTAGGAAAATAGTGATTGCCGAACTCGATCTCCAGGTTGCAGCGTTCGGCGATCTTCACCGTGTTTTCCAGGGCCTCGGGACAGTAGGAGAAGGCGTGACGCATCTCATCCGGCGACTTGAAGTAGAGCTCGTCCGTGGAAAAGCGGAAACGGCTCGCGTCCTGCAGGGTTTTGCCGGTCTGGATGCAGAGGAGAAGCTCATGGGCCGTGGCCTCATCCCGGTTCAGATAGTGGCAGTCGTTGGTGGCCACCAACGGGATGTCAAGCTCCTCGGAAAGCTGCATGAGGCCCTTGTTGACCACGGTCTGCTCCGGGATATTATTCTCCTGCAGTTCCAGATAAAGACGATCGCCAAAGATACCTTTGAGCGCAGCGGCCTTGCGGCGGGCCAGCTCCATATTATTTTCCTTGGCAATACAATAGGGGATCTCGCCGTGCAGACAGGCGGTCAGGGCAATAAGACCGTCACTGTGGGCCTCCATCACCTCCTTGTCGATACGGGGCTTATAGTGAAAGCCCTCAAGCTGGGCAATGGAGGCCAGCTTCATCAGATTCTTGTAACCGGCATGATTCATGGCCAGCAGGACGATATGGAAGGCGGCCTTACCGGCGCTCTTGGCGTTTTTTTCAAAGCGGGAGCTCGGGGCAATGTAAAACTCACAGCCGATAATGGGTTTGAGCCCCTTGGCCTTGGCCTTGACGTAAAATTCCAGGGCACCGTACATGGCGCCATGGTCGGTAATGGTCACTGTATCCATGCCAAAGGCCTTACACTTGGCAAAGAGATCGGGTAAACGGATGGCGCCATCCAGCAGGCTGTACTGGGTGTGGACATGCAGGTGCACGAAATTGGCCGGTGGGATCTGTTCTTCTTCCATAGCTGTCGAGAATAGGTGTTTATGGCAACTCAACTGTCCGAGTTGATATATGCATGAAAATAACGTCGTTTTTTATACGGTTGCAGCCTCACTGAGGACCGGGGGAGTGAGGGATAAGGTTCAAAGGGCAAAGACACTAGAGAAGAAAACCAAAACCATGACAAGCGAGAATCGAGACCATCCCCTGTGAAGTCTGCGGCCTCACGGCAAGGGCGCCGGCATGAAGCCCAGCCTTTCCATATAGCGCAGACCCGTGTCAATGCCGCCCGGGTGATGGGCCTCCAGGGTGACGAGAGGGCGAAGCTCCTCGGCCTGCAGGTGGCCGAAAAAATTCTTAAAGTCAAAAATTCCCTCACCAAGGCCAAGATGCAGATCCAGCTCACCGCTGTTGTCGTGCAGATGGAGCTGACCGAGCCAGGGCGACATGGCCGGCAACCACTCCTGCCAGCGGCTCTTGGCAAAGGCCATGACATGGCCGACATCAAGACAGAAACGGGCAAAAGGAGAATCCAGGGTGCTCAGCACCTCCTGCAGCGGTTCCGGGGAAAGCTCATAGGTGTTTTCCAGCATCATGGGGGTTTTGTGGGCCTCGGCCGTGGCCAGGAAGTGGCGCCAGGCGGCCAGCGAGTTTTGCAGCCACTCTTGTTTCTTATAGCCGTGCTTGTTGGCCTCAAAACCGAGATGGCAGACAATGGAAAGCGGCTCAAAAACCCCTATAAGGTCAAAGGCCTTTTGCAGCTTATAACAGCTGAGGCGGCGGATATAGGGGTCCAGGCTGCCGGGATAGAGCTCAAAAAAGGGGGCGTGCAGGGTACAGCGCAGACCGGCCCGTCGCAGACGATGGGCCACGGCGGCAAAGTCCGCCTCGCTCTCATCATAGAGAACCGTGCCTTCCAGACCGATTTCCGGCTGCAGACACAGCTCAATAATCTGCTCCAACTCCTGCTTGAGTCGCAGGTAGGGCACAGAGACAAAGCAACGTTTTTTCAACTCGGCAACAGACATGTGCACAAAAAAGCGAAATTAACAAGAGAGCGGAAAACAGGCCGGCGAACTCAGTCGGCAGCCAGCGGTTTGGCCTGGTCAATGAGCATGATGGGGATATCGTCCTTGACCTCATAGACAACTTTACAGACCGGGCAGATCAGACCATCACCCACCTCATTGAGGGTCACCGGACCTTTACACTTGGGACAGGCAAGGATATCGACAAGTTCTTTTTTTATCACAACACAACCCTTTGTAATGGATAGGAAGAGAGGACCACGAGATGCTAGTACTCCGTAAAACTTAAATGTACGTGTAGAATTTCGTTATTGCATACGAACCACAAGACACGAAGGCACAAAGAAAAACATAAAAACAAGAAGCT
>PKTX01000017.1 GCA_002868945.1 Desulfobulbaceae bacterium
TGACCTGTCCTCCTCGATTATGGCTCTGTTTTAAGGGTATCCAACCTCTAGAATAACCCACGTCTTCGAGGTTGGACAGGTCGATACATGATGTCTAGCCCTTTTTGACCAGCGGATCCTTCAGGGATTTACTCATGGTGAAGTGGATGGTCTTGCGCGGCGGAATATGCATAATCTTGCCGGTACGCGGGTTTTTTGTGGAACGGGCCTTGCGCTGGCGTATGCTGAAGCTGCCGAACCCTCTGATCTCCACCCGGCGCTCTTCGGCCAGGGCCTCGGTGATGCTGTCAAGCATGATATCAATGGCCTGGCTGACATCCTTTTTCAGGTAGCCGTCCATTTTTTCGGTAACCGCGTCAACAAGATCTCTTTTTAACATTCTCTTCTCCCAAAAAAAGTAACTCGGCCGGGGTTGGGCTTCCCTGGCAGAAAGTATTGATTAACTGATACGGCGGCGACGTTCGATGGGCTTCCTTGCGTCACTGCGCAGCAGGGTATGGTGTTGCTGTCAATGGCCGGCCAGAGATGCCCTGCCGTCCCATTCGTAGGAGAGAATGGGAGTACCGAGGGCGAGCCCTTCCCACAGTTGCTGGGGGGCCTTGCCCAGCAGCATGCCGAGCAGGCCGCTCTTTTCCCGGGGCGGATAGACAAGGTTGGGCAGCTCCTGACTCATCTTGGCCAGTTGGGCGGCCAAGCGGACCGCGTCGTGGAAGTTGCCGAGCTCATCGATCAGACCATACTGCAGGGCCTGTTCGCCTGAAAATATGCGGCCGTCGGCCACTTTTTTGACCTCGGCCACACTCAGGGCTCGGCTTTCGGCAATATCGCCGACAAACTGATCATGCACCGAGTTGATCAACTCCTGAAGCAGGGTAAGCTCGGCCTCGGTGAGACTGCGGTCCGGCGACCCCATGTCTTTATATTGGCCGCTCTTGACCACCTGACTCTGGTAGCCGATCTTGTCAAATATCTGTTCCAGGTTGGCAAACTTAATAATAACCCCCATGCTGCCGGTGAGGGTGCCTGGCGCCGCAACAATCTTGCGGGCGCCGAGGGCGGCGTAAAAACCACCGGAGGCGGCCACCGAGCCCATGGACGCTACCACGGGTTTCTCCCGGCTCAGTCGCCGGATGGCCATGAACAGCTCCTGGGAGGCGCCAACGGCACCGCCGGGGCTGTCAATGCGTACCACAACGGCCTTGATACCGTCTTCCTTACGGAAGGATTCAAGGTCGGCCAGGACCGTCTCGGCATCGGTGATCACCCCTTTGATGTCAATGACACCAATGGAGTTGCTGACGCCGAGCAGGTAGTTTGTTTTATTCTGGAGAAGGGTGGAAGCAAAAAAGGTTATGCCGCCAAAGAACAAGACCGTGAGCACGACCATGAAGAAGAGGCCGATGAGCACTGGGTGTCGTTGGTGGAATAACCTTTCTGATGACATAATATCCGTGAAAAGAATAAAGGCCATCTTGAATAATTGTTCTTTCCCGCGATTTTTTCGGCGCTACGAAAATAAAAATCCTCACATATACTCGATATGCTGCACCCCAAGGGCACTTCTTTCAGGGCGCGCTTTTTATTTTCTATGCTTCTTAAACTCGAACAGGTAAGCGAGCGAAGCGAGACTCCGAAATATCCAATTATTCAAGATACCCTAAAGACTATTTTTAACAGACTCGTAAAAAGTTAATTTTGCCGATGGCTAAGCAAAAATCGCCAACTGTGCAACAACGAAGCAGTTGGCGATTTTTGACGCCGCCATCATTCTTCGCCTTTATCCTGGTCCAGTTTCGATTGGAGGAGATCACCCAGGGTTGATGGGCCGCTCTGCTCTTTCTTGTAGTCATTCATGCTGCCTTCGCCGGGGGAGTCGGTGAGGGCCTTGATGGAGAGGCCGATCTTGCGATCCTTGGCGGAGACATTGATAACCTTGGTCTCCAGGGTGTCGCCGACATTAAACATACCCACCGGGGTGTCGATCTTCTCTCTACTGATTTCCGAGACATGCACCAGGCCTTCGATCCCCTCCTGAACTTCGACAAAGATACCGAAGTCAGTAACGTTGGTGATCTTGCCTTCAACCGTGGAGCCCACCGGGTACTGCTCGATGGTGGCCTGCCATGGATCGGGCTCAAGCTGCTTGATGCCCAGGGAGAAACGCTCGTTCTCGCGATCGATCTTCAGGACAACGGCCTGGATGGTGTCACCCTTGGCATATTTCTCGGAGGGATGCTTGATGCGCTCTGTCCAGGACAGGTCAGAGACGTGGATAAGTCCGTCAATGCCCTCCTCGATACCGATGAAGATACCGAAGTCGGTGATGTTCTTGATCTTACCCTCGATGATGGCGCCCACCGGATAATTCTCGGCCACCAGATCCCAGGGATTGGGCTGGAGCTGCTTCATGCCCAGGGAGATACGCTTGGCATCGGCGTCGATATTGAGGATGGCAACCTCCACCTCGTCACCAACGGCAACGATCTTGGAGGGATGGCGGGTCTTCTTGGACCAGGACATCTCAGAGACGTGGATGAGGCCTTCAACACCCTCCTCCAGCTCGGCAAAGACACCGTAATCCGTAATGCTGACCACCTTGCCCACGGCCTTGCTGCCCACGGGGTAGCGTTCCGCCACGGTGGACCAGGGATCTTCCTTGAGCTGCTTGACGCCCAGGGAAACCTTGTCCGTCTCTTTGTCAAACTTGAGGATCTTGACATCAACTTCTTCGCCAACCTTGAAGAGCTTGGAGGGATGCGAGACGCGGCCCCAGGAGAGGTCGGTGATGTGGCAGAGACCGTCCAGGCCGCCCAGGTCAACAAAGATACCGTAATCGGTAATGTTTGTGATGGAGCCGGTGATAACCGCACCCTCTTGCAGGGTGGAACGCATCTCTTCGCGCAGCTTCTTGCGAGCCTCTTCGAGGATGGCGCGGCGCGAGATGACCACGTTGTTACGTTTCTTATTATATTTAAGGATCTTGAAGTCGAATGATTCGCCGATCAGGGCGTCAAGATCTTTAACAGGACGGAGATCGATCTGGGAATAGGGCAGGAAGGCCGGTACGCCGATATCAACGGAGAGGCCACCCTTGACACGGTTGTCAATGCGGCCCGGAATAGTGCCGTCTTCTTCCTGGATCTTGGCAATGTCTTCCCATACTTTGATGCCGATTGCCTTTTCGCGGGAGAGGCGCAGGCCGCCTTCGCCTTCACGTTTTTCGACAAAGACATCGAACACGTCGCCGATTTTGACATCGACCTGTTCACCGTCATGCTTGAATTCGTTCAGTGCAATTTCACTTTCCGATTTGTCGCCGCAATCAACAATGGCAAAGTTGTCGGAGAGATCAACAACCGTGCCTTCGACAACATCGCCGACGGAGACAACTACGAGCTCTTCTGCGTCAAAGAGTTCAGCAAAGCTCTTTTCTTCTGTGGTTTCTGTTTCAATGTTACCCATGTGACAATTCCTTCTAACCAGTGAATAAAATCCTGAGAACCAGTGGTTAGCTCTATGCGTTCAAAAAATAAAATGCCATGCCGCAATAAAAAGGCAGCTGGCACCTCGATAATGAATACACGTTGCTGGTTTCAGGTAAAAGAGACCTTATACCAAAGGCAACCGGGAAAAAGCAACCAAAAATTATGGCTTTGGAGCTACTTTATTTTGGGGGCGGTGGGCATGCCGGGCAAGATAATCGGCCAGGATGCGGTCATGGTCAAAGGCCAGGGACGGCAGGTTGTCGGGCCAGAAGAGAGCGGCCTGAGCGGCATCGTCACCGGCCTGCAGGGTGCCGTCGGCCGTGGCGGTGTAGACCGTGGTGATGGTGTGCAGACGGCTGTCTCGTTCCGGGTCCGAATAGGTGTGAAACTGTTTGAGGTTGGTAATGTGCAGGCCGGTTTCTTCCCGGGCTTCCCGGATTGCCGCCTCTTCCAGGGACTCGCCGTAATCGACGAAGCCGCCGGGCAGGGCCCAGCCATACGGCGGGTTTCGGCGTTTGATGAGGATGATGCCGCCCTGGTGCCGAATAATGATGTCCACCGTGGGTACGGGGTTCCGGTATTTCAGGGGCTGACCGCAGTTCTGGCAATCCATGGAGTGGCTAAGACGGGCTGTTGTTGGTTGATTGCAGGCCTGTCCAGGCCGCAGAGGTCGGCAATGTCGGTCCAGTTTGTGACCTGCGGCAGGTTGTGGCGTTTTTCATTCCAGGGCTGGGTGAAGACGATGGCCGTGATGCCGTGCGTGGTAAGTTCCTCGCAGGTCTCATAGCGGTCATCAATAAAGTGGCTGATCCCCAGCTCTTTGATATGGTCGGCCTTGCCGTTGTGGTCGCCCATGGCCACCAGGCGTGCCTCGGCCATGATACGGGGGCCGAGCAGATATTCAAGCCAGGCAAAGATGGGGGGGCGATCGGGTCGGGCCGTGATAAAGGTGAGGGGGGCGTGCCGGGCAAGTTGGTTCAGCACGGGCACGGCATGGGGCATGGGCCGCAGGTCATGCTTGATCGGTTCGTCCAGGAGACGCCGGAAGATGGCATTGATGATGGCCGGATCAATAGGCAGACAGTTTTCAACGGCAAATTCGGTGATCTGCTCCGGGGCGACGACAAGGTCGTGTTTTTCGGCGGCCAGCCTGATAAAGGCCTCCATGGTGTCTGCCACCACGCAGTCAATGTCAAAGCCGAGGTGGCCGGGATGGATGGGGACATCAAGGGCAGTCATATAATTTCTTTTACCCTGTTTGGCACCAAAGAAAAAGGGCGCTTTTTTGAAAAAAAGTTGAGGTGCTGGAGAAAAAGGGGAGGCATGGCCGCGGCAAGATGCAGGGAAAAGCCCTGGCATCGGCTCGGACTCAATTTCAGGGCGAACCGGATATTCGCAAAATTTGTTGCGGATGGAGAGGGTATACGCCTTGCCTATGCGTAAAAATGCCGATGGTGGGCAAGGCTCTGCTTGACAAAGTGAGTGCAGGGGAGCATATTCGCACACTATATTAAACTAAGAGGAGGTCTTGCTGAAGATTTTTTGCAGCCCTTTTACCTTATGACCATCTTCAATTATTAATTGTTGCTGATAGCAGCCCCTGAGATCCGCCGCACTGCTGACGATTTTTGCGCCGTCATCACCGAAAGTGACTTTTTACGAATCCATCAATTTTTACATCTTTTTTTAAATTTATGAAATTACCTCCTCTGACAATTGCCGGCTTGACCGCCCCCATACCCCTTGTCCTGGGCGGCATGTCCGTTCGGGTTTCCACATCTGCCCTGGCGGCCCCGGTTGCCGAGTGTGGCGGCATCGGCACCATTGGCGCCTCGGTTATTCCCGTGGAGGAGGTCAAGGCGGAGATCCGCAAGGCCAAAGAGATGACCAAGGGGATTATTGCGGCAAACATCATGTTTGCCATGAAGAATTTCCATGATACGGTCTATGCCGCCATTGAGGCCGGCGTCGACATGATTGTCACCGGCGCCGGTTTCTCCCGCGATATATTCAAAATAGGCAAGGAGACCAATACGCCCATTGTCTCCATTGTCTCCTCCCCCTCCTTCGCCAAACTGGCGGAAAAGCTGGGGGCGGCCGCCATTGTTGTCGAGGCCAAGGAGGCCGGCGGCCACCTGGGGACCGATGTTTCCCTGCGCGAGCTTTTTCCGGAGATCCGCAAGGTGGTTAAAAAGGTGCCCCTCATTGCCGCCGGCGGTATTACCAATGGTTATGAGATGGCGGAAATGATGGATAAGTATGGCGCGGATGCGGTGCAGGTGGCCACCCGTTTTGTCTTGACCAAGGAGTGCCCGGTGGATGAGCGTTTCAAGCAGGCCATGCTGGAGGCCAAAAAAGAGGATGTGGTTCTCACCTCCTCGCCGGTGGGCATGCCGGGTCGTGCCCTCAACACCCCGTTTGTGCGGCGCCTGGCCGAAGGGGCGGACATGAAGAGCAAGGAGTGCCGCTGGAAATGTTTGAAGAAATGTGATCACCACTACTGTATTGCCGAAAGGTTGATGAAGGCGTGTGAGGGTGATTATGAAAACGGCCTCTTCTTCTCCGGTGAAAACGTCTATAAGATCGATACGATCCTTACCGTTAAAGAGGTCTTTGACAAGTTTGTCAGCGAGGCGGAATCGGTCTACAAGGAGTAAATCCAGGCCTTCCCCTGTTGTGTCGTAGGACATCTACTGTTGTAATTATCCGGCAGCACCCCCGTCTTGCGGCGATCGGACCGGCTCGCCCTGGCCGATGTACGCTTCGCCGCCAATGCTTCGCAATCTGTGGCACTGCTCAAAGAGGTACGTTGTGGCTGGTTTTAGGCCATCTCGAATAAGTGCTGTTTCGGAGTCTCGCAGGCTCGCTTGCCTGCCCCCGGTTTTTTCGTGCTACGAAAATGAAAATGCGCAGAGATACTCGATGTGCGGCCTGCCTCGTAAGAGGTAAGGGAACCTGTGACACTTCGAATGCCCTTGGGGTGCTTTTTATTTTCTCCGCTTCTCAAACGTGAAGACAATATCTACTTATTCCAGATACCCTGAAATGTGAGTACTATAGTGAGTCCAAAAAAGACAAAGCGGTTCTACGAAGAGGTCGAGCCTCTCATCGTCGGACCTGAAGAGCATGGCATCAAACTGGCTGATTTTGACCAGGACGCCCTGCAGGTGATGCGTCGTCTGCGGGAGGCCGGTCATACGGCCTACCTGGTGGGCGGCGGTGTGCGCGATCTCTTTCTCGGCAAAAGCCCCAAGGATTATGACATCTCCACGGATGCCCGGCCCGGTCAGCTGCGAAAGATCTTTCGCAACAGCCGCACCATAGGGCGTCGTTTTCGGCTGGTGCAGGTTTTTTTCCCGGGCAATAAGATTATCGAGGTCTCCACCTTCCGCTGTCGTAGTGAGTTTGACCTGGAGGGGAAGGATAAGGATGTGGTGCTGGCCGCCAACAATACCTACGGTGATGAGCGCGACGATGCCTTTCGCCGTGATCTCACCATTAACGGCCTCTTCTATGAGATAGACAGCCAGACCATTATCGACTATGTCGGCGGAGTCCAGGACCTGCGCGACAAGGTGGTGCGCATCATCGGCGATGCCGAACGTCGTATCGTCCGTGACCCGGTCCGCATGATGCGGGCGGTACGCCATGCGGCCCGCAGCTCTTTTCAAATCGACGACCAGACCTGGCAGGCCATTATGGCCCATCGTCGCACCCTGCTGGTCTGCCCGGTATCGCGCATCAGGGATGAGCTTTTTAAGGACCTGCGTGGCGGGGCCAGTGCCGCCTGGCTGCGCCTCGCCGTGGAGTGTGGTCTGCTGGGGGTTCTGGTGCCCTGCTATGAAGAATTGTCCACCGAACCGGCCCTGTTGACTTCACTTGAGAATCATCTTAGCGTCATTGATCGCCTCCGGGGCGAGGAGGTCGGACTGGAGGATGACCTCCTGCTCAGTCTGTTGCTGTTGCCCTGGGCCAGGAAGAGCTTTGGCGTGGCCAGCGACCACCTGAAAATAGGCGAGGCCTTTGGCCGGGTGCGGCAGATCCGCGATGCCTTGAAGGAGAACCTGGCTCATCTTGATATTAAACGGGCCGCCAAGGAGAAGATTGCCGGCAAGTTGGGGCTGTTGCCCCTCTTTGAGCAGAACAGCTCCGATAAGGGCTGGCCCAGGTGGTTGACCAAGAAGAGTTATTTTAAGGATAACCTGCTCTTTTATCATATCTCCGTGGAGGCAGACGGTGGCGAGAAGGTCGATGCCGATCTCTTTCCCCGCCCCGCCGCCAAGAAGGAAAAGCCGCGCCCGAGCCGGAACCGGCCGCGGCCCCGACAACGGGGACGGGGACCGGCCTGGGCGCCGCGCCATCAAAAGGGCGGAGTCTTCGGCTTTAAACGCTGATCAGCTGGTGAAAAACTACTGTGCAGAGCTGATGCTGCCTCAAAATTCGACTTAAAATGCTCACGTACTTTATCTAGGCGGCGTTTTTGCGTCTCATTTTTCCTTGCTCAGCTCTGCTTGCTGCGTTTTTTCCTCACCCTCTTGGCAGAGAATATCTGGTTGAGTAGTGGTTTCATTTCTGAATCAGACCCTGGCAGGCTGACCTGAGGTTTTTGTTGTTGTCCTGTCCCTCGCCGCTCGCGACGTTTTTTGTTCAGCGATATCTTGCCTATGAAATTCGAGAAGTCCCGGAAAACTTTGTGTCTCGGCGCCCCTCCTGGGGGTATTGTAAAGAATGCCTCTGTGGTGAGCGTGGAGGAGAACGACAATCCCTAGCTGAGGTTGGTTATTGTGTTGAAAGGACCCTATAGTGCGGAAAAGATAGCGGCCTGCTCCACCCGGGAGCTGATGGCCACGGCCCTGGAACTGAAGCTGAGCCACCGGCAGGACTCCTTTGCCCTCTGTTCCATTATCAACGCCAAGTCGGGCGCCTGCAGTGAGAATTGCCGCTTCTGCACCCAATCGGCCCATTTCCCCACTGAGACACCCATCTACCCCCTGCTGGACAGCGACGAGATTATCGAGGCGGCCAGACAGGCCAAGGAAAACGGCGCCAGTCGCTTTTCGCTGGTCACCAGCGGTCGGGGCGCCTCTGACCAGGAGGTGGAAGAGCTGGCGCGGCGCATCAGCGCCATCCGGGCGGCGGTGGATATCAAGGTGTGCGGTTCCTTCGGCATCCTTACCAAAGAGCAGCTTGGCCGTCTGCAGGCGGCAGGCATGGACCGCTACCACCATAACCTGGAGACCTCCAGGGAATTTTTCCCGAGCATCTGCACCAGCCATGCCTTTGCCGACCGGGTGGCCACCATTGGGGCGGCCCACTCCTTGGGGCTGTCGATATGCAGCGGCGGTATTATCGGCCTGGGCGAGACCGAGGCGGACCGCGTTTCCCTGGCCACCACCCTGGCGGAACTTGAAGTGGATTCGGTGCCGTTGAATATGCTTATCCCCTTGCCCGGCACCCCCCTGGCCGATCTTGAGCCCCTGGCCGTGGAGGAGATCCTGCGGGCCATTGCCATCTTCCGCCTGCTGTTGCCCCATGTGCCGGTGCGCCTGGCCGCCGGGCGGGAATCGGCCCTGGGCGACTTTTTGAGCGCTGCCTTTCTGGCCGGTGCCGATGCCATGATGATCGGTGGTTATCTCACCCAGCGGGGTCGGACGCCGCAGCAGGATTTAGAGTTTGTCAAAAGGATGCAGGCCCTGTGGACCCGTTAACATGGCTTGCGCAGCGCCGGGCGCAGGGCACTCTCCGTCGTCTGCGGCCCCTGGAGCGTCCGGTGGCTGGTGGCCTGTATGACGTCGCTGGCCGGCAGCCCCTTGTTGATTTTTCCTCCAACGACTACCTGGCCCTCTCCTGCCATCCCCGTGTCATTGCCACCGGCCGCCGTTTTCTTGAAGAGTATGGTGCCGGCAGTGGCGCCGCCCGTTTGATGAGCGGTGATCTCACCCTGCACCACCGGCTGGAGGAAGAGATTGCCTGCTTCAAGGCTCAGGAGGCGGCCCTGCTCTTTGGCAGTGGTTACATGGCCAATACCGGTCTTATCCCGGCCCTGGTCGGTCGGCATGATGTGGTCTTTTCCGATCGTCTCAATCATGCCTCCATTGTCGATGGTTGCCGGCTCTCCGCTGCCCGTTTTGTCCGGTTTCGCCACAATGACATGGATCATCTCGCCGCCTTGCTGGCCGACAAGCGGGGTAAGGGCAGGGCCCTGATTGTTGTGGAGTCCCTCTACTCCATGGACGGCGATCGGGCGCCGCTGCCGGAACTGGTGCGCCTCAAGGAAGAACATGATTGCCTGCTTCTGGTGGATGAGGCCCATGCCACCGGCATCTTCGGCGCCACCGGCGCCGGGCTGGTGGAGGAGGCTGGTGTCACCCGCCAGGTGGATCTGGTCATGGGCACCTTTGGCAAGGCCCTGGGCAGTTACGGCGCCTATGTGGCGGCCGACCAGGTCTGGATTGATTACCTGCTCAACCGGGCCCGCTCCTTTATCTACTCCACGGCTCTGCCGCCGGCCGTCATCGGCGCCAGCCTCGGCGCCCTGGCAGTGGTCCGGAATAATCCCGGTCTGGGGCAAGAGCTCCTGGCCAGGGCCCACTTCTTTAAAGAGGCTCTGGCCGCCCATAACATTGGGGTGGAGTCGGCCAGCCAGATCGTGCCGCTGCTGATTGGTGACAGTGCCACGGCTCTGGCCCTGGCCGCCAGGCTCAATGAGGCCGGCTTCTTTGTCACCGCGGTCCGCCCCCCGACAGTGCCGGCAAACACGGCCCGGCTGCGCTTCACCGTCACCCTGCACCACAGCGATGCCGACCTTGGCCGGCTGGCCGATGTGTTGCAGGAACTGCAATCAGGTCACCATCCTTCATAAAAGGAGTTTTTTGCCAGGAGGGGGGCCCTGGATCAATGGCACCAGTTTGCATGACAGACCCTGCAAGGAAGGCCGGTGAGTGCGCTGGTGCCGAAATCCCGGAGCCAGACCGGCAAGCCCATGGGATACAGGCTCAAATTTGATTTTAGCCTGCCCCCACTCTTTCCCTGCGCCGATGCATATATCTCCAAAATAGGTAACAGTATCACACGATACCGAATATTTTCGCCAGTAGACCAGCTTACCTGTGATATGATGTAAAGGCTGCCTCGGTCTGCCCACGAATAATCTCCAGCACCCTGGCAGCGGTTACCAGCCCGTTGAAAAAATACTGCGCTCGAAGGTCTCTCTTTGTTCGCTATCTGCTGAAGCGTCGTCAAAATTCGGCTTGAGCTAAGCGAGAGCGAGACTCCGAAATGCTCCTGAACCCCATGTAAACTGCACCCCAAGGATACTCGGAGTGTCGCAGGCTCCCTGACCTCCTGCGAACGCGCATTTTTCGCCGTATTTTTTTCTGGCCTCAGCGGCGCTCGCGCCCTTTTTCAACGGGCTGTTACAGCCGCTGTGGTTATTTCTTTAGGGGTTGCCATGGGCTCAAGCAGGTAAAAAATAGTTCAGAAGGAGGATTGTTTAGCATGACTGAAAAAAATCCAGACAAAGGTTATGTGGCTATCCTGGGTTGGAGCCTCAATGCCATTGATTCTATTGACCGCTTTGACAGGCGCTATGTCATTGTTGCCCCCCCATGGGCGGAAGAGTATGCCAAGGAACATGATATTCCCTATATATCCTGGAACTTTGAGCGTATTGATGACCGTTCCTTTGAGATTGCCCGGATCTTGAAGGACGAAGGCGTTGATGTGGCAATTCCCCTCTTTGAGGAAACGGTGGAGTGGGCCGGCGCCATTAACTCGGTACTGCTCGGTAAGCCTCGTTTGATGGGACAGGCCTTGCTCTTTCGTGACAAGTCCCTGATGAAGCGCCGTGCCCAGCTTGGCGGTATCCATGTAGGTATTTTTGAAGAGGCACAGGACAAGGGAGATGTCATCCATTTTCTCAGGAGGGTCAACCAGACCCTGCTCAAGCTGGACGGCGACCCCAACGACCCTATTCACCTCAAGGCCTTTGATAAAGCAGGCTGTCTGGGACACTGGGTGATTCGTGAGCCGGATGATGTGGAAAGAATCTCCGATGACGAATTTCCACTCCTCATGGAGAGCCATCTCGATGGCTGGGAGTTTGCCGTGGAGGCCTGGATTAAAAACAGGAAGATCCAGTTTCTCAATATCTCCGAGTATGTCACCCTGGGCTATTCGGTATTTGTGCCGGCCACACCGGAGTTGGAAAAGTATCGTCCCCAGGTCACGGCCGAGATCGAGAAGCTGATCGAGGCCTTTGATATAGATTTTGGTTTCATTCATCCGGAATATTTTGTCACCAGCGACGGCAAACTGCATTTTGGCGAGGTGGCGTACCGACCACCCGGCTTCAACGCCTTTGAACTGATAGAACGGGCCTATGGCTTCAATGCGTATCAGGCCACGGTTCTGATGTTTGACCCCAAAACCACGGATGAGGAGCTGGCCAACTTTTTCCCCAGGGAAGTGGTGGATGCCACCGGCCATGCTGGTTGTTTCGGCGTCTATCCGCGCCGCCGGGTGGTCAGTGACCTGATCATCCCTGAAGAGACGGCCAATGATGACTATTTCGAGTTCCATGAGTTGCAGTCGCCTGTAGAAAATAAGGTTCCCAAGCGTTCCGCATTTGGAACCCACTGGGGACTGGTCTATTTCTTTGGCGAGGATCCCCACCGTATGCGCGATCTACTCAAGGCCCAGGAGGATCTCGATTATTATGTCTGATGAGCATGGCCAGGCAAGCCAGGCAGACGAGTCGCAATCCCCCCGGGAGAAAAAGTTTATTGCCCTGCTGGAACGGCTGGCAAATGCTCGGCCTTTTGCCAAGCTGCGTTTTCAGGCACCGCTGCTGGAGCAATCACGGCGCTTGATTGTCGAGCCGGGCGGCATAGAAATTCTTTACCGGCTGGCACCACGATTGGATGAGGCCGGCCTCTTCCACGGAACCGACTGGGATGATCCGGCAGCCTTGATGCCGGGCCTGGTCAATGCCACCCTGGAGCAGGGATCCAGGGACCTGGTCATTCTTGAAAGCCTCAGCCAGCTGCGCTTGCTTGCCGTGGCCAATGGTGTTGCTACACATCAGGGGATCTCGGCTGAACAGGCCCGTCATTTCCTGACCCAGCTCTTGGCCCTTAACCTGAACCGTCTCCTGGGGCCGCCGAGCGAGACCCAGCGCGTGCGCCTGGGCCCTTTGGCAGAGGCGGTGGGAAAAGTCTTCCATTTTTTGATGGGTCATATCGGCTATGGTGATATCCTCGGCCACCTGATCGACGAAATCTGGCGTATCCTTTCCCAGCGGCCTCTTCAGGTGGCCCATGTCAAGGCCATGGTGGGTCAAATTGCCATAAGCATTCAACAGGGCAGTGGTGATTTTGGCGAGGCACGGCTGGGGGCGGATCGGTTGACCAGTGCCCTGTTCGGGCCAACCCAGGGATGCCTTGACGATCCGGGGCTGGATTAGTATCAGAGTCGTCTTGCCGCCATGGACTTTGCCGGCCTGCAGCAGGAGTCATACGGCATGGCCCGGGCCATGCACGATGTTGGCCTGGTTTCCGACTACCACGCCGTGCTTTTGCGCTGGCTGCTTGACAATAACTATGAACAACTTGTGCCTGATGTTCTGGGGGTAAGCAACACCGGCCGGGATGCCCTGCAAAGCTATCAGGAGTTGGTTCACCGCCTGATTTCGGAGGCAATTTGTCCGCAAACGGCACAAACAATATATGGTTTAACCATGCTGCTGGAAAGGGGTGTGCTCTATGCAGCGCCCATTGCGCCCGGTCTCTGGCGCCAAGTTAACCTGCAGCTCTCCTCGCAGGCCGGGGCAATTCTCTCTCCCTCCGGCCTGGAGCCGCGGGTGAAGCTACTGGCCGGGGTGATATCCCTGCTGGGCCAGCCGCTGGGCGTAGGGCAGGGCAACAACCCGACCTGCCAATCCGCCCGGGCTATCTCCATGTGGGCCTATAACGATCCCGACTACCTGCTCCATCTCATCGCCCAAGCAGCCCGCTACGACTCAATACTTATGCATTTTGAAGGACACTCGCTTGACTCGGCGGAATTACCGCCAGGCCTTGCCAAGTCCTTCCCCCTGGATACGGATCCGGTCTCCATGCTTCTGGTGCCGCATCTTGATCGAATTTATAATGAAATGGGACGGTTATGCGCCGGCCGCGACGGTGATCCCCATCGCTGGATTAATCCGGAGCTGCATGGCTGGTGGGTGGGGCGGCAATTTATTATTGCCGTGGATGTGGCAACCGGCAATCTCAAGGAGTATGACGACTTTCTCCATCAATTTTACAGGAGCTACCACCCCCTGTTTAATGACAATCAACCGGTTATCCATCCACAGCCGGCCGGTATAGCCGTCACCGACAGCGCCGGCAACTTTGTCGGCTGGCACGCCGTTACCCTGATCCGCGTTGCCCTGGATCAGGAAAATATCATGCGCGTCTATTTTTATAATCCCAACAACGACAGCGGCCAGAACTGGGGCCATGGCGTGGTGGTCTCCACCCAGGGCTACGGTGAACGCTTTGGAGAGGCATCACTGCCCTTTGATCAGTTTGCCTCACGGCTCTATATCTTTCACGATGATCCCGTGGAGATCAACACCCCTTCGACAATCCCGGCCGAGACGATTCAGTCGGTCAAGGACATGGCAATGATGAGTTGGGCCCGGGAAAGGATCCCTGCCACGGCTTAGAGGCCAGTCGCCCAGGACAATGGGACGGGCCCCACTCAGCTGGACGTCATACTGGAAATGGTGAATGATTTCCAGGCAATCTAGTTTCACTCCGGAATGAATGCACTGCGGTGAAACTCGGCCGCCGCTGCCACCTCCCTGGTTCCACACTCGGGCGGCTCGGCGGGCTCGGCGCCTGCCAGCACCTCCAGGACCGCACGTATCCCCTGGGCCAGGGATTCCAGATGATAGCCTCCTTCCAGGATCATGGCCAGTCGACCCTCACAGTGATGATCGGCGATATCCCGGACGATCCCCGTCAGCGCCGCGAATCCCTCTTCGGTCACATTCAGCGCCAGGTCAAACCGGTGCATGTCAAACCCCGCCGAAACCAGCACCAGGTCAGGTTTAAAGAAGTCTGCGGCCGGCACCAGGATCTCGCGGAACGCCTTGAGCATGGCCGCATCTCCGGAACCGCCGGGCAACGGCACATTGATGGTGGTCCCTTCTCCCAGACCGCCTCCGACCTCCTCAAGCATGCCGGAGCCCGGATAAAACGGCGCGGCCCGGTGGGTATCAAACAGCATCACGTCCGGGTCCGCCCAGAAGATTTCCTGGGTGCCATTACCATGGTGCACATCCCAGTCCACGATCAGCACCCGCTTGCATCCCAACGCCGCCCGCGCATGCGCCGCTGCCACGGCCGTGTTATTGAACAGACAGAAGCCGCGCGCCCGCACGGGTTCGGCGTGATGGCCCGGCGGCCGCACCAGGGCGCAGGTCGTGGGGGCACGACCCTCCACCACGGCCTCCACCGCGGCGATGGCCGTACCGGCAGCCACTTCCGCCGCCTCCACACTGCCCGGAGAAACGGCGGTGGTATCCACATCCAGCCAGGCATTGTGGCCCCGTAAGGCGTAGATAGCCTCCAGGTACGAGGTCGTATGCACCCGGGAGAGCTGTTCGCGCGTCGCCGGCGCGCCGGTCGCAAAACGAAGGCCCGGGACCGGCGCTCGTTCAAGGAGTTCTTTGATTGCCGTCAGCCGCCCGGGATGTTCCGGGTAGGTCCACTTCACCTTCAGGCTGGCAAGCATCTCCCGCACCCGCCGGTCAAGGCGTCCCGGCAAAAACGGCACATCGGCATTGGGACAATGAGCCAGCATGCGCTCGTCGTAAAACACGATAACCTGGCGCTCACCAAGCATCCCTTCCTCCTTCTATTTCCCTCGGAATTCCTCACGCTGGAATTCTGGGCAGAGTCTGGACCAACATGCGGTAATGGTTTGACCTGTGGCCGTATGGTGACAACCGGAGGTGCCAGCCGGCAACTGTTTTCTGGAGCAGCCTGACAAATAGGGCTCGGAAGTGTCGACACATACCTCTTCCCATCTCCCGCCCGGGTTCAATGACATGCTGTCCAGCACCTGGATATTCTCTACATGAAAACCTTGTATCACCTTGCCAAGTAAAAGTCGAAAGCTGATTTGATCCCGGGGGGCCACCTGATCCACGGCAAAGCTGCGGCCTTACATGCCGGGAATGCCGGGAAACAGCATATCAAATTACTTTTGTGGTAAATTGAAATGTTCCGGTTATTACAAGGGAAGTGCTTCTACCAAGTTCGGAGATTGGTTCATGTTCGATCTTGGTATAATGTGCCAGACCATCTGCCTTGCTGCCCATGCCGCCGGACTCGGTACTGTTGTCGTGGGCTGCTTTGACCAAAATAAAGCTGGAGAAATTATCGGCATTCCAGAGGATCATGAAGTAGTGGCTTTAATCCCCATGGGATATTCCGACCAGCAGCCCTCTCCTCCCAAACGAAAAGAAGTGGCTGAGTTTTGCCACAATAATAGATTCGGCAGCAGGCTATAATTCAAGACACCCTTAAATATTAGCAAAAGAGGGACGAATTTCTTTAATCGTATAGGCGAGAGGTCAGGTCCCTTTCAGCATTTGTTGGCGAAAAACCAACACGAAGAAGGGCGGACCCAACTCCACCACCATGTTGGTACCTAGGAGCCTGTCGGACTTAGACATTAATCTACTGCAAATTCGAAAAATCGGTCCATATTCCCATGGCTTTTCGTTAAATAGCTCTGCTATTCGCCTCAAATCCATGTAAATCTGGCCTTGATTTTTCGAATTTTCGCTACGATTCTCTAAGTCCGACAGGCTCTAGCTCGCATGTTGAATCGTGATGAGTACCCATGCTGTTTATCCCCATTGCAGAACTGAGCAAGCCGGGCGCCGGGCGCGCTCCCTTTTGCAGCGGGCTATCAGTCTTTGGAGGTGTGGCAGACATAGCAGCCGGTGCCTTCGGCCATATTGTCATAATCCCAGCGCAGCATGTCAGGCTGGTCCGAGCCGTGGGCCCGGTGGCAGGAGAGGCAGCTGACAACCGCTTCGGCGCGGCTGGGATTGGCCGGGTCCAGATAGGCAACCGGTGCCTCGTTGCTGTAGGTGTTCAGCGGGTTGTAGGCGCCATATTCACCGGTGGTGGGTAGTAGAATATCATTGGGGTGACGGATCCAGGGGCTGGTGACGCCGCCCATGTCTTCATGGAAGGAGGAGTGACAGCCGGAACAAAATGCGGTGACAGCATGGGTTGATTTGAGAGTGTAGTTGGAGGTAAATGTTGTGGCGTCCGCTCCCTGATAGACATTGCGATCCGCGGCATTGTCCGGGTCATGTTCCCAGTTGGCGGCTTCAATACCGGTGACGTAATGGTCATCGCTCCTGTGACCCTTTAAAAAGCGGAACCACGGCTTGGAGTCATCATGGTGGGACACCTCGGTGTGACAGCCCTGGCAGCCGCTTTTATCGAAACAATTATCTGCCGGATCAGTGGCCAGGCTTTGATGGCAGCCGTTACAGGCCGGGGTGCTGTCGCGACCCGGTGCACCGGCTGAAGCGGGAATATTGTTGTCTTCATCGGAAATGCCCCAGACATTGTGGCCGAAGACGTCATTGTCGGCGCCGCCCTTGGCAACCCAGTGAAAGTTGCCGCCGGCCAGGGGATTGGTGGGGGGGACGGTGTTGTAGACAATGGGGGTGCCGTTGACGATGGTCTCGGCTGTGTTGCTGGAGTGGCAGCCCACGCAGTCTTCAATGAGCAGGGTCGTGCCGCTGCCGCTTTGGCGCATACTGGCATCATCCTGGCTGTCGTGCATGGTGTGGCAGTTGTTGCAGGACCCGGATACCTTGGCCTGAACATGGGGGCATGGCAGGGCCAGGAGAAAGAGGGTAATGCAGCAGAGGCATGCGGCGCCTCTGGTGACTCTTCTTGTCTCAAGGATAGCTGGAGAGGGGTTTTTCTTCATTTTGCTTCTGGACTGTAGGGTGCTGTGACACAGGGGGGCTTCTGTCGACCCGAATATTGTCGGCAATTATTATGCCATGGGGAGGCACTCCAGGGCGGAAAAAGATCAGGCCGCGCCCGGTGCGACAAAAGAGGTTTTGTTCTGATCCGGCCCTGAACGGCGGCCTCACATGCCGGGCGGGAAATGGTCAAAAACTGGTGAGCGGTCTAACAGGAAGTGGCGGTGTGTTGAACTTTTTTGAGTCGGCACGCCACGTCCAGAGACATCAACATGCAACTACTTTTTGTTAGACGAGTTGCCGTCTGCATATTCCACGGTAATCCAGCCACCTGATCCACACAAAAAAAGCAAGGGCAACGATTAGATGGTCGTTGCCCTTGCTTTTTGTACAGGTATGCCCCGGCTGCTTTCAGCGGGTCAGGTGGCGGTATTTGAGGCGGTGGGGTTGGCTTGCTTCTTCGCCGAGGCGTTTCTTGCGGTCCTCTTCGTATTCGCTGTAGTTGCCGTCAAAGAAGTTGACCTGGCTGTCGCCCTCAAAGGCGAGGATGTGGGTGGCCAGGCGGTCGAGGAACCAGCGGTCATGGCTGATCACCACGGCGCAGCCGGCAAAGTTCTCCAGGGCCTCTTCCAGGGCGCGCAGGGTATTGACGTCGAGATCGTTGGTGGGCTCATCCAGTAGAATAACGTTGGCGCCCGCCTTGAGGATACGGGCCAGATGCACCCGGTTGCGCTGGCCGCCGGAGAGCAGGCCCACCTTTTTCTGCTGCTGGCCGCCGGAGAAGTTGAAGCGGCCCACGTAGGCCCGGGAGTTGACCTCGCGGTCGCCGAGTTGCAGGACATCCTGGCCGTCGGAAATCGCCTCCCAGATCGTCTTTTCCGGATCCAGGACGTCGCGGGACTGGTCCACGTAGGCCAGCTTCACCGTCTCACCCAGGATGATTTCGCCGCTGTCCGGCTGCTCCTGGCCGGTGATCATCTTAAAGAGTGTTGACTTGCCGGCGCCGTTGGGGCCGATAACACCGATGATGCCGCCCGGCGGCAGGGAGAAGCTCATCTTCTCCATCAGCAGCTTGTCGCCGAAGGCCTTGGTGACATCCCTGGCCTCAATGGCGATATTGCCCAGGCGCGGGCCGGGCGGGATAAAGATCTCCAGGTCCTTGATACGGGCCTCCTGGTCCTGGCTCACCAGCTGGTCATAGCTCTTGATGCGGGCCTTGGCCTTGGCGTGGCGCCCCTTGGGACTCATGTTGATCCATTCCAGCTCCCGTTTCAAGGTCTTCTGGCGTTCGGTCTCCTGTTTCTCCTGCTGGGCCAGCCTTTTTTGCTTCTGGTCGAGCCAGGAGGAGTAGTTGCCCTTCCAGGGGATACCCTTGCCGCGGTCGAGTTCCAGGATCCAGCCGGCCACGTTGTCGAGGAAGTAGCGGTCATGGGTAACGGCAATGACCGTGCCTTCGTAACGTTGCAGATGTTGCTCCAGCCAGCCCACGGTTTCGGCGTCCAGGTGGTTGGTGGGCTCGTCCAGCAGCAGGATGTCCGGTTTCTGCAGCAGCAGGCGGCAGAGCGCCACCCGCCTTTTTTCACCGCCGGAGAGTACATCCACCACAGCGTCACCGGGCGGACAGCGCAGGGCGTCCATGGCCATGTCGAGCCTGGCGTCCAGGTCCCAGGCCCCCATGTGGTCGAGCTTCTCCTGTACCTCGCCCTGGCGGGCGATGAGGGCGTCCATCTCGTCGTCGCTCATGGGGTCGGCGAATTTGTTGTTGATCACATCAAACTCGGCCATCAGGTCGACGATCTCCTTGACCCCCTCCTCGACGATCTCCTTCACTGTTTTGCCGGGGGTCAGCTCCGGCTCCTGTTCCAGGAAACCAACGGTGAGACCGGGGCTGATGGAGGTCTTGCCCTCGAACTCGCTGTCCTGGCCGGCCATGATGCGCAGCAGCGAACTCTTGCCGGCGCCGTTAAGGCCGAGGACACCGATCTTGGCACCATAGAAATAGGAGAGGTTGATCTTCTCCAGGATCGGTTTTTTGTCGTAATACTTGGAAACATTGATCATCGAATAGATGATCTTGTTGGGCTCGTCACTCATAAAATCCTCCTGCAAAGACAATAGGCCATCTTGAATAATTGCTTTTTTGTCCGATTATTTTCTATGCTTCTCAAACTCGAACAGGTACGCGAGCCTGCGAGACTCCGAAAAATCTAATAATTCAAGATACCCAATACTATAAAAATGTGGACCGTCTGTAACGGGACGCGGCTTTTTTCAGGGGGCCATTCTAGCCGTCAATGGCCGGAAAAGGTATGATTTTTTGCAGAAAATGGCAGATGATCGCCGCAGCGGAGGAGGGCCGGGCTGCTAAACCGGCCAGCTGCGCACCTGGTTGCGGCCGGACTCCTTGGCTGCATAGAGGGCCTGATCCGCCCTGGCCAACAGGGCTTCCGGCTCTTTACCGTGGTCGGGATAAAGGGCGATGCCCAGGCTGATGGTGAGCTGGACCGGCGTGGCGTCGCAGATCAATCGCAGGGCCTCGATGCGGCGGCGTATCCTTTCGGCCAGTTGCTTGGCCCCGGCCTCGTTGCTGTTCTCCAGGAGAACGGCAAACTCCTCGCCGCCATAGCGGGCGGCAAGATCCGTGCTGCGCACCGCCTCGTGCAGGATGGCGGCCACGTGGCGCAAGGCCTCGTCGCCAAAGGGATGGCCGTAGGTGTCATTGACCTTTTTGAAATGATCGATATCGCAGAGCAGCAGCGCCACCTTGTTGCTTTGCCGATGGGCCCGGGCCATCATGTTGCCCATGGCGCTTTGCAGGGTGCGCCGGTTGGCAAGGCCGGTGAGGCCATCGGTGCTGGCCAATTGAAAGACCTTTTCGTGGGCCCGGCTCAGGTCTATTTTGGTGGCGATCTGGGCGGCGATGAGCTCAAGGATGTTTTGTCGTTCCCTGGTAAAGAGTTGCGCTTCATGACCGGCGACGATCAGGGTCCCGATGGGTTCCTCCTGCTTGATGATCAGCGGCAGGATGAGCAGGGAGTTGAAGCCGGTGAGCGGTGCGTCCTGCGAGAAGATGGGGGCTGGCCCGTTATAGGTGGGACGCGGCGGCATGGTGCGCTGCATGCGCATGGCCTGGTTGACCAGGCAGGTATCTTCCGAAACCTCGGAGCCTTCGAGTCCCTCGGCGCCGGAGCCCTTGGCCACCACAACGGTATGCCGCTGGTTGTCCATCAGGGTGATGGCGACAAAGTCGGCATTGGTGAGGTTGCGCACCGCGCTTTCCGTGGCCCGGAAGGCCGCTTCCAGGCCCAGGACGGCGTTCAACTCCTGCAGGGCCAGGCAGACCTGGTTGGTGGCTTCTTTGTCGCGATCAAAATCCGCCAGCTGCAGGGCCAGATAGATGTCGTAGCTGATCTTGGCCGCTGCCGCGGTGAGCAGTTTCTTTTCCGCCGCGCTCCAGGAGTCTGCCTTGGCCCGATCCACACAGAGATAGGCTGTGGGGCAGCTGGCTGCCAGGCGCTCAAGACTCTGGGCATAGAAGCTGCCCACGGCATGGCCCTGGGGATAGTAAGGCAAGCCCTGAAAAAGGGGCGAGGAGGGCTGGCCGGTAATCTCCTGCCTGCCCTGCCTGAGGCCGACAAAGACGCCGGAGTCTGCCGGAAAGCTGTGGGCGAACTCAAGCTCTTCCTCTGAATAAGCGGCCCGGACATTGAGGGTGTCATGCTCCTGGTTTTCCGTCACCAGGATGGCAGTGGTCAGGTTAAGGCCGTGGCAGAGGAGTTTGAGTTGCAGGGTGAAGGAGTGGGCCAGGGCTTCGTTGAGCAGCGGTTGACTGTAGCCGGGATTAGGGCTGCTGCTTGTTGTGGTGTTCCGCCTCGGCGCGGTTGGGTCCGGTCGGTATTGATAGTCCGGGGTCTTGTCCGGTGGCGCTGCGACAGGCACGGGGGCAGGCGGGCGGAGCCAGAGCAGCAGGAGAGCAAGAAAAAGGGGCAGGGCGATAAGGTGATAATAGAAGGGCAGGCCGAAACGGCTGATAAAGAGGGCGGCCAGCCAGGCAGCGCTGAGCAGCAGGCCACCTGTCAGGTGACGGCCAAAGGCGTTTTTTTCTCCAGGCATGGGCGTAGTTCCTGTCCTCAAGCCCCCTTGTTGATCGCCACTCCACAACCGGGCTCATGGAAGGCGAGGCAGTTGTCGCAGGTCTGACATGTCTCGGGCTGGTCCATGCCGCAATAGTCATGGATGAGCCCCTTTCTACAGCTATCCATACTAATGTATTGCACCAAGAGGTGCAGCTTTTTTTGTCCGGCAAGGGTTTTGGCCGCTCTTCTGTCAGTCTGCACTTCAGCCGACAGGGCCGTTCAGGCGCAGGGATGTGATTTGATGGCGTACCGATTTGCCCATGCTGGCGGCCAAAGGGTGCCGTACGAAGGTGGCGCGGCTTCGGCATCGGCCTATTGCGGCAGGGGTGCTATTTTGGCAGCAGTGTGGTGAGTTCTTATTGGAAAAGAGAAAAAAAACTTGAAAAAGAGGGTGGCTTGTCGTACATAGTAATTATTACTAATTAACCCATTGCAACAGGAGGTTGTTCTAATGGCACAGTGTGGATGTGGTTGTAAAAAAGGTCTCAGCGATGAACACAAAAAGATTCTTGCCGCCATGGCAGAGATGCATGAACCTTCGGCCTGCAAGGATATAGCCGCAGCCGTGGGCATGGAGAGCAAGTCGGTGAGCTGTAAGCTGACCAGTCTGAAGAAGAAGGGTTATATTGACAGCCCGGTGCGCTGCAAGTACACGATTACCGCAGACGGCCAGGCCGCCCTCTGATCCCCCGCAGGAGCGGCTTCCGGCCGATGGCGGCAATTCTTTGAAAAGATTGGTATAGTGGCAAAGAAAGCCCGGAAGAATGGTGCAGCACGCAAGCCCGCCACCATGAGGTGGCCTGTTGTTGCAGATCTCGGCACCTGTTCTCTCCGGGTCTTTTCCATGACCAACCTTGAGACTATCTTGAATAATGAGACTTCGAAACAGCACCTCTTCAAGATGGTCTCTCTCTTTTCGGGAAAATCATACCCATGACAGCGACGATCATGGCCCTGACCGGCCTTTTCTTCAGCATGATCCTCCAGGTGGTGGTGCCGCCCCTGCCGGCCGAACTTATCGTCATTGGCGCCGCCCGCCAGTTTGGCAAGCTGGCCACCACCCTGGTTGCCGGATCCGGCCTCTATGTCGGCTCGGTGACTGTCTATTTTCTCGGCCGTTATATTCATATGCGGCTGGCTCGTTTTTTCGACCGCAGCAAGGTGCACCAGGTGGTGCAGCGTATCAGGCGTTATGAAACAGCCATCCTCTGGATTCGCATCCTGCCCTACAACCCTTCAGACCTGATCTCCTATGCCGCCGGTATCGTGGAAATGGATCTCCGCAAGTTTCTGCTCATCACCGCGGTGACCTCCTATAGCCGCACCTATGCCCTGGCTGCCCTGGGCATGGAGATCCGCGACGCCAGGACCCTTTTTGTGGTGGGGGCAATCCTGCTTGTCTCCGCTCTGGTGGGGGGCATGCTCCTCTATGGGCGTCGGTCGGAGAAGTAGGCCGCTCCCCCGGACCGCGCTTTTTTCCGCCGCCTGCTTTGGCGATGATGCCGGAAGAATCGTTTTGGAACGGCTGGAGGGCTGCCTTGCCAGCCGCTTGCCGGCGGCATAAATAGAGGTGACTTGCTTTTCCTCATCCTGCCGTCGTACACTATGTCCAACCAAGTGGTGGTCAGGTTGTTGGACAAGAACGGACATCTGTTATCGTTTCGAGCAATTGTCACGCATCTGGCGCCGCCATTTCCGTCATTTTTTAGGTCATCTTGAATAATTGCTTTTTTGTCCGATTTTTTCGGCGCTACGAAAATAAAAATCCTCACATTTGACTGATATGCTGCACCCCAAGGGCACTTCTTTCAGGGCGCGGTTTTTATTTTCTATGCTTCTCGAACTCGAACAAGAAATCTAATAATTCAAGATACCCTTTAGTCAATATATCCATTTAGCAAAGGTGAAAATTATGTGTCCTGCCTGTAAGGAAAACAAAGAGTGTAAGGAAAAGGTCTGCCCCCTGTGCAACGGCGCCAAGGTCATCTCCGGCACCTGTGCCTGCGATATGGAGTGGCGCGGCAGTCAGCAGGGCGAGGAATGGAGTGATTGTCAGTGTGCACCCAATGAGACGTGCCCCACCTGCAAGGGGACAGGGGTTGTCTGTCAATAGTCTTCGGCACAGACGGTGAAGCGATCATGCTCCATGGTCAGAGGAGGAACCGTATGGCTTATAAAACCAAGATCTTGGCGACGCAATTTGTCACCCATGACACCAAGCGCTTTCTGCTCTCCCGGCCCTCCGCCTTCCAGTGGCAGCCTGGCCAGGGGGTGGAACTCGTTATCGACGAGGCCCCCTGGGATCAGGAGGATGGCCGTCCCTTTACCCCCACCGGCCAGGGCCATGACCAGGTCCTGGAGTTTATTATCAAGCGCTATGCCGAGCATCAGGGGGTCACCGATCACCTGCATACCCTGGCGCCGGGGAGTCAGTTGCTGATGTCAAAACCTTTCGGGGCCATCGGCTATAAGGGCAAGGGCGTTTTCATTGCCGCCGGTGCCGGCATCACCCCCTTTCTCGGCATCTTCCGCCAGTTGGCCGCCGAAGACGAGCTGGCCGGCAATAGCCTGCTCTACGCAAACAAGACGCCGGCCGATGTCATCTGCCAACAGGAATTAGAATTTTATTTCGGCGAGAAGGCGATTTTCACCTGCACCCGCGGCAATTTCAGCGGCTATGGTCAGGGCCACATCGATAAGGAATTTTTGACCCGCCATGTGGCCGATTTTGACCGCTATTTCTATGTCTGCGGCCCCAAGGCCTTTGTCAAGGATATCAGTGCGGCCCTGACAGAACTGGGCGCCGGCAGTCAATCATTGGTCTACGACGACTAAAGCGCGGCGCCCGGTTGTCACCGGGGGCGTCTTTTTTCGTAAATGAGTGACCTGTCGTTCTGGCAGGACACCAGAGAACCATAAGGAGATTATGATGAATATTGTCCGCATAAGCAGCCTGCTATGTCTCGTTGTTGCCATTTGTTTGTTTGTGACCGGCTGTGAAGGTGAAGAGCCGGGGCCGGCCGAAAAGGTGGGCCAGCAGCTTGATAAGGCCACTGAAAAGGTGCGCCAGAGCCTCGATGAGACAAAGGAAAAGCTGGAGGAGGCCGTGGAGCCCGATGGCACCGCCGAACAGGTTGGTGAAAAGATTGACGAGGCCGCAGCAACGGCGCGGGAAAATCTCGAGAAGGCCGGCGATGAGGTGGAAGAGACCATGGACAAGGTGGAGGAAAAGGTGGAAGAGACCATTGACAAGGGCGCCCGTCACGTTGAGGAAACAGCAGAGAAAATCCAGCAGGAATAAGACCTCTTTCTTTAATGTAAGGCCATCTTGAATAATTGTTTGGATAGACGGCGGCAGCCGGAAAATTATAGAGTGAAGATGGCAGGGTAGTTACCGAATCTTTGTGGCAGCGTGATTTGTTTCTCAGAGCACGAGGAGGGGGCATGCGAAAAGGGGGGCTTGGTCTTTTTGTGACTACGTTTTTGGGGGCATGGGTCAGCCTCGCCCTTGCCCAGGATGGCGGTGAAATGCTCATTGGCGGTCATGAGGACCTGCTCTTCCAGGAGATCTCCTCGGTCTATGCCGCCTCAAAGTATGAACAAAAGGTGACCGAGGCCCCCTCCCGGGTGAGCATCGTCACGGCCGAGGAGATTCGCCATTACGGCTACCGCAGCTTCGCTGAAATCCTGCGCGGCATCTGCGGTTTTTATACCTCGTACGATCGCAACTACAGCTATATCGGGGTCAGGGGCTTTGGTGTCCCGGGCGACTATAACACCCGGGTGTTGATGCTGGTGGATGGCCATCGCCTCAACGATAACATCTATGAAGGGGCCCCCATCGACACCTCCTTTGGCCTTGACCTCGATCTGATCCGGCGGGTGGAGGTGGTGCGCGGTCCCAGTTCCTCCCTCTATGGCAGCAATGCCTTCTTTGCCGTAATCAACGTCATCACCAAGAAGGGCCGTGATTTCGAAGGCGTCGAGACCTCGATTGCCGCCGGCAGCCATGAGAGCTATCAGGGCCGCCTCAGTTACGGGCAGCGCTACCAGAACGGTATCGAGGTGCTCCTTTCCGGCACCTATTATGACAGCGATGGCAATAATTCCCTCTACTACCGGGAATTTGACGATCCGGCCACCAATAACGGCGTGTTTGAGGATGGTGATGACGATCAGTTTGAAAACGGGTTCGCCAAGATCGCCTACGGCGACTGGCAGCTCACCGGCCTTTATTCGGACCGGGAAAAGGGCGTACCCACCGCGCCCTGGGGGGTTGAGTTTAACGATTCTGGCACCCGTACCTGGGATAAGCGGCTCTTTGCCGATCTGAATTACCTGCATCTTGCGGCCGAGTCCACCGAAATCAGCGTCCGCCTCTTTTATGACCGGTACTGGTATGATGGCGATTATGCCTATGATTACGGACCGCCACCCGATATTGTCACCAACCGTGACGAGGCTTTTGGCGAGTGGTGGGGTACGGAAATGCAGGTCTCCCGCCAGCTTTTTGATGTCCATCGCCTCAGTGTCGGCGGTGAATATCGCGATACCCTGAGTCAGGAACAGCGCAATTTCGACGTCTACGGCCTATGGCTTGATACCGACTCCGATATCGACTCCTGGGCCCTGTTCGGCCAGGACGAGTGGAGTCTGGCCGACAACCTCCTGGTCAATATCGGTATCCGTCACGACCATTACGAGAGCTTTGGCGGCTCCACCAATCCACGCCTGGCCCTGATCTATTCCCTCCTCACTGATACCACCTTCAAGCTCCTCTATGGCGAGGCCTTCCGTGCCCCCAACGTCTATGAGCTCGACTACCACGACGGCTATGCCACCACCAAGCCCAACCCCAACCTCGATCCCGAGGAGATTACATCCCTGGAGTTTATTTGGGAGCAGCGTTTCAGCCCGAATATGCGCACCGGCGCCTCGGTCTATTGGAATGAAATCAAAAATTTGATCGCCTATACCGTAGATACCAGTGACGGCCTGCTCTTCTTCGACAATGTCGATGATGCCGAGGCCTATGGCCTGGAGCTGACTTTTGAGGGCAAGTGGCAGGCCGGCTGGCAGACAAACTGCAGCTATACCTACCAGCATGCCGAAAACAGCGCTACCGATGCCAGGCTGGTGAACTCGCCGCGCCACCTGGCCAAGGTCGGCCTTTTGACTCCATCCTGGCTGCATCTCGTGCGTGCCGGTCTGGAGTTTCAGTATGAGAGTGATCGGAAAACCGTAGCTGGGGATGAAACAGACGAGGTGCTGCTCACCAACCTGACCGTGGTCAGCACCGGCCTGGTGCCGGGGCTGACGATCTCGGCCGGTGTCTATAACCTCTTTGACGTGACCTATGATGTTCCCGGATCCGAGGAGCATAATCAGGACATGATCCGCCAGGATGGCCAGACCTTTAGGTTGAAAATTGATTATCTCTTGTAATGGCTGGCGCCAGCCGCAGCGGCGGCGCCATATCATACTGGCGGGCTTTGCTCTCCTGGTGGTTGTGGTGACGATCCATATCGGCGCCAGAGTGCACGGGGCAACGACCAGACCGTCGGAGGTCATCGTGGTCAGCAGTTCCGCCTCGCAGCCCTATCAACAGGTGGTGGAGGGGTTCTGGAAGCTCATTCGCCAGAAATGGCCGAAAAGCCGTGGCGTGACCTATTACCTGGGGGCCGACCCCAAACAAAATCGGCAAATCATGGAGGAGGTGGCCAGCCGGCAGCCGGATATCTTTTTTACCCTGGGCTCCAAGGCCAGTCAGGCGATCCAGGCCATGCATCCGCAGCGGCCGGTGGTGGTGACCATGGTCCTTGACCGGGGGTTGCTTGCTGCCACGGATCAGACCACCGGCGTCAGCCTCCAGTTTCCGGCCCGGGTCCACCTTCGCTTACTCAAACGAATCCTGCCGGAGGTGCGGCATGTTCATGTCCTCTATGATCCGGCTGAGAATGTTGATATGCTTGCTCGGCTCAAGAACGAGGCAGCGGCCTTTGGCGTGGAGATCAGGGGCCTGGCGGTGGAGTCGGTGACCCAGTTGCCGGCGGCCCTCAAGGTGGTAGAGCGACAGGCCGAGATGCTGTTGGGGCTGGCGGATCGCACCGTTTACTCGGGCAAGACGGCCAAGGCGGTGCTGCTCTCCACCTTTCGCAACCGCATTCCGTTTGCCGGGCTGTCCCGTTCCTGGGTAAAGGCCGGCGCCCTCTATGCCCTGGAACGGGACTATCGTGATCTGGGCCGGCAGTGCGGCGAGATGGCGGACCGCATCCTGGCCGGTACGCCGGTCGCCGATATCCCGCCGACGAGTCCGGAACGGGTGCGCTATGTGGTCAATGTCCGCACCGCACAGCATCTTCGTTTATCACTTAGGCAAGCCATCATCGATGGGGCGGCAGAGGTGTTTGAATGATCAAGGCAGGGAGGGAAATGGGGCTGGCTGCCAAGATGAATCTGCTGGTCATTGTCCTGGTGACGGTGACTGCCATGAGCATTGCCGCCTTTGTTGTCCTGCAAATCCGGGCCGCCGGTCTGGCCGATCTTTATGATGATGGTCGCCATCATGCCCGGCAGATCTCCACCTTCAGCCATTACGCCATCTATACCGAAGACCAGGAGAGCCTGGAGCACGCCATTTCCGTCCGCGATGAACGCATCGTTTATCTGGCCTTGTTGCGCACGGATTTAACCTCCCTGGTGGAAAGTGGCCCGGGCCAGCGCTATGCACCGGTGGCCGTGCCGGCCATGATAGATGGTGGCGAGGAAGGGGGTTATACCTTTGATTTGGGCGACACCATCCAGTTTGTCCAGCCCATTGTCAGTCATGCCTCGCGTCTCGACTCCTTGGACCGCGAGCCGGCTGGTAAGCCGGAACTCATCGGCTACGTTAATCTGGTTCTTTCCAAAAAACCGATGAATAATCAGATCAATGCCGCCATTGCCGCCATAACCTTGGTGGCCACCGGCATTGCCGGGGGGGCTATTTTAGGAACCATGATTCTTACCCGGCGTATTACCAAGCCGGTGGCTGCCCTGGCCGGCGCCATCGATCAAGCCACCAAAGGAGACCTGTCCACCCGTGTCGAGACCACCAGCTCCACCCGTGAACTCTCCATGCTGGCGGAGAGTTTTAACCTGATGATGAGTCGGCTGCGACGCTCCGAGGCCGAGGTTCGGGAATATCAGGAAGGGCTGGAAAACAAGGTGGCCGAACGTACCAGGCAGCTGCAGGAGGCCAAAGAGGCGGCCGAGTCGGCCAACCGGGCCAAGAGCAGATTTCTGGCCAATATGAGCCACGAACTGCGCACCCCGATGAATGCCGTGGTGGGCATGACCGGGCTGGCCCTGGAGGGGGAGCTGAGCGAGCGCCAACGCCATCAGTTGCGGGTTGCCAAGGGCGCGGCCGATCAACTGCTGGCCATGCTCAACAACATCCTTGATTATGCCAAAATGGAGAAGGGGCAGCTCGTCCTCTGTCCGACCCATTTTCTGCTGCATGATTTTTTTGATTCTGTGTTGGCCAGCATCAGTGCCGATGCCAAGGACAAGGGGCTCAGCGTCACCCTGCATAAGGAGGCGGGGCTGCCTGCCGTGGTCTTTTGTGACGAGCTGCGCCTGCGCCAAATCTTCCTCCATTTGCTCGGCAATGCCGTCAAGTTTACGCAAGAGGGCGAGGTAACCATCGAGGTTGCCATGGCCAGGGATGCCGAGACCGGCGGTCTGCTCTCCTGCCGGGTGAGCGACACCGGCATCGGGATCGCTGCAGCCAAGCTTGAGACCATCTTTGACAGCTTTCAGCAGGCGGATGACTCCTATGGCCGCCAGTATGGCGGCAGTGGCATGGGGCTTGCCATCTGCCGGAAGCTTACCGAGCTTATGGGCGGTCAGTTATGGGTCGAGAGCGAACAGGGGCAAGGTAGCACCTTCCACTTTAAGATGCCGCTGCAGCGTGGCATGGGCAGGCAGGTGGCGCACATCAATAGCCACCGGATCAGGAAGGCTGCCGGGCCTGGCCACTATGCCCCTAGCAAAACCGGCGACACCACCGCCACGATACTGGTGGTTGAGGATAACCGGACCAACCAGGAATTGGCCTGGATGTCACTGGAGAACCATGGTTATCAGGTGGAGGTGGCCGATAATGGTCTGGAGGCCTTAAAGCTCCTGGTCAACCAGGAGGTGGATGCCATTCTCATGGATATCCAGATGCCGGTGATGGACGGTCTGGCTGCGACCCGTGCCATCCGCAGGCTGGAGCAGGGGAAGGTTGACATCGACGATATTGATCCCGAGCTTTGTGCCCGGCTCGCTGATTGTCTCAAGGGTGGCCATCTGCCCATCATTGCCCTTACCGCCCATGCCATGATCGAGGATCGGGAGATGTGCCTGGAGGCCGGCCTGGACGAGTATCTGACCAAGCCCCTGTTGTCCAACCAGGTGGTGGCATGTCTCCAGATGTTTTTGCGCCGTGGCAGTGAGGCGGCCGCTAGCGGCCAAGAGGCCGCCGTCGATACCGCTCGGGAGGCGGCCTCCGTGGCCGCCGGTGTCAAAACGTACCTGCAGCATACCACCCATCTCACCAACAGTCAGGTGGAGACGATTTTCAAGATGTCCTGCGATAGTATCAGCACCAGCCTCGACAAGGCTCGCGAAGCCCTGGCCGCCGGTGATCTCCTGCAACTGGCCGGCGTGGTGCATACCCTGAAAGGCTCTTTGCTGCAGTGCAACCTGACCGATTGGGCCGCAAAATGCCAGCGCCTTGTCCAGGCGGCGCGGCGCAAGGCTGCCGAGCCCTACGAGCAGTGGCTGGACGAGCTTGTTGCCGGTCTCGTCGATCTCACCGGCCCGGTCGATCAGGTGGCGGCCTTGGCACCATCATCACAGGCGGTCTCGCCGGAAGCCGCAGAAGAGGATGAGCAGCGGCGCGTGCTGGTGATGGATGACGATGCCATGGTCCGTGAGGTGGCGGTCAACCTTCTGCGCGAGCTGGGTTACGAAGTGGATGCCTGTGATGACGGCGCCAAGGCCGTGCAGCTCTATACCGAGGCCCACGAGCAGGGCCGTCCTTACAGCCTCGTGTTCACGGATCTCCTTGTCCCTGGTGGCATGGGAGGGCAGGAGGCCATCGCCAAGCTGCAAGAGGTTGATCCGGACCTTACCGCCGTGGTCTGCAGCGGTGATCCCTCCCTGGAGGTAATGAAAGAGTACCGCGGTTATGGCTTCAGGGCGGCACTGGCCAAACCGTATACCATGGCCAGCCTGAGGCAGATTTTGCAGGAGGTGGGGATGGGCTGAAGGCGCCCAATACGCTTAGGTTGCTTGTCCGACAAAACAAAAGGCCCGGCTGATGATACATCGGCCGGGCCTTTTCTTGTGATGGGTGGACACCCTGTGCCTGGTTGCTAGAAATGGTACTGCAGGGTGACGGTGTTGTAGTTGCTGCCGCCCTTGATGTTGCCGAACATGGACGAGCTGCCGAAGATGCCGGAACGGTGATGGATGGAGTAGCCCAGCCACATGTCGTCGAGACTGGTGAGGCCGGTGAGATCGCCCAGTTCCAGCTCCAGGGAGAAGTCGAGATAGAGCAGCCATTTGCTGGCCTCGATATCCTTGTCATCCATTTCGGTCTGCTCGATATAACTGATGTTGGCGGCGTAGGAGAGACCCTCACCCACACCGATACGCCAGGTCACCGGCCAGTCAAAGGTGTAGAAATGTTTAAAGGCCAGAACATACTCCTGGCCCGAGTTCTGGACGTCGGAATGCCAGTGCCAGACCGCACCCGGCGTCAGGTAGCTCTGGATCGGCAGACCAAAGAGGTCATCAGCCAGGGGGTGGCCGTAAAAGATGGAGGTGAGCTGATTATTCTCCTTATCCCTTTCGCGATTAAAGGCGATAATATCGGCCAGGTCGGAGGGGGTGGCCCAGCCATGGGCCATGCGCACAAAGGGTTTGGCGTCAAGGGCTGATTTGCAGATGGTGGTGCTGCCGTTTTGGTAGCTGACGCCGACAAAGATATTCTCCTGGAAATCATCCTCCACAAACATGGAACCGCGCGCATTGCCGTCGAGCCAGGTGGCCTCCAGCGAGGCCAGCAGAAAGACGTCCTCGGCCAGGGGGTATGTGGCCTCCACACCGATACTGACATCCAGGCCGGAGCCGATGTCGTCGACGCCCAGGCCATAGTAATAGTCGTTGAAGCGCCAGTCCTTCAGGCGCAGGTTGACGTAGGGGTCAACAATGAACGGTCCCGTCTGCATCACCATGCCGGCCCGCCAGTTGGAGGAGAGGCGTTGGCGTTCGTCCGCCATGATATCCGCTTCAAAATAGAGGGGGGTGTCGTGGGGTTGGTAGCGCAGCTGCAGGCCCCAGTCAAGGACATCGGTATCGATCAGGTGATCGTAGTCATCATCCGGCACATCAAAGAAGCGCCAGCGGGCCAGGAGCCGCAGCTGCCACTGGTCGGCGTTCAGCAGTTTGAGACCACCCTCCAGGCCGTCGAGGTAGAGGTAGTCATCCTCGTAGTAAAGGAGCGGGATAAGGTCGTGGAGGCTGGAGTCATCACCCTTGAATGGCGTGGAGGCCACCCGCACGCCAAAGCCGATTCCCCACTTCTGCTCCTTGCAGTCAAGGAGCGATTGGTCGGCGACGGTGTCGGGCTCCGGGAGTTCCGAGGAGGTCTCCTGGGCCATGATGGAGCAGGGCAGGCAGAGGATGAGGGCAAGCAGGCAGATACTTTTCGGCAATGTATTCATGGCAATAAATGGCGAGGTTGTGATTTGGTCTGATGGCCGACCCGCCTCTTCGATAAGACAGGTTGGCGGCGACTATACCATATATTTTTGATCGGCAAACCTCTTTTGGCCAGGCGTCCATTTCGCCACAGCCGGAGAGCCGGGCGCAGAAATTGTGGCCCGAGGTCGTCATTTTATTGGTAGGTTGCAACAGATAGGGTAGAGTTGACCTTCAGCACGTCGCAGCCCTTTCCAAGGACCCCTCTTCTGCAATCGGTATGAAAGTCACCTTTCCCCATCTCGGCAGTATGTATATCTTCTGCAAGGCCATTGCCGAAGAGGCAGGTATCCCCTACGTCCTGCCGCCACCCACCAGGGATCGCACCCGGGAGCTGGGCGAGTTTCATACCAATGAGTCGGTTTGCCTGCCGCTGAAAATCATTCTGGGCAACTTTATCGAGGCCCTGGAGGCCGGTGCCGATACCATTGTCATGGTGGGCAGCGGGCCACCCTGTCGCCTCGGTCTGTATGACCGCACCATCAAGGTGATTCTCTCCGACCTGGGCTATGACTTCCGCTGGCTCACCATCCCCGGCATCTTTAACTGGCAGGCCTTTCTGCAGAATCATGATGAGACCAGGGAGCTGCGCAAGGAGCTGACGCCGAGCAATTTCCTGCGTTTTCCGCGGGCCGTGATGATCGGCTGGCGCAAGATGCGCTGGTGCGAACACCTGGAAGATCAGGCGGCCCGCAAACGGGCCGTGGCGCAAAACCCCCTTGAGGTGGAACGCTGGCTGCAGAGCGGCTTGGCCGCCCTTGATCAGGCCCGCAGCCTGCCGGCTATATCCAAGGTCTGCCGGCAGGCCCTGGCCGGCTTGGCGCAGATCAGGGAACATGGCCGCAGGCCGCTCAAGGTGATGATGGTGGGCGAGGTCTATACGGTGATGGAGCCCACCATTAATATGAATATCGAGCAGCGCCTGGGGCATTTGGGTGTTGAGGTGAAGCGTTCCTCCTACTTCAGCAGTCACATCCGGCGCGGCTCACGGCTGGATCGCGGCCTGCTCAAGGAGCGCCGTCAACTCATGGAGCTGGCCGTGCCCTATCTCAACTATGACGTGGGGGCTGAATGCAACTTTTCGGTGGCGGAGATGGTCCTGGCCAAAAACATGGATTATGACGGCGTCGTCCATGTCTACCCCTTCTCCTGTATGCCGGAGACCACTGCCGCCAGTGTGCTCTCCACCGCCACCACCGAGCTCGGTATTCCGGTACTCTCCCTGCCTCTGGATCGCAAGGACATGGGGCTGCGCCTGGATACGCAGATTGAGGCCTTTGTCGATATCATGCAGATGAAACGCAGCGGTGACCTGCACTAGTGCAGTGTATCACTTAAAGTTTTGTATATTTATGCAACTATGCCTTTGTGGTTCGTATGCAATATGTAGAAATTCTACACGTAAATTTAAGTTTTACAGAGTACTAGGAGCGTAATGATGAAGGTCGGTCTGCCCATGGAACTGCTCAGCTTTGACTGGATCCGCCGTCTCAAGGAGGATATCCATGCTCTGGCGCCGCAGGTGGAGTTGTGCCATGTTCCGGCCGCGACAAGCGCTCGGCGACCTGTTCCCCTGTCCGAGGGCGACGCCTGCTTTCCCTTTAAGAAGATGGTCCGCACCGCCATGGCCCTGCTGCCCCAGGTGGATCGTCTTGTGGTGCCGCGCCTGGTTCGCCTTGACGGCCATCTGCTCTGCCCCAACTTTCGGGCCTTTCCCGATCTGGTGGCCCTGAATCGCGACCGCCTGCCGGGACCGGCCAGGAAGATCCCCATCATTGATACGCTGGTGGATATCACCGATGCCGGCGATGAGGAGCGGGTGCGCCTGCTGCTGCTGCGGGCCCTGCTCGGCCCGGAAACAGCGCCGCCGGCAGCGCCCTTTCCGCGGCCGCAGAGCGCCGGCCATAAGGCTGCCGCCCTGCAGGACAAACTGCGAGGCTATGATCGCACTATTGCCCTGATCGGCCGGGCCTACATGGTCGGCGATGCCCACCTGAATATGGGCATCCCCGCCATCCTGGCCAGCCAGGGCTACGGTATTGTCACCCCCCAGGATTTCGACTTCAGCGATCTGGACCGGGCCGCGGCCCGCGATGATTATTACGCCAAGACCATGTACTGGCGCGGTGCCCGTGAGTGCTTGGGGGCCTTCAGGCATATCTGTGCGGAGCATGAGCCGGCCGGTATCATCTACCTGCTCTCCTTTAACTGCGGTGTTGATGCCCTGGTGCGCATTGAACTGATGAGCCTGCATAAGAAACTCGCCAACAAAATTCCCATGATGGTCCTGGTGGGCGACGAGCATAGCCAGCAAGAGCATGTGGTCACCCGCCTGGAAGCTTTTTTGGATGTTATTGATGGAATCACCACCAGTTAACAGGACCGTGCCGGTCCATCTCGGTATTGATGTGGGGTCGGTTACCACCAAGATGGTGCTCCTGGCCGCGGACAGCGGCGAGGTCCTCGACCATGTCTATTTGCGCACCAGCGGTGACCCGATCCGCTCCATCCGCCGGGTGATGAACCGTCTTGCCGAGGATGAGCGCCATTTCGAGGTGCTGGCCGCCGCCACCACCGGCAGCGGCCGTACCCTGGCCGCCAAGCTGATCGGCACCGATCTGGTGAAAAACGAGATCACCACCCATACCCTGGCGGCCCTGACCATTGCCCCGGATGTGCAGACCATCATCGAGATCGGCGGCCAGGATTCGAAGATCATCATTGTCAGGGAACGGATGGCCATTGATTTTAATATGAATACGGTGTGCGCCGCCGGCACCGGCTCCTTTCTCGACCAGCAGGCCGGTCGTCTCGGCGTCAAGGTGGAGGAGATGGGCGACATGGCCCTGGCCTCGCAGAGCCCGGCCTCCATCTCCGGACGCTGCACGGTGTTTGCCGAAACCGATATGATCCACAAGCAGCAGATCGGCGTGGGCCGCAATGATATCGTTGCCGGCCTTTGCCAGTCCCTGGTCCGTAACTACCTGGCCACGGTGGCGCGCGGCAAGCAGATCTTGGCGCCGGTGGTCTTTCAGGGCGGCGTGGCCGCCAACCAGGGTATTGTCAAGGAGTTTGAAAAACAGACCGGTCATCCCGTCAAGGTTTTTCCCTACTACGGGGTGGCCGGCGCCTATGGTGCCGCCATCTACGCCGCCAAGGCCAGGGGTGAGCGTCCGCCCTTCCAGGGCTTTGAGCTGCTCAGGCGAGATTTTAGCGTGGACAGCTTCACCTGCCGCAAGTGTGAGGAGGAGTGCACGGTGCTGCGCCTCTATCGCGAGGCCAAGGTCATCTCCTTCTGGAACGATCGCTGCGGTCGTTACTCCGAGGCGCCAAAAAAATAAGACCCCGGCACGCGTCCCTACCAAAAGAGTCGGTTATCTGTTACCATATTCCGTAAAACTACCTACTGGGGCTCTCTTGGGTCGTACTTCGTGAGCCCAAATCAAGGGACCTGGTAGCGGACGGACACGACCAGGGAGGATGGCATGGTAAGCGATGACTGGCGGCAACAGGCAGCCCAGCGGGAGATTGCGCCGGAGAGACTGGCCCACTTTGTCAAACCAGGCTCCCGCATCTATATCGGTTCAGGCTGCAGCGAGCCCACCATCCTCACCGAGCAGCTGGTGCTGCGCAAGCACAGCTTTTCCGACTGTGAGATCATTCACTTCCTTACCCTGTCGGGCAACAAGTTTTTCGATGATAACGAGCCGTCCCACTATCGCCACCAGGCCCTTTTTGTGGGCCAGACAATCCGCCAGGCCGTCAACGAGGGCAAGGCCGACTATATCCCCATCTCGCTCTCCGACATTCCCGTTCTCATTGAGACGGGGCGCCTGCGTATCGACGTTGCTCTCCTCCAGGTAAGCCCGCCCGGCAAATATGGTTTCTGCTCTCTGGGGATCAACGTTGATATCAACCGCACCGTCTTTGATCATGCCAAGCTGGTCATTGCCCAGATCAACCCGCTCATGCCGCGCACCAGCGGTGACTCGTACGTTCGTTTTGCCGATATCGATTATTTTGTATATGAGGAGTCGCCCCTGCTGGAGTTCACCTATCCCACGCCGGATGAGCTGACCCGGAAGATCGGCCGACTCTGTGCCCGTATCATTGAAAACGGCTCCACCCTGCAGTTCGGCATCGGCAATATTCCCAATGCCACCCTTATGTACCTGAAGGACAAGAAGGATCTGGCCGTCTATAGCGAGGTGATCTCCGACTCGCTCATCGACCTCATTGAAGAGGGCGTTGTCACCTGCCGCAATAACCACCATCCCCATATCCGTACCTCCTTTGCCATGGGGTCGCGGCGTCTCTACGACTATGTGCGGGAAAATCCCTTTATCGAGTTCCAGTCCACCCGGCAGATCAACAATATCATCAATATCGCCCAGAACAACAAACAGGTCTCCATTAACGCCGCCCTTTCCGTGTCGCTCACCGGCCAGGTCAACTCCGACAGTATCGGTGCCGCCATCTACAGCGGTGTCGGCGGTCAGCTCGACTTTACCCGCGGCGCCGCCCTCTCGAAACGGGGCAAACCCATTATCTGCCTGCCCAGCACCACCCGTGACGGCAAGATCTCCCGTATTGTCGCCACCCTGCAGCCCGCCTCCGGCGTGGTAATCCCCCGCAGCGAGGTGCATTATGTGGTGACCGAGTGGGGCGTTGCCTTTCTGCACGGCAAGAGTATCCGCGACCGGGTGCTGCAGATGATCGGTATTGCCCACCCGGATTTTCGCATGGAGTTGCTGGAGGAGGCCAAGCGCCTCAACTTTGTCTACCAGGATCAACTGCTGCCCCTGACCAAGGACGGTGTGGTGGTGGTCTATCCCGAGCAGTATGAGTGGCATTTTGAGACCCGCAGCCAGGGGCGCGTCTTTTTCCGGCCGGTGAAGACCACGGACGAGCGCCTCCTGCAGGAGCTCTACTACCATCTGGAGGCCGAAGATCGGAAGCTGCGCTTCTTTGCCCCCAAGTCCACCTTCAGCCACAACGAGACCCAGGCCATCGTCAATGTCGACTATGAAACGGTCTTTGCCCTGGTCGGCCTGGTGGGTGATGCCGACAACCAGCAGATTGTCGCCATGGGTTCCTACTATCTGAACCGGGCCAGCAACATAGCGGAAATCGCCTTTACCGTGGCCAAGGAGTATCGCAACCAGGGCCTGACCAACCATATGGTGACCAAGCTCATCGATATTGCCAAGGAGAAAGGGGTGCGCGGTTTTGAGGGCGAGGTCCTCAAGTTTAATGACCCCATGATCCATATCCTCAAGGGCGTCCCCTATGCCACCAGTTTCATGGCCGAGGAGGACTCTTTCCACTTTCGTTTTTTCTTTGATGCGCCGGCCAAGGCCGCCGCTGGGTAGTGGCTGTCCGGAAATGGGGTGAAGAGTGGCGGCTGATGGGGCGCCGAGTCCGGCGTAGAAAGGGATTGACAGGGTCGGGGAAAGGATTTATTTTTTATTGATATAAAAAGGTAAACGGCCTGCATAAATCTCTCTGCCGGCCTGATGCCGCCAGCCGCCTCTTTCCGGCCAGGAGACCTGTTATGGATGTACTGCACCCACCCCCTGTGGTCTCCGCCTTTATGGCCGCCCATCTCCCTGAATTTCTGGAAAATTACGGCATAAGCTTTTCTGTTGATGGTCCTCAAATGGAGTATTTCGTCTATCAGAAGGGAACCGGCCAGGATATCTCCTGCTCGCTGACCCTGACCTTTGATGTCGGCACAGGCACAATTACGATTCTGACCTTTTATCCGGGGCTGTATCTCCACCCCGGCACCCGCTATTTCTCGGCAGTCTGTTTTTTTCTGGTGCTGCAGCACTTTGCCCATTTTCAGCATATTGCCTCTGATTGCCGCATCTGTCTCAGCACCAAGAAAATGATCTTCGACACCTTTTATGCCCTGCTGCAGGATTTTGATTTCCATGTGCTGCTCCAAGGCGAGGAGGATCGGGTTGCCATTGAAAGCAGTTTTCTTGTCCTCGATTTTGACACCTCCATGTTCAGCCAACGCCCCCTGGTGGAATAGGCAGGGGCGTCGCCCCTGCGCCGCCGATCGCTGCTTTTCTTATCTCTCCCTCCCTTGACAGCCCCTTGAAAAACGTAGCGAGCGTAGCTGCGGCGAGGAGCCTGTCGGACTTAGACATAAATCTACTGCAAATTCGAAAAATCGGTCCATATTCCCATGGCTTTTCGTTAAATAGCTCTGCTATTCGCCTCAAATCCATGTAAATCTGGCCTTGATTTTTCGAATTTTCGCTACGATTCTCTAAGTCCGACAGGCTCCCAGGAAAAGTGAGGCGAAAAATGCGCGCCCGGAGGAGGTAAGGGAGCCTGCGACACTCCGAGTACCCTTGGGGTGCAGTTTGCATGGGGTTTAGGAGCATTTCGGAGTCTCGCTCCGCTCGCTTAGCTCAAGCCGAATTTTGACGACGCATCAGTAGATAGCGAACGAAGAGAGACCTTCGAGCGCAGTAGTTTTTCAACGGGCTGTTGAGCGCTTCTCATCCGCTGTTGCCCGCCCTTGCCCTTATTGGGCCGGGCAGCCAGGCCGCAAGTTCGCCCAGGGCGGTGGAGTTGAGCAGGTAGGGTTCGGCCTGGGCCAGGGCGCGTTGCCGGATCTCGCCGGCCAGTCTGGCCGGGGACCAGTCGGCCACCCTGTTTTTGGGTGGCAGGGCGGATTTTTTGGCCACATGGCCCCACATGTGCTGCAGGGCATTGCGCAGCCCGCCCGGGCCGGGGGGGTGCCGAAGAACCTCGGTGAGCAGCCCGGCCAATTCCGCCATGTCGTGTTGCGGCGACAGTGCCGCCACCTCCGGTCCCAGTCGGCGGTAGAGCTTTTCGTCACGGGCCAACACCGAATACTTATGGTGACTCCAGAGCTGCTGGTTGTTGCGGGGCAGGGGGATACGGCCCTGTTCCCGGCCCTGGTATTTCCGGGCCAGGATCTGCAATTGACAATGGGGTGGATCAAGGTAGGTGGGCGGCCATATTTCCCTGTTGCTGCGGGTCAGGACCGGTGAACGGTCGCAAAAGCCGCGCAGTGCCATTTCCGCGACCAGCAGGCGATGGCGCTGGCGCAGGGCCCAGCCATGGCCCTGCCAGCGTCTGGTCTCCGGGTGACGGCTATAACCCTTTTTGTTATGGACCAGGATGGCGACAATGCCGTGCAGCTCGCGGTGTTCTCCAAGCAGGCTCTGTCGGTTGAGATAGCCGGGGTTGATGTCCCATATACGCATGCTCTGCACCTCGCTGGTGTTCTGGCGGGGATCTCTTTTAAGGGTGCTGCGCATCGAGCCATCTGCTTGGTGGTTGCGTCGCAGGCTCCTAGCTGCTGCCCACTGTGGGTTCCGACTGGAAATCCTCGGCCTGGATGTCGCCGTGCACGGTGTCGGCATTATCGATTTCCTCAAGGGGCGCCATGTGAAAGAGGGCATCCCCCTTGTAGACCAATGGCAGTTTGAGCAGGCCGATGATAATACCGCTGGCCGGGGCAATCACCTTTTCCTCGTTTTCTCCGAAGGGATCGGCGATTTTGGCCACCACCTCACCCTTGTTGATGGTGGCGCCCAGACTGGTTTTGCTGTAGAGAATGCCGCTCTTCGGGGCCCTGATCCAGGAGGTGGAGCGCACCACCAGGGGTTCGCGGCGGCGCTTGCGGCCGCTCTTCTTCTTGGGCAGCATGCCGATTTCCCGCATCACTGCAATGATGCCATGCAGGCCCACCTGGGTGACCTGTTCATCAAAACGCAACGATTCGCCGCCCTCGTAGAGCAGCATGGGAATGCCCTTGTCGATCACCGCCTCGCGCAGGGAGTTGTCACGCAGGCGGGCATTGATGATAACCGGCGTGCCAAAGGCCTTGGCCAGGCGCTCCACCTCCGGATCGTCAAGGATGACCCGAAGCTGGGGCAGGTTGGTGCGGTGGTTGGTGCCGGTGTGAAGATCAATGCCGTGCGTACATTGGTTGACGATCTCGTCAATGAAGAGGCGGGCCAGATGGGAGGCCAGCGACCCTTTGTGGGAGCCGGGGAAGGAGCGGTTGAGGTCGCGGCGGTCGGGCAGGTAGCGGGACAGGTTGATAAATCCATAGACATTGACAATGGGGATGGCAATCAGGGTGCCGCGCAGCTGTTGCATGAGCTTCAGGTTCAAGAGGCGGCGGACGATCTCGACGCCGTTCACCTCGTCGCCGTGGATGGCCGCTGAAACAAAGAGACGCGGCCCTTCGCGTTTGGCGTGGATGACATGGACCGGCATGGTCATGGGGGTGTGGGTGTAGAGACGGGCCACAGGCAGTTCGTAGATTCGTCTTTCGCCTGGTTTGATGACGGCGTCGCCGATGGTGATGGAATCGCGCATGGTGTCAGCCTTGGCCGCGGGTGCCGGTCTTGCCGGGTTTGGCGTTTTTTTCAATAAAGTCGTAGATCATACCGGCGATATCCTTCTTGGATGACTGTTCAATGCCTTCAAGGCCTGGTGATGAGTTGACCTCCATGACCACTGGGCCGTGGTTGGAGCGTAACAGGTCAACGCCCGCCACGTTAAGGCCCATGATCTTGGCGGCTCGAATGGCGGTGGAACGTTCCTCCGGGGTTATCTTCACCGCCTCGGTTCTGCCGCCGCGATGGATGTTGGAACGGAACTCGCCTTCCTTGCCTATGCGTTTCATGGTGGCAACCACCTTGCTGCCGATGACAAAACAGCGGATATCCGTGGCCTCCGACTCCTTGATGAACTCCTGTACCAGGATGTTTGCCTTGACGCCGCTGAAGGCCTCGATAACACTCTCCGCCGCCTTATGGGTCTCGGCCAGGACAACGCCGATGCCCTGGGTGCCCTCCAGCATCTTGATGACCAGCGGCGCACCGCCCACCAGTTTGATCAGGTCATTGGTGTACTTGGTGGAATGTCCGAAACCGGTGATCGGCAGCCCAATTCCCTTGCGCGCCAGAAGCTGCAGAGAGCGCAGCTTGTCACGGGAACGGGTGATGGCCACGGACTCGTTGACACTGTAAACCCCCATCATCTCAAACTGCCTGACCACTGCAGTGCCGTAAAAGGTTACGGAGGCGCCGATGCGGGGAATAACGGCCTGATAGCCGGTGAGCGGTTCACCCTTGTAGTGCACGGAGGGATGGTGGGAGGTGATGTTCATATAGCAGAGCAGGGGATCGACAACCCTGATCTCATGGCCGCGCTTTTTGCCCGCCTCAATGAGGCGAGTGGTGGAGTAAAGCCGGGTATTGCGGGAGAGGATGGCTATTTTCATGGTGTATTCCTTGACCGCTGTTCTTTCTTGTAGGCTTTTTTGAGGGAGAGGCCGGTGAGGTAGGAGGCCTGGGGGTCGATGGTGAAATGGCCTGCCATGGCAGTGCGCCCCAGCAGCATACGAAACTGCATGGATTCCCGGTCGGTGAGGGTGATCTCAATATCCCAGGTCGATCCGGCCAGCAGCACCGGTGTCTTGATGACATACCGCATCTCCCGGTGGCCGCCCGAGTCGGATACTCTTCGGTAGTCGGCAACCTCGGCGATGCGGAACAGTTCAATATCCTTGCGTTTCTGGAGGGGGTGGATGCCGAAACGTACCAGGTGGCGACCATGCTCCTTATAGGCCTCGACATGGAAGGCATGCAGGGCGGAGGTGCGGGCGCCGGTATCTATCTTTGCCTTGATGGCCGGGATATCGAGCTCCGGCAGGCAGAGCCACTCGCGCCAGCCCAGCATCAGGGCCGGTGTCTTGGTTTTTGGTTTTTTCATGAGGGCACTATGCTCTCGACGGTGAGGGTTATCTTGGCGCCGTGCTGTTCGGGCCGATTTTTTCGGTACTTCGTAAATACCTAGTGCCTGTCCAGAGAGAGGTCATTTGGGAGTCTCGCAGGCTCGCTTACCTGTTCGAAATCAAGGACTGCGAAAGAAATAAGCACGCCCTGAAAGAACTACCCTTGGGGTGCAGGCATATATGTGCCATGCCGAGCCTAATTTTTTGAGCATGCCGAGGTTAAAAGCGAGTTCACGAGGCTGCGGCAATGGGGCGAAATAGCAATTGTTCACCATGGCCTGATCCTTAAGCTTGACGCCGCACTCTTCCTTGCAGCCCGTCTCGGCGTCCGGAACGTCAATGCCTTGCCGCTCTTTACGAGAAAGGCGGCTTAGAGATCATGGTAATTGTTTGAGGCGGTGATAGGCAAGATGAACCCCCCTTTTTTTGGCCTGTTTCAGGCAGAGGGGCGTCCGGGCGGCCGGCCGCTACATCAGGCTCCTGCAATCGTTCGCCCCTTATACTCGACATGCCGCTCTTTGGAAACGAAAAGCGCGGGTGTCGTGACTCTTGTTTTTTGGAGGAAGGAAGAGGCGGGTTGGCAGAGGCAAGGGGCAAAATGCAAGGGTCAGGGAAGGCGGGGCTCATGGCAAGTGTGTGACACCTGCCGGGCCGGCTGCTTTTTACGGTCAAATGCCTCGGCTCGGCCGGCCACCCTGTTCCACAGGCGCAAGGCCGCCAAAATCTGCCCTTGTCCCTTGAGGTTTGAGCCGATAAGATAGGTCTACGTTTGCTGCGGCAGCGATTTTTCCAGCGTTACCATCAACACATTCCGAGCCGGCCCTTTGGCTGACCAGAGGAGGAGAGATGAGCCATCTTCTCAATGCACAGGAGGCGCGAGAAAAGCGCGAACTTGCAGAGAAATTGAAACAGGCCGAAAAAGAGGCGCGTCGCAAGGCGATCAGGGAGCGTCCTCGTTTCAGGGGCCTGCAGATCAGGCCCACGGCATCCATTTACGATGATGCCGAAACACGGGAGCCGGGTGACGGCAACTGGGTGGGCTTTGGTTTTGATCTCCACCCGCAGGTGACCTTGGCCTCCTCCCTGCTGCTCTTCTTCTTTATCCTCTTAACCCTGATGTTCCGCGAGCAGGCTGCTGATATTTTCAGCGCAAGCCTGGCCTTTATTACCGCCAACTTCGGCTGGTTCCTCGTTCTGGCCGCCAATGCCTTTATTCTGGCGGCCTTCTACTTTGCCTTCAGTCGCTTCGGCACTATCACCATCGGCGGCAATGAGGCAAAGCCGGAGTTCTCCACCCTGGCCTGGTTTGCCATGCTGCTCAGTGCCGGCATGGGTATCGGGCTCATGTTCTGGAGCGTGGGAGAGCCCATGTACCACTACAGTTCGCCATCGCCCATGTTTGCCGGGGTGGAAGGCGGCACACCGGAGGCGGCCCGGGCCGCCATGGGTATTACCTATTTCCACTGGGGTCTGCATCCCTGGGGCATCTATGCCATTGTCGGTCTCGGTCTTGCCTTCTTTGCCTATAACCGTGGTCTGCCCCTGACCATTCGTTCCATCTTTTACCCGATCATCGGCAACCATATTTATGGATTCTGGGGCAATGTCATTGATGTCCTCTCCGTTCTGGCCACTCTCATGGGCCTGGCCACCTCGCTGGGTCTCGGCGTCCAGCAGATAAATGCCGGCCTCAATTTCCTCTTTGGTCTGGAGGTCAGCGTCCTTTCCCAGGTCATTTTGATTGCTATTATCACCGGTGTTGCCGCCCTGTCGGTCATGTCCGGCCTGGACGGTGGTGTCAAGCGTTTGAGTCAATGGAATATGGCTCTGGCCGGTCTCTTTGTGCTTTTCTTGCTGATCGTCGGGCCGACGGTCTATATTCTCAGCGGCTTTACCCAGAATTTCGGTTTTTATCTCGCCAAGTTGCCCGAGGTCAGCCTCTGGACCGAGACCTTTCGCGACACTAACTGGCAAGGCTCCTGGACCGTTTTTTACTGGGCCTGGTGGATTTCCTGGTCGCCCTTTGTGGGGATGTTTATTGCCCGTATCTCCAAGGGCCGGACGGTGCGGGAGTTTGTCCTGGGCGTCATGTTGATTCCCACCCTGCTATCCTTTATCTGGATGTCGGTATTCGGCGGCTCCGCCCTCTATATCCAGGCATCCGGCGCCGCCGACATTGTCAAGGCCGTGCAGGAGAATGTCGCCACAGCCCTCTTTGCCATGCTGGAATACTTTCCGCTGACCGGCCTGCTCTCCGTGGTCGGCATTGTCCTGATCACCGTCTTTTTTGTCACCTCTTCGGATTCCGGTTCACTGGTGGTGGATCATCTGACCTCGGGCGGCAAGCTGGACTCGCCGGTGCCGCAGCGGGTCTTCTGGGCGGTGATGGAAGGTGTTATTGCCGCGGTTCTACTCATCGGCGGCGGCCTGGCCACCCTGCAGACCGCCGCGGTTGCCACGGGTCTGGTTTTTGCCGTGGTGCTGCTTTTTATCATTTATGCCCTCTATCTCGGTTTCAGTCAGGAGCTTTTTGTCGAGGATGCCGTGCAGCGGAAGCTGAAGGCTGTTAAAGAGGATCATCGCCTCTCCATTGCCGTGGAACAGGCCGTTGATGAGGCCACCTGACACGACTGGTCGGCATTATCTTTTGCCGACAGGGAGGAGCACAATGAGAAAATATTATAGGATGGGGGCCATGGCTGTGGCCCTCTGGGCCTTCATAAGCCTGCCGGCCGATCTGGCCGCCCAAGAGGGAGACACCCTGCATCTTCTCCGGGAGATTCGCGCCCTGAAGGAGCAGGTGGCGGAACTGGAAACCCTTAAAAGGCGCATCCATGAGCTGGAGGCCCGGCTCAGCGCCCAGGCTGCCCGGGAGGAGCAGCCGGCCGTGGCAGAGGCAGCTGAGGCGCCTGCCGAGTCGGACAGCGATTATCTTGATGTGGGCGGCGCCGTGCGTTTTAATTATCTCTATCAGGATTGGAACAGCGCCAACAAGGAGCGTGGCGGCGATTTTGACCTCGACACCTTTCGTCTTAATGTGGATGCCTCCTACAAGGATGTCCTGCTCTCGGCCGAATACCGTTTCTACGGCGACGGCGCCGGTGGGGAAAATTATCATATGCTCCATCACGGCTGGTTTGGTTATGACTTCAGCGACAGTGTTCAGGCCCAGCTCGGCGTCACCCAGGTGCCCTTCGGCATTCTGCCCTATGCCTCCCACAATTTTTTCTTTTCGTTGCCATACTATGTCGGGCTGGAGGATGATTATGACGCCGGCCTCAAGCTTGTCTATGATAAGGCGCCCTGGAACGTGCAGCTCGCCTTCTTCAAGGGTTCCGAGTATGGCGCCACCAACAGTGAGCGCTACTCCTATGATGTGGTGCATGCCGATTATGACGGCGACGGCTTTAATGAGTATGCCGATGAGGAGAGCAACCAGCTCAATGTGCGGCTGGCCTATACTTTTGAGCATGGCGACAGCGGCAGCACGGAGCTGGGGCTTTCCGGCCAGGTGGGCCAGCTCTACAACAGCATCAGCGACGCAAACGGCAGCCGGGTTGCCGGCGCCCTTCACCTGAGGAGCAGCTTTCAGCGCTGGAACCTGATGCTGGAGGCCCTCCGCTATCAGTATAACCAGGACAACCCGCCGGGCCTTGATGACCGTTTTGTCGTCATGGGGGCCTATGATTTTCCCTACAAGGTGGCCCGGGCCGGCAATATCTATATGATCGGTCTCAGCTACGCGCTGCCGGTTAATTGGGGGCCGATCAGCGAGCTCACCTTTTACGATGATTTTTCCATCCTGAAGAAAGATGGCAAGGGATATGCCGACTCCCGGCAGAATGTCCTGGGTATGGCGGTGTCGGCCGGCCCGCTCTACACCTATATCGACTTTGCCATGGGGAAGAATCATCCCTGGCTTGGTCCCGGCTGGACCGATTCCCTGGCCCAGGGTGATCCTGCCGCTGATGACGAGTGGCACACGCGCTTTAACATCAACTTCGGCTACTACTTTTGATGGCCTCGTAAAAAGCAAGGTATGGCCATCGGCACAGTGCCTATCCTGCCGGTTTCACGTCATGATCTTGGGCTGCCAACGACTTTTTACGGGATCCTCACTTTTGAGGGAGTTGCCCAAAGGTCGGTCGCCACTTTGGTGCGCCACATTGCCTCGTGACTGCGGTGTAGTGGACGACGGCGCAGGCCGCGAAATGTGCGGCACCATTTTTTTGAGCTGCTTGTGGTGCATCAGGCTGCCAGGATTGTTGAAAAAATTGCCAGAAGGCCTCTGGCTGTGGTACTGATAGATAATAATCCTTATCATTCGTAACCATGCAGATCAACCCTGGCAACTGAACGTCCATGCTTTTAAAATTCTTTACTCGTTTCAGCCTGAAAAGCAGCCTGGTCCTGGCCTTGCTTCTTGTCGGGGTGCTGCCCCTGCTCTGTTTTATCGCAATTAATCTACCCAGTGTTGCCGCAAAGGTTGATCAGCTTGCTCGTCTGGAAGGGGTGCATGCCCTGGAGGAAGAGGTGGCCCTGCTGGCCAAAACCATTGAGCATCGTCGCGCGGATCTGCGCACCATCACCGCCCTGCCTGGGGTGGCCGACCTCTTTTCCGATCCGGCTGAAAGCCGTCTGCCTTTCCGGGCCATTAAACAACGTATCGGCCTCATGTTCCAGCGCTGGCAAGCGCCTGGTTCCGGGGTGGAAAAGGTTGTCATGTTTGATGCGGCAGCCACGCTGGTGGGCCTCTGGCCCCTGAACGGCACGGCTGCCGCGCAGCCGGCAGCCGAGGCTGTGCCGGCAGCGGCGGTGGTCGCAGAGTGGCTTGCCGAAAGCAGGTTGGTTCCACTGGATCAGGTCTTTGTGGCTGATGTGAAACAGGAGTTTCTGGATCAAGAGCAGCGTCATACCCATTTCCCCAAGGTAACCCTGGGGATTCCCGGCAAGAATAAGAAGGGGGAGTACGGCGGCGCTGTCTTCATGGAGCTTTCCCTGGCGCCTTTTGTCGACACTGTCCCCTATGACTTCATTATCACAGGCGGCGGCCGGGTTCTGCACCGTTTTGAGGCTCAGCACAATCATGGCGGCAAGGTCGGCCATGTGCACGACAACGGCCTGGAGGCGGCGGAGTATGCCGATCTTCTCAGGGTCGATACCGACAAGGCCTATCTTGTTTTGCCCTCTCCCAAAGGCGGTAAGGTGGTCTTTGTTAAGATCATCGATGATTTTCACCGGGAACATACAGTCTGGTTGGCCCATGCCATGCCGAGCGGTAAACTGGCGGGCTGGTTTGACAAGATTCTACTGCGTTTTGGCCTCATCTTTATCCTGCTTGTTGTCTTTGTTCTTGCCCTGGCCCTGACTTTTGCCCAGAAGACCGAACGGATGCGACGCCAGTTGGTCGATGGTCTCACACGTCTGGTGCGGCAACAGCAACCCCTGGCACTGGGCTGGTCCTGGCCCGCCGAGGTCAAGGAGCTGGGCCGTGACCTGGAGGTGCTGGCCCGATCCCTTATTGAGTCGGAAGAGAATCTGCGTCGCAATGAGCGTTTCCTGCGCAGTATCCTGAACGGCATCCAGGACGGTATTTCCGTGCATGACAGTTCCTTTACTATTCTGCAGACCAATCGCTGCATGGAGGAGTGGTACAAGGAAAAGCTTCCCCTGGTGGGTAAGAAATGTCACGAGGTCTACTATGATCGGCAGATCCCCTGTGATCTCTGTCCGAGTCGCGAGGCCATGAACAGTGGCGTCTTGCATCGTGGTGAGTTGCAGGGCCGCGATCAGCACGGCAGGGAACGCTGGCTGGAGGTCTTCGCCTATCCCATGTTTGATGAGGAGGGGCATGTCTCCCATGTGGTGGAATTTCTGCGTGATGTGACGACTCGGAAGCAGACCGAGGCGGAACGTGACAGCCTGGCCGATCAGCTGACCTTCTCCCAGAAGATGGAGGCGGTGGGGACCCTGGCCGGGGGCGTGGCCCATGACTTCAACAATATCCTGAGCGCCATAAACGGCTATGCTGAAATGTGTCTGCTCAAGATGGAGCAGGACAACCCCTTTCGCAGCAAGATTGCCACCATCCTTGAGTCGGGAAAGCGTGCCGCCCGTTTGACCCAGCAACTGCTGGCCTTCAGCCGCAAGCAGATCATCCATCCCCAGGAAATCGATGTTGCACAATCCCTGCAGGGCATCCGCAAGATGCTGGCCCGTATTCTCGGCGAGGATATCGACATCAATATAGTCATCGGCAGGAACCTCTGGCATGTCCATGCAGATCAGACCCAGTTCGAACAGGTGATTATCAATCTGGCCGTCAATGCCCGTGATGCCATGCCCAGCGGCGGTAAACTGACCTTTGATGCCAAAAACGTCACCCTGGATCAAGACTATGTGGAAAAGCATTATAAGATCGAGGGCGGCGATTATGTCCTGCTCGCTATTTCCGATAATGGCCAGGGCATGGATCGGCAGACCATGGCTAAGATTTTTGAACCCTTTTTCACCACCAAGGGCAAGGACAAAGGCACGGGTCTGGGCCTGGCCACGGTCTACGGTATTGTCAAACAAAACAACGGTCATATCCTGGTCTATAGTGAGCCGGGGCAGGGAACCACCTTCAAGATCTACCTGCCGCGCCTGGTTGATGCCGGTCTGCCGAGTACGCCGCCCAGTGCCAAAGAGGAGATGGCCACGGGCTCGGAAACCATTCTGCTGGTGGAGGATGACGAGGTAGTGCGCACCATGACCGTGGAAATCCTCACCTCCCTGGGCTATTCGGTGCTGGAGGCGGTTGACGGTGAGGATGCGCTCTTGACCTGCAAACGGTATCATGGCCGCATTGAACTGCTGCTCACCGATGTGGTGATGCCGCGCATGAATGGTGCTGATCTGGCCATGAAGGTGCTGAAGCTGCGGCCTGACATTAAGGTGCTTTTCATGTCCGGCTATACCGATGATGCCGTGGTCAGGCATGGTATTCTCAAGGATCATGTCGCCTTTTTGCAGAAACCGGTGACACCCAACTTGTTGGCTCAGGCCCTGCGCACCATCCTGGACGACAATGACCCGGCCTGAAACCAGATCACCGGCCAGGACCCTTCTGTTTGGCAGAAGCGTGCTCCTGTGATAGCATCGACAAAAAGGGGCTTATTTGTTCGGTAGGAGGGTGTTGTGTGCATGAGCAGAGTCTGCCGGAGAGTGCCAAGGCGTCTCTGTGATCCGGTTTTGCCTTTTTGGGCAGGGCACAGGGGCGTGGGACCCTTTGGCACAGAGACGCCCTCTTGGCCAGAAAGGCAATAGACCATCTTGAATAATTGCTGATTTGCCCATTTTTTTCGGCGCTACGAAAATAAAAATCCTCACATGTGCCCGATATGCTCCGATTTTTATTTTCTATGCTTCTCAAATGCGAACAGGTAAGCCAGCGGAGCGAGACTCCGAAATATCTAATTATTCAAGATATCCTATAATGTAAGCAGCTATTCAGCCTGGTGCCGAAAATGACTAAAACCACCCAAAGCCATACAGCCATGCCGGAGAGCCAGTCAAAAGGTGTAATTCTTATTGTCGATGATCAGCCGGTGAGCCTCAGGCTTCTGCTGGCCTTTATGGAGCGGCAGGGCTTCACCGTGCTGGTGGCCGCCAGTGGCGAGGAGGCCCTGGCCGTTATAGGGGAGACCAGACCAGATCTCATTCTCCTTGATGTCCTGATGCCTGCTCTGAACGGCTTTGATATTTGCCGCCTGCTGAAGGAGCAGGAGGAGACAGCGGATATTCCGGTTATCTTTGTAACGGCCCTGACCAATCTTGAGGATAAGGTCAAGGGTTTTGCGGCAGGAGGGGTCGATTATGTCACCAAGCCCTTTCAGCACCAGGAGGTTCTGGCCCGGGTCGTGACCCATCTGAATCTGGCCCGGCTGCGTAAGGAGCTGGAGTCAAAGAATCGGCAGTTGCAGACCGCCCTTGATGAAATACGACAGCTTGCCGGTATTGTGCCCATCTGTGCCAAGTGCAAGAAAATACGCAACGATGAAGGCTACTGGCAGCAGGTGGAGAAATTCATAAATACCCACACCGGGGCGGAATTTACCCATAGCTATTGCCCCGACTGTTATGACGGCGAGATGCGTGAACTTCGCAGACTGCGCCGAGAATCCGAATGACATGGCAAGCCAAAAAATGTATGTGTCCAAGGGGTGTCGGGTGGCGCTGCAGGCAGATTGCCGGAAAATATGGGAAATATCAGGAGGAGTGTAATGGATATACGGGACACGAGGGTGGCAGTCGCCATGACCGCCACCATATCGGACGGCAAATTCGCCTTTGAGGGTAGTGTCGAAGATGTTTCCAGGACCGGTTTCAAGATGACTGATATCCCGGCCAAGTTTGACCCTGAATCCTCTGACTGTACGGCGGTGATTAACGGCAAGACCAGGAGTTATAAATTCGCCGTCCGCCCCACCTGGTCCAGCGAAGAGGGGATCTCGCAGGTGGTGGGTTTTGAGATTATCTCTCCACCGGTGGAGTGGATCGACCTTCTTGACTCCCTTGATCCGGACGGTAAATTGGTCTTTCTTGAGTTTGAGGAAGATGAAGCAACGGGCCGGGATGGCTAGCCTCTGTAGGAGGCGTTCAGCTCCGAGATCTGCCTGTTGAGAGTCCAGAAGTCATAAAGATAGCCCAGTCCGAAGAGGCCGCCGGTGAGCAGGTAGAGAAGGCCGGTGAACCATTTGCCCATATACATGCGGTGGATGCCCAGGATGCCGAGAAAGGTCAACAGGATCCAGGCCGCCGTATAATCCACCACCCCCGCCTCGAAACGCAGATCTGCCTGGCGGTCCATGCCGGGGATCAAAAAAAGATCGATAAGCCAGCCTATGCCCAGCAGCCCCAGGGTGAAGAGGTAAATCGTCCCTGAAATGGGCTTGCCGTAATAAAAACGGTGGGAGCCGGTGAAGCCGAAGATCCAGAGGATATAACCGATGGTCTTGCTATGCGTATCATTGATCGGGCGCATGAACCTCTCCCTCCTGTTTTTCAGGTAAAGCCTATCAGCCGCTGCATAAGTGTGCTGTTTCTCTTTGACCGTCACGCGGCCACGGCCCGCGCGCTCTGCTCTGGTGCCGGGCGCGCGGGTCGCTTCTCTGGCATACTCATGTAAATAAACATGCAACAAAAAAAGTGGTACTGTCCAGATTTTTCCGTCAAATAGCGGGTGTGCGCGGGGCCCTCTCTCTGCTTGAACTTTTTTGTGGGACAGATATAGTAAGCAGATGGCTACGAGGCGGAAAATAAAGGAAATCCTGGCGGCAATGGCCGGACTGCTCCTGTTGAGCGGTTGCTCCTCCCTGATTGTCACCAACGTCATGGAGCCCACCATCGACAATCTTCAGCAACAGAAGGATGTCGATCTGGTGTGCGAGGGGGCACCTTCCTTTTTGTTGATGCTCGACAGCATGCTCGCCTCTGAGCCCGACAATGTAAAGCTGCTCACCCTGGCCAGTCAGGCCTATGGCGCCTATACGGCGGCCCTGCACACCTGTGGCCGTCCGGAGCGGGCCGAGGTGCTGAGCGTCAAGGCCCGCGACTATGGCCTGGCCCTCCTGGGTCGCGTCGGGGCCTGTCAAGATAACAAGGCTGACCTGGATGAGCTGACCGTCAACCTTCGCCGTCTCGACAGCTCGGATGTGGCTTCCCTCTTCTGGGGCGGCTCTGGCTGGGCCACCTGGCTTCAGTTCCAACATGGGTCGCCTGAGGCCCTTGCCGATCTCCTACGTGTCGAGCAGATCATGCTCCGCGTCGTGGAGCTGGACGAGGGCTTTTACCATGGCGGGGCCCATCTCTTTCTCGGTATCTATTATGGCGGCCGGCCCCTTATGTTTGGCGGCAAGCCGGAGCTGGCCAGGCATCATTTCGACCGGGCCCTGGCCTTGAGTGATCGGCAGTTTCTGGCGGTTCAGGTTGCCTATGCCGGCAGCTATGCCCGGGCTGTTTTTGACGAGGAACTCTACCGGCGCCTCTTGGAGGAGGTCCTTGACTTTGATCTGGAGAACAGACCTGATCTCTATCTGATCAACCAGGTGGCCAAACGCCAGGCCCGGGACCTTTTGCAGGAGGCGGAGCAATATTTTTGATGGCGTCGCAGGTAGCGTGGACGTGGCATACTCCTTTTTCCCCTGCGGCGTGGCGGTATCTCGGCAGCGGAATCATGTCGCGGTGGACGCTGCCGCAGCTTCGATACCGTTTTTTTGCACTGTTTTTCATTTAGTTCAGCGGCGGAGAGGCTGAGGGGAATCAAAAAATCCGCTTACAGCAAGAACATGTGGGGACGATTCTGATGGCTAGACAGCGAATAGCGGCCGTTCTGCAAGGGACAGTCATGGGCAAAGGCAGCTGGCGTCCGGCCAGGATGGGGCTGCTGCTTGTCGTTGCAACACTACTCCTGCAAAGCGGCCAGAGTGGCTGGGCCGCGGCGCCCACCTATCTGTTTAAGGTGGCCTCGGTGGCGCCGCAGGGCAGTATCTGGGCTCAGCGCTTCCAGGCATTTGTCAAGGAGGTGGCGACCCGGACCAATGGTGAAGTTGATTTTCGCGTCTATTTCGGCGGTGTCATGGGGGATGATCGCGCCATGCATCGCAAGATGCAGGTGGGACAGCTGCACGGCGGCGGCTTTACCATGACCGGCATTGGTTCCGTGGTGCCCGATTTTCGAGTCATGGGCATACCATTTTTGTTTCGCTCCTATGAAGAGGTGGATCTGGTCCGCCACGGGCTTGATGCCGCCTTTAAAAAGGCCTTTGCCGACAAGGGCATGGAGTTTCTCGCCTTCACCGAGGTTGGTTTCGTCTATGCCATGTCCACCACGCCGATCACCACCCTGGCTCAGTTTCAAAGGGGCAAATGCTGGGTGCCGGAGGGTGATCCGGTTAGTGCCGCTTTTTTGCAGGCCATCGGTGTCTCACCTATCCCCCTGACCATTCCTGATGTGTTGACTTCCCTGCAGACCGGCATGATTGATACGGTCTTTAACGCCCTGTATGGCTCCATTGCCCTGCAATGGTTTACCCGGGCACGGTTTGTCACCGACATCCCCTTTGGCTATGCCTATGGCGCCTTTCTGCTTGACCGGCGTAAATTTGCCGCCTTGCCGGATGAGTATGCCGCCATTGTCCGGCAGGCTGCTCGGCACCACTTTGAGGAACTGCTGCAGGACACCAGAAAGAGTAATAAAGAGTCTCGCACCATCCTCATGCAAAACAAGGTGAGCTTTGTCCAGCCTTCCCAGGAGACCCTGGCCGATCTGAAAGATAAAAGGAATGCCGCAGTGCCCGACATGATCGGTCAGGCCTTTTCCGCTGATATCTATGACCAGACCATGCGGATCCTCAATCAGCAGCGGCGCTAGACATCATGTATCGACCTGTCCAACCTCGAAGACGTGGGTTATTCTAGAGGTTGGATACCCTTAAAACAGAGCCATAATCGAGGAGGACAGGTCA
>PKTX01000019.1 GCA_002868945.1 Desulfobulbaceae bacterium
AACCTTGAACCTTGAACCTTGAACCTTGAACCTTGAACCTTGAACCTTGAACCTTGAACCTTGAACCTTGAACCTTGAACCTTGAACCTTGCCGTTAAAGGATCTGCTGGAGGTTGCGGCCGGCGGTGTAGAGGTCCTGCAGGGTCTCAAGGCCGCTGGCCTGAAGGGACTTGGTCAGAAAGATAAAGAGGTAGGCGGTCTGGATGGCGTCCTGCAAGGCGTTGTGGGCCGGAAAGAGGGGCAGGTTGTACTGCCTGCTCAAGTCCGTGAGGTTGTACGAGACATTGAGATTAAAGCGCTCATCATGATGTTGCCAGTTGAGTTCGGTATAAATCTGGGCCAGGCGAATGGTGTCCAGGCCCGGTGATTTAATGGTGGTCTTGAAGAATTTGCGGCACTCCTTGTTGATGAAACCGGTGTCCAGATCTATATAGTGGCCGACAAAGAGGGCGTCCCCGCAGAAATCGACAAAGTCGGGGAGGATCTCGTCAATGGTGGGCGCCTCCTGCAGCTCCTGGGGAGTAATGCGGTGGATGATGGTGGAGTTGGTGGCGTCGATTTTATGGGCCGGTCGTACCAGGCTGTAAAAGGTGCGGCCGGCGACGATCCGCAGGTTCTTGATGTGCACCGCGCCGATGGAGACGATTTCGTCACGCCGTTTGCTCAGGCCGGTGAGCTCGGTGTCCACCACCACATAATCATACTCCTCAATGGGACGAAGTTGGTCAAAATGGCGGAAAAATTGGTGGTTCCTGGCAAAGGCCGGATGTTCCGGGATTTTTTTCTTAAATATATTCAGTAAATCAAGCATGGGTTTTGGAATTTAGAAGGTAAAGAATGTAAAGAAGTTAGAGGAGGTAAAGAAGGTAAAGAAGGTCTGCTCTGTCGTATCACACTATTTCGTAACCTGCCTATCGACTCCTGTTCTTTATTCCATTATCTCCTCCAACTCCTTTAATTCTCTACCTCCTTTACCTCCTCTACCTTCTTTACAGCCTCCTTCATACCTCCCCCAGACGAAATTCCTGTTTTATATAGGCCTGCATGCGGCGAATGACCTCAAAGGCCTCCTTGAGGGTCTGTTTTTCCAGGTCGGAAAGCCGGGCCGGATTGATGTAGTTATCAGGGGACTCGTTGTTCTCGGTCTGGTGCAGCTGGTGGATGAGGCGGAGCTGCATGATAAACTCATAGGCATCAACAATCTCGGCATAGAGCTCCGGCGACAGCAGCTGCTGTTCCTTGAGAAGCTGAAAACGTCCCAGGGTATTGCTCTCCTTGATGCCGTTCTTCAAGGCCATGACCCGGGCAAAGTCGACAAAGGGTGTCAGGCCGTTATACTTGAGGTTGAGGCTGTTCTTGTGCTTGCCATCCTTTTCCACAATAAAGTTGCGGAAAAAGGAGAGGGGCGGCCGGACATTCAGGCAGTCATTGGCCAGATGGTAGAGAAAGAGTTCGTTTTTGGGGATGACCTCGGCCAGGTGGTCGCGCAGGGCCTCGGCCCGTCTCTTGTCGCCGAAGCCGGCCCGGAAATCAAAAAAAATGGTGGATTGGAGGACTTCCTTGGGATTCGGCACCCTGATCCAGCGATCGAAGGTGCGCTGCCAGCCCAGGTGGTCCTGGCGCAGTTCCGGGTTGGAGGCCATGATGTTGCCGGGACAACGCGGGAAGCCGCACTTCTCCAGGTGGTCAATGGCCTCTTCGCTGAAGGCGCTGAAGTATTCCGCCGCCCGGGCCTGCAGCGTGGGGTCGTCGCTGGCCTCATAGAGCAGGGCATTGTCCTGGTCGGTGAGAAAGGTCTGCTCCTGGCGCCCCTCGCTGCCCATGAGCATCCAACAGAAGGGCACGGGCGGTTCGCCATGCTTCTCCATGAGCAGGGAGAGAAGTTTTTCAACGATATGATCATTAAGTATGGTGATCATGCGGGTGATATTGCCACCCTTGGCGCCGTCCTCAATCAGGCTGCGCACCACCATGGGGATTTTGGCGGCCATGGGGTAGAGGTCTGCAATGCTTCGCAATCCACTGATCTCTTTGAATAAATAGAGCGGGGAGGTGCCCTGCACCACCATGAGGTCATGGGTGGTGACAATACCGTTGATGATGCCGCGGCTCTCCACGGCCAGGTGATGGATGCGTTTTTTCATCATGGTGATCAGCACGTCAAAGCAGAAGGCATTGCCGGGCACGGTCTGCACAGGCGCCGCCATGATGTCGCGCACCGCGGTCCGGTAATCCATGCCTCGTGCCACCACTTTGGTGCGCAGGTCCTTATCCGTGACAATGCCGATTATTTCGTCATTCTCCTCAACCAGCAGCGAGCCGATACCGAGCCTGGCCATTTCCGCGGCCGCCTCCTGCACCGTGTGGGTTGCCATGATTTTTTTAGGCGTGGTCTTGATATCGCCCACCTGGGTGGTGAAGAGGTAAAAGGCATTGTCGGAACGGGCCGACACCTTGTGGTGGCGCAGCTCCTTGTAGGCGGTGTTGACCAGCTTGGTGGAGAGCGAGTGCAGAAAGTAGTTGGCGGCCTTGGGCTCCGATTCCAGGAGCCGGCGGATAGCCTCCTTGGGAAAGAGAAAGCAGAAGGTGTCCTCCACGGTCTCGATGTTGAGGTTGGCCTTGGTGTCCTGAATAATGGCCAGGGCGCCGAAATGTTCACCCTCGCCGCGATAATCCTTCAGGGTTGTTTCTCCCTGTTCGTCCTGTAAAAAACTGCGCACTCCGCCTTTCTGGATGAGGTAGAGATAGGCCACATCCGTGACATCCTGCTGAAAGATCAGGGTGTTTTTCGGATAGAAGTCAATAAGGCATTGCCTGGAAAATTCGTACAAGGTATCATGTTCCAACTCTTTGAAAGGCAAGGTCTTTTTGAGGAAATCAAGGACAACCTCGGGAGCGATCTGTTGTTTCTCAAGGGGTTTTGTCTTCATGGTTATTTCATGGTGGAGGCTGGCAAAAAAGAGGGCGGGACCTCTCTGAAGGGTGTTTGTCGTGATACGATCCTGTCCAACGGGCTGCTCACAGGGCAGCCCGGCTCATCCCTGTACTTCCTCTATTTGGTAATCGAAAAAATGTGCTAAAACCAGGAAATCTTTTTCTGCACTCAAGGTGCAAGGTACAAGGCCCAAGGCCCAAGGCCCAAGGCCCAAGGTACAAGGGGCGTCATTGCGAGGGGCGCGAAGCAATCCAGTGGGTGTTGGTGCTGTGCTGCTACCTATATGCTTCCTGGACTGCCGCGTCCCTCCGGTCCTCGCAGTGACGGTGGAGGGGCGAGAGGCAAGGGGGCTTCCGGGGGGCGTTGAGCCTGACGAAACGACAGCTGGTCTGCCACGAGATATCTGACATTAAAAACGATCCGGCACTTGCCACCGCCGCACCAGGCGCCTAGACTCTTTCCTTGAACCTTGAACCTTGAACCTTGAACCTTGAACCTTGAACCTTGAACC
>PKTX01000064.1 GCA_002868945.1 Desulfobulbaceae bacterium
CCCCTTGCCCCTTGCCCCTTGCCCCTTGCCCCTTGCCCCTTGCCCCTTGCCCCTGTCACGGCAGGGGCAGGGCAATGGTGAAGCTGGTGCCGGCCTCGCTGGAGGCGACGGTGAGCCTGCCGCCGTGGCTTTCGACAATCTGGTTGACAATGGCCAGGCCCAGGCCTGTGCCGCTTTCCCTGGTGGTGAAGAAGGGGTCAAAAATCTGGTTGATAATAGCCTCGTCAATGCCCGGACCATTATCGCTTATGGTGAGGATCAGCTGATTTTTTTCGTTGTCGCTTTCCTCATGGGCCGTGATGCACAGCGCGGCGGCCGGGGTATCGACCATGGCATGCACACCATTGGTGATCAGATTGATCAGGACCTGGCGTAGCTGGTTGGCATCGGCCCAGCAGTCCAAACCGGCAGGGATCTGCAGGTTGATGTCGACCTGGCGCCAGTGCGGGTCGTTTTCAGCCAGAGAAAGGGCCTCTGTCACCAAGGCTGACAGGGAAAACCAGTCCATGTTGGGCTCCACAGGTCGGGAGAATTCGAGAAAGTTGTGGATGGTCGCCTCCAGCTTGTCACCTTCGCGGACAATGATATTCATCAGGGCCTGGGTCGTGGGATCAGCGGCCAACTCCTGTTCCAGAACCTGGGCCGCGCCGCTCATGGCTGCCAGGGGATTGCGGAACTCATGGGCAATACCGGCTGCCATCCGGCCGATGGCAGCCATCTTCTCGGCCTGACGTACCTGATATTCCATCTTTTTGATCAAGCTGAGGTCCTGCATGGTATAGACGCGGTAATGCTCCTCGTCACCCGGCATATTGAGGCGCGTCCAGGAGTAGCCCACGGGGATTTTTTGGCCGTCTCGGCGTTGTAACATGGCCAGGGGCCTGATCTCGCCTCGCTTTTCCTCCATGATCTCCGGCATGAGTTGGCTCAATGATCGGCCCAGGGCCTCCTGGGCCGAGAAGCCGGTGATCTTTTCCGCCGCCCTGTTGAAGGAGGTGATCTTTTCCCGGCCGTTTATGGTGATAATACCGGTGGTAATGTCTGTTAAAATCTGCCTGTAGAGCACGGCCAGGCGGTCGCGGTCCAGGGTGGTTTGCGTCAGGGCGGTTTCCGTGACCTTCAGGCGCTCGGCCATAAAGGCGCTGAGAAAGGCGGTGAGAAAAAAGGAGAGGCCGGCAATGGCAAAAATGGGCAGGGCCAGCATGATCTGATCGAGATTGCTGTCCGGGAAGTAGCGGGCCATGGTGCCGGAGCATTCCAGCCAGAGGACACCACCGTAGAGCAAGGATGACTGGGCCGCCATGAAAAGGGCCCCGCGCCGCAGAAGCAGGGTGGCGGCGCTGATAATCGGGAAGAAGTAAATGATGATGAGAAAGGATTGGCTGCCGCCGCTGAAAAAAACCAGTATGGAGGTGAGCAGGACGTCCAGGGAGATCTGGATATAGGTAAAGGGCCGGGTGCAGGGAACAAACTTGATCAGCAGGGCGGAACCGATGGTGAACAGGTAGATGGCGCCAATGAACAGGCCCACCCGCTGAAGGGAAACCGTCTGGTAGCCTTCCGAATATTGGTAGCGAAAGAAAACAAGAATGCCCAGGAGAAAGGTAAGGAGCACCACCCGGAAAAAAAAGACCCAGAGCAACTGGCGGCGTAATTGCATCTCCTGGGCCGGGTCTTCCGGCTTAAAGGGGCAGACAAGCTGCGAGAAGCTGTTTTTCGACATAAAGGGTTACTCACAACTCTCTGATTTGGTAACTATGCAGCCCGTTGCAACCGGTTTTTCAGGCATCAGAGGTTATATTTTTGCAGCTTATAGCGGAAGGAACGGAAGCTGATCTTCAACAGGTCGGCGGCCCGCATCTTCGAGTAATTGGTCTTTTCCAGGGCGGTGATGAGCAGTTTTTTCTCAAAGCGGGCCATGATCTTCTCCAGCCCCTCGTCAAAGAGTTCTTCTTCGCTGCGGACAGCCACCAGGTTTTCAGGGATCTCTCCTGTTGAGGCGCCGGCCGCCTTCTTGCGGTGACTGGAGAGGGTGAGGCTCTCGGGCAGGATGATGTTGGAGGTGGCCAGGGCCACGCCGCGCTCAATGATGTTCTCAAGCTCCCGGACGTTGCCGGGGTAGTCGTAGTTCATCAGCACCTCCATGGCATAGGAGGAGAGTTCCCTGACCTCTTTGTCAAAGATCTTGGCGTATTTCTTCAGGAAAAAGTCGATGAGCAGCGGCACGTCCCCCTTTCGTTCGCGCAGGGGCGGCATGCGGATGGGCACCACGGCCAGACGGTAGAAGAGGTCCTCCCGGAAGTTGCCATGCATCACCTCTTCCTCAAGATTACGGTTGGTGGCCGAGATAATGCGGACATTGATCTTGGTGATCTGCGTATCGCCGACTCGTTTGAATTCGCGCTCCTGCAAAACGCGCAAAAGCTTGGTCTGCGTCAGGGGGGTTAGTTCGCCCACCTCGTCGAGAAAGGCGGTGCCGTTATTGGCCTGGCCGAAGAGACCAACGGTGTTGGCGGTGGCACCGGTAAAGGAGCCCTTGACGTGGCCGAAAAGCTCGCTCTCAAAAAGGGTTTCCGGAATGGCATTGCAGGTGATGGGCACAAAGGCGTTGGCCGCTGCCTTGCTGCTCTTGTGGATGGCCTTGGCCACCAGCTCCTTGCCGGTCCCTGATTCACCATAGATGAGGACATTGGCGTGGGTGGGGGCAATACGGTTGATGAGATCAAATATCTTGAGCATCTCCGGGCTGTTGCCGATGATGTCGTGGGAGGGGCTCTGTTGCCGGCTGGCCGTTGCCGGGGCGGTCGGGGCCTGCAGGGCGGCGTTAACAACGGCAATGATTTCATCGACCTTAAAGGGCTTGGTGATATAGTCAAAGGCGCCGTTTTTCATGGCACTCACCGCATCTTCGGGGGAGGCAAAGGCGGTGATCAGCAGGACGGGCAGATCCGCATAGCGATCTTTGAGATCCTTGAGAAGGTCCAGACCCGACATCGACCCCATGCGGATATCGGTGATAACCAGGTCGAGTTGATGGCTATCTGCGGTTGCCAGGGCGCGCTGCGGATCGCCGGCCGTGAAAACATGGTGGCCCTGTTTTTCCAGGAGGATGGAGAGAAACTCCCGCATGGAAAGTTCATCATCAACAACGAGTATGCTGGCCATAGGTGTCGGTGGTTATGCGGGTAAAAAGAGTAAATAAAAAAAGGGTGTCTTGAATTATTAGATTTTTTGTTTGAGTTTGAGAAGCATAGAAAATAAAAACCGCAGCATATCGGGCATATGTGAGGATTTTTATTTTCGTAGCGACGAAAAAATCGGACAAAAAAGCAATTATTCAAGATGCCCAAAAGATAAAGGAGGCAGGGCAGTACAGGAAAACCGCGAACCTCTGTCCCTACTCCGTACCTTCGTCTCCATGTCGCTGCATCATAACAAAAAAACGCGTGGGGCGGAACCCCACGCGTTGTATATCATGCCGCCGTCTGTGACAGCGGCAGGCCCTTTTGTATTTGTCAAATAACGACGGCGTCGCAAAAATCGCCGGCTATTGCAAAAGCTGACGATTTTTGCAGAGCCATCAATTAATGATCAACAGCCTGTCCCGCACCAACAGGCACACGGATGTTCTCAACCATGTGCTGGATTTCATCGGGGCATTCCTTGGTCATGTTGGAGACAATAAAGGCCACGATAAAGTTGAACAGGGCTCCCACGGCGCCGAAGGAGCCGGGAGAGATGCCGAGCAGCCAGCTGTCCGGGGTGTCGGGCAGCATGGCCGTTGATTTGACGAAAAACCAGCCCTTGAACAGGAAGATGTAGACCAGGGTGGTGCCGATACCGGTGAGCATACCGGCAATGGCGCCCTCCTTGTTCATCTTCTTGGAAAAGATACCCATCATAAGGGCGGGGAAGATGGATGAAGCGGCCAGACCAAAGGCCAGGGCCACAACCTGGGCGGCGAATCCTGGAGGATTGAGACCCAGGTAACCGGCAACCAGAATGGCACCGGCCATGGCGACACGACCGGCTGTCAGCTCGGCCTTGTCAGTCATGTCGGGCATAAAGGTGCTTTTCAGCACATCATGCGAGATGGCCGAGGAGATGGCCAGGAGCAGACCGGCTGCCGTGGACAGGGCCGCGGCAATACCACCGGCCGCCACCAGGGCGATAACCCAGTTGGGCAGCTTGGCGATCTCTGGATTGGCGAGAACCATGATGTAACGGTCCACCTTCACCATCTCATTGCCCTGCCAGCCATAATCATCGGCCTTGTCGGCCAGGCCCGGACCATAATACTGAATCTTACCGTCGTTGTTCTTGTCCTCAAACTGCAGAAGACCGGTAAGCTCCCAGTTCTTGAACCACTGGGGCCGTTTTTCGTACTCCAGGTTGCCGTCAGCGGCACCGATCTCACCGGTCTGGATGGTATCCATCAGGTTGAGGCGAGCCATGGCACCAACCGCCGGGGCGGTGGTGTAGAGAATGGCAATAAAGACCAGGGCCCAACCGGCGGAGGAACGAGCGTCCCGCACCCGGGGTACGGTGAAGAAACGGGTGATAACGTGGGGCAGGCCGGCGGTACCGATCATCAGCGACAGGGTGAGCAACGCTATATTGGTGGTTGACCCCTTGCGTGCCGTGTATTCGGCAAAGCCCAGGTCTTTTAGGACCAGATCAAGTTTGTCGAGCAGGTAGGTGCCGTCGGTCATGGTGCTGCCCAGGCCAAGCTGCGGAAGCGGGTTGCCGGTGAGCTGCAGGGAGATAAAGATGGCCGGCACGGTATAGGCGAAGATCAGTACGCAGTATTGGGCAATCTGGGTGTTGGTGACACCCTTCATGCCGCCCAGCACGGCGTAGATGAAAACAATAAACATACCAACGCCGAGGCCGGTGGCATAGGGCAGCTCCAGGAAGCGGGAGAAGGCCACGCCAATACCCTTCATCTGGCCGATTACATAGGTCAGAGAGGCGACGATAAGGCAAAATACCGCAACCAGACGGGCGGCATGGGAGTAGTACCTGTCGCCGATAAAGGCCGGCACGGTAAACTTGCCGTGCTTGCGGAGATAGGGGGCCAGCAGCATGGCAAGCAGACAGTAACCGCCGGTCCAACCCATCAGGTAGGCGGAGGCGTCATAACCGTTGAAGGCGATGAGGCCGGCCATGGAGATAAAGGAGGCGGCAGACATCCAGTCCGCGCCGGTGGCCATACCGTTCAAGACCGGATGAACACCGGTGCCGGCCACATAAAATTCCTTGGTACTGCCGGCGCGCGAGCGAATGGCAATAAAGATGTAGAGGGCAAAGGTCGCCCCTACTACGAGATATGTCATTAATTTAAGATCCATTAGTTACTCCTTACTGTTCGTCAACTTTGAATTGCTTATCCAGCTTGTTCATCCGGGAAGCATAGAAAAAAATCAGGACAACAAAGGTGTAAATTGAACCTTGCTGAGCGAACCAGAACCCGAGTTTGTAACCGCCCAGGCGGATGCCGTTCAAGGCGTCGGCAAACAGAATGCCACATCCGTATGAGACGATAAACCAGACGACAAGACATCCGAGCACAAGGCGGATGTTTGCCTTCCAGTATTCTGCTGCTGAGTTTTCACTCATTCTTTTTCCTCCTTACTAGGGTTTGTCTGAGCTCCGGATTAACTCTCCCACTATCCGGGCCATTGTTGAAAACTGTAGGCATCCCGGCAAGATCCCGCAGCGGATTGCTTGCCGAGACGCCCTGCAGGCAGAGCCTTTCTGCCTGAAAACCATATGCGCATGGCGCCCCTGCTGCAAGGGCGGCATGCTGCCTCTTTAGGCCATCTTGAATAATTGCTATTTTGCTCGATTTTTTCGGCGCTACGAAAATAAAAATCCTCACATATGCCCGATATGCTCCGGTTTTTATTTTCTATG
>PKTX01000035.1 GCA_002868945.1 Desulfobulbaceae bacterium
AAACGTGGGGTGGGTGTTGCTGGGGATGGAGGTGTTGGTGGACAAACTCATGGCACGCCATGCTAAGCCCAGGGGGCTTTGTCGCGCACGATGGGGCGGCAGGATAGATGCCGCAGCTCCGCCATCGGCCTCGCCTCATTGCCGCAGGTTGTACCAGACTCCGCGGCCTCTGCCATGCTGGTTCAGGGTGCCGCGTTCGACCAGGGCGCGGAAATGTTGTTTGAGGGTGTTACGGCTGGCGCCGGTCAGCCGGATGACTTCGCCCATGGTAACTCGGCCATGTTCCCGCGCGAATTCGACGATCTTCAGTGAGAGTTCGGGCAGAGCGGCCAGCATTATCTTTTCGCGTTCAACTTTTCTCTTCAACCGCCGGACCTGCTCGGTCAGGGAACGCAGGAAGAAGAGCAGCCACGGCTGCCAGTCCGGTGTTTCCGTGCGGATTGTGCCTTGTGTCTGCCGCAGGGCCAGATAGTAGGCTTCCTTGTTTTGCTCGATCACGCTTTCCAGCGAGCTGTATGGTACATAGACATAGCCGGCCTGCAGGAGCAGGAGGGTGGTGAGTACCCGGGAAAGCCGCCCGTTGCCGTCCTGGAAGGGATGAATCTCCAGGAACACGACGGTGAAGAGGGCGATGATCAGAAGTGGATGCAGGCGAGCCGCCTCGCGCTCCCGGTTCACCCAGGCCACCAGGTCCGTCATCAGTCGGGGTGTGTCAAAAGGCGTGGCTGTCTGGAAGACGATGCCGATCTGCGTACCGTTCTCGTCAAAGGCGGCGACATGGTTCGGAAGGCTCTTGTAGCTGCCGCAATGCCGGGTGTCTTTCTCGCTGTAGTGTAGGAGGGTCTGGTGTAACTGCTTGATGTGGTTCTCGGTGAACGGTATTTCCTGCAAGGATGAAAAGACCAGGTTCATCAGTTCGGCGTAGCCGGCCACTTCCTGCTCATCACGGGTGGCGAAGGACGTAACTTCCAGGTTCACGAGCAGTCGTTCCACTTCTCGGTCGGATAGTTTGCTGCCCTCGATACGAGTGGATGAACCGATGCTCTCGATGGTGGCTACCCGCCGTAAGGCCGACAGGCGCTCGGGGGCGAGTGTACCCAGGGCGCGCCAAGCACCTTTAAACTCGTCGATTCCGGCGATGAGAGTCAGGATCTCCTGGGTGATATGGATGGTGTCGGTGCGAAACATGAACCAAAAGTACACCCATTTGCACCCAATTACAAGGGGGGGATTGGTGGGTGACGTGTTAGGCGTGAGGCGTGCGTTGAGCCTGTCGAAATGCTGGGTGTCAGGCTGGGTGTGAGTAACCATTGACAGCCTGATTTTTTCGGTATACATAAAGTTATATTAACTGTAACCTTATGTGGACCGTGGTGGCCTATGCAGCCGATTAAACAACTGGCAAAGATTCTTGCTGAACTAGCGGATGATGAACACTACCTGTTTTCTCTTGCCGACCTGAAGGGTGCAATGCCTGAACAAAGTCAGGGTGGATTCAAGGCGCTGGTATCCAGAGGGGTAAAGGATGGTTTGCTTAAGCGTATCTGCCGCGGGGTGTACCTGTATCCGTCGGTTGACTATGCCGGTGGATTGGTGCTTTTTCACGCGGCGGCGAGATTGCGGGCCGATGCGTTTAATTATATCAGTCTTGAGACGGCGCTCTGTGATGCCGGAGTGATTTCTCAGATTCCCATGAACTGGATCACCTTGATGTCTTCCGGTCGCAGTCACATTGTAAATTGTGGTGAATTCGGTCGTATTGAGTTTGTTCACACCAAGAAGCGGCCGGAGAATTTGACAGATCACCTGATCTACGACTCACGTTGCCGTTTGTGGCGTGCATCCGTTGCCCTGGCAATAAAGGATATGCAGGCCACCAAACGGAGTACCGATTTAATCGATTGGAATGCAGCCAATGAACTTGTTTGATCAACTCGTCCTTCAGGCAATGAAAAATCAGGCTGAGCTTGCGCCGTTGCGTATGGTGGTTGAGAAAGAACTTCTTCATCACGATATCATTCGCGAAATGAGTGTAGCCGGCCTTCTCGATTCCTTGACCTTTATCGGTGGGACTTGCCTGCGGGCCTGTTATGGCTCTCATCGGTTGAGTGAGGATTTAGATTTTACGGGGGGAAAAAACTTTAACCGGAAGAAGCTGAGCGATTTGGCTACTATTCTTGTTGACAGCCTGGAAGCGAAATATGGGTTGCATGTTACGGTGGGTGAGCCGAAGAAAGATACCGGGAATGTCGAGACCTGGAAGATGAAGGTTGTCACCAGGCCGGAACAAAAATCGCTGCCTTCCCAAAGAATAAATATCGATATATGTACCCTGCCCAGCCATGATAGGCGCCCTATGATGTTGCGCAACCATTACGGTGTCGAGATGGGAACCTCGGGCCTGATCATTCAGGCGCAAAGCCGGGAGGAAATCTTGGCGGATAAACTTGTTGCCCTTGCCTTACGGGCAAATCGGCTTAAAAATCGTGATCTTTGGGATATTGTCTGGCTGAAGCAGCAAGGTGTTGATCTGCCGCTTGATTTGATCCCGAAAAAGATTCTGGATCGTCATCGGAGTATGGCAGAATTTCTGGATTTGCTGAATGAGCGTAAGTCCAAATTGAAGATGGATGCAGTGCTCCGCACTGATTTTATTCAAGAAATGAGACGATTCCTGCCTGTGCGCATCGTGGCGGAAACGATTGAGAATGAAGAGTTCTGGTCTTATCTGACCAGCGTTGTCTGCGCGGAATGTGAACAGGTGGCGCAGTCACTCGGGAACGTTTCTGAACCGCCCAGGTTTAAGATGTAGGCCTGGTCTGGGCCAAGGTTTGGCGGTGCTTTATTCGGTCTGGCTGCTGCCCCTGGCGGTTTTGGTGGTGTCGGGCCATCTGGACGGCCTGGCGGGAATTCTGCTGGCCTGGAACCCGCTGGTCATCCTGGCCCTCTATTATCAGTCGAAGAGGTGAGGGGTAAGGAAAAGCCGTCATTGCGAGGGGAGTGCGGCAATCCAGAGGGGTGAGGGTGAGTTAGGAGTTAGGAGAGAGGAGAGAGGAGAGAGGGGGATGCGTTGAGTCTGTCGAAACGTGGGGTGGGTGTTGCTGGGGATGGAGGTGTTGGTGGACAAACTCATGGCACGCCATGCTAAGCCCAGGGGGCTTTGTCGCGCACGATGGGGCGGGAGGATAGATGCCGCAGCTCCGCCATCGGCCTCGCATCACTCTTGCACCTTGCTTCTCGCATCGCTCTGCATTGTTTGCTATATATTTTTTGTAGTGGAGTGCTTGTGAATCGTTTGTGGCCGCGACCTGGCCTATTTTTTACAGTTACTGGAATGATGCTTTTTTAATATGGATATCGATTAGTTAATAACCTTGTCTCGTACTACCCTGAGCAAATGATAAACACTATTCGATGTGTAGGTTTGGGTCCTGCCGGCCATGCAACACGCGGATAATCTCGATTTTTTTGGACCGTACCTGATAGAATACAATATGGCTTTCAACCTGAAAGCTTCGCATCTCAGGCAAAAGTTCAGAGCGTTCAATGCCGATGAGAGGCTGTTCTGTCAACGCCCAAAATCGTTCTTTTAGATTCTCGAGATATTTTAAGGACTGGTTCACTCCCCAGTTGCGCCGGCCAAATTGATAGATGTTTTTCAGGTCATCTTGAGCAACCGGTGAGATGATCAATCGGTAATCACTCATATCCTAAAGGTCACCCCGGACGGCATCAAACAGGCGATCCAGACCTTTCTTTGATTCGATGGTCATCCCTTGTCCTCGATTGAGTTGATCCACACCAATTTGGAGTTGCTCACGCAGGCGAGCGAGCTTGATTTCGTGGATCCACTCCTCGTGGGTATCCATAAAACGTAACGCCTCCCGGATTACCTCGCTGGCGTTGTTGTAGAGACCGCTTTCAACCTTTGATTTAACTCGTGATTCCAATTCCGGGGTCAATGAGATGTGCATGGATCTCTCCTTGGTTTTTCAACTTTTTTGCCTTTTGCTGGATAGTTACATAGATTTTAGTCATAGAATAGTGCTGTATACAAAGATTGTCAATGTTTGTATTTTACGCGAAACGCTGTGTTGCATCATTAAACTTTCTGGACTGCCGCGTCCCTCCGGTCCTCGCAGTGACGAGGTAGGAGCGAGAGGTTAGAGGGTAGGAGCGGGAGGTGGGGGGATGTGGCTTGTCTCTAACATCTCCCCTCTCACCTCTAATCTCTCGCCCCTTCCCTCTTAAACCTTTGTCCCTATTATGTTGACTTGCGGGTGGAGTGCGGCTATAGATTGTTATTTTGTTTGGCTACGGGCAGTTTTGTTAGGGACTTTCCAGTGATTTCCACACTTTTTTCTGTTTCTTGACTCCTGAATTTTGAATTCTCGCGGAATGACAAATCGAAAACGACTTTCAAGTCGTTTAATATCGAATAGTTACCTCAACTCAGAAAGTTGAAATATCAATAGCCCTTTGTCGGGCTTCAGGTACCAGCTTTGTTTTCTCAATTTTTCTATTCCCTACGGCACACGAGAGAGACCCGGTTGATAACCGGGCTGTTTGTGCTGAATCTTTTGGTTAAGTTGCTGCCGGTTTTTCGCGGCATTATGATTCATCCTGATGCGCCGGTCTACCTCTGGTCGGCCCAGTCCCTGGCTGCCGGCGATATCAAGGCGGCCGTTGCCGCCTATCCCATGTTGTTTTACCCGTTTTTGATCATGCTGGTGAACAAGATGGGTGTTGACTGGCTGTGGGCCGGCCGCCTTATCTCCCTGACCGCATCCTGCCTGGCTTTGTTGCCCTTTCTGGCCATTGCCAGAAGGTTTGTCACGGGCTGGCCGTTGCTGGTGGGGGCCTTGCTCTTTATCTTTTTCCCTGAACTGAATGGTCGGGGCTATGCGGTCCTGCGCGATCCGCTCTATCTCTTTTTGAGTCTTCTTTGTCTTGCCGCTGCCCTACGCTTCCTGGAGGATAAATCCCTGCCGGCATTCAGCGGTGCGGTGCTTGTGGCGTTTCTCTTGCCGCTGGTCCGTGTGGAAGGGGCCTTCACCGCTTTGCTGGTCTGCGGCGTATGCCTGGTGGCGCTGCTCTGGGGCAGGATTAACAACAAGAAGGCTGTTTTTCTCGGCATGCTGGGCCTGCTCGGCACTCTTGTGGCCGCGCTGTTTTTCTCCGAGACCTTTCAAACCGTGGTCAGGTTTCGGTCATTTGCTCATTACTATGACAAGCTCAGCAGTGGTGCCTTGTCCGTGCAGGCCTGTCTACAGGCCCTTGACAGTGTCTCCCATTCCCTGCCGGCTGCCACCAACGGCAGTAACTTCTGGCAGGTGATCGAGCGTCACTGGCCCTGGATCTATTTCATTGGTGTACTCTACGTCTTTGTTGAGATTGTTGGCTGGCCGCTTGTTGTTCTGGGTGGTGTAGGCCTGCTGGGAAGCCTGCGCCGCAGGGATGCGGGTAAGATGCTTGTGGCCGCTCTCTTTGCCGGCCAACTGGCCTTGATGGTGCTTTTTTATCTGTTCAGGGGCTATCTGGAAGTGCGCTACATGCTGTTGCCCTCCTTGCTGCTCTTGTTCTTTGCCCTGCCTCTGCTTGAGCCACTTTTTGAGGTGATTTATGTCAGGGTGCAGAGGGTTTTCAGGTACAAGAAGAGGGTGGCGCTTAGCCTGCTTGCCGCCCTTTTGTTGTTGCCCTTTGTCGATGATTCCCTGTTTAATAAGTTCAGGATCCATGTGCCGCTCCTGCAAGAATCTGCCCTCTGGGCCAAAGAGGAGGTGTTGCACGCCGATGAAGACAAAAAGTGGTTGATCGTCAGCAATGCCCGGCGCATGGCCTGGTTTCTGGAGCGCCGTGATATGCGCACTCAGAAAAAGATTAATGAAAAAACCATACACCGCCTTCTCTCCCCCAAACGAGGCAGACCAAGCCTGGTTATTCTTCTGTTGAACCGAAGGGTGCCCCAGGATGTGGAATTGCTGGAGAACCTGACAACAAGATATCCCGAGAGATCCAAAGTGTTTGTGGACAGCCACGGTAACAAGCATGTGGTTGTTGCCGTCTGGAGTTGAGGTTGAGGGGCGAGGGGCAAGGGACAAGGGGGGAGAGATGAGAGATGAGAGGTGAGGCTCAAGAGGTGAGGGACAAGGGCTGAGGACTGGGGACTGAGGACTGAGGGGTGCGTTGAGCCTGTCGAAACGCGTGGTGGGCGTTGCTGGCTACGAGATATGTGACCATAAAAATGATCCGGCACTTGCCGCCGCTGCACCATGCGCTTAGACTCTTTCCTTGAACCTTGAACCTTGAACCTTGAACCTTGAACCTTGAACCTTGAACCTTGAACCTTGAACCTTGAACCTTGAACCTTGAACCTTGAACCTTGATTTAAATTTCTACTTTGTGAGGCTTTATGCATAAGCGATTGGTGAAAAAGTTACTCTTTAATCGGAAGGCTGTGTTTCTGCATGATCTTTTGTGGGTGCCGATTGCCCTTTATGCCGCCTTCTGGTTTCGTTTTGACCTGAAACCAATTCCCGATGCAGCCACAAGAACCTTTTTACAGCTGCTGATCGGGGCGATCCCGGCCTATATTATCTCCTACTGGGCTGTGGGCCAATATCGGGGCATGTGGCGCTTTGCATCTCTGGCTGACCTGGTTCGTATTCTTCAGTCCGTTGCCCTTGCCACCTTGTTGATTATGGTCGGTTATTTCCAGTATGACCGGCTTGCCGGTATCCCCCGCACGGTTATCTTCCTTTTCCCTGTTCTGGTTGTCTGCGGCCTTTCAGCGCCTCGTTTGTTGTATCGTTTTATCAAGGATAACGGCTTGTTGCCCCGCGCCTGTAATGGCGGTCGTACCCTGGTGGTGGGGGCCGGCCAAGGCGGCGAGCTCCTGCTCCGCGACCTTCTTCGTCATCCGCAGTATAAGCCGGTTGCCCTGGTTGATGACAACCCGGGCAAGCAGGGCCGTGAGCTGCACGGGGTCCGGGTCCAGGGCGGCCTGGCTGATATCAGGCATCTGGTGGATGCGTTGGATGTTGATTTGGTGGTTATTGCCATCCCTTCCGCCCCCCAGAGGCTTTTTAAACAGGTTGCCGGCATATGCTCGGAGATCGGTGTCGAGTGCCGCACCTTGCCGGCCATTGCCGACCTGCATGACCAGGATGTGGCGGTCAGTCAACTCAGGCCTTTGACCCTGGAGGATCTGCTGGGCCGCGAGCCGGTGCAGCTCGATAAAAAGTCCATTGCCGGCTATCTGCGGGGAAAACCGGTGCTGGTCACCGGTGCCGGCGGCTCCATTGGTTCTGAGCTATGTCGGCAGGTGGCGGCCCAGCAGCCGGCGCGTCTCATCATCTTTGATCACGGCGAGTTTAATATCTACACCATTGATCATGAGCTGAGAAACACCTTTCCTGATCTGGAAATTATCACCGTGCTTGGCGATGTAAAGAACCATGAGCGGGTGGATTGGGTGTTCAGGAAGTTTCGGCCCCTGGTTATCTTTCATGCCGCGGCCTATAAGCATGTGCCCATGATTGAGCTGAATCCGGCCGAGGGGGTGAGTAATAATATTATCGGTTCGCGTATTGTCGCGGATGCCGCGGATCGTTATAAGGCAGAGGCCTTTGTCTTTGTCTCCACGGACAAGGCGGTCAATCCGGCCAATGTCATGGGCACCACCAAGCGCATTGCCGAGATTTATTGCCAGAACCTGGCCAAACGCTCCACCACCCGCTATATCACCACCCGCTTCGGCAATGTTCTGGGCTCGGCCGGTTCCGTGGTGCCCCTTTTTGAACAACAGATCCGCGAGGGCGGCCCGCTCACCGTGACCCACAAGGATATCACCCGCTATTTCATGACCATTCCGGAGGCCGTCAGTCTCATCCTGCAGGCCGGCGCCATGGGGGAGGGGGGTGAGATCTTTGTCCTTGATATGGGCGAACCGGTGCGTATCCGCGATCTGGCCGAGCAGATGATTCGTCTCTCAGGACTTACGCCCGGCCGGGATATCGACATTGTCTACACGGGGCTGCGGCCCGGAGAAAAGCTTTTTGAAGAGATTTTCCATGAGCGGGAGAATCTGCGCGGCACCCGCCATCCCAAACTTTTTCTGGCCGGCAGCAGGCCGGTGGAGTGGCAGTGGCTCACCGATGAGCTGGCGGAGCTGCAAGGGGCGGCCACCAGCAGGAATGTCGACAAGCTGATCGGCCACCTGCGCCGCATTGTCCCGGAATACCAGGGCAGCCATGGCGGTGAGAGCGCCGAGGCGACCACGCCTCACCTCAAGGTTGTTTAGGGACAGGTTTAAGAGGTGAGGGCTGAGGACTGAGGACTGAGGACTGAGGGGGGCGTTGAGTCATTGCGAGGGTCGCGCGGCAATCCAGGGGATTGATGGTTAGGAGTTAGGCGTGAGGAGTGAGGAGGGGGTCGCAAGGGGTGTGTTGAGCGTGTCGAAACGCAGGGTGGGCGTTGCTGGCCACGAGATATGTGACCATAAAACGATCCGGAAAACGATCCGGCATGTGCCACAACCCCGCCCTCAGCCTAGAACTCTGTAAAACTTAAATTTACGTGTAGAATTTCAATATTGCATACGAACCACAAAGACACGAAGGCACAAAGAAAAACATAAAAACAAGAAGATCTTTGTGCCTTTGTGGTTAAAGGCATAGTTGCATAAATATACAAAACTTTAAGTGATA
>PKTX01000071.1 GCA_002868945.1 Desulfobulbaceae bacterium
AAGACACGAAGGCACAAAGAAAAACATAAAAACAAGAAGATCTTTGTGCCTTTGTGGTTAAAGGCATAGTTGCATAAATATACAAAACTTTAAGTGATACACTGCACTAGAAGAAGATGGTGACATCGCCCTTGCCTTCTCTGAGCACCACCGGCTCCGCCTCCACAAGTGAGACCACCGACGAAGGCAGCGGATAGAGATCACCGCCGTCAATAATCTCCTCCACCCGGTTACCAAAGAGCTGCTCCACCTCAAAGGCGGAGGAGGGCAGCTCATGACCATCGAGACCGGCCGAGGTGGTGGCAATGGGATTGCCCAGCCGTTCAACCAGCATCCGGCAGATGGGGCTGTCAGGCACCCTGATCCCCACACTCTTCTGTTTGGAGATCATGATTTTGGGCACAATCTTCATGGTGGGCAAGACAAAGGTATAAGGGCCGGGCAGATTCTTTTTCATCACCCGGTAGGCGGTATTGGACAGGTAGCAATAGGTGCTGACATCCTTGAGATCGCAGCAGATAAAACTAAAAGGTTTCTGCTTGGGCCGCCCCTTGATCTGGTGCAGTCGCTTGACAGCCTTCTGGTTGAAGATATCGCAGCCCATGCCATACACCGTGTCCGTGGGATAACAGATGATGCCGCCACGGCGGAGAATTTCAACGGCCTTATCGATCAATCTTGACTGGGGGTTATCAGAGTTGATATACAACATAAGAAAAGTATCAAATGAAACGGCCTGCGTTGTTGGAAGCAGGCCTTTTCTTTTTTAGTAAGGGTTGCCGAGCCACGAAGTGTAACCCAATGGGTATCTCATTATGAAAGATACCCTAACGACATTCCCTTTGAACGGCGCTGCCGGCTTGCCGATGGAGCGGCCCCGGGAAAACACGGCTACAACCTTGTGCTAAACCAGGTATTCATATACTGGGACAAGGGCCTGCTGGCAAACCTTTTTTTCACAACGGCCTGGTGAGCCGCTCGCACCGCCAACACTCATAAAAAGCTAAAGAACTCATCATACGCAATCTTTACCACAGCTCGCCCTTACGGGGCAGAGCTTGACCCAGAAAGGAATTGAAAAAATGTTATCAGACACCATCGAACATGCCTATACATTTGACGATCTTCTTCTCATGCCTGGTGCCTCGGAGGTCTTACCCGACTCCGTGGACCTCGGCTGCCGACTGACCAAGGAGATCACCCTGAACATTCCCATTGTCAGCGCGGCCATGGACACCGTCACCGAGCATCGTACCGCCATCACCCTGGCCCGGGAAGGCGGCATGGGCATTATCCACAAGAACATGACCATTGACCAGCAGGTGCTGCAGGTCAAGAAGGTCAAGAAGTCGGAATCGGGCATGGTCATTGACCCGGTAACCACCACGGAAGACTCCACCGTGGCCGAGGTCCAGGAGGTCATGGCCTCCTACAGAATCTCCGGCGTGCCGGTTCTGAAAAACGGCAAGCTGGTCGGTATTGTCACCAACCGCGACCTGCGTTTTGTCTCGGACCAGGGTCTGCGGGTCAAGGATGTCATGACCTCCAAAAACCTGGTTACGGCCAAGGCGGGCATTACCATGGAGCAATCCAAGGCCCTGCTCCACGAGCATCGTATTGAAAAGCTTCTGGTTGTTGATGACAAGGGCGCCCTCACCGGTCTGATCACCATCAAGGATCTGGAAAAGATCAAAAAATACCCCAATGCCGCCAAGGACTCCCTGGGGCGTTTACGGGTGGGGGCGGCCATTGGCATCGGCACAGAGATGGACAACATCGCCGCCCTGGTTGCTGCCGGTGTGGATGTCGTGGTCCTGGACTCGGCCCATGGCCATTCACGAAATGTGCTTAACACCCTGAAGGCGGTAAAAGAGGCCTTCCCAAACCTGCCGGTCATTGCCGGTAATGTCGCCACGGCAGAGGGCACCGAGGCCCTGATCAAGGCCGGCGCCGATTGCGTCAAGGTGGGTGTCGGTCCCGGTTCCATCTGCACCACCCGCATAGTTGCCGGTGTCGGCGTCCCCCAAATGTCAGCCATCTATAACTGCTCTCGCACCGCCGCCCAGTACGGCGTACCCATTATCGGCGACGGCGGCATCAAGCACTCCGGCGACATCACCAAGGCCCTGGCAGCCGGCGCCGACATCATCATGGCCGGCAGTCTCTTTGCCGGCACGGACGAGTCGCCGGGCGAGACCTTTCTCTATCAGGGGCGCACCTATAAGGGCTATCGCGGCATGGGCTCCCTTGGTGCCATGCAACGCGGCAGCAGCGACCGCTATTTCCAGGACAAGACCACAAAGTATGTCCCTGAGGGCATTGAGGGCAAGGTCCCCTACAAAGGGCCCCTGGCCGAGATCATCTATCAGCTCATGGGCGGTTTAAGCTCCGGCATGGGCTATGTGGGTGCCGCCACCATCCGGGAGCTGCACACCAAGGCCCGTTTTGTCAAAATCAGCCCGGCCGGTCTGCGCGAAAGCCATGTCCATGACGTTATTATCACCAAGGAGGCGCCAAACTACCGCCTCGGCTAGCCCGACTGTTGCCCGGCTAGGATGGGAAGGCCGCATCACGGCCAGATATGCCGCCCCGCCTCTTCAGGTCTTGTGGGGGCATATCACGGCCGGGCCTGTTCACCCATACCACGGCAAAAGCCGATACTCTTACCAAAGGGTATCTTGATACAATTACAGCAGTATACCTCAACACCATACCTATCATGAATATTCACAGTGAAAAGATACTTATCCTCGACTTCGGCTCCCAGACCACCCAGCTCATTGCCCGGCGTATCCGGGAGCAAAAGGTCTATTGCGAGATCCATCCGTTCCATACCGATCTTGCCAAGATCAAGGAACTAAAAGCCTCCGGCCTGATCCTCTCCGGCGGGCCGCGTTCCGTCTACGACGAGGGGGCGCCCAAATGCGATCCGGGCGTTTTTGAGCTGGGCATTCCGGTGCTTGGCATCTGCTACGGCGCCCAGCTTATGGTGCAGGAGATGGGCGGCAAGGTGGAAAAGGCCTCCAAACGCGAGTTCGGCAAATCAGTCCTTGACATTACCTTCACCGACGGCCTCTTTTCTGGCCTGGGCAGTACCAGCGGCGAATGCCAGGTCTGGATGAGCCATGGCGACCGGATCGAACAGCTCCCCAAGGAATTTATCGTTTCCGCCACCAGTGAGCACTCTCCCTATGCGGCCATCCGTCACCAGAGTAAAGCCCTGGTCGGTGTCCAGTTCCATCCCGAGGTGGCCCACACCCTGATCGGCACCGACATCCTGCGCAATTTCCTCTTTAAGATCTGCAACTGCTCGCCCACCTGGACCATGGGCTCCTTTATCGACACCACGGTGGAGGCCATCCAGCAGAAGGTGGGCAGCGACCAGGTGATCTGCGCCCTGTCCGGCGGTGTTGATTCGGCGGTCACCGCCGCCCTGATCCACCGGGCCATCGGCGACCAACTCACCTGCATCTATGTCAACAACGGCCTGATGCGCACCGGCGAGACCGCCACTCTGCTCAAATTCTTTGCCGAAACCACCCATCTCAAGGTCATTGACGTTGATGCGGTCGACTATTTTCTCGATGAACTGCAGGGGGTTATTGATCCGGAAATAAAACGCAAAAAAATCGGCTACGGCTTTATCAAGATCTTTGAAGAGGAGGCCAAAAAGCTCGGCAATGTCAAATATCTGGCCCAGGGCACCCTTTATCCCGACGTTATTGAAAGCGTTGCCCTGGACGGCGGCACAGTGATCAAGTCACATCACAATGTCGGCGGCCTGCCGGAGATCATGAAACTTGACCTCATTGAACCGCTGCGCGAACTGTTCAAGGATGAGGTGCGTCTCCTGGGTCTTGAACTTGGTCTGCCGGAAGAAGCGGTCTTCCGGCAACCCTTTCCCGGCCCCGGCCTGGGTATCCGCATCATGGGCGAGGTGAGCCGTGAACGCCTCGATATTCTGCGCCAGGCCGATGTCATTGTCCTGGAAGAGATGAAGAGGAGTGGCTGGTATCGCAAGGTCTGGCAATCCTTTGCCGTACTATTGCCCATCCAGACCGTCGGCGTCATGGGCGATGAACGAACCTATGAGAATGTCATTGCCCTGCGTTGCGTGGACAGCCTCGACGCCATGACAGCCGACTGGTCCAAACTGCCCTATGAGCTGATCGGCCGCATCTCCAACCGCATCATCAACGAGGTGCATGGCGTCAACCGGGTGGTCTTTGATGTCTCATCCAAGCCGCCCAGCACCATTGAGTGGGAATAAGGTGCCGCCCCGGCCCGACACGGTTCTTCAATACAACAAAAAGTAGAATAATTATGCTGAAAACTGGTATTTACGTGGACGCTGAAAACATCCGCCTCTCTGGCGGTTATGGCATGCGCTACGACATCCTGGTGGATCTGGCCAACACCAACAACTCGACCATGCTGCGCGCCAACTCCTATCTGGCCGAGGATAAACAACGCACCCAGGAGGATGGCGAGTATCGTCACAAACTCTATGCCTACCACGATGTCCTGCGCAAATGCGGCTTCAAGGTCATCAAAAAATATGTCAAACATTACGTTGACGACGAGGGGGTGGTGACCACCAAGGCCAATGCCGACATGGACCTGGCCATTGACGCCATCCTCCAGTCCCGTAACCTGGACCGCATTATTCTGCTCACCGGGGACGGCGACTTTATCCGTCTGGTGACGGCCCTGCAGAACAAGGGCTGCCGCGTTGAGGTGATCGGCTTTAACAATGTCAGCAATGACCTGCGCGAGGCGGCCGACATCTACCTCTCCGGCTTCCTGGTGCCCGGTCTACTCCCCTTCCCTGCCGATCTGGAGGGCGACAACTGGTATCGCGGCACCGTGGCCACCTACAAGGCGGACCGCGGTTTCGGATTTTTACGCTATTACTTCTTTACTCCGGCAGGTCTGAAGGCGCAGACCGTCTTTTTCCACTGCTCCAAGTCCGCCCATGAACAGGAGGCGCAGGTCTTTACCCAGCCCGGTAAGATTTTCGAGTTCCAGATAGTGCCGACCTCACGCGATTCCGCCAAGGTGGAGGCTCAGAACATCCGCCTGCTCAAGGCGGACAACTACTAACAGCCCTTCGCGGCAAAATCGTCACGCAATGTCGGCACCTGCCTCACCGTCGGCAAGCCGGAGCAGAGGCCAAGAGCAGCGACGGGATCTCTCGTGCAAGCTGCTTCTCTTTCTGCAGGGGAACAACAAAGAGGAGCGGCCGGGCTTAAGCGCGCACTTATGGTCAGCTTAGCCCTGCTCCCCCCTGTCGGCAGCCGTGCCAAACATTTGAAGTCGGGCCCTTGCCGTATGGCAGCCTTTTTTATTTTCTCAACTTTTCTTTTGCGCCGCATCTGTTGTAAAATAACGAAGTTATGCCTCCATATCGTGCGGGTTTACTGCTGGCCCGATACCATTGTTATTGTCAGAATCACCTTCACCCCCTTCTCCCATGCCCATGAAAGCCTTGAGCCCCCATGCCGTTTCCGACCCAGAGACAGCGATCCGTCTGCTGGACACCATTCTGCTCATTGCCGACACCATGAACAGCAATGAACCGCAATCCCAGACAAAAATGGACAAGATTCTCTCCATCGTCCTGGACTATCTCGGCGCGGAACAGGGCTCGATCATGGTGCTGGAGCGCTGCAAACTGGTGGTCTGCGCCGCAACGCGAGCGGAGATCATCGGCATGAAACAGCCGCTGGCGGCGGATATGGTCGCCTCCTGGGTGGCTCGCCAGGGAGAACCCCTCTTTATCGAAGACATCTCCAAGGATAAACGCTTTCCCATGCGCGGCGGCGGTACCTACAAGAAGAATTCGCTGCTCTGCGTCCCCATTTTCCACAAGAACAAGGTAGCCGGCACCATCAATGTCACGGACAAGGCCGGCAATCGTCATCTGCTCAAGCAGGATGTTCAACTCCTCCTGCATTTCAGCAGCATCATCATCTGGGGCATGGTCCTGGAGGATCTGCAGAACAAATTAACCAAGCAGCGCTCCACCCTGCGCAAGCGCAACAAAGAGCTGCAACGCCAACAGGAGCTACGCAGCCAGCTCTCCAGCATGCTCATCCACGACCTCAAGACCCCCTTGGCCGAAGTGGTGGCCAATCTCGATATTCTTTCCTACACTATTACCGGCGACAACAAGGAGTTTCTCGAAGGAGCGCAAATCGGCTGCGATCTTGCGGTTCGCATGGTGAGCAACCTGGTCAGTATCGACAAGATCTCGGACGGCAAACAGCAGCTTCTCCGGGAGAATGTCAACCCCCATGAACTGCTCACCGAGGCCCTCTCCTCCATTCAGGCCATTGCCCGCCTCAAGGATATTACCATTGTCCACAACCAGGAGGCCGGTGTTGACCTGCCGGAGCTGCGCATTGACCGCACCTTGATTCTCCGCGTCTTTCAGAACATTCTGGCCAATGCCGTGAGTTACTCCAGCGCTGACACCAAAATTACCGCCGGCATCCGCCCCGGCGACGACCATGTGCTTTTCATGTTTATTGATGAAGGCCCCGGCATTCCAAGCACCATGAGTGAGGCCATCTTTGATAAATACGCCCGCCTGTCAAGCCAGCATGACGCCCTGGTGGGAACCGGCATGGGCCTTCATTTCTGCAGACTTGCCGTTGAACTGCACAACGGCAGGATCTGGGTTGAAGGCAGCGAGGGGCAGGGAAGCTGTTTTTTTGTAGAACTCCCCCTCTAGGGATATGACCGAGAGTGCGATGACTCCTCTTCACCCCAAAGATATGACCTTCCTGATCATTGACGACATGGACAACATGCGCCGTTCCGTGCGCGCCATGCTCAAACTGATCCAGTACGGCAAAAAATTCTACGAAGCGCCCCACGGCAAAGAGGCCTGGAAGATCCTGGCGGAACAGCAAATTCCCATCCATTTCATTATCTGCGACTACAACATGCCCTACATGAGCGGTACGGAGCTGCTGCACCGGCTCCGGGCCGACAAACGGCTGCGCGACATCCCCTTTTTGATGATCACCGCCGACGCCAATAAGGAAATTGTTGCCGAGGCAGCCGAACACGATGTGGACGCCTACCTGACCAAACCCTTTGTCACCGCCTCGCTGGAGACAAAGATTAATGAGCTTATCGACAAGGCCGCTCATCCCGATCTCACCACCAAACTGCTCAAGGAGTCGAGACTTGCCGAGGAGGAGGGGGACCTGAAAAAGGCCCTGCAACTGGCCATGGATGCGGCCAAGGCCAACAAGAACCTGTCACGTCCCTACCGCGAACTGGGCCGCCTCTTCATCAAGGCAAAAAACGTCAAACAGGCCATTGGCTACTTTGTCAAGGCCATTGACATCAACAGACTGGACGTCACCTCCTACCACTATCTTGGTCAGCTCTATCTACACCAAGGCAAAACGGACAAGGCCATCGACTACTACAGCAAGGCCATGGATATCAGCCCGCGCCACAGTGAACGCGGTTTTAAGTTCGTCGACCTGCTTCTCAAGAAAGACCAGCCGCAAAAGGCGGAAAAGGTGCTGCGCCTGCTGCTCAAGCACGATCCCACCAACCAGGAGAATCTCGAAAAGATTGCCACCATCGCCGCCCATAACAACTTTCCGGATCTGGCCATCAAATGTTATAAAGATATCCTCAAAAATGCGCCACGTCGCCTCTCCATCCATAAGCAGTTGGGCCTGGCCCTCCAGCTGAAAGGCCAGCACAGCCAAGCCACCGCCTATCTGGAAAAGGCGGTCGACAAATTCAGCGAGGATGTCGAGCTGCACATTGCCCTGGCCCGCAGCTACCTGGAGATGAACATGTTGATCAGGGCGGATCGCCACGCGGCCAAGGCAGTGCAACTTGATCCCGGCAACCGTGAGGCAAAGACCATTCTCAACCAATGCTGAAAACAGGCGCCAGAGAAACTTCTCCACGCTTTTACCCTCTTCCAGGCGCACCAGAAGAGGCGGACCCGGCATGACAGGTTAACATATGACTGACACCCTACCCCTCCTTCTTATCATCCGCACCATCCCGCAGCAGGGGGAAAAAATTCTCAGCAATCGCTGGCTGCCCTTTATCGACTATCTGCGCAATGCATTACAGGCCCAGGGCGAGGAGGCTAAAATCAGCAGTGATGAGATTCTGGTCTTCAGGTTTCAACAAGGCCTGCAGGCCTTCAATGTTCTGCTCTCCGCCCTGGCTGACAGCAAGAAAGAGCATGACTGGCAATCATCCAGCGGCCCCTGCCCTCTGCAGATTATCGTGGACATTGTACCGCCGGGCTCCACGGAAACAGCCGACCTCCTGCCTGACGACTCCATCTGGGCCAACCTGCATCATGAGGTTATCTATCTGGCACCGGCCCTGGAGAAGAAATGGCCGGTGCTCGCCAACCAAAGTAGCCACCTGCCGGAGCACACCATCCAGCCAGATGGCTCGGGTCTCAGCCGCATTATCTTTACCGATCATGATATCGGCAAACGTTCCAAACTTCTGGCCTTCCGGGCCCTGCCCGTGGTGGGCAAGGGGAAGGAATGCTTTTACTGCGGCATGACATCGCATCATGTCTCACAGTGCCCCAGCAAATTGTTAAGCATGGCCACCTGGGGACTGGCCGAGGTAGGCTACCAGACCTTCAACGAACTCAATGCCACCTACAAGAAAGTCTTTCCGGCCAACAAGTCGATTATCGCCGCCCTGGAGGAGGGGATCGAGGCCGTTGATATTCGCAAAAATCAGGACCTGCGGACCTTTATTTCCTTTTTTGACATTTCAGCCGTCTATCAACCCAGGTTTCTCTGGAATTTTGCCTTTTCCGGCTATAGCCAGTGGGATTCCCTCTATATTTCCGACCGGATAAAAATCGACAACCGCAATCTCCACCTCGGCCTTGACTGCCTGCGCGTCGGTCAGCATGAGCAGGCCCTGGAAATTCTTGAAAAGGAGAACCGCCGTAAGGACGGTGATCGTTTTGCCGCCCATATAGGCCTGGCCTTCTGCTCCCTGGAGCTCAACCGGCAGAGCGACATGCTGCGCAACCTCAAAGAGGCCCGCAACCTGGCTCACCAGACCAAGGAAATTATCTACTGCAACCTGCTGCTTTCCCGTTACTATCAACTCTATAAGGATTTCTGGAGTGCCAAAGAGGCGGTCAACAATGCCATGAAGGCGGATTACGACTGCCTGGACGTGCAATATCGCCGTGTTCAGCTGGCTGTTCGGGAGGGTTTGAGTAATCGGGAGTTCAAGCAACTGCGCAGCCTCATTGTCGGCCAGAAGGAGATTTTCATCAAGGCCCTCCTTGACCCGCAACTCCTTCCCATTCAAGGGCTTACCGAAGAGATCCTCAGCCATCAATATTCGGTGGTCGCGGTTGACGCCCGGAAAAACCTGGCCAACGCCAAGCAGGAAGTGGGAGCCTTGGAGGTATGGCTCGAGGAAGACGACAGACGGCAGGCCGACAACAAGGCGAGCCTTGCGCAGCTGGAAAAACAGCTTGAACGACACAGCTATTTTGACCTGCTCGACGTATCTGAGCGCAGCAGCGGGCTTTTTTTCAACTGCCATCGCCTGCGCAAGGATTTTTCAGAACGGCAAAACAGTGAATTCAAAAGCATAGGCCGCAAACTTGACGGCTTTCGCAACTTCTGGAAAGGCTATCCCTACAAGAGTTTTTTCAAGAAATTTCAGGCTGCCTTGCTGGCCACCATCAAAAAGAACCAGAAGGCGGCTCTCCTTCTCAAAAAGCAGACCTCCAAGTCCACCCTTCAGGCCTTGGCTCTGGCCAAGGAGATCAGGGCCGAATTTGAGGAGATCAACAGAGAATACAGTCGCCTTATCTGGATGCGCACCGCCCTGAACGGATTAAAGCTTTTTGCCAAACGCCTGCTTATCACCGAATTCAGCATACTTATTCTGCTGGCTGTTATGCTGCCCCTTGTCAGCGCCGGTCTTGTTGACCAGCCCTCCCTTGCCTGGCTTGCCGAGCTGGCGGCCGACAAAACCTTCCAGCGAAACGCCCTGATTATCTCCACTGTGTTCATCTCCCCTTTTATCTCTCTGGCCTGGACCATGCTGGACCTGCAGAATCAATAAGTCAGGAGTCAGGAGGAGTGAACTTCGGCGGAATCGTTCTGGCAAGCTGTATTTGCGTCGACGTTCATGGCGTTGCGGCAGGGGATACAGAGGATGATGTCGTCTTTTACCTGGGCCATGGGCTCCATGACCTTTTCCTGGCAGTGACTACAGCGTAGACTTTTGAAAACACGGGCCGCAGCCGGCACCTTGAACTGCCGCTTTTCCACCTTAAAAAGGTCCTCAGGCGCCGCCTCCAGGATGGCACGCACCTTTTTCCCCTTGTGGGCGGCAATCTGTTGCATGATCTCCGGGTCGCGGTCACCGGCCTGAAACCGGTGCCACACCTGCTGCATGGCCGTGGATTCAGGGGGCGGCTCCCAGATCACGGCAATACGGACTCCGTGGCCATCCCTGGTCATAAAAGAATAGACCTGCTTGCCGTAATCATCCAGAACAAGGTTGCCCTTGCCAAAGGTGCAACCGGTGACCACCTGAATGGCATCCACCGCACACGATTTGTTCTCCACCACCGCCACGAGCTCCTGCCGCGGCCGGCATGGACCGAGGGCCTCCAGGGCGGCCGCGGCCACGCGGTAGCCAAAGGCCAGGCCCGGGCAGGCATGGCCGTGGAAGCGCACCACATCGCTGAACTCCTTTTGCATTTTCTTTTCTCCAGCGCCATAGAAAAGGCCGATTCAACAAAAACGTTGAATCGGCCTTGATCTTCGGGATATACAGCTTTTTCAGCTAGAAACGGACATCCATCAGGAAATAGATATTCTCCATGGTGGTGTCGAGACCTCCAGACACGATCCTGTCACTGTCAAGTCGAATCGGCTCGGCGGCCGGCTGGCCGGAACCGGTGTATTCATACTCGGCATAGGTACCACCCACGCGGAAGAAGAGATATCTGCTGATCGGCTGGATGTAGTAGAGCTCATAGGCATTACCGCGAATGGCAAACTTGTTGTAGAGCTCACTGGCACCGGTGGTCGGCGTCCAGTGGTACTTGCTGCCATGGTTATACTCAAAACCGATCTTCGGGTTATTAAGGGCATTGATGGGCATGGTGTAGCGCAGACCAGCAACAACACCCCAACCGGTGTGATCCTCGACATCGGCGGCAACCGCAGCAGTCCCCGGCGTCAGAGTCAGCATGGAGTAACCGGTGCCCAGGTTGGCCGGATCATCATTGGCATCGGTTTCGTTGATGGAACCGGAGACATACAGATCAAGGCCAGTGTCGGCAATATCGGCGGCCTGAAAATGGGCGCCGTAGATATCCATATCACCGAGGACAAGGCCATCGGTGGCGGTGGCGCTACTTAAGACAGGGCCGGTACCATCGACAAAATTGGCCGGCAGATCAAAGACATGGGCATAGGAAAAGACCATGAGGCTGTTATCAACATAGGGAATCTTGCCCTCGAAAAAGGCGGCAAAGATATCGGAATCCTCGGTATCCTCATTGTCGAGCCAGCCAAAATCGGTACTGTTCTCGTCTGAACGGTAGAACTTACCATAGGCCAGACGCAGACCGGCATTCTTCAGGCCTATGTAACGCTGCAGGCCGAGGGTGGCAACAATACCATCCGCCTCACCGTCGAAGATAAGCGAGGGATAAGTGGCCTGGCGGGTCCGGTTCTCCTTGAACTCGGTCGGCGGGCCTTCCGTGGAGGGATGGCGGCCAACCGTGATGGCCAGCGGTACCGGAAAACCTTCAGGAATCCAGTCCACATAGAAACGGTCCACCTTCAAGCCGTTATCACCTAGAGTGTGCACGGCATTGCCATCATTGTTGAAGTTCACCAGATTATGTTGGTCGTGATCACCCCAGGCATGATAGGCAGCCAAGCGAGCATGGAACTTCAACGACCTGGAGATATTGGCATCCATGTTGATTCGGAAGCGATTGGTGAAATTATCACTATCATGTACCGTGGAATAGATGGTGGGGGTGGCCGTTGAGTAGTCGGTTACCATCAGATCCTTATACTTATAAGAATCGTAACGGAGGCGATACTCGGCGCCCAGGTTTACCCGATCCTTCAGGGTCTTGGTCTCAACCTGATCCAGGGTGTCATAGATATTATTAATATCATCAGCCATCTGGTCCATGCGGGCGCTGTCCGCCGCCGGTTGAGGCGCTGCCTGCCGGGCTGCCGGTGCTGCTCCCTGTTTTGCCTCCAACTCCACAACCCTTCTCTGGAGGGCGTCCAGGCTTTGTAGGATGGCCTTGTAATCCTCGGCAGGAATACGGACCATATCTGCGGCGCATACAGTACCTGTCCAAAGCATAAGAGCGCCTGCGGTCAATAATATTTTCTTCATCTCTCTTCCTCCTTTTTACCTGGGGATAACAGCAACTGCAGGCTGGTCACTGTCTGCCGCATGGCTTTTTAAGTATTGGACGATGGCTTGCAGATCCGAACCGCTGACCGTCTGGGAGAAATCGACCTTGTGTCGGCCTCTCTTAAAGAACTTATCCCAGACTATCGCTGCTTTATCTGCCGGATTGACAGGTGCTGCCTGCCCTCCCTTGACGTGGCATGAGCCGCATTTCTGCTTGAACATGCTTGCGCCGTCTTCAGCCATGGCCGAGGTCGAGAGCATTGCCATTGACAATGCCACCCCTAGAGCTAGACGCCACTTCATATTTCCCCCCCACTGGTGGTTTGAGTTATTGCAAAATCAAAGACCTGATACACCGGCGAAGAAGCCGATGCGCTACGATGGGCTTTTTACGAGTCCACCTAAAATGGTCTTCCTGTACTACTAGAACATCGATAAAGTTTTTTATATCACAATGAAAGCCTTTTTTCCAGTTGTTGTGAAATTATAAGCAGTTAGAATAACAAATTAACGTTGTTTAGATATCTTTGGCAACTTGTGAGGCCACTATATGTTGTGGGTTATTTCGCCGCAATGATTACCGGAAGGTGGCCTGTCTGAATTTTCATTTCCCAGATTCCTGTCTGATAAAAATAGATATTTTTTCGTTATTTTTTGCCGGTCTGTGTTGCCGACTCCTCTCCGGCCCTCTTTTTTTCGCTGTTTTTTCCTGCCAAAGCGTGTATAGCTGGCTCATATACAAAAACTTCGGTGCCGCCTTATCTTCTTGCAAAAAATGAGGATCAAGCGGTGAAAAGGGAATACGGTGTAAATCCGTAACGTTGGGCCGACGCTGTAAGCGGGGACCGTCCAGCCGATATACCACTGCCGGCAATAACGGCGGGAAGGTGTGCTGGCACGGCATGATCCGCAAGTCAGAAGACCTGCCGAGGTTACAGAGGAATCCGGAACGATTTGTCCATATCAATCCGCGCGGCAAGCTTTTGCCGTGCGGATTTTTTTATGCCTGCCGTCCACAGGCATCGTCATTTTCCCGCCCCGGCACACCGTGCCGGGGCACATCAGCCGACCCGGCCGGCATTGCCCACAAAGATCGTCGCGACAAGGCGGAGGGTTCTGTGAGAGACGACTTGCTCCCTTCCCAGCAGATCACCTGTAAAAATGCGGACCAGGGGTACGGCAAAGGAGAACTACGATGAAAACTCAGTTACAACGAGCCCAGGCCGGCGAAATCACCCCCCTCATGGTGCAGGTTGGCCGAGATGAAGGCTTCAGCCCGGAGGAGATCCGTCAGAAGGTGGCCTTTGGTGAAGTGGTCATTCCCAACAACCCCAATCGTCCGCAGCAGAAGGCCGTGGGCATCGGCATGGGCCTGCGCACCAAGGTCAATGCCTCCATCGGCACCTCATCCGATATCCGCGACATTGAGTTGGAAAAACGCAAGGCCCGCATTGCCGAAGAGGAGGGGGCCGACACCCTGATGGAACTTTCCACCGGCGGCGATCTTGACCTTATTCGCCGCGAGATCCTGGCCTGCACCAATCTGCCGGTGGGCAATGTCCCTCTCTACCAGGCCTTCAATCACTACTCGCGCACCCTCAAAAACCCCAACCTCCTTGATCCGGAGTACCTCTTTGATCTCATCGAACAGCAGCTGGCCGACGGCCTCTCCTTTATGGCCATCCATTGCGGTATTAACCGCTTCTCCATCGAACGTCTGCGCAAACAGGGCTACCGCTACGGCGGCCTGGTCTCCAAGGGCGGCACCTTCATGGTCTCCTGGATGGAGTACAACAACAGGGAAAATCCCCTCTATGAGCAGTTTGACCGGGTCTGCGCCCTGATGCAGAAGTATGACGCCGTTCTGTCACTGGGCAACGGCATCCGAGCCGGCGCCATCCATGACAGCCATGACCGGGCCCAGATGGCTGAGATGATCATCAACTGCGAGCTGGCCGAACTGGGCCGGGAGATGGGCTGCCAGATGATGGTGGAGGGCCCGGGCCATGTGCCTCTGGACGAGATTGAGGGCAATATCATGCTGGAGAAACGGATGAGCGGCAACGCCCCCTACTATGTCTTGGGGCCCCTGCCGGCCGACTGCGGCGCCGGTTATGACCATATCACCGCGGCCATTGGTGCGGCCAGCTCGGCCCGGCATGGCGCTGACCTGATCTGCTACATCACGCCGGCCGAACACCTGGCCCTGCCCAATGAGAATGATGTCCGCGAAGGGGTACGCGCCACCCGGCTGGCCGCCCATATCGGTGATATCGCTAAATATCCCCAGCGGCGCGAGCGGGAAAAACAGGTGGCCCTGGCCCGTCGCGACATGGCCTGGGACGACCACTTTGGCCTGCTGATGTTTCCGGACAAGGCCCGCGAGGTGCGCAGCGGCCGCAGCCCGGAAAACACCGACACCTGCACCATGTGCGGTGATTTCTGCGCCATGGAGCGGGGCTACAGCCTCTTTAAGAAGGATATGAAGGGAGACAAGATCAGAGCGGTTGAACCGACATAAAAGTGGACCGCAGGGCATAGAAAAGGGGGACAGGCGAGAATGGTGATCATTTTCACAACCTCATAAAATAGCGCCATTCTGGTTGTCCCCCACATACCCCATCCCGGCGTTCATTCTTAACTCCCCTGCATCTCCAGGAAACAACCTTCCTGAACCTGGCCATCTTCAACCTGGCCCTGGTCAGCCCCGGGGCCACCGAGCTCCTGGTGGCTGATTTTTATGAGGGTGCCCTCTCCCTCTACCTCTCCCTCTACCGGGAGTTTATCAACCCCCGAGGCTGAAACCGCGGCGAGATAAGAAAGTTTTTGGGCCAGGAGTTCAAACGACACCCGCAGATCCCCACACGCCGCCTATACCACTATTTATTGTGTTTCCTTGCACCGCTTCTCGAGAAGAACCATACTATGGTTAAGCGGCTTGCCTTTAGCTTGTTTTCACAAACAATAGACAAGGAGATACCATGCAGTACGATTTTCTCGAACAAAGTACCCGTCTTCTTCGCGAGGCTGGCAGGATCTGCCAGATTGATCCCAATGTGATGGCATTTCTTGCTGCACCGGCGCGAGTGGTGATCTTTCGCATCCCGTTGAAGATGGATGATGGCAGTTTTCGTGTCTTTGATGCGTACCGTGTGCGTTACAACGATGCCCTGGGACCGACCCGTGATGGTACGCGCATTTCGGCCGATCTCGACCTGGGCGAGGTGAAATCGCTGGCATTGATCATGTCTATCAAACACGCGGCTGGCCGCATACCGGCTGGCGGCGGCAAGGGTGGCGTGTCAGCCAACCCACGTGAGTTAAGCAAACGCGAGTTTGAGACGCTTTGCCGTACCTATATCCGTCAGCTGCGCCCCCGGGGGCATGCCTATGATGTACCCGGTGCTGATATTGGCACTGACCTGCAAAGCATGAGCTGGATGCTGGACGAGTATGAGTCGATTACCGGTTACCATGATCCTGCGGCGATAAACGATAAACCACCGATCCTCGGAGGCTCGCTGGGTGGCTATGAAGCCACCGGCCGCGGCGTGTTCGACGTCTTCGAGGAAGCTGCAAAAGCAACCGGCTTTGAAATCAAAGATGCCAGTGTCGCTATCCAGGGTTTTGGCCAGGTCGGATCAGTGGCCGCCAGCATGTTCCATGAAGCCGGTTGCCGCGTCGTGGCGGTGAGTGATAGCCGTGGCGGCCTTTATGCAAAAGAGGGGCTGGATATTCCCGGCTTGCTGGCCCACAAACAGGCCACGGGCAAAGTCGCGGACTTTGCTGATAGCCAACCATTGACCGGCCAGGACCTGCTGGAATGTGACTGCGACGTGCTGGTACCGGCGGCGGTGCAGGGAGTGATTACCGCGGATACTGCCTACCGGATCAAGGCGCAGATGCTGGTGGAAGCCGCCAATGCCCCGACGACGGTGGAAGCCGAGGCGATACTACTGGAAAGAGGTATTACCATCGTGCCGGATGTGCTGGCGAACGCCGGGAGTGTGCACCTGTGCCAGATGGAGCGCAGCCAGGGGCTTGCCGATAACTACTGGGATATCGAGACAATTAACCACCTGCGCCATCAACGGCTGGTGGCCGGCTACCGCGCGGCAATGAATGCGGCTGCCAAGTACCAGTTAAAATCAGTCCGCCTGGGTGCCTGGATTAATGCCCTCAAACGGATTGAAGAAGCCATGCAGATGCGCGGCTGGTGCTAGTGCAGTATATCACTTAAAGTTTCGTATATTTATACAACTCTGACTTTAACCACAAAGGCATTCTTCTTAATACCCCCTTGAGGGGTACAAAAACACGAAGAGCTTCCTGTTTTTATGTTTTTCTTGGTGCCTTCGTGTCTTGTGGTTCGAATGCAATAACGAAACTCTACACGCACATGTATGTTTTACGGAGCATCAGGGACCTTTCTGGTTATGGCCTGTCCGCCTGCGCCAGGGGGGAGAATACCCCCAAACTCGACAGGCCCCTAGCGGGGAATGGCCAGGTCATCACCACCGGCGGGTGAGCACTTGAGCCCGGGGTTTTCCCGGCCGATCAATTCCAATGCCACCGCGGCATTGCGCACCCGGTCTCGCATCATGTCATCGTGGTAGCTGTCCGGGTTCCATGGCGCGTACATGGCCTCCTCCGACGGACCAGGCTCGATCTTGAAATAGCACGGTGCCGCGACACGGGCAATCTCCGCCGCCTCGTAGAAACGCACGAAGCCGCCCATTGAATTCACCAGGCAGAGGTAGACATCCAGCGGAATCCGGATAGTGCTGCGGATGGCCGATAACATCGGCAGGTTGAGGTCGGCGAGGGGATTGAAGGTATTGGCTCCCAGTTGCTGGGCAACATGGGCGCCTGCCGGGTTTGCCTGACCGGCAAATACCGACAGCTTGAAAATGACGTCCTCGGGGATGACGCCTTTTTGGCGGAGCTGGTTAACGAGCCACAACACGCCTTCATCGGCTACCAGGAAACCACGAAAGCCGGCAGCCATGCACCGCTCGATGTCTTTGAGCCAGTGCCGGACAGCATCCATGCCGCGCAGGCGCATGCCGGAGACCAATCCCTCTGATGTGGCTATCTGACGTCCACCATCCCAGCCGCGACGCGGGCCAGGGGTCATCACCACCTCGATTTTCTGTTCCCGCGCCAGTTGCGCAAAATCTCGTAGTTCGGCCTGGGTGAGATAGGTGGCGCCACCGACAGTAGCAATAATACGGTGTACCGGTACCTGCTGTTGTTCCGCTTCCTTAATGAGCGTTTGCAGTGATGATACCCGCTCGACACCGGATATTTCGATGCGATAATGACCGCCATCGGGGAAGCGAAGCTCAGACGATGGCAGCTGATTATTGTCATGAGCCGGAAGTCCCAGTTCTGCAAGTGCCTGTTCCAGGTTATCCATTAGTCCCTCCTCTCTTAATCTGTTAAGATATCTTGTACACCTATCATACTACCCACAACGCCACACAAAAAGGAAGCCTTCATGCCCCTCGACAGTGCCAAACTCATGAAAGACCCCATTGGTTTTTACCCGCAGCCAACCGTGGCCTGCCTTGACCCGACCCGTGGCGAACTGCCATGCCGACAACTGGACAACTGGATGAAGCGCGCACCCTGACTTTTCGCGCGCGCCTTGCCACTGCCGGAGTGCCCGCTGCACGCATTGCAGCGTCTACCGGACAGGGGCACGTAGGCACGGTGGATGAGCTCGCCGCCTAGTTTCGTTATGCGGCAAAGGCGCATAGGCCCGAGATGCTGTTAAGGGGGCTGCTCAAACCGGAAGACGGTATTGATGCCAACAATCGCCTCCTGGATCTGCTGCCTGATTGTCATTATCCGGTGGTGTTTTTGCGACCGGGAACCCATTTACCCGAGCAAGCCGGATGACTGCATTGCGGCCATGGCAGACAAGATCATGATGGCTTGCCGGCAACTGTCGGTGAAGATCGGCGGCACGGGAGCAAAAGAATAAATCAAGGATTAGGGTCCGAGGGAAAAACCAAATCAAGAATCAAAACGGTAGGAAAAAACCATGGGTTCAAGGATTCGGAGCATCAAGGGGATCGAGGTTAAAGGTCAAAGAAAAATCGCTCGCCTTTACCCTTGGCCCCCTGGACCCTTTTTTGAAGAGATTTTAAGGAGGATCTAAATTATGGCAAAAAAACACACGCGTTTCGATCTGCAGAAGTTGAAGGAGGACGGCCAGAAGGCCGTTTGGATTACGGCCTACGACTATTGGACGGCCAGCTTCGCCGAAGAGGCCGGCATGGACATGATCCTCGTGGGCGACTCCCTGGGAATGTGCATTTACGGCTACAGTGGCACCGTGCCGGTCACCATGGAGCAGTGCATCTACCATTCGGAGGCGGTCCGCCGGGGCGCACCCAACACCTTTGTCATCGGCGACATGCCCTTTCTCTCCTATCAGGTTAGCGTGCCCGAGGCCGTACGCAACGCCGGGCGCTTCCACAAGGAAGCCGGGGTGGACGCCGTCAAGCTGGAGGGCGGGCAGCGGGTCCGCGACCAGATCAGGGCCATCGCCGACGGGGGCATGCTGGTGATGGGCCACATCGGCCTGACGCCCCAGAGTTCCGGCATGCAGGGCGGCTTCAAGGCCCAGGGGCGTACGGCCGAGGCGGCCAAGGACGTCATCGACGACGCCCGGGCCATCGAAGCCGCCGGCGCCTTTGCCCTGCTCGTGGAGGCCGTGCCCCCCGAGGTTTGCGGGATCATCCGCGACACGTTAAGCATACCGGTCTACAGCATCGGCGCCGGGTGGGAAGCCGACGGGCAGCTCATGATTTGCAGCGATGTGCTGGGCATCTTCCAGGCTTTCACCCCCAAGTTCGTCAAGAAATACGAAAACCTGGGCAAGAAGACCGTGGAAGCTTTCCAACAATACGCCCAGGACGCCCGCAAGGGCGACTTTCCCCAGGAGCAGCACGCCTACAAGATGGTGGAAGGGGAGCTGGAGAAGCTGAAGAAACTCCTTTAAAGGACAGTTCTCGAGAAAGGAGCTGTTGGCATGTGGATCTGGACGATCGGCTGTCTTTTGGGCGCACGGCCCTGCTGCCATCAGGATTTGGGCGTGGAGAGCGGCCCGATGCGGAAGAGGGATTCGGCGGCGTGGCCGTCCAGCATCTCGCTGGTGAAGTGGTTCTCGTACTCGGTCATCTCCGCCCCCTCTTTCTTGGCAAAGCTGGCGAACAGCCGCCGTGAGGGTTCGTTGGACTTGGTGATGGTGGTATGGAGTTCGGTTACGCCCCGGCAGCTCTGCCGCGCCAGGATAGCCTGAATCATCGTGGTCGCCAGGCCGTGGCCCCGCCCTTCCTTGCCGACGCCTACCTGCCACAGGAAGAACACGTTGGGCTCTTTAGGCTTGCGGTAGCAGGTCACGTAGCCCACCAGCTCGCCGTCTTTCTCGGCCAGTATGCAGGTTTCCGAGAAATGGTCACACTGCAGGACGTTGCAGTAGCAGGAATTCATGTCCAGTGGCGGGGTGATGCGCACGAAGGTGTTGAGTCGCGCGCCGTCTTCAGCGGTGGGTTCACGCAGGGTAATGCCGTCGAATTCGTCATCGATTTTCATAAGTAACCTCTTCAGGGTGTGCATCATGCGAGTGGTCGTATCCTTCCGGATGCGGGGCCATCATCCCGAACATGGGGGACATAACAGCCTGTTGAAAAACTACTGCGCTAACTGATGCGGCGTCACAATTCGGCTTGAGCTAAGCAAGCAGAGCGAGACTCCGAAATGCTCCTAAACCACATGGAAACTGCACCCCAAGGGTACTTGGAGTGTCGCAGGCTCCCTTATCTCCTGCGGGCGCGCATTTTTTCGCCTCATTTTTCCTAGCCTCAGCTGCGCTCGCTACGTTTTTCAACGGGCTGACAAGGGACCACAAAACAGCGCATATCTCAACGTTGCTGCCTGGTATTGTTCCTGCAATACCGTTGCAAAGCCCTGCCGCGCCAGCGGCGTTTAGTCGGGGTGATACGTAATCGCCTTTGCGCAGGAGAAAGCAGAATGGAGTAGAGGATCCCAAGAGTGCTCTTGGTGCGCCAAGTATCGGTCGAGATTTCCGCCAATTTCAGAGCCGCTGTGCCCATATTTTAAGACAATTCACCATGTTTATCTAGTGTCTGTCCAGAAATAGGTCATTTCGTACGAGATCAAGGACTGCGAGAAAAATAAGCGCGCCCTGAAAGAAGTGCCCTTGGGGTGCAGGCATATATTTGATATCGGAGTCTCCACTTCGTTTCGCTTACCTCCGAGCATTATTTTTTGAGCATGACGCTGAGATCGGGCCGGTAAGCGAGTTTACGAGACTCCGAGAGGGCCATTTCCGGACAGGCACTATCTGAAAGGACAACTGTTACCAGCTCAACTGCAAGCTGTCCATTTTTTTTGCCGGGAAATCTCGGCAACAGGCACAAAACAACTTGTTTTTGCAACAGAAATCAGCATGCAACACCAACACATTACTCCCCGCCCGAAAGACCTTGCATCACCTCAACCAGTGGCTCTTTCGCTCACGGGGGTGTGTTCCTCCACCTCCAGGTTCACATTGATCGCCTGCTGATGGGCCAATGGCTGGAATATAACGATATATCAGATTCGATATTCGACATTCTCATTTTTTAGGGTAGAATACGGCTCTTCTGACAACCAGTTACATCCTAACAGCCCGTTGAAAAAGGTAGCGAGCGCAGCTGAGGCTAGGAAAAATACGGCGAAAAAGCGCAGTTTACAGGTAGTAAATGAGCATTTTGAGCCGAATTTTGACGCCGCATCTGCCAGCGCAGTAGTTTTTCAACAGGCTGCTAAGGACCACAAAAGGAGCAGTACCATGAGCGCACCAACCATCATTGTCCTTGCCACCCGCAACAAGGGAAAAATCAAAGAATTCCAGAAGATCCTCAAAGACTACCCCGTGGACCTCAAGAGCCTTGATGACTTCGGCCCCATTCCGGAGGCGGTGGAGGATGGCGCGACCTTTGACGACAATGCCTATAAAAAGGCTCATTTTACCGCCAAGGTCCTGGGCCTGCCGGCCATCTCCGATGACTCCGGCCTCACTGTCGAGGCCCTTGACGGCCGCCCCGGTGTCCACTCGGCCCGCTATGCCGGCGACAAGGCCACGGACCAGGACAATATCGACAAGCTCCTTGACGAGATGGCCGGCGTCAGCAACCGCAAGGCCGCCTTTGAGTGCGTCATCTCCATTGCCGTGCCGTCAGGCCCGGCGCTGACCTATGAAGGTCGCTGCGAAGGCGAAATCAGCAGCGAGCCGCGCGGCGACAGCGGCTTTGGCTATGACCCTGTGTTCTACTATCCGGACTTTGACAAGACCTTTGCCGAGGCAAGCATGGAGGAAAAGAATAAGGTGAGCCACCGGGGCCGAGCCCTGGCCGAGGTGGCTGCTGAAATGCCCAAGATTCTCAAGTGGCTGGAGCAGCGCCTCTTTGAGGAAAAACCGCAGAAACCGGACCATAGCGAGTTTGAACACAACGACTGGTCCGAGCCCTATATGGTTAAATAATAGAATTTCTGAATCCAGAATTCTGAATTCTGAAGGGGGAGGAAACTGCTGCCGCTATCCAGCAATATTCTGGATTCTGATTTCTGAATTCTGAATTCTGCTTTTCAGTCATGAAAGGCGGTCCGGTCAATGAGCTGCCGCACCAGCTTACGTTCTTCATGGCCCAGGTGGGGCACCTCAAAACCGGTGACATGAAAGTCAGGATTGACATCGGGCCGTGACCAGAGCGTAGTGCCGCTCAACACCACACTTTCCCGGGAGAAATAGCCCTCGGGCAGATCCAGGCGCAGATTCATGGCCTGCCCCACCGGTAACGGCTCCCTGCTGACAATCTTGCAGCCCTTGGTGGTTATATCAACCAGGTTGCCGATCTGTTGGCCGGTCTCTGTATCATAGAGCTTCAGGTAGTAGACCAACTGCCGCCGTTTCATGCCCCGTGATTCAACACCCATAATGCCTCTCCATCATAAAAGTCAGCCCAGATCATTGTCGCCGTCGGCGACATGCCGCCACGTTTCGCCTCATTTTCCCTGCCGAGGCAGGCTGCCGCCTGTTTTGCCGTGCCGACAGGGATCTTGAGCGGCCGCACTCTTAATCGGCCGACAAAGGCCGCTACTGCCACGCGGCGATTTGTACATCCATGATCGGCTGAATTTCATTTTTTTGCAAGCCGGTCCAGGATAAAAGTAAGGACCTGCCGGGCATTCATCTCCGAGGAATCGACATAGACGGCATCATCGGCCTGCTGCAAGGGGGCCAGGGCCCGGCTTGCGTCATCATGGTCCCGCTTGCGGATCTGGGCCAGGATCTCGTCATAATCGGCGGCAAGGCCTTTCTCGTGCAGCTGGTCGAGGCGGCGTCTGGCCCGCACTTCGGCAGAGGCGTCCAGGAAAAACTTATGGCGGGCCCGGGGAAAGACCACGGTGCCCATATCGCGGCCTTCGGCAACCAGCCGGCCCTGGGCGCCCATCTCCTGCTGCAGTTCCGTCAATTTTTGCCGCACCAGCGGCAGGGCTGACACGGCTGAAGCCACCATGCCCATTTCCGCGGTACGGATGGCCTCACTGACGTCGTTGCCGGCCAACAGCACCCTGGTATCACCATCACCCGGCTCAAGGCGCAGATCGAGATCAGCCAGCAGGGCGGCCATCTGTTCATCGTCGGCCGGATCAACACCTTGCTCCTTGGCCTGCAGCCCCACGGCCCGGTACATGGCGCCGGTGTCAAGATAGGTATAGCCCAATTCAGCGGCCAACATACGGCTCACCGTGGATTTGCCCCCCCCGGAGGTGCCGTCAATGGTGATAATGGTATCCATATTATCCTGCACGCACTTCCTCCAGCACCTGGGCCAGGGTGGCGACCAAACGTCTGTTCTCCACCTCGGTCCCCACTGTTATTCTGATATAGGAATCATAGCCATAGGCAGCCATGGGCCGCACGATGACGCCGCGCAGCAGCATGCCTTCATAGATATCCTTGCAGTTACAGGCCACATCCACCAGGAAAAAATTGGTCTGGGTGGGAAAGACATGGCAGCCCAGTCTGCTGATCTCCGCACTGAGCCAGGCGATACCGGTGCGGCTCATGGTCAGGGTCTGCTGATAATGATCATCATCCGTCAAGGCAGCCAAGGCACCCACCTGGGCCAACTCATTGACGTTAAAGGGCTGGCGCACCCGGTGCAGATAGGAGGCGATCTCGGCATGCATGATACCATAGCCAACGCGCAGACCGGCAATACCATAGGCCTTGGAAAAGGTGCGCAGCCCCACCACCGCAGTGCTGCCGTGCAGATAGTGCCGCACGTCAAGACGCAGCGCCTCATCGACAAAATCGACATACGCCTCATCCAGCACAACGATCACCGTCTCCGGCACCTGTGCCAGAAAGGCCTCAAAGGTGGCCTTATCAAAGACCGTGCCAGTGGGATTGTTCGGGTTGTCCAGAAAGATCAGTCGCGTTCGGGGCGTGATCCTGGCGGCAATGGTGTCAAGGTCATGCCTCATATCCTTCAGGGGCACGACGATATTGCAGCCTCCCTGGGCCTGCACCATGGTCTGGTAGACGAGAAAGGAGGGCAGACTGCTGATCACCTCGTCACCGGGGGCCACAAAGGCGCGCACCAGGAAATCAATGATCTCATTGGAGCCGTTGCCGAAGACGAGTTCGTCCCGGGCCACGCCCAGCCTGGCGGCCACGGCCTCGGCCAGGTAGTAGCAGCTGCCGTCCGGGTAGCGGTGCAGGTTATGGAGATTGGCGGCAATGGCGGCCACTGCCTTGGCCGACGGCCCCAGGGAATTTTCATTGGATGCCATTTTGATGGAATCGGTCACCCCGTACTGCCGCTCCAGCTCCTTCAAGGGCTTCCCGGGCGGATAGGGAATAAGGTTCTTTATATTATCACTGACGTTGAGCTTCATTTTTTTGCCATGCCTGGCTCCTGGTCTGCAGGTCAGATCGACAACATGCGACCGGGCAGCACGTGAAAGATATTAGAGGGCGGGTTTCTTGCCGACCACCCCGAGGCGCTTCTCCAGGGTATAGGCCACCCTGAGCAGGATCGCCTCACTGAAGTGACTGGCCTGGAGCTGTATACCAATGGGCAGACCGGCACTGCTGAAACCGCAGGGCACGGACATGCCCGGCACACCGGCCAGATTGGCGGGGATGGTGAGCAGATCGGAAAGATAGACACTGAGCGGGTCACTGACCTTGTCACCGATCTTCCAGGCCGGTGTCGGCGTCACCGGACTGACCAGGACATCGCACTGCCGAAAGGCATCTTTATAGTCCTCGACAATCAAGGTCCGCACCTGGGAGGCCTTCTTGTAGTAGGCGTCATAATAGCCGGAGGACAGGGCATAGGTGCCGATGAGGATACGGCGCTTGACCTCGTCGCCAAAGCCCTGGGAACGACTGCGCCTGTAGAGATCCACCAGGGAATCGGCATCCATGTCGCGGCGGCCGTAGCGCACACCGTCGTAGCGGGCCAGGTTGGAGCTGGCCTCGGCCGGGGCAATGATATAATAGGCGGCCACGCCATATTCGGTGTGGGGCAGGGAAACCTCCCTGACCTGAGCACCGGCATCCTGCAAGGTGGCAATGCCATGGCGCACCACCTTTTCCACCTCCGGATCAAGACCTGCCCCGAAATACTCGGCCGGCACTCCAACGGTAAGGCCGGCCAAGCCCTCCACCAGGGCCTGGCTATAGTCCGGGGTCTCCACCCGGGCCGAGGTGGAGTCGCGAGGGTCGTAGCCGGCAAGGGCCTGCAGTAGAAGAGCGGCATCCGTCACATCCTTGGTGATGGGGCCGATCTGATCCAGGGAGGAGGCAAAGGCCAGCAGGCCGAAACGGGAGACGCGGCCATAGGTGGGCTTAAGCCCCACCATCCCGCAATGGGAGGCGGGCTGCCGGATGGAACCGCCCGTATCGGAACCCAGGGCGGCCAGACACTCGTCTGCCGCCACCGCCGCCGCGGAGCCGCCGCTGGAGCCGCCGCAGATATAATCAAGGTTCCAGGGATTGTGGGGGGTGCCAAAGGCACAGTTTTCATTACCGGAGCCCATGGCAAATTCGTCCATGCTCACCTTGCCGAGACAGACAGCACCTGCTCCCTTAAGTTTCTCCATGACCGTGGCATCATAGGGCGGCACAAAGTTCTCAAGAATTCGGGAGCCGGCCGTGGTACGCAGGCCTTTGGTGCAGATGACATCCTTGATGGCCAGCGGCACACCGCAGAGGGCGCCGCCTGTGCCGGCGGCCCGCCGCTCATCGGCCTGGGCCGCCTGGGCCAGGGCCTCGTCACGGTTTTCCGTGATATAGGCCGCCACCTTGGGCTCAACTGCGGCCATGCGTGCATAGACCGCCTCGGTCACCTCAACGCTGGAGGCCTCACCCCTGGCCAGCAATTCCTGGACCTCGTGTATAGTTAATGAACTTAGTTCCATCGTATCCTTATTGTGATCTTTATCTGAATTTCGACCAGGGGGGGGTCAGATGATGCGCGGCACCACAAAGGCCTCACCATTGGCCAGCGGCGCATTGGCCAGGGCCTCTTCCTGGCTCAGCGACTTTTTGACCTCGTCAGCCCGGAAGGCATTATTGATGGCCAGCACATGGGTGGTGGGCTCCACATCCTGACAATCCACCTCGCCCAGCTTGTCCACATAGCCGAGGATGGTGGCGAGCTGCTCAGTCATACTCTCTGTCTCTTCCGATGACAGCTCCAGCCGGGCCAGGTTGGCAACCTTCAGCACTTCTTCCTTGGAAATACTCATAATGACTCTCTCCTGCTATTGCCTCTGCCCTGTCCGCTTATCTTGTGTCTGTCCAGGGACCGGCAGTACGCCCACACATTACATATCATGAAAAACAAGGCATACTACCCTTCTCCTTGGCGAACTTCAAGAGCAGGCCCTGCAAAAAGTGGCTGCCGGACCGTGGCCAGACCGGCCTGTCGGTCTCTCATGTTTTTTTACGGAAAACGCCATCTGCCGGCAGCCGCCGCCTGGGCCGCCTCAAAGGCGGGAAAGGCGATGGCGGTCTGTGACAGCTTGGCCATGGCCGCGTCGCTTAGGGTGGTACGACCCAGAAGTTCCACCAGGCCCACCAGCACGCCATTGGCCAGGCTCTGCAGGTTATAGCCTCCCTCCAGGGTGAGCAGGAGGCGTCCGTCACACACCTCGGCCGCGAGCTCCATCACCTTTTTGGTCAAATAGGCAAAACCGTCGCTGGTGAGGCTCATGCCGCCCAGGGGATCGTTATGGGCGGTGTCATAGCCGGCTGACACAAGAATAAGCTCCGGCTTATACTGCCGGGTAATGGGTGCCAGAATATCGTTAAAGATGCGGGCGTAATGTTCATCACCGAGGCCTCCGGTGAGGGGTACATTCACCGTGTAGCCCTCGCCCCTGCCGCGGCCTGTTTCCGCCAGGGCGCCGGTGCCCGGATAGTAGGGGAATTGATGGGTGGAGAAGTAGAGAACCTGGTCGGTATCCTCGAAGGAGCGCTGGGTACCGTTGCCGTGGTGAAGATCCCAGTCAACGATAAGCACCCGGCTCAATCCCAACTTCTCCAGGGCATAGTGGGCGGCAATGGCGACATTGTTGAAGAGGCAAAAGCCCATGGCCCGATCCGGCTCGGCATGATGGCCGGGCGGTCTGACCAGGGCAAAGCAGTTATCCACCTCTCCGGTCACCACCATGCGGGTACCCTCCACCACGGCTCCGGCGGCCAGACAGGCCGCCTCATAAGACTTGGCCGAGGTAGTGGTATCCTGGTCCAGGGCATCAAAGGTGCGACCGGCGGTCTGGGCGACACGATCAATATGGGCCTGGCTATGGTTGAGGCGCAGGATATCGACCGAAGCCGGTTTGGCGGCGGGGAAGACAAACTGTTTGCCGATATCAGGGTTGTCAAGCTGGTCATAGACCACCTTTAAACGGTCCGGCCGCTCCACATGATCAAAACCGGGGTCATGCAGCAAAAACAGCTCATCTCGGAAAATTGCTGTGCTCACAGGGGTCCTCTCTCCTTAGAGTTAGTGTGTGGCCGGCCAGGCCGGCGTCCGCATTTCCTCAGCAGCAATCGGCCGAGTGGCGGCATTAATCCGCATTTTTTTCAACAAGACCGGCAAGATCGCAAAGGATCTCTTTGCGGACAGTAAACACTTTACCGGCTAGCAGGCCTCTCTGCAATTCGTGATTCAGTAACCACATAATCCACGTACTGATCATGGGGGGCCATGGGCACCTCGGTGACCAGCTGCAGGTCAAAACAGATACCCACCCGGGTGGCCTGCGGCGCCCTGTTGGCCAGGAAGCGATCATAATAGCCGCCGCCGTAGCCCATGCGACCGCCCTGCCGGTCAAAGACCGAACCCGGCACGATGACCAGATCAAGCTCAGCCGGGCCAAGCTCCGCACAGCGTGTGGGATCAGGCTCCAGGATACCCTGGTAGCCCCTGACAAGATCCTCTTCGAGGTCCCGCACCTCATAGATCCTGAGCTGTTTCTCCCTGGTAACGGTGAGCGGCAGAGCCAGTTGTCTGCCGCCGGCCAGCACCTCCTCCATCAAAAGAAAGGTGTCCACCTCGCTGCGAAAGCTGGCGAAAAAAAGAATGGAACGGGCCCGGGCATAGGGCTCCAGCCCCATGAGCCGGGCCGCCAGGGCGCCGCTTTTAAGGTGTCGCTCTCGGGCAGAGAGGCGATCACGACGACCAAGCACCTGATGGCGTAAGTCCTGGCGGCTCGCTATGATGTCGGGATGATTATGCATAGGATGATAGTCTCGGCCGGTACCATACCATGAAAATCAGACAGGCAAGGGGACAAGGGCTCGTCAAATCGAAAAAAACGCGCCGCTCTCAGATGACATCAAAGATTTCCTGGCGCCGGAAATCCTCATGCAGGCGACTCTTGAGCTTGTCGACATCCTCATCAGTCAATCGCAACTCTTCCTGGACCCGCCCGATGCCCTGCCATTCATCAAGGTCTCTGTCACCGGGCGCCTTGCCCACCTGCCGACTGAGATGATCGGCCATGGCCATGATATTGACCAGGGTCCGGAAACGATTGGCTGTTTCGCCGGGACGATGATGCTGTTCAACACAGGCCAGCAGGGCGGCCGGCATCTGCCACTTCTGGACAAGCATCTGGCCGATCACCGTATGATCAAAGCCCAGGAGCTGCTGTTCCGCTTCGATCAGGCCTTGCCGGCCGGAGCTGTTCAGTTCATCGATCTCGGCAAACTCATCCGGGTAGCCCATCAGGATGGCGAGCCGACCCAGGTCATGGAGCAGGCCGCCGACAAAGGCCTCTTCCGGATCGGCATAGCCGATATGCAGGGCCAGACGACGCGCCGCCAGACCGCACTCCTTGGAATGCCCCCAGAGCGCCTTGCCAAAGGCGCCGATCTTGGCATCATCCTTGGGAAAGACCGAGTGGGTGGAGGCGGTGATAACCAGACTGCGGACAATATTAACCCCCAGTTTGGTAATGGCGGTCTGCAGGGAGGTGATCTCCTGGCCGGTATTGTAAAGAGCGGAATTGCTGACCCTGATAATCATGGCCAACAGCGACTGATCCTGGGCCAGCACCTCGGCAAGCTCTTCCAGCGAACTTTCCGGATCGGCAATGAGGGAAAGGGCCTGGCCCACCACATGGGGCATGGGAGGCAGATCGTCGGTGAGGGCTATGAGGCGGGCAGCTTTGTCCTCGCCGATATTCTCCGGCATCTCCAAGGCCGGTTCGCCACCCAGTTTGACGGTCTGGCCCGGAGCAATGAGCCAGGAAAGCAGATCAAGGAAGTGCAGAGGGCTCATACCCTGGCCCACCTGACTGTTCACCGCAAAGATGAGTTTTGCGCTGCCGGGCTGCACCTCTATAGGGATAAGGGCGCATTCCCCCTCTTCCGGCAGATCGACCAGGTCGCTCAGAAACGCACTCGCATACACCTTGCCGAAAAAGGCCAGGCCACGCTCACAGGCCGTCACAACAACCTGGTCACTGCCAATGTCCACAGAGCTCTGCACCGGCACACTGCGCAAGCGGCCCTTCTCATCCTTATGAAAGGCCAGGCCGCGAAACAGCCGACCCTTTTTCACCGAGAGGATCAGGGTGGCATCAAAATGATTCTTACAGAAGAAAAGGGCCTGTTCCACCTTCCGGCGCATGGTGGCGGCCTGCAGCACCTCTTTAAAACTGCGCTTGAAGTCAAGGAAGAGATTGGGTTTGGCGCAGATGCTGTTTTTGGCCGGAGTTGCCCCCTGCTGCTCGCCGCCGCTCAAGGCATACCATCCCTTGCGGACGCCGTCACCGATAAATTTCAGGGCAAGAAAGCGGGGCAGAGGGGCCTGGTTGACCAGGGTGTCAATGGTGCTTCGACCACTGATCATCCGGTAGAGGATCTCTTCGCTCCTGCCGGCCGGCTCCGCCTCCCGGCCCAGATCGGTGAGTGTCACGGTCTGGCTCATGCTGCCCAGGGCGGCCTGATACTCATGCCACTCATCCACCCGCACACTGAGCTCATACATCAAATCAACAGGATAGAGCCTGGCCCCGGAAAAATCTTGGCTGACACCTGTCTCATTAAAGACAAAGGACCCTGACTTGAGGAGGAAAAACTGGAAGACAACCTCCTCCATGGCCATGATCAACTCGGCCAGAATGGAGGAGATGGGAAAGAGATCGAGCTTAACAAGAATCTCCCGCACCGACAGAGGGGTTTCCGAACGGGCCTTGGCAATATAGTGATATTTTTCCTTGTTGATATGGTGGCGGGCATAGAGGGTGCGCAGCAATTTGGCATCGGCCCGGGCCGAAGAGGCATCCACCACACAGCCGCTTCTGAAGGTGATCAACAGCGGCTCCGGCTCCTTGACGGTCAAGACGCCATCCTTGCCGAAGGAGGCCAGATATTCAAGAAGATCCGGCGGAAAGAACTTGGCGATTTCGCCATGAAAAGACATAGATAGACACCCTTTGCAGGAGTTAAGTGATTCAAATATTGCTCCAATCGGCCTTACATAAAAAGCTAAAATCCATGGTAACGCTAGGAAAAATTCTTACCTGGCACCACTTTTTTCAGCCGACAGCTGCTGTCGCAGCCATCGCCTACCCAAAAAAAAGAGCTTTTCTTGTTCGTTGGCCGCTAAACCAGGCGCGTCCCGGCCCTGCCGGGGAGGAGCCCGTCCGCCTGCGTCAAGCCGACCTGTTTCCTGCTTGCAATTCCACCCCACTCCCCCTATACTGTTTTACTGTTCGTCCACAACGCACTGTTTTCATGACAAAATCGCCACCAAGATGCCAAGCCGGGCACCTATTCCCTTTTCGACCGATATCAGATATGAGTACCAGAGCAAAGGTTATTACAGCGGTAATGGTGGTTATCCTGACCATATGTGCCATCTTCCTTCTGCTGCTCTCCAGACAACATCAGCACTATCTGGAGAAGATTATCACCACCCAGTCGGAAAGCGCCAACACCGTGGCCGAGGCCATTATCCAACAGGTAAGCAGCAACTACGCCCTGCGCATCCACGGCTTTGTCAACCACAAGGCATCCAGATCCAAAGAGGCCCTGGTCAGGGCCTTTGCCGAACGAGATCGCCGCCGGCTCCAGGAACTGAGCGAGCCCTTCTTCGAGATTCTCAAGAATGAAAACCCCTACTTTTCCACCCTGGGTTGGATCCTGCCCGACAATACCGCCTTTCTGCGCGTCCATGCCCCTGACAACTTCGGCCAGAATGTCGGCACAATGCGGCCGGACGTGGCGGCAGTCAACAAAGAGAGACGACAACAGGCCGGCTTTACCACCGGTTATGTCGGCCTGCAATACCGGGTGGTGCATCCCGTTTTTTTCAACGATACCTACCTCGGCGCCACCCAATTCGGCATCAAGGGCACGGTCCTGCTTGACACCCTGAGCAAGCAGCTGGGCACCGCCGTCTGCCTGGCCATGCCCCTCAGTGAATATAACACCATCCTGCCGGAATACCGGAAGGGACTAATTGTTGGCTCCAGCCACGCCATCAGTGCCTCCGACCCTGCCACATTCAAACCCTTCCTGGCGGAAATAGACTGGCAAAAGGAGCGGCAGACCCTTACCCTGAAGGGGCAAAGCTATGCCCTCTGCCGGGTAAGTTCCCTCACCAACTTCCGGGGCGATGAGCTGGCCCATCTCTTTGTTGCCCTGGACATTACCAATGAACTGCAGCAAGGCCGCTCCTTTCTGCTGACCGCCTTTTGGCTCAGCGCCCTTTTAAGCGGCATCTCCTTTATCATCCTCTACGTAAGCTACGGCGCCCTGGTGGAGAAAATCGTCGGCCTCAACCTCTCCCTGGCCCGCACCAATCGCCGCCTGGAAGAAAAGGTACGGCAACGAACCGAGAAACTCTTTACGGAGATGGAGGAGAAGAAAAAAACCGAGGCCAGGCTACAGAAGGCGGAAAAGATGGAGGCCATCGGCCTGATGGCAGGCGGCGTCGCCCATGATCTCAACAACATCCTCTCCGGCGTGGTCAACTATCCGGAACTGCTGCTCATGAAGCTGCCCGACGGGAGCGAACTGCGCGCCCCCATTACCGCCATCCATGAATCAGGCCTGCGCGCCGCAGCCGTGGTTGACGATCTGCTCACTGTGGCGCGCAGTGCCGCCAAGGTCCGCGAGATTGCCGATATCAACATCATCATCCATGAATATCTCGCCTCCCTGGAGGGCCAAAAACTGTTGACCCGCTATCCCGATGTTCACATAAAAACCCGCCTGGCGCCGGATCTTTGCAACATCTCCTGTTCCCCGGTGCATATCCGCAAATGTCTGATGAATCTGGTTATTAATGCGGCCGAGGCCCTGCAGGATTCAGGCACCATTGTCATCAGCACGGAAAATCGCAGCTTCAGCGCCGCAGAGACGCAGGGAGATATCAAGGCCGGCAACTATGTCGCCCTGGTGGTGACGGATAACGGGCCGGGCATTGCCGCCGAGGACCTGGATCACATCTTTGAACCTTTTTATACAAAGAAAAAGATGGGGCGCAGCGGTTCAGGCATTGGCCTGGCCGTGGTCTGGAACGCCGTGCAGGACCATAACGGTTTCATCCGGGTACAAAGCAGCAGCGGAAACGGCACATCCTTCACCCTGCTCTTTCCCGCCACCACACTGCAGCAGGCCACCCTGGACGACATTAAGGTGAATATGGCCAACCTGCAGGGCAATGGTGAAAAGATCCTGGTGGTGGACGACGAGCCCCACCAGCGCGAAATCGCCTCCCAGGCCCTCACCCTGCTGGGCTACCAGGTGACCTCCCTGAGCTCTGGGGAAAAGGCTGTCCGCTATATGGCAAACCATGAAGCGGACCTGATCCTGCTTGACATGCTGATGGAACCGGGCATAAACGGCCGCCGAACCTATGAGGAAATCCTCAAACGCCATCCGGGCCAGAAGGCGGTGATCGCCAGTGGTTTTTCCGAAAGCGACGAGGTAAAAAAGGCGGCCCGACTCGGCGCCGGCGGCTTTATCAAAAAACCGTATACCCTTGAAGAGCTGGCCGTGGCCGTCAAAAGCGAGCTGCAGAGAGACATCTGAGCCCCTTTAGTGCCTGTCCAGAAATGAGTCATTTCGGAGTCAAAGCTTCGCTCACTTACCTGTTCGAGATCATGGAGCATAGGGAAATAAAAAGCGCCCCCTGAAAGAGGTAAGGGAGCCTGCGACACTCCGGGTGCCCTCGAGCTGCCGTCCGGGTAGCGGTGCAGGTTCTGCAGATTGGCGGCAATGACGGCCACTGCCTTGGCCGACGGCCCCAGGGAATTCTCATGGGATGCCATTTTGATGGAATCGGTCACCCCGTACTGCCGCTCCAGCTCCTTCAAGGGCTTCCCGGGCGGATGGGGCAGCATATTGAGCATATGTAAGCACTCTTATTTTCCGTGGCGACACAGAGATCGGCCAAGAGGGCCATTTCTGGAGAGGCACCCTTTAAGCCCCTCTTACCTTACCGACCTTCAGGAATCTTCCCTGTCCGGTCTGCCGGCGGCCAGCCAACGTACCTGCCGACAGATTCCCCGGATATACTTGACCTCCCGGGCCCGCAGGCCGATCCGGTTAAAAAAGTGGCTGAGATTATGACGCCACTGACCCAGATCCGTTTCCTTGAGATAGCCGATGGCGCGCAGACTCTCTTCAAGTTCGTCGTAGAGGGCGGCCAAGACCCGTGACGAAGCCAGGGTGGGTGTGGCCGGCGGCTTACCGGTCGTGGCCATCAGAGTACCGAACAGCTCATAACAGATAACCCCCACGGCCTGGGCCAGATTGAGGGAGGCAAAATCAGCCGTGGGGATGGTCACCGTGGCATTACACAGTTCAATTTCACTATTACTCAAGCCCTGATTCTCCGGACCAAAGACCAGAGCCACTCGATTATGGGCCAGCTTGGGCAGGAGGTCCTCCACCATGTGCCGCGGATTTTCCAGAAAAAAACGCCGCCTGCCCTGGCGGGCCGTGGTACCCACCACCCAGCTGCAGGGCGCCACGGCCTCGGCCAGAGTGGGGACCTGAAGCAAGCCATCGATCAGCTCCTTGGCATGGTGGGTGGCCAGTTTGGCCATGGCCGCTTGTTCCGGCAATTCATCGGCCACCACCACCAACTGCCGGATCCCCATATTATGAGCGACACGGGCCGCCGCCCCGACGTTTTCGCCATACTTGGGACGCACCAGCACCAGCCGTACGCCGGCCAGCTGCTCCTTAACCGCCTCTAATTTTTTATGAACACCCACGCTGATTCTTTCCTGGTTGCAGTTCAAAAAAATACCGCCGTCTCCCCGGCTGCCTATTCCTCTTCCAACACAAAATTGATCCGGTGGGTCAGGAGATCGACTCCCGCCACCCGGGCGGTGACCAGGTCGCCCAGTTGGTAGCGCTGTCCCGTGTGTCTGCCCACCAGCCGGTGCATCTTCTCCTCCAGGACATAGTAGTCGCCGCTTAAATCGGCAATTGCCACGGCACCACTGACCATGAGCTCGTCAAGCTCAATAAACAGCCCCCAATCCGTCACCCCGGAAATCACACCGGTGAAACTGGCGCCGATATGGCGCGCCATGTACTGGGCCTTGAGACGGTTACTCATCTCGCGCTCGGCATCCACGGCCACCCTCTCCCGCTTGGACAGAAAGTCACCGGCCTCAAGCAGGCGTCCCTTGCCTTTGGCCGAAGGCTTGGCACCGGCCAGCCAGCCGGCCAGGGCCCGATGCACCTGGAGGTCCGGATAGCGTCGAATGGGCGAGGTAAAGTGACAGTAGTAGGAGGCTGCCAAACCGAAATGGCCGACATTCTCGGGGCTGTAACAGGCCTGCTTCATGACCCTGAGCAGCAGGTTGTTGATAACATACTCCTTAGGCGTGCCCGCGGCCTTGGCCAGCACCGTATTAAACCATTGCGGCGTTGCAGCCGTTTTGGGCAGCGGCCCCAGGAAGGAATGGGCAAAATCGGCAAATTCCTCCACCTTGAGCGGGTCCGGCACCTCATGGATGCGGTAGAGGATATCAACCTTGGCCCGAGCCATGGCCTCGGCCACCGCCTCATTGGCGGCCAACATGAATTCCTCGATAATCTTGTGAGCCTGGTTGCGCTGTCGCCGGTGCAGGGCCTCCACCTGGTCGTCATCCCCCACCTTAATCACCATCTCCGGCAGATCAAAGGCAATGGCACCCCGGCCCAAGCGTCTCTCTTCCAGCAGGCTGCCGAGACGGGCCATCTCTTCCACGGCCTTCAGCAGCTCCTGGTCCGCTGCCGCCTCTTCCTTATCCTGGAGGATATCCCAGACCCTGTTATAGGTGAGGCGGTGGCGGCTCTTGATCACCGAACGACAGAAGCGGCTCTTGAGGCGCTTGCCGCTCTTGTCAAAGTCGAGAACAGCGGTAAAGGCATAGCGATCTTCATGGGGATTGAGACTGCAGAGGCCGTTGGAGAGGCGCTCCGGCAGCATGGGCAAGACACCGGTTGGGAAATAGACGCTGGTGCCGCGCTGATAGGCCTCCTTGTCCAGGGCACTGCCCGGCTCCACATAATGACTGACATCGGCAATGGAGACATAGAGACGCAAACCCTTGGCATGAGGCACCACACAGACGGCGTCATCAAAGTCACGGGCCGTCTCATCATCAATGGTGACATGAAAAATGTCGCGCAGGTCTTCGCGGCCCTCAGTCACCTTAACCTCGGCACTGATACGGGCCACCTGATCCTTCACCTCGTCGGAAAACTCATGGGGCAGCTCAAAGTTGCGGATCACCATCTCCATCTGTACCTGGGCCAGATGGGGATCACCCAGGATCTCCACCACCCGGCCCTTGACAACAAGGGCCTCGGGCTGAAACTCGTCCAGGGCCACCATAACGGCTTCACCGTTTTTGGCGCCCTGCTCATCTCCCGGGCCAATCTTGACGGTGAGACGGATACGGCTGTCATCCGGGGTCACCTCACCATCGACAAAGACCCCCACCAGGCGCTCCAGACCGCGCTTGATCACCGCCACCACCCGGCCCTCACGACGGCCGCGACCGGCGCCGATCTGTTGGATCAGCACCGTATCACCATGCATGGCACTCCCCAGAAAACGACCGGGAATAAAAACATCCTTGTCCGGCGCAACACCACCGACCACGGGTCGAGCGACAAAACCAAAACCCTTGGGATTGACCACCAGAGGACCCTCCATGAAATCCTTGGGATTGAGGCCGTAGGAGGTATCGCCGGCATCAATCAGGATGCGTTGGCGCACCAGGCCGTCAAGGAGATCATGCAGATCGCGGCGGGCACCGCGGGGCCAATTGAGATCAGCAAGGATCTCCTTGGCGTCGGCAATACCGCCGCGGCGATGGATGGCCGCCGCAATACGATCCGGCTCCAGTTCAAAAACCGCACTGCCGCGGCCGGGGCCGGAGCTCACCTGCCGGTGTGTCTTTTTTTGTTTAAACTTTCCTCTTTTACTGCGACGAGCCATGGGAATCCTCTTGTGCTGCGGGTTCAAAAGCCGTGCTTATCAGCCCGTTGAAAAACGTAGCGAGCGTAGCTGAGGCTAGAAAAAATGAGGCGAAAAAGCGCAGTTTACATGGGTAAATGAGCATTTTGAGCCGAATTTTGACGACGCATCAGTAGATAGCGAACGAAGAGAGACCTTCGAGCGCAGTAGTTTTTCAAC
>PKTX01000060.1 GCA_002868945.1 Desulfobulbaceae bacterium
CCGATAAACACCTACCCACCATACACATGCCATGACTCCTCGCCAGACAACAGGCACCCTCGTTATCCTTATCCTCTCTCTGCTGGCGGCAGGCCCCTGGCCGGCATCGGCTGCCGGCATCGTTCATCATGACCTGCAGATACAACTGGTGCCCGAACGCAGCCTGCTGATTGCCGAGGACACCATCACCCTGCCCTCGGATTGTGCCGCCACCTGCCGCTTCCGACTACACAAGGACCTGCAGCCAACACCGGTTACCCCCGGCATCACCCTCAGCAAAGAACCGGCCGCCAATCCGGAGTCACTGACAACAACATACCGGCTTACCGGACTGAGCCCCGGCTCCGCCGTTACCATCCGCTACCAGGGCCCCATCTCACATCCTCTGGAAAAATATGGAGAAAACTACGCCCGTGGCTTCAGCCAGACGGCTGCCACCATAGAAAAACAAGGGGTGTACCTTTCAGGTGCCACTGGCTGGTATCCCCTTTTTGAGGCGCCGTGGCTCACCTTTGACCTGCGCGTCAGTCTGCCGCCGGGCTGGAGCGCGGTCAGCCAGGGCGAAAGAACAGGCAAGAAACAGGGTGCCGACCCCGGCTGGCGTTGCAGCCGGCCCCAGGAGGGAATCTACCTGATCGCCGGCCAATTCAGCGAATATGAACGAAAAGGCGATAAGGTCAGCGCCCTGGTCTACCTGCGCCGCCCTGATCAAGAGCTGGCCGACAGATATCTCGGCGTGACCGCCCACTACATAGACCTCTACTCGCAACTGATCGGCCCGTACCCATACACGAAATTCGCCCTGGTGGAAAACTTCTGGGAAACCGGCTTCGGCATGCCCTCCTTCACCCTGCTCGGCCCCAGGGTGATTCGCTTTCCCTTTATTCTCCACTCCTCCTACCCCCACGAAATCCTCCACAGCTGGTGGGGCAACTCGGTCTATCCGGATTTTGGCAAGGGCAACTGGTCGGAAGGCCTCACCGCCTATCTCGCCGACCATCTCATCAAGGAACAACAAGGCCTTGACGCCAACTATCGCCAGACGGTCCTGCAGAAGTATAGCGATTATGCCAGCCAGGGACGTGATTTTCCCCTGCGGCACTTCACCATGCGTCACAGCTCCGCCAGCGAGGCCGTAGGCTACGGCAAGGCATTGATGTTTTTTCACATGCTGCGTCAAGAACTCGGCGACGCCGTTTTTATCGCCGCCCTGCAGAACTTCTACGCCCGCAATAAATTCCAGGTAGCCACCTTCGCAGACCTGCAACAGAGTTTTGAAAAAACGGCGGAGCGTCCCCTGGAGGGATTTTTCCGGCAGTGGATCGAGCGCCCCGGCGCCCCGGCCCTGGAGCTCGTCGCGGCCAGCAGCACAAAGGGCGAGGATGGCTATCATCTGAAACTGCGCCTGCAACAAAGCCAAGCCGGCCCGCCCTATGATCTGCAGGTACCCATTGCCGTTACCCTGCAGGGCTATGACGAGGCGTATCAGAACGTTCTCACCATGACGGAAAAGGAGCTTGCCACGGAAATTATACTGCCGGCCTCGCCAGCACGCCTTGATGTGGATCCTCAGTTCGACCTGTTCCGGCGCCTTGATCGCCGCGAAGTGCCGCCGGCCCTGTCCCAGGCCTTTGGCGCCCGGGAGGTGGTATGTATTCTGCCGGCCACGGCCTCGCAGCAATGGCGCAAGGCCTATGCCACCATGGCCGCATCCTGGGCGCAATCAGGCTCCGGCCACCCAGAGGTGATCCTGGACTCCGAACTCAGCAGGCTTCCGACAGACAAGACAATCATCCTGTTTGGCTGGACCAACCTCTTTCGCGAGCAACTGGCTGGCCAACTCACCCCCTATGGCGCCAGGCTGGAGCCGGACGCCGTCCACCTTAAAGCAGAGACCATACAGCGCAAAAATCAGGCCATTGTCCTTACGGCCCGCCATCCCGCCAACCCGGATCGTTCTCTTACCTGGATTGGTGCCGACAGACTGGATGCCATGGCAGGGCTTACCCGCAAGCTGCCCCATTATCACAAGTACAGCTACCTGGCCTTTACTGGTCCGGAGCCGCAGAATATCAGCAAGGGCCGCTGGCCGGTGATCAATTCGCCACTCACCGCCTTCCCCGCCGATGAACAGCCACAAAAACAAAGGGTGAACCGTGGCACCCTTGCCCCAAAAGCGCCCCTCTTCCCCCTCAGCAATGGAAAATAAAAAGCGCGCCCAGAAAGAGGTAAGGGAGCCTGCTACACTCCGAGTGCCTTCGGCATGCAACATATCGAGCATATGTGAGGATTTTTATTTTCGTAGCGACGAAAAACGTCCCGGATAACAAGTATTGAAGATGGCCTTTATTCTAATTCAACAACAGGAGTGCACAATGGCAACGGGTTCAGGAAATACAATGAAGATAGCCGGAATTATTCTCATGGTGGTCGGTGCTGGCCTGGCGATATGGGGGTTTCAATTATCCGGCTCTGTCGGTTCGCAGATAACACAGGCTGTTACAGGTTCCGATACGGATAAGGTAATGACTTTCTACATTACTGGTGCTGTCAGTTTTGTTGTTGGCATCTACCTTTTTGCTAAAAATTAAAACAGGGGGACCGCATGGATATCATGAGCTTAATAATATTTATTGCCGTTGGTGCACTGGCCGGGTGGCTTGCCGGCATCATCATGAAGGGAAGGGGATTCGGCGTCATCGGCAATGTGATTGTCGGTCTGGTGGGTGCTGTATTGGGTGGTTTTATCTTCGGTTTTCTCGGCATAACAACAGGCGGATTACTAGGCTCCATAATCATGGCCACCATCGGCGCTGTTCTTTTGTTATTTGCAATCAACATCATCAAGAAGGCCTGACGCAACCGCAGCCCGGCCCCCTGTCAAATATTGGAGGGTATCTTGAATAATTAGATATTTCGGAGTCTCGCTCCGCTCGCTTACCTGTTCGAGTTCAAGAAGCATAGAAAATAAAAAGCGCGCCCTGAAAGAGGTAAGGGAGCCTGCGACACTCCGGGTGCCCTTGGCATGCAACATATCGAGCATATGTGAGCATTTTTATTTTCGTAGCGACGAAGAAATCGGGCAAAATGGCAATTATTCAAGATGGCCTGGAGTGTTGAGATACCTCTTTGACAGTATGTGATTCAAGACGACGCAACAGCAGTCGCCACCGTCGTCCCCTTTAGGATTGATGCCTTTTCTCCTCTGGCGGCTCCGAGCTTTCGGTGAGCGGATCGTGGGATATACGGCGCCGGTGACCCCGGCGTGGTGAGGGGGCCTCGTCCTGTAGGGCGCGGACCAGACCGCAGGCCAAGAGCAGGATAACCAGAGAAAAGGGCAGGGCCGCCATGATGACCACCGATTGCAAGGTCTTGACACCACCGGCAATGAGCAGGACCGCAGTGAGCCCCCCCAACCCCAGACCCCAGAGCACCCGGAGCCAGCGTGGTGGATTTGTTCTGCCGTTGCAAAGCAGCGTGGTGATAACCAGGGTGCCCGAGTCAGCCGAGGTGATGAAGTAGGTAGCGATCAGCAAGGTGGCCAGGCTGCCGGCGGTAAGCGCCAGCAGGTGGGGAACCCCCATGGCCTCAATGGTGGCAAAGAGGGCCTGGGTAACGTCTCTCTGCACCACCTCGCTGATACCGCCATTGCCAAAAAGCTCGACATGGAGGGCGGTACCACCGAACAGGGCGATCCATAAAAAGCTGATCAGGGTTGGCACCAGCATGACGCCGAAAACGAATTCGCCGATGGTCCGGCCCCGCGATATGCGGGCGATGAACATGCCGACAAAGGGTGACCAGGCCAGCCACCAGCCCCAGAAAAAGACGGTCCATTCCGACTGCCAATCGCTGGTCTGGTTACTTGCCGTCCAGAAGGTCATCTCCACCAGATGCTGGAGATAGCCCCCTGCCGACTGCACGAGCAGGGCCATTTGGTAATTAGTCGGGCCGAACAGGAGAAAGAAGGCCATGATGGTCAGGGTGAGCCACATGTTGAGCTCGCTCAAAAGACGAACCCCACGGCGTACCCCGGTTGCCACTGACAGCGTTGCCGCCAGGGTGACTGCGCCAATGATCCACATCTGTTGCCTGGTGGAGGGTTCCACGTCGACAATATTGGCAACACCGGTACTCATCTGACCGGCACCAAGCCCCAGGGTGGTGGCCACACCAAAGACGGTGGCCAGCACGGCAAACAGGTCAACGGCCTGGCCAGGCAGGCCCTTGCTGTGGCGGCCGATGATGGGGGACAGGGCAGTGCTCAGGGTCAGAGGCTGTTGGCGTCGGAAGGCGAAATAGGCCAGGGCCAGGGCCACAGTGGAGAAGATGGCCCAACCATTGAGTCCCCAATGAAAGAAGGTAAGACGCATGGCCACGGAGGCGGCGGCGGCAGAGGTGCTGCTGGTGAAAGGATTACCGCTGAAATGCATGATGGGTTCGGCAATACTCCAGAAAATCAGGCCCACTCCGGTGCCGGCGGCAAAGAGCATGGCCAGCCAGGAAAAGACGTGGAACTCCGGTTTTTCATTGTCCTGGCCCAGACGAACGGTGCTATAACGGCCCATGCCCAGCCAGGTCACAAAAAAGAGCAGAAAGGCGACCAGGGCTACATAGTACCACTCCAGAAATTGGCCCACGGCGGCGCGGGCCACCTGAACCGCTTGGTTCAAGGCCTCGGCATAGAAGGCACCGGCAACGGCGATGAACAGGATGGTAACAGTGGCGATGCTGGTTAATGGCAGATTGATCGGGCTGTTCTTTTCACTCATAGGCAAGAAACCCTACCGTCTTTGCCTTGTTGCTTCAAGGGAGAAAGACAGAGAGGGGATCAAGTCCGTTTTTGACTTTTATAGTTCGAATATTGTATGCGGATCAGCAGACATGCTCTTTATCTCCATTGCAGAATTGGGCGGACAGGGAACCATGCAAGGAAAACTATTACGCTATTACGGCACGATAAAACAACCCGAAAAGTTGAGGCCTCATTATTCAATGATACCCCAAAGAGAGTAGGCGGCGGTCTGCTTAGTCGCCGGACAGGGCGGCCTTGAGATATTCGCGGTTGAGACGGGCGATGTGGCGGATGGAGATGGCCTTGGGGCAGGCGGCCTCGCATTCCCGCTCGTTGGTGCAGTTGCCGAAACCCTGGCCATCCATGGCCTTGACCATGTTGAGGGCGCGTTCCCTGCGTTCCGGATGGCCCTGGGGCAGCAGGGCCAGTTGCGAGACCTTGCCGCTGACAAAGAGCATGGCCGCGGCATTGGGGCAGGCGGCCACGCAGGCGCCGCAGCCGATGCAGGCGGCCGCGTCCATGGCCTGCTCGGCATTCTTCTGGGAGATGGGCAGGGCATTGGCGTCCGGCGCGCCGCCCACATTGACCGACACATAACCACCGGCCTGGATAATGGCGTCAAAGGCGGTGCGGTCCACCACCAGGTCCCTGACCACCCTGAAGGCCCGGGCCCGAAAGGGCTCGATCACCAGGGTATCGCCGCTCTTAAAATGACGCATGTGGAGCTGGCAGAGGGTGGTTTCCCTCTCCGGGCCGTGCGGCCGGCCATTGACCACGGCGCCGCACATGCCGCAGATGCCCTCCCGGCAGTCATGGTCAAAGGCCACCGGCTCCTCGCCGGTGAGCAGGAGCTGTTCGTTTAAGACATCGAGCATCTCCAGAAAGGACATATCCGTGGAGATATCGCGCAGGGTATAGGTGGCCAGCGCCCCTGCCGCTTCACTGTTTTTCTGTCGCCAGACCTTCAAGGTCAGGTTAATCTTCTCTGCGCTCATATCAAATCCCGCCTTTGTTGTGCATCCGCACTCCTTACTCTGCCACAATCGTCCCCTGCCGCCCCTGGTCATCTACTTATAACTGCGGCTCGACACCTCCACGTCGGCAAAGGCCAGTGGTTCCTTGTGGAGCAGGGGCTCGGCCTCGCCCTGATACTGCCAGGCCGCGACATGGGAGTATCTTGCATCATCACGCAGTGCCTCATGCTCGGCGGTCTGGCTCTCCTCGCGCAGGTGGCAGCCGCACGACTCGCGGCGTGCCAGGGCATCATGCACCATCAGTTCGGCAAATTCGAGATAATCCGCCACCCTCCCCGCCTTTTCCAGGGTCTGGTTGAACTCGGCGCCGGAACCGCTGACCAGGGCATTCTCCCAGAACTCGGCCCTGATCTCCGGGATACGGGCCAGGGCCTTTTCCAGCCCCTGTTGGTTGCGGGCCATGCCGCAGTGATCCCAGAGCAGGCGGCCCAGCTCCTTGTGGAAGTCATCAACGCTGCGTCTGCCCTTGAGAGCGACAAGGCGCCGGATAAAGCCCTCTGCCTCCCGCTGCGCGGCAACAAAGGCGTCACTGGCCGTGGACAGCGGTTGGCGGGGACACTGGGCCAGATAATGAGCAATGGTGGCCGGCACCACGAAATAGCCGTCCGCCAGGCCCTGCATCAGGGCGCTGGCCCCGAGGCGATTGGCACCGTGATCGGAGAAATTGGCCTCGCCCAGGACAAAGAGGCCGGGGATGGTGGACATCAGGTTATAGTCGACCCAGAGCCCCCCCATGGTGTAATGGACGGCCGGATAAATCATCATGGGCGTGGCCATGGGATCGCTGGCCGTGATCTTCTCATACATCTGGAAGAGGTTGCCATATTTGCGGGTGATGGTCTCTGACCCGTCCCGCCTGATGGCCTCGCTGAAATCCAGATAGACGGCCAGGCCGGTGGCGCCGACACCCTTGCCCCGGTCACACTGTTCCTTGGCATTGCGGGAGGCCACATCACGCGGCACCAGGTTGCCGAAGCTGGGATATTTTTCCTCCAGATAGTAGTGGCGTTCCGCCTCGGGGATCTGGTGCGGCGGCCGCTTATCCCCCGGCGTGGCCGGCACCCAGACGCGGCCGTCATTGCGCAGGCTCTCGCTCATCAGGGTGAGCTTGGACTGATAATCGCCATGCACCGGGATGCAGGTGGGATGGATCTGCACAAAACAGGGGTTGGCAAAACAGGCGCCCCGCTTATAGGCCCGGAAGGCGGCCGTTACATTGGAGCCCATGGCATTGGTGGAGAGGTAAAAGACATTGCCGTAGCCGCCGGTGGCCAGGACCACGGCATGGCCGGCATGGCTCTCAAGCTCGCCGGTTATCAGGTTGCGGACCACAATACCCGTGGCGCGGCCCTCCTCCACCACCAGGTCGAGCATCTCGCGCCTGGCCAGCATGGTGACGCGACCGCGCTTGATCTGCCGGGCCAGGGAGGAATAGGCGCCGAGCAGGAGCTGCTGGCCGGTCTGGCCCCGGGCATAAAAGGTGCGCGATACCTGGGCGCCGCCAAAGGAGCGGTTGGCCAGCTGACCGCCATACTCGCGGGCAAAGGGCACGCCCTGGGCCACGCACTGGTCGATGATATTGTTGCTGAGCTGGGCCAGCCGATAGACATTGGCCTCGCGGGCCCGGAAGTCGCCGCCCTTGATGGTGTCGTAGAAGAGACGATAGACCGAGTCGCCGTCATTCTGATAATTCTTGGCGGCATTGATACCGCCCTGGGCGGCAATGGAGTGGGCCCGACGCGGACTGTCATGCATGGTAAAACAGTTGACCTTATAGCCCAGCTCCGCCAGGCTGGCGGCGGCCGAGGCCCCGGCCAGACCCGAGCCCACAACGATAATGGTATATTTTCGTTTATTGGCCGGCGTGATCAGCCTGGAGGAAAAGCAGTGCTGCTGCCATTTTTCAGCCAGGGGGCCGGGGGGGATATTGGCGTCAAGTTTCATAAAAAATTGCCTTACTCCGTAATAGTAAAAGAGTGCCGGTGCCCAATCGACCGACGGCAATGCCCAAGCCTGGCCGGCTCCACATGCCGCTCACCGTAAAAAACCATCCCAGAACAGGCCCAGCAGCGGCATGGCCATAAAGAGCCCGGCAATGAGCAGGGCCGCCAGCAGGGCGCCGCGGCCAAGCAAGTTATTATAGAGGGGATGATTGATCCCCAGGCTCTGCCAGAGGCTCCACAGGCCATGGCTGAGATGCAGACCAAGGCCGGCAAGGCCGAAAATATAGAAGCCGGCAATCCAGGGATTGGCAAAGTGGCGGCGGATGAGGAGGCTGATGGCGCCGTGGTCGTCGGCAAAATGGACGGTGATCAGATGAAAGAGCAGCAGGGCCAGAATAACGAGGCCGGAGTAAAACATGGTGCGCGAGCCCGGCGTCCTGCCGCCCGATGACGTGCTGACCGCATAGGGCTGCGGCCTGGCCTGCCGGTTGTCGACAAAAAGAGTGACGCCAAAGGCGATATGGACCAGAAAAAAGAGCAGCAGACCGATCTCGGCAAGGCGCAGCAGCGCCGCCAGGGAGTGGAGATGGGCGGCATAGCTGTTAAAGGTCGTTGCCCCGAAAAAGATGGTGGAGTTGCCCAGAAGGTGGACCACCAGGAAGAGGGCCAGCCCCAGACCGCTTGCCGCCATGATATACTTACGCCCCACTGATGTGCCGCAAAAACGTCTGACTACGTGCATGGTCACTCCCCTTGGCTGCCCCGGTACAAGTACGGAGCCCATCTTAAAACAGCAGGCCCTTTTTGCAAAGGCATTTCCGGCAGAGCAACAATGCCGAAAAGGGCGCAGGTCAAATGCCGCCCAGAAAGCGGGCCAGGAGGCGCTCCACGCCGCCCGCCTCCAGACGTTGCAGGCCCTGCTGCCGGGCCAGTTCCACGGCCCGCAGAAAATCTTGGCGGCTCAGGGGTTTGTCCAGGGGCGGATAGTCGGCGGCCTGGAAACAGGGACGATACTGCTCCATGACATTGACATAGGTCTCCGGGGAGAGGTCGGCCAGAAAGGCAAAGATCTCCTCGGCCTCGGCCAGGCCGCCCGGCATGACAAGGTGGCGAACCAGCAGACCGCGCACGGCCAAGCCCTGGTCGTCCAGCTGCAGGTCACCCACCTGACGGAACATCTCGGCGATGGCGGCGCGGGCCACCTGCGGATAATCAGCGGCCTTACAAAAGCGCTTGGCCGAGGCCGGGCTGCTGAACTTGAAATCAGGCATATAGATATCCACCACGCCCCGGCCAAGGGCCAGGCCGACCAGGCTGTCATAACCGCTGGAATTATAGACCAGGGGAATCCGCAGGCCCCGCTCACAGGCCGCTACCAGAGCCAGGAGAATCTGCGGCATGACATGGCTGGGGGTGACCAGATTGATATTGTGACAGCCCTGCTTCTGCAGGCTGATCATCATGGCGGCCAGTTGACCGCTGTCCACCTCGATACCGACGCCGTCATGACTGATCTCATGATTCTGGCAAAAAACGCAGCCCAGATTGCAGTTGCTGAAAAAAATGGTGCCCGAACCGGCCACCCCGGAAATGGGGGCCTCCTCGCCGAAGTGGGGCTCATAGCCTGCCACCACGGCCCGGGCACCGGTGCGGCACAGGCCCAACTCGCCGGCCGTCCGGTTCACCCGGCAACGCCGCGGGCAGAGCTCACAGCAGGCAAGCAGCGCCCGGGCCTCCTGGGCCCGGTGTTTCAGCTCACCGCTGTTATGAAGGTGGAGATAGGAAGGGACCATGGCGTGGCAGGGAATAAGGGTGCAGCATGGCCCAATGGAACATGCCCTGAAATTCTTCTCCACCCTAGCAACGACGCCTTGTTGCTGGCAAGAGTTTTCCGCGCACGCGGCGGCATCGCCGGCAGGCTGCTCCTCTAACACCCGTTGAAAAAGGTAGCGGGCGTAGCTGAGGCTAGGAAAAATGAGGCGAAAAAATGCGCGCCCGCAGGAGGTAAGGGAGCCTGCGACACTCCGAGTACCCTTGGGGTCCTGTTTACATGGGGTTTAGGAGCATTTCGGAGTCTCGCTCCGCTCGCTTACCTGAACGAATTTTGACGACGCATCAGCAGATAACGACCGAAGAGAGCCCTTCGAGCGCAGTAGTTTTTCAACGGGCTGCTAACGTGGCACCAAAGGTGCTGCGGCTGTGGCCGGCATTCCGACAACGCCCGCAGCAGGCAGGTTTACTCTACTTTCTCAAGGCCATCTTGGACAAGTACCCTTTGGGAGTCGCGCAGGCTCGCTTACCTGCCCGATTTTTCCATGGGCGCTCAGATGAAGACTCGCAGCTGATCCAACCTGGATCAGAACTAGCGCCTTCACGAAGTCCGGCGCGGCCCGCACTTCTGTTTGGCCTGCGGCGCCGCCATCTTTTTGCGAGAGGGCGCCGGTGACGGACGGCTTGATCTGCGGGCCTCTTGCTTGGCCAGGGCGGCCCGGGCCCGCATGACCCGAGCAACTGCAGACTGCAGGACAATATGCTCCCTGGGCGAGGTTTGCAGATAACATTTCTCGATCATATTCCGGGCAAAAGCACTATTGGGATCCGCCAACCGGACATGGGAGGCATCAATGACGGCCTGGCTATACTCCCTGTTGTCGTAGTAGGCCTTACTGCGCAGCTCATGGGCCTTGATACTGTTACTGTTAAGGCGCAGGGCGGCACTATAGTCGGCAATGGCCGCCTTGAGACGCCCGCGCCTGTGGAAGTAGGCACCGCGCTCCAGATAGGCCTCCGTGCTGGGCCTGAGGGTAAGGGAGGTGTGTAGATCATCCAGGGCACGCCCCTCGTCAGCCATGGCCAGGTAGGCCCGACTGCGATAGAGATAATAGAGCGGCAACCGCTCATGTGAGGCAGTGGCAATGGCCTGGTTCAGATCCTCCAGAGAGGCAGCACCGGCCCTGCAGGGCAAAAGGGCCGGTAACAGCATGACAACAGTGAGACACCATCTGCGCAAGGGCTTCATAACGTTTAAGAGCTGAGGTTGACGGTTCAAGGGTAAGATGCAAAGGGCAAGACGCCAGCTGGGCTGTCGTCATTACCGGTGGAGCGCCGCAATGGAGAAGGGTGTTACCCATCTCCGGGCCGGACTGCCCTGTCCCATGGCCATTGACTGAGGGGCGACCCGGCCTTGCCTGTCAAACATATTACCCACTCCATCCTTTTCCCATAACATATTATCTCCCCGGATGGTTAAAAAAATTCCTGCCATGCCCCAGGGAGCAGCCCTGCCTTGTCTTGCCAGGCAGAGCCTTGCCACCCTACCTTGCCCGGTTGCCGGGAAAGGGGAATTGCGCAGTGCAGGGTAACGCTTTTGGGGGCAGATGCAACAGATGGCAAAAATGCGATATCTCCTTGAAAAACCGTCTCTGTATTGCTAGACTAAAATGTACGAAATAATTCAATGCACCAATTCATTGCTGTGGGAGATGAAGGTATGCTGAGAACAACATTTCGCCATAAGGTCGAAGAGGCCTTATCCTCCGCTGACGTACAACTCAACGGTTCCAGACCCTGGGATTTACAGGTACACAATGACAAGCTCTACAGCCGGGTGTTGAGCAAGGGCTCCCTCGGCCTGGGCGAGGCATACATGGAGGGCTGGTGGGACAGCCCGGCCCTGGACCAGTTTTTCTTTCGCGTTTTACGCAGCCAGGTCGACAGTAAATTCAAACCCGTGCAGGAGCTGACCTGCAACATCAGGGCCCGGCTGCAAAACCTCCAGTCACGGCAACGCGCCTTTGAGGTCGCCCTGCGTCATTATGATATCGGCAACGATCTCTATGAGAAGATGCTTGATCAGCGCATGATTTACAGCTGCGCCTACTGGCGCGATAGCGACAATCTGGACGAGGCCCAGGAGGCCAAGCTCGATCTGGTCTGCCGCAAGCTCCATATCGAACCGGGCATGCGGGTCCTTGACATCGGTTGCGGCTGGGGCGGCACGGCCCGTTATCTGGCCGAAAAATATGATGTCAGGGTGGTGGGTCTTACTGTTTCCAAGGAGCAGGCCGAGCACGGTCGCCGCATCTGCGGCAAACTGCCGGTGGATATCAGCCTGCAGGACTACCGGAGCCTGGAGGACAAATTTGACCGCATCCTGTCCATCGGCATGTTTGAGCATGTCGGTTATAAAAATTACCGGACCTTCATGAAGTGTGTGCGCCACAATCTCAAGGACAACGGCCTTTTTCTACTACACACCATTGGCGGCTCCCAATCCACCACCCGCACCGACCCCTGGATAGATCGCTACATCTTTCCCAACTCCATGCTGCCCTCCAAAAAGCAGATATGCCAGGCCGCCGAGGGTGTCTTCACCCTGGAGGACTGGCATAATTTCGGGCCCGACTATGACCCGACCCTGGTGGCCTGGCACGACAACTTCTGCACATCCTGGCAGGATCTCAACACCAGGTATGACGAGAGCTTTTACCGGATGTGGAAGTATTACCTGCTCAGTTGTGCCGCCTCCTTCCGGGCCCGCAAAAACCATGTCTGGCAGATCGTCTTTTCACCGAACGGTGTACTGGGCGGTTACCAATGCTGCCGCTGACGCAACAGCCTCTCCCTCCGACTTGATAAAAAATCTTGGTGCGTCGGCTCCAGTTCATGGTAAAAGGGCGGCCTGGTCCTCTTTTTTTTACCAATCCATCCCTGCCCCTTCATGACCCGCTGGCAACGCATACTCAACCAGGCCATTACCTCACCGGCAGATCTGCCGCGCCACCTGCAGCCCGATGACCCGGGGGCAACAGAGGTCAGCGCCCACTATCCCATGCGCCTGAACCCCTACTACCTGAGCCTGATTAAAAAAAAGGGAGACCCGCTCTGGCTGCAGGCCGTGCCCCAGGGCATTGAACTTGCCGACCAGGTCTGCATGGCCGACCCCCTGGCCGAGGAGAACCTCAGTCCGGTGGCCAACCTGGTCCATAAATATCCGGACCGCGTCCTGCTGCTGGTCACCAGCCAATGCGCCATGTATTGCCGCTTCTGCACGCGCAAGCGCAAGGTGGGCACACCGGCCATGGTCATCAGCGACGCGACCGTGCAGGAGGGTCTGGCCTATATTCGCTCACATCCCCGGATCAAGGACGTGCTGATCTCAGGCGGCGATCCCCTGCTGCTCAGCGACGAGCGCCTCGACCGGCTGCTGGCCGGTCTGCGCGCCATCCCGTCGCTGCAGATCATCCGCATGGGCAGCCGGGTGCCCTGCACCCTGCCCATGCGGGTGACCAAAAGGCTGTGCGCCATCCTGAAAAAATACCACCCCCTCTATATCAACACCCACTTCAACCATCCGGACGAGGTCACCCCGGAGGCGGCCCGGGCCTGTAATCGTCTGGCCGATGCCGGTATCCCCCTGGGCTGCCAGACCGTGCTGCTGAAGGGAGTCAACGACAATGCCGAAACCATGGCCAGCCTCATGCGGAGCCTGCTCACCGTCCGCGTCAAGCCCTACTATCTCTTCCAGGGCGACCTGACCCGCGGCACCAACCATTTCCGCACCACGGTGGAATGCGGCCAGGCCATCATGCGCCGCCTCATCGGCCATATCTCCGGCATGGCCGTGCCCACCTATGCGGTGGACGGGCCATACGGGGCCGGCAAGGTCCCCCTGACCCCCAGTTACATCCAGTCGCTGGACAGGGAGCTCTGCTTCACCAACTACCAGGGCAAGACCTGCTTCTACGACAATAACGGCTGACAGCACAGGGCAGGGGAGTCAGGAGTCAGGCAAAATGCCTAAAAAGGACCGGAAAGTTGAGGAGACAAAAAAAAGAGGCGCGCCGGCAAACCACTGCCGGGCCTTCAGGAACCAGTGCTGCCGGTGGCCCGGCTGAGCATATCAGCCAGCGGTCTCAGGACGTCCGCCACCTCAACATCGAGCATGCAACGGAAATCCCCATTACACTCCCGCTTCAGACAGGGCTGGCATTCCAACTCTTTTTTGACCACCACAGCCGCCGGTGAATAAGGACCGGTGGCAATGTCATCGGTGGAGCCGAAGATGGCCACCAGGGGCGTCTTGACAGCGGCCCCGACATGCATGAGACCGGAGTCGTTGGTGACAAAGACATCACAGGCCCCAATCAGGGCCATGGCCTGCCCCAGACTGGTCTTGCCGGCCAGGCCGGTGATAAAATCGGGGCCATGCGCAACAATGGCATCAATGGTGGCGCTATCCGCCTTGGTACCGAAAACCACGGCATGGGCGCCATACTCCGCATGGAGACGGACGCACAGCTCTCCATAGCGCTCAGCCGGCCAGCACTTAGCCGGTCCGAAGGCGGCACCAGGATTGATCCCCACCAGTTTTTTGCCGGCCAGGCCATCCTTGAACCCCCGGGCCCAGGCGCTATCCTCGGGTCTGTGGGCCAGAAAGAGCTCGTCCGAGCCGCAGCACAGGCCAAGATCCTGCAGCAGGTACTGGTAATAATGGACCTGATGCATGCGGCGTACCTCAGGCCTGATGCGGATACCGGGCTTCAGAAAGAGAGAGCGGCCGTCGCGCCGGTAACCGGCCCGGATGGGAATGCCGGCCAGCCAGACCAGAAAGGCGGCCTTAAAGGCATTCTGCAGGAGTATGGCACAGTCGAAACGTTGGTCCCGCAGCTCGGCGGCCAAGCGCCTGAGACCGGCAAGCCCCTTATGGCGGCCCTCCTTGTCGTAGATGCGGATCTCATCGACATGGGGACTGGCCCGAAAGACATCCGCCACCCAGGGATAGGCCAGCATGGTGATATGGGCATCAGGGAAGTTTTCCCGGATGCTGCGCACCGCCGGCGTCGTCATAATGGCATCGCCTATCCAGTTTGTTGAACGCACCAGGATCCTTTTTGGTTCCAGGGCCGGCAAAGAAAAGGGCATATGATTCATCTCTGTTATAGAAAAGCCTGATCACCAGCCATGGTACCGCCTCTTGCAAGACAAGAGACTCTCCGGAACGGGACAGACATTCTGTTGTTTTCAGGCAAAGGAGAGGGCAACTCTGCTGAATTCCATCCTTCCTGTCAAGCCTTTTTGGCCTGACTACAGCTGCGTCCGTCACCGGATGCCATGTCTGAGGCCGTGTTGCTGTCAACCGCTTCTTCCTCATCGTCGCCGGTCGGTGCCACAAGGCTGATCAGGGTCCAGCCGGCCTCCGGCTCCGGCTGATTTTCCGTGGTAAAGATCTCCAGTGTGGAGTCCGGCGTCAAGGCGAAAAAGGGGATGACCTGCTCCTCATAACGTTGTCGGAACGTCTTGTAGGTGAAGTTTTCCGTCAGTTTGGTGCTGTGAATGGACCAGCCGTCATGCAGAGCGGCCAGCAGGGATGAGTAGGTCACCCCCTTGCCGAAGAGCAGGGCCCATTTACGGGAAGAGGCTGTCTTTCTATCCTCGCTGACCTCCCTCTCCTTCTCGGTCTGCAGGGCATAGACATTATTATAGCCCAGCTCCAGACGATAATGCATGCAGGCCAGGGAATTAAAGGCCTCCTGGGGCGACAGCCCCAGCATGTGGCCGATGCCCACCAGATCGAGATGGCGGTCCGCATGTTCGGAAACAGGTTGCCCGTAATAGCTGGGCAGCCCCTCCATGCGTGCCAGGCGAATCTTCTCCCAACTGGTATCGGCCAGCAGAACCCGATAGTCGTGCTTCTGCAGGGCCTTGCCCACCTCGCGGGCCAGACGGTTGGCGCCGATGATCAGAAAACCGCGCGGCTCTGGTTCAGCCACCCCCAGCCTGCGGGCAATGAAACCGGCAGTGGCGCTCTGCAGGGCAACGGTGCCGATAATCACCATAAAGGTAAGGGGCACCAGGAGGGCGGCCTGCTCATAACCGCTTTCCTCCAGGCGGATGGCAAAAAAAGCTGAAATGGCGGCCGCCACAATGCCGCGCGGCGCAATCCAGGCCAGAAGATGACGTTCCGGCCAGGTCAGCGTGGAACCAAAGGCGGATATCATCACACTGAGCGGTCGTGACAGAAACTGGATGGAGAGAAAGACCAGCAAGGCGGCCCAACCCAGCCTCCTGAACATCTCAAAATCGAGGCGGGCGGCCAGGATGATAAAAAGCACCGAGATCAGCAGGACACTGAGGCTTTCCTTGAAATCAAGAATCTCGGCAATGGGCATATTTTTGGTGTTGGCCAGCCACATGCCCATAACGGTCACGGTGAGCAGACCCGATTCATGGTGCAGGGCATTGGAGACACTGAAGACCGTGATAACCACGGCCAGGGTGGTGACGTTGTGGAGAAACTCCGGCAACCAGTGCAGCCGATGCAGGGTGGCATAGAGGTAGGCCGACACCGAACCCAACACCAGGCCGATGGCCAGCATCTGGGCAAAGGAGAGGAGGGTGGAACCCACGGCGTTGCCGCCTGCCCCCAGGATAATAAATTCATAGACCAACACCGCCATGATGGCGCCGATGGGGTCGATAACAATGCCCTCCCAGCGCAGGATATTGGCCACTGCGGCACTGGGCCGCACCGTGCGCAGCATGGGCACGATCACCGTGGGACCGGTGACAATGGTGATGGCCCCGAACAGAAAGGCAAGCTCCCAGGGAAAAGCAAGGGCATAACGGGTGGTGACTGCGGTAATCAGCCAGGTGACCAGGGCACCGATGGAAACCATGTTGCGGATTACGCGGCGCAGGTCGCGAATCTGATGGAATTGCAGGGTCAGGCTGCCCTCAAAGAGGATAATGGCCACGGATAGCGAGATAAAGGAAAAGAGCAGATCACCAAAGAGGACGTCGGAATCGAGCCAGCCCAGGACCGGGCCGCCGATAATACCGGTGACAAGCAGAAAGAGGATGGCCGGCAGCTTGACGCGCCAGGCCAGCCACTGGCACAGGATGCCGGCAAAGACCACCAGGGAAAGGACCAATGCCTTATCCGCCATCATAATAACACCCCCTCTGCAAAAGAACACCCAAGGCGGCCGGCAGCCGTCCGGGCCGAGCCCTGAACACGGGGCACAAGCCCTGGGCCAATCAGCCTTTCTTAACCCTATGCGAGAAATGCGGATAAGACAAGACTCCGAGGAAAAACCCGGAGATATTAGCCCCGGAACCCACGAAATGCACCTTTTTTTTGATTCCTGCTGCTTGTTTGTCCGCTCAGATCAAGGGCTCCGCCCTTTCCTCGTGGCAGGCATCACCGGCAACAGACAAGGGCAGGACTCCAGGCACGACCTGTCCCGCAATGGTGCCGAAAATTCCAGGCGGACAAATTCCTGTTAATCACCTTGCAATATAGGGCCTGGAGTGGTAAAAGAGCTTGTTTTTTCACTGTCGGAAAGAGCCGGATGATTTGAACCTGGCGAAGATCGTTTATCTTCCGGGTCCGGCCGCATCTTCCGACGCAAATTCGCACATCCCTGCAAAAACCCTCTGGTGCCTGCTTGCCCCGAACATGGGCCACAGGTTGGGAACGGGATGGATGAACAACCAAAATATGGAGATTTACCAATGAGTAACATCAAAATGAAAGAAATGCTCACCGCCGGTATGCATTTCGGCCACCAGACCAAGCGCTGGAACCCCAAGATGAAGCCCTATATTTTCGGGGCCCGTAACAAGATTTACATCATCAACCTGGACAAGACCCTGCCCCTGTTCAACCAGGCCTATGACTTCATCGCCGATACCGTTGCCGAGGGCGGCACCATCATGCTTGTCGGCACCAAGCGTCAGGCCCAGGAGACCATCAAGGAAGAGGCCAAGCGCTGCGGCATGTTTTATGTCAATCATCGCTGGCTGGGCGGTATGCTGACCAACTTCCAGACCATCAAGCAGTCTGTTGACCGCATGAAAAAGATCCAGGCCATGGAAGAAGACGGCTCCATCAATCAGTACAAGAAGAAAGAAGCCCTGATGATGAAAAAGGACCTGATCAAGCTGCAGCGCAACCTGGGCGGTATCGAGCACATGAAGGGCCTGCCCTCCGCCATGTTCGTCATTGATCCCAAGCGTGAGAATATCGCGGTTGACGAGGCCAACCGTCTTGGTATTCCGGTGGTGGCCATCACCGATACCAACTGCGATCCGGACGGCATCGACTACCCTATTCCGGGCAACGATGATGCCATCAAGTCCATCAAGCTGGTAACCGGCAAGATTGCCGATGCGGTTCTGGCCGGCAAGGCCCGCCGCGGCGAAGCTGTTGAGACGGATGAAGATCTGGCCACTGCCATGGCCGAGGCCAACACCGACGCTGAGGCTCCCCAGGCCGAGGCCTAAGCGTCTGCAGATGTTGTTATAAATCGCCCGACTCGCTGTTATCTGAGTCGGGCGTTTCTATATTTAAATCGCTAAACGCACCGTTGCCCCTTGGGTAGGCGGTGCCTAGACATAGGATTGAACGCTGTGAAAATTACAAGTCAAATGGTTAAGGAACTCCGCGACAAGACCAACGCGGGAATGATGGATTGCAAAAAGGCGCTGCAGGAAAATGACGGCGACATGGAAAAGGCCGTGGACTTCCTGCGTCAGAAGGGTCTGGCCGTGGCTGCCAAACGCGCTGATCGCGCCACCAGTGAAGGTATCATCGAAACTTACATCCATGCCGGCGGCAAGCTGGGCGCCATGGTGGAGGTGGGTTGCGAGACCGACTTTGTGGCCAAGACCGACGCCTTTGTCTCCTTTGCCAAGGATATCGCCATGCACGTGGCGGCCGCCAACCCCATCGGCCTGAGCCGTGAGGAGATTCCGGCCGAGGTCCTGGAGCGCGAAAAGGCCATCTATGTTCAGCAGGCCCTGGATTCCGGCAAGCCGGAGAATATTGTCGAGAAGATTGTTGCCGGCAAGATGGATAAATATTACGGCGAGATCTGTCTCCTTGAGCAGAAGTTTGTCAAGGACCCTGATCTCTCCATCCAGGACATGATCAACGAGATCGTCGCGGCCATGGGCGAGAATATCACCATCAAGCGCTTTGCCCGTTTCGCCGTAGGCGCTTAATTCTTTTACGACAAGATCAAAGGAGTATGCAGGGGGTATCCTCCTTCTTGCATACTCCTTTTTTTGTGTAAAAAAAGCCCGATACGTGCTATTTTTTAGCCTGTTTTCGTGGAGGGAGCCCGACAACCAATCCACTTTCCTTTTCCGCTTTACCGCATGAGGTGTGACCATGGCCAAGGCCAAATTTAAGAGGGTATTGCTCAAACTGTCCGGCGAGGCCCTGATGGGAGACAAAGCATATGGTATCAGCTCAAAGGTGCTGACCTATCTGGCCGAGGAAGTTAAAAAGGTCACCAGCCTGGGCGTTGAGGTAGGCATGGTCATCGGTGCCGGCAATATTTTCCGGGGCGTTTCCGGGGCCTCCAGCGGTATGGATCGGGCCGCCGCCGACAACATGGGCATGCTGGCCACGGTGATGAACTCTCTGGCCCTCAAGGATGCCCTGGACAACAACGGGGTCTCCACCGCTGTTCTCTCCGCCATCCCCATGGCCTCGGTCTGCGAGCCCTACTCGCGGCTGCTGGCCCTGGACCACTTTCACCGCGGCGATGCCGTCATCTTTGCGGCCGGTACCGGCAACCCCTATTTCACCACGGATACAGCCGGCGTTCTGCGCGGCCTGGAGATCAATGCCGACATGATCTGCAAGGCTACCCGCGTGGACGGGGTTTACGACAAGGATCCACTCAGGTATGATGATGCTGTTAAATTCGACCAGCTCACCTTTACCGATGTCCTGCACCGCCGGCTCAAGGTCATGGATGCGGCGGCGATCTCTCTGGCCATGGATAACCACAAGAAAATATTAGTTTTTGACCTGAGCATCCCCGGCAACATCAAAAAGGCCGTGTGCGGCAAAAAGGTCGGAACCTTGATTATCGGAGAAAACGAATGAGTGAAGAAATCTTGCTGGATATGACCGAAAAAATGGAAAAAAGCATTGAGGCCTTCCGCATTGAACTGAGCAGGATCAGGACAGGCCGGGCCTCCATCTCTCTTCTTGACGGCGTCAAGGTTGATTCATACGGGGCCATGATGCCCATCAACCAGGTGGCCACCCTGACCATCCCGGAGAGCCGGATGATTGTCATCCAGCCCTGGGACCCCCAGGTTCTCCCGGCCATTGAAAAGGCCATTCTCAAGTCCAACCTGGGCCTGACCCCGGCCAGTGACGGAAAGGTCATCCGCATCAACATTCCGCAGCTCACCGAGGAACGGCGCAAGGAGCTGGTCAAACAGGTCAAGAAGACCTGTGAGGACTTCCGGGTCAATATTCGCAACAGCCGCCGCGATGCCATTGATCAGTTCAAAAAGATGAAAAAGGACAAGGAGATCTCCGAGGACGACCTCTTCAAGTATCAGGAAGAGGCCCAGAAGGAGACCGACCGTTTCATCCAGCAGATAGACGATGCCCTGGTGGAGAAAGAAAAAGAAGTGATGGAGGTATAACCCCCTTTGCAGCTTGATCCGGCCAACATCCCCAAACATATTGCCATCATCATGGACGGCAACGGTCGCTGGGCCCAGGCCCGCGGCCATATTCGTATCATGGGTCATAAGGCCGGGGTCAAGGCAGTCAAGGCGATCATCGAGACGGCCCGCGAGCTTGGCCTGCCGGTGCTCACCCTCTACGCCTTTTCCACGGAAAACTGGAACCGGCCCCAGGACGAGGTCTCCGGCCTCATGAACCTGCTGAAGAACTATCTGCAGAGCGAGCTGGACGCCATGCTCAAGAACGACATCCGACTGCGGGCCATCGGTGACATCAATGGTCTGCCCGCCGATGTTCAGGATGTACTGCACAGCACCATTGAGCGCACCAGGCACAACAAGGCCCTCACACTCAACCTGGCCCTCAACTACGGCGGCCGCAACGAACTGCTCCACGCCATCCGGGAGATTGCCGCCCAGGTTGGCCGCGGCGACCTGCAGAGCGAGGCCATTACCGAAGAGCTGGTTGCCGACCACCTCTACACCAGCGGCCTGCCCGACCCTGATCTGCTCATCCGCACCGGCGGCGAGTCGAGACTCTCCAATTTTCTCCTCTGGCAGGCCTCATACGCCGAACTCTACTTCACGGAGACGGCCTGGCCCGACTTCGACAAGACGTGCCTGCTCGAGGCCATCCTTGCCTACCAGCAGCGCCAGCGGCGTTTCGGCAGAACAGGTGAGCAGGTATGAGGACCAGAATCATCACCGGCCTTATCGCCATTGTTCTCTGGTTTTTTCTACTCTATGCCGGGCTCTACAAACCCTTCTGGGGGGTAATGGTGGTGATCGGCACCATCTGCTCCTATGAGTTTTTCAGCATGGTTCTCAATGAGCGGGAGAAAGAGCTCCTGCCCCTGCTGGTACCCCTGGCCGCCATTCCGCTCTACGCCATTTACAATCCGGGCCTGCCCTATCTGGCCGCCGGTCTCTTCTTCGCCGTCCTGGCCGGTTTTCTGACCACCCTGCTTTCCCATAAGAGGCTGCATGACCCCTTCAGCTTCCTGGGCCGTTATATCTTTGCCGTATTTTACTGCGGTTTTCTCTTTGGCCACATCATCCTCCTCATGGGTCTGGAGCGCGGCGGCCACTGGCTCATTGTCCTGTCGGCCATAACAGCGGCCTCAGACAGCGGCGCCTATTTTGCCGGCAAGTTTCTCGGCAAGAAAAAACTGTGCCCCCACATCAGCCCCGGCAAGACCGTGGTCGGTTTCATCGGCGGTATCTGCAGCGGCATCCTGGGCGGCGTCATCTTTGCAGCCATCTTCTTTCCGGAGCTGGCCATGGCCAAAATTGCCCTGTACGGCGCCCTGCTCTCCGCCCTGGGCGTGGCCGGCGATCTGACCGAATCGATTATCAAAAGGGCCACCAACACCAAGGACTCCGGCAAACTGCTGCCAGGCCACGGCGGCTTCCTTGACCGTAGCGATTCCATGCTCTTCTGCGCCCCGACCTTTTATTACATTCTCACCTTTAACCTGCTTTAAGTGGTCGGCCCATGACCTACACAATCTCCCTGCTCGGCTCCACAGGTTCCATCGGCACCAATGTCCTTGACGTGGTTCGCCAATATCCCGGCAAGTTCCGCATTGTCGGTCTGGCGGCCGGCAATAATATCGACCTGCTGCGCGACCAGGTGGAGGCCTTCCACCCCCAGCTCGTTTCCGTGGCCGATAAGGCAGGCGCCGCCAAACTTCGGGAGATGCTGGGCCCCACCTGGCATGACAGGATCGTCCATGGCCGCGACGGCGCCTGCCGGGTGGCTACCCTGGCGGAGGCCGCCACCGTGGTCTCGGCCATTGTCGGCGCCGCAGGTCTGCTCCCCACCTTGAGCGCCATCGAGGCGGGCAAGAATATCGGTCTGGCCAACAAGGAGACCCTGGTCATGGCCGGCGATCTGGTCATGGCCGCGGCCCGCCGCAACAAGGTGACCATCCTGCCCATAGACAGCGAACACAATGCCATTTTTCAGGCCCTGGCCGCCGGTCGGTCTCAGGATGTGCACAAGCTCATTCTCACCGCTTCGGGCGGGCCTTTTCGCGACAGGAGCATTGATGAGCTCTGGAATGTCAGCCCGGCTGAGGCCCTGGCCCATCCCAACTGGGAGATGGGTCGCAAGATCTCCATTGATTCCGCCACCCTGATGAATAAAGGGCTGGAGGTTATCGAGGCCCGCTGGCTCTTTGACATCAAGGTTGAGGATATTGAGGTGGTGATCCACCCCCAGTCCATTGTCCACTCCATGGTGGAGTATATCGACGGCTCGGTCATCTCGCAGATGGGTATTCCGGACATGCGCATTCCCATTGCCTACGCCCTCTCCTATCCGCACCGGCTGCGCCTCAACCTGCCCCGCCTCAGCCTGATCAAAGGTAAGGACCTCAGCTTTCACGCCCCTGATTTCAAGAAGTTTCCGGCCCTGAAGCTGGCCTACCAGGCCTGCCAACGCGGCGGCACCATGCCGGCGGCCCTTAATGCCGCCAACGAGATTGCCGTGGAGGCCTTTCTAGAGGGCAAGATCCGTTTCCCGGAGATCGCCCTGGTGGTGGCCGAAACCCTGGAACGCCACGACAAAAAAGAGATTACCGATGTGGAAACCGTGCTGCAAGCCGATCTGTCAGCCCGCATGCAGGCTGAATCCGTGGTGGAGGCCCTGGAGATGCGCATCCGCCAGAAAAAAGGCCTTGACCTGCCCGGCCCCGAGACGCCACTTAGCTGGCATTGGCCCAATTAGTGTCTGTCCAGAAATAGGTCATTTCGTTCGAGATCAAGGACTGCGAGAAAAATAAGCGCGCCCTGAAAGAAGTGCCCTTGGGGTGCAGGCATATA
>PKTX01000042.1 GCA_002868945.1 Desulfobulbaceae bacterium
CTCTCTTCGTTCGCTATCTGCTGATGCGTCGTCAAAATTCGGCTTGAGCTAAGCGAGCGGAGCGAGACTCCGAAATGCTCCTAAACCCCATGTAAACAGCAGCCCAAGGGTACTCGGAGTGTCGCAGGCTCCCTTACCTCCTGCGGGCGCGCATTTTTTCGCCTCATTTTGCCTGGTCTCAGCTGTGCTCGCTACGTTTTTCAACGGGCTGTTAACGAGTGTCTGTCCAGAAATAGGTCATTTCGTTCGAGATCAAGGACTGCGAGAAAAATAAGCGCAGGCATATATGCGATATCGGAGTCTCCACTTCGTTTCGNTGAGCATGACGCCGAGATCGGGCCGGTAAGCGAGTTTACGAGACTCCCGGTAAGCGAGTTTACGAGACTCCGAGAGGGCCATTTCTGGACAGGCACTAACGAGGGGGCAAACATACCATGCCCCGGAGAGAATAGAAAGGAGATAGAAAAGGCAGGTAAGGAGAGGCAGGGCACCATGAGGCACCATCTCTGCTTTTTTGTCGCAGCTGTCTCCTTTACTTTCCGGCCATTTGATGCGATAGAGTACAGGGTATCCTGAGATAATGAGATCTCAACTTTCCGACTTATTCTATCTTGTTGATACGAGGCAGATTGCTTTGTAATTTGGTGACGTTTTCTTCAACATGCAGAATTCTGAATTCTCGGAAAACCACACCTCTGAAACGGCTTTTGGGTGTCTTGAATAATTAGATATTTCGGAGTCTCGCTCCGCTCGCTTACCTGTTCGAGTTCAAGAAGCATAGAAAATAAAAAGCGCGCCCTGAAAGAGGTAAGGGAGCCTGCGACACTCCGGGTGCCCTTGGGGTGCAGCATATAATTACTCACCTTTGCGACTCGCTGATATGAAACCACTTCCCCCCTGGCAACGCCTCAACGCTGCCGACCACCCTGTTTATGTACTGGCCGACCGACCGGACTGGCTGGTGCCTGCCAAGCGGGCCACCGCCCTTATTGATCGCCTGCTGGCCGGTGCTTCGCCGCAGAGCCTGGCGGAACACGCCCTCTTTTCCCAGCTCAGTCGAGAGCCGGCGCCGCCCTACGGGGGACGAGCCGCGCACCTGGGCCTGGAAGATCTCAAGGAGTGCTGGTTTCACATCACCAACCACTGCAATCTCTGCTGCGAGCATTGCCTCTTTGCGGCAGGTCCGGCCTGTCGAGAGAGCCTGAGTCGTCCCCAACTCGACAGCGCCCTGAGCCAGGCCCGGAGCTTAGGCTGCCGCCTCTTCCTCTTCACCGGTGGCGAGCCCTTCATCTATACCGATTTTTGCGACATTCTCACCGGGCTGCTCGCTGATCCGGCCAACCAGGCAGTGGTACTGACCAACGGCCTGCTCCTGGAGAAAAACCTGGCGGCCCTGGCCGGGGTCGACCCGGCCCGCCTCCATTTTCAGGTCAGTGTCGACGGTATGCAGGAGAGCCATGACCGTATTCGCGGCAAGGGCGCCTTCCAGTGGTTGATGAGCAACCTTGACCTGCTTGGTGCAGCCGGCTTTTCCGCCACCCTCTCCATGGTGGTCTGCCGCGACAACCTGGCCGATATGGTGGAGATTGTCCGCCTGGCGGCCGAACGCGGCAACTCGGTTCATTTTCTCTGGCACTTTCAGCGCGGCAAGGGCTCGCAAGAGCAGCACGTGGCCGCAAGCGACATCCTGCCCCATCTCCTGGCCGCCCAGGAGGTGGCCCGTGGCCTCGGCGTCACCATCGACAATATCGAGACCCTGCGCGCCCAGGTCTTTGCCACGCCGGGCAGCCGTTTCGATCTGAGCAATGCCGGCTGGGAATCGCTGGCCGTGGGCCCGGACGGTCACATCTATCCGTCGCCGGCCCTGGTGGGCGTGGCAGCGCTTGATTGCGGCAGTCTGCAACAGGGCCTGGAGAGAGTCTGGCGCACCAGCCCGGTGCTGGAGACGATCCGCCGGGCCACGCTGCAGGGCACGCCCTATGAAAAAAATCCCCTTGCCTTTATCATCGGCGGCGGCGACATCGACCACTCCTACCTGAGCAGCGGCAGCTTCAGCGGCCATGATCCATACGAGGAGCTCTATAACGGTGTGGCCCTCTGGCTCATCAACGAACAGGCCAACCAGTATCCGCAGCCCGGCAATGCCGACCTGCTTCTGAAGATGGGTGATGTGCGCCACGACTGCCCGGACGGCAATGCCGTGCATCTCACCCACTGCAACTGCGTGGTGGCCCTGGCCGACGGCCGGGCCGCTGTCCGCGAATTTTACGGCCAGGCGGCCCGGGCCGCCAACGACGATATCGTCAATCCCTTTGCCCAGAGTCAGGCCACGGCTGCCTTTATTCCCGAGGTGGCCAAACAGCGCTCCTACGGCTGCGGCAGCCCCATCCAGGACGCCGCGCCGCACGCAGGGGAAACCCTGGTGGACCTGGGCAGCGGCAGTGGCGTCGAGTGCTTCATGGCCGCGGAAAAGGTGGGAGAAGAGGGCCGGGTCTACGGCATTGACATGACCGATGCCATGCTGGAGCTGGCCAAGGAGTCGTTGCCCGAGGTGGCGGCCCGCCTGGGCTATGCCAATGTTGCCTTCAAGAAGGGCTTTCTGGAGGAGATTCCCCTGCCGGATGAATGTGCCGATGTGGTGATCTCCAACTGCGTCATCAACCTCAGTCCGGACAAGCGCCGCACCTTCCAGGAGGTGATGCGCATCCTCAAGCCGGGCGGCCGGCTGGTGGTGGCCGATATTGTCACGGATGAGGCCATCCCCACGGCCATCAAAAACAACGAACAGTTTCGCGGCGAGTGTCTGGGCGGCGCCATGCAGCAGGAGGATCTCATGGCCATGCTGGGCGCCGCCGGTTTCACGGCCATGGAGCTCATCACACGCCTGCCCTACCGGCAGGTGAACGACACCCGCTTTTACTCCCTGACCTTTCGGGCCTGGAAGCCGGCGGCCGCCCGGGAGGTGGAGGTCATTTACCGCGGCCCCTTTGCCGCGGTGCATACGGAAGGCGGCCGGCTGCTGCTCAAAGGCAAGCGCACCAGGCTGACGCTGCGTGATGCCCAGGCCCTGGATGAGTCGGTCTTTGTGCTGGATGACCAGGGTGCAGTGACCAATATGGAGATGGTATCAAGCTGCTGCGCCCCCCAGCCCGTAACCGGCCAGGAGGAAAGCTGCTGTCCGCCTCGCGAAAACAGTTGCTGTAGTCCGCCTGAAGAGACAGCGTCCGGCGCCGACAGCCGCCTGTCACCTAAACAGGAGCAGGACTGCATGGTGTGCGGCACCACCCTCACCTACAATACCAGGGCGGTGAAGACGGCCTGCCATTACTGCGACCAGGAATTCCGCGCCAATATCCGCTGCCCAAACGGTCATTTTGTCTGTGACCAGTGCCATCAGAAGGAGGGTCTGGCCATCATCCGCCGGATCTGCCTGACCAGTACGGAGAGAGACCTGATCTCCCTGCTCCGGAAGATCAGGAGTGAGCAGGCCATCCCCATGCATGGCCCGGAACACCATGCCATCATACCCGGCGTCATCCTGGCGGCGGCCCGCAACAGCGGCCTGCAGGTGACAAACGGCGACATCCTCACCGGCATTGAGCGGGGCTCCAAGGTGCCGGGCGGCGCCTGCGGTTTCCTGGGCGGCTGCGGCGCCGCCACCGGCGCCGGCATCGCCTTTGCCGTGCTCTTTGAGGCCACGCCGCTGACACCGGCGGCCCGCCAGAAGGCACAGGCTGCCACGGCCCGTATCCTGGCCAAAATCGCCGAGATCAAGGCGGGCCGTTGCTGTCAGCGCGAAAGCTATATTGCCCTGCGCCAGGTGGCAGCCATGTCCGAAGAGCTCCTCGGCACCAAAATCGCGGCCGAGGAGAACCTGGTCTGCCGCCAGTATGACGACAACCACGAGTGTCTGCGCAAACAATGTCTGCTCTGGGAGACGCGAGACCAGCAGCAGACTGCAGAACTGCAGTTCCTGCGCTGAAATGAAAGAGGGTGAAGTTAAAGTTAAAGAAGTTAAAGAAGGTAGAGAAGATAGAGAAGATGATTATGCCGATTCTTTACCTTCTTTAACTTCTTTACCTTCTTTAACTCCTTTACCTCCTTTAACTCCTTTAACTCCTTTACCTCCTTTACCTCCTTTAACTCCTCTACCTTCTTATAAAAAACATGCCCTACGAAATCACCCTCACCACTCCGGCCCTTTTCTTCCCCGCGGTTTCCCTGCTCCTGGTGGCCTACACCAATCGCTTTGTCGCTTTGAGTCAACGGATCCGCACCCTCCACTCCCTCTATCAGCAGATGGCCGATGAAATGGTTGCCGAGCAGATTGTTATTCTGCGCCGCCGGGTCTCCCTGATCCGTAATATGCAGGCCTGCGGCGTCGCTGCCCTGTTCTGCTGCGTGCTCTGCATAGCCTTTCTCTTTTTCGGCTTTCTCCTGTTCGGCCGCATCATCTTCGGCCTCAGCCTGGCCCTGATGCTGCTCTCCCTGGCCCTGGCCTTCCAGGAGATCCTCATCTCCGAGCAGGCCCTGAAACTTGAGTTGCGGATGATGGAGAAAAAATAGGCATTTCTTCGATGTAAATATCTACACTGGCATGCACATGAAAAAGCATAAACACAACGGCACAGAGATATTTCTTTCGCGCTAACCTTTGTGTCTTTGTGACTTTGTGTTTGGCAAACAACTCTCCCGCTCTTGGAGCGATGATCTGAAAATAGGAAAAGGAAAGCTACGCCATGCCGGAATTACCAGAGGTGGAGGTGATCTGCCGCGGCCTCAGGCCCCATGTCGTGGGACGCCGCATTCAAGAGGTCGTCTGCGGCCCCAAGGAACTGCGCCTGGCCGTGCCGCGCAACGCCCTCCAAAAACAGATTGCCGGGGCCACTATTATGAAGCTGTCGCGCCGCGCCAAATACCTGCTCTTTGATATGGACAACGGCCGGCGCCTGCTGGTCCACCTCGGCATGACCGGTCGTCTCGGCATCTTCCCGGCCAAGGCGGTGCAGGCCCTTCATGACCATCTCATATTTCGCCTCGATGACGGCATGGAGATGCGCTATAACGACACCAGACGCTTCGGCTTTGTGGTGGTACAGGAAAGGACCGGGCAGGAAAACGCTCCCCTGGCCCAACTGGGCCCGGAGCCGTTCTGGCCGGAATTTTCGGCCGAGTATCTCAAGAAAAAGGCGGCGGGTCGACTGCAACCCATTAAGAATTTTCTCATGGACAGCCGGGTGGTGGTGGGCATCGGCAACATCTACGCCAGTGAGATCCTCTTTGCAGCCGGCATCCTGCCCACCATGCCCATCGGCTCCCTGATCCTGGACCAGTGGCGCACCATAATCACCATCAGCCGCCAGGTGTTGACCAGGGCCATCGAGGCCGGCGGCACCACCATCAGCGATTATGTCAATGCCTCGGGCACACCGGGCTACTTTCAGCTTGAACTTGCCGTCTATGGCCGGGCCGGCGACAAGTGCCGGAAATGCCGAGCCATCATCGAAAAACAGACCATTGCCGGCCGGGCCAGCTACTTCTGCCCACGGTGTCAGAAATAACTATCTCAACTCTCTGAGTTGTTTTATCTTACCGCAATATCGTTATAGTTTTCCAATGGCGCCGCCCTTTTATTTTGCCGGTGAAGAGTGAGACGTTAAGAGTGAGGAGCAAAAAAGCTCTCGCTCAGCGAATTTTTTGATTCCCCTGACGCCTCACACCTCTCTCCTCACCCTCTCCACCGCTGAATCAAACAAAAACAGTGCAAAAAAAGACGGGATTTCAGGCTATTAACCAAGTCAGAAAGTTGAGTAACTATTTTTCAAAACACAAAGACATAAAGGTTTTGAAAAGCCGTTCTCTGTGTCTTTGTGTTTAGCTTTAATTACTTACCGGCTTTGAGTTCCGCCACCCAGTCGCTGAGCTTTTTGCCGTCCTGGAGGGTAACATTCGGGTCGATTGTCAGGACCTCCTGCCAGGCGGCAATAGCGCCGTCCGTGTTCTGCAGATCGTTAAGCAGGACTATGCCCTTATTGAAACGAGACATGAGATGAGCAGGGTCGCGGCGCGCCGCCTCGTCAAAGGACTCAAGGGCCCGATCAAACTGGCCTGTGCGACGATACATGATGCCCAGATCGGTCCAGACATCGGGCGAGGCACTGTTTATTGCCAGGGCCTTGTCATAGGCGACAATGGCCTTGGCACTCTGGTTTGTGTCAAAATAATTGTTTCCCAGGCGCACCCAGGCCTCGTAATTATCCGGTTCCCGGGCCACCAGCTGCTCCAGTTCGGCAATAGCACCAGAGAGATCCTGCTGCTGCGGGGCCTGGCCGGTAGTCTGGCCTGCCGATTGAGCGGAACCGTCCGCCACCGGCGTCGACTTGACGGCGGAAAAGACCACCCCGCCGATAAAACCAAGAACAAAGGCGACCAGGGCAACGATATAAAGGGTTTCTTTTTTTACCATTTTTTTCTCCTTGCAAGGGGATTCATGGAAGTGCTTGCCAACAAAACAGAAATTAAGGCGGCGCAGAGGGCGTAAACTTCGCAAACCTCTTTTTCCTGTGTCGTGGCTGGATTGGGGTATCTTGAATAATTAGGGCCATCTTGAATAATTGCTCTTTCGGAGTCTGGCGGGCTCGCTTACCTGCCCGATTTTTTCGTCGCTACGAAAATAAAAAGCGCCCCCCTGAAAGAGGTAAGGGAGCCTGCGACACTCCGGGTGTCCTTGGGATGCACCTGCAGATCTCCATGTGTCGCTTGATTATAGATGATAGCTGAGGTTCAGTGGTAATCTGAAAAGAATACGTAACTATCCAGCTTGTGCCGGAAATGAATACCCCCCCACCGAAGCGTAACTCTTCAGCAGTGCCACAGATTGTGGCAAGCGGGACGGCGAAGCGTACATCAGGTACGTGAGCCGGCCCGATCGCCGCAAGATGGGGTGCTGCTGGATAGTTACAAGAATACCAGGGTAAACTACAAAGACACAAAGTCACAAAGTTTTTTTGCCATACTTCATTGCCCGCCCGGCGGGGATATGCGCCTTTAGAAGGCATAAAAACCTCATCGTTGCAAATCACTTTTTTCATGGCCGGGAGACGAGAAAGTCAAAATGTCAAGCCTGACCCCTCGTTTTGTCTGTACCACACCACAGGGTGTGTCTTTTCCGTGGGTTGCCACAACCATGATGGTATGGCCGATGCGGAAAATACAATTTTTTATACCCTGGCCGCTTTTCCCTGATCTTTGGGGCCATAAAGGCGTTTGCGGCCGGTAAAAAAAACTTGACTCCGCCTTTTCTTTTCAGTCTAATGGGCTGCAGGTTTAAGGTGTGGGGGTAGGTTTTTCCTTGGTATATCGGCAAAAACAACCACTCACCGTTTTAGGGGATGGGCTCGGATGAGTCCTTATACAATTTTTTCAGGAGAATAGAGATATGAAAAAAGTACTGTCAACTGTAGCTGCCCTTGGACTGGTGGCTGGCATGGCCACCGCAGCTCAGGCCCTTGAGTTCAGCGTTTCCGGTTACTACTTTGTCGAAGGTACCCACATGAGCTCCGCCGATGGTTACGGCGTGGTCCCGACTGTCGATTCCGACAAGGTCGCCGGCCTTGACACCGGCGTGAATGCTACTGGCTTAGGCCTAAGAGACATTACTAGGCTTAACAAAGGCACCACCATGGACGACGAAGCACCCAACGATGACTACTGGAACCATGAGTTCGTCATCAAGCCGGTGATGAAGGTCAACGACAAGATCGTCATGAAGTCCAAGATCTATCTGGCCGCCGACAAGTTCGGTCAGAACGATGCCGGTGCCACCGCCCTTGATCAGAATGGTACCGAGATCACCGTGCACCACCTGTTTATGGAGTATAAGTCCCCCATCGGTATGGTCCGCGTCGGCCGTACCTCCGCCGGCCTCTGGCAGGGCGACTTCCTGAGCACCGATGCCAACGGCAACAGGATCATGTACTTCCCCAACTGGCTGCCCGAGAACATCGGCGGCTACGTCTTTATCCAGAAGGTAAACGAGAATGACTCCGTGGCCGGCAACGATTTGGTTGACGCTGATACGGATCTCTACGAGATGAGCGCCTGGTACAAGACCAAGGACCTCAAGATCGCCCTGGGCTATGACTTCTGGGACATGAACCAGGCCGCCACATCCGACTACACCCGCCATCGCATCAAGGGTTACTACAACCAGAACATGGGCAACATCTATGCCGAGATGGAATTCTCCTATGACTGGGGTACCATGGACTGGGATGCTGCCGGTGTTGACGATACCGACATCGACACCTTTGCCATTATGGCTGACGTGGGCATGACCATGGACAAGCTTGATATGGGCATGATGTTCATCTACGCCTCCGGTGACGACGACGCCACCGACAACGACAACGAGTCCGCCATGGGCCATGTCTACGGTTCCCTGGGCGAGCAGTTCCAGCCCTACACCGTCCTCACCGGCCGCCACACCGGCATGCTGAGCAATGACTTCAACGGCGCCAATGCCGACATGGCCTTCCACGGCATCATGTCCCTCGGCGTGCATGCCGACTTTGCCGTCACCGACAAGCTGAGCCTGCACACCGCTGTTGCCTATGCCATGGCTGACACCGACGAACTGGCCACCGGCATTGAAATCGACGACGAGTATGGCTGGGAGATCGACCTGGGCGCCTCCTACAAGCTGATGGACAACCTGACCTACTCGGTTGACTTCGGTTACCTGATGGCCGGCGATTTCTTCGAGGGTTACGAGGTTGCAGGTCTTGGACCTTTCGGCGAGGCTGAAGACGTCTATGTCCTCAACCATCGTCTGGCCATGGAATTCTAATCCGACTTTTCAATACGTCTGATTGTTGTTTCATAAAAAAAGGCCCTGTCCGGAAATCCGGACAGGGCCTTTTTACGTTTGGCCACCGAACAGCGGCCGGCAATGGCGATTTTTTTTAATGTCACCACGAAGAGTACGAAGGAGAGGTCTCCGCACACCCTTCTCTAACTCCTCTACCTTCTTTACCTTCTCTAACTCCTCACCCCTACAACACCGTATTCTTCCGCCAATTCTCATCATCCTGCTCAGGGTAATCAATCATATAGTGCAGGCCGCGCGATTCCTGGCGCGACAGGGCACAGCGGACGATGAGCTCGGCCACCAGGGCGATGTTGCGCAACTCAATGAGGTTGGGGGTCAGTAAGTATTCGTGGAAAAAGGTGTGGACGTCCTGGATCAGCGGCTCCAGCTGCTTGCGCACCATGAGCAGGCGTTTCTGCGAACGGACAATGCCGACATAGTTCCACATCAGGCGCCGGATCTGGTACCAGGTGTGGCTGATCAACACACACTCCTCCAGCTCCGAGGCCTGGCCGACGTTCCAGGCCGGGATCTTGACGCCGTCCAACTCGGCAATGGTGGGCCAATCCTCGGCACACTGCTCCGCGGCATTATGGGCCACCACCACCGCCTCCAGCAGGGAGTTGGAGGCCAGCCGGTTACCGCCGTGCAGACCGGTGCAGGCCGATTCCCCCAGGACATAGAGATTGTCGATATTGGTGCGGCCGCGGATATCGGTGACCACGCCGCCGCACATATAATGAGCGGCGGGCACCACCGGGATCGGCTCCCTGGTGATGTCCAGCCCAAGATCAAGGCAGGTGGTATAAATCGTCGGAAAACGCTTCTTGATGAAGTCGGCCGGCTTATGACTGATATCGAGAAATACCGAGTCATCACCGCTGGCCTTCATCTCCGTGTCAATGGCCCGGGCCACTGTATCGCGGGTGGCAAGATCGCCGCGGGAATCATACCTGGCCATAAAGGCCTTACCCCTTTCATCCACCAGGATACCGCCCTCGCCGCGCACCGCCTCGGTGATGAGAAAGTTTTTGACCTTGGGGTGATAGAGGCAGGTGGGGTGGAACTGGACAAACTCCAGGTTGGCCACCCTGGCTCCGGCCCGATAGGCCATGGCAATGCCGTCGCCGGTGGCGATATCAGGATTGGTGGTATAGAGATAGACCTTGCCGGTGCCGCCGGTGCAGAGCAGGGTGACCTTGGCCTTGTAGGGAGTGATAGTGTTGTCCTTGCTGTCGAGGATATAGGCGCCCAGGCAACGATCCAGACAGGGGCCGCTGACATTGACCCCGGCCCGCGAGGCAATAAGCAGGTCCACGGCCATATGGTCCTCCAGGATCCTGATGGCCGGCTCCGCCTCCACCCGGGCCAAGAGACCGCGCTCGATCTCATGGCCGGTGGCATCCATGGCGTGGGCAATGCGACGGGCCGAGTGGCCCCCCTCCCGGCCCAGATCAAGATGATCACCATGCCGATTGAACTGGACGCCAAAGCGGATGAGCTCCTCAATACGGGCCGGGCCGTCCTCAACCACCCGCCGCACCACCTCCTCATCACAGATACCGGCGCCGGCGGCCAGGGTGTCGGCGATATGCGCCTCAAAGGAATCACTCTCCGCCAGCACCGCGGCAATACCACCCTGGGCCAGGTTGGTGGCCGTATCCACCTTGTTCTTTTTGGTGACAATGGTCACCGTGCCCAGTCGGGCGGCCTTGATGGCAAAGGAGAGCCCGGCAATGCCGCTGCCGATAATGAGAAAGTCTGTGGTTTCCATACCTGCCTGCTTTTGTTATATTGAAAAGCTGTTTTGAACAGCCTAAAGTTAAACCACAACGACACCAAGGCACAAAGTGTTTATTCACTCGCCGCACCTCAATCCGCATCAACAAGCGGCATCGCTGCCGCCGGATAACGGGTTTTATGAACAATCTCTGTGTCTCTGTGTTTGAAAATATGATTTTTACGCCACCTGAGACTTTTCAATGAAAGATTTAAAGCTGGTCATCTTTGACTGCGACGGGGTCATGTTCGACTCCAAGAATGCCAACAAGCATTATTACAACCATATCCTGGAAACATTGGGCCATGGCCCCATGACCGCCGAGGAGCTGGACTATGTCCATATCCACAATGTCATGCGTTCGGTGCGCTATCTGCTGCGTAACCACCCCGAGGACCTCGACCGGGCCGAAAAGTACCGCGCCGATGTCGACTACCGGCCCTATCTGCAATACATGACCATGGAGCCGGACCTCATTGAGTTTCTGGAGTATCTGCAGAGCCATGGTATTGAGGCGGCCATCTCCACCAGCCGCACCACCACCATGGCGACCATTCTCGATATGTTCGACCTGCGCAAGTATTTCGGCAAGGTGATGACCACCTTTGATGTCGACAATCCCAAGCCGCACCCCGAGGCCCTGGAGATCATCCTGGCCCACTACGGTCTCACGGCCCAGCAGGCCATCTATATCGGCGACTCCATTGTCGACCGGGAGCACTCGGCCGGCGTGGGCATGAAACTCATCGCCTTTAAGAACCCGGAGCTGGACGCCGACTACAGGGTGTCACGCTTCATGGAGATCCCTGAAAAAGTCCCCTGTTTCCCATGAGTCTGGCAAGCATCAAACATCTCTTCCTCACCCAAGCCGACGACAGGCAACAGGCGCGCCGCAATGTCCAGGCTTTTCTTGAGCGTACGGAGCTCATCCGCTATGAGGCCACCACCATCCAGGAGGCGGCCATCAAGCGGGCCGACATGGCCTCCTTCTGGTCAACCCTTGACCAGGCTGTCGCACAGAACAAACGATTTGCCGAGGAGCTTATTACCGAGCTGCAAGAGACCGGCGTTGCACAGATCAGCCGGCTGGTTGATCTGCCCCAGGGCTATCCCAGCAAGGTGTTGCACACCCTGGTCCATATCCTTGACGGCTTTATCGGCGTGGACTCCGCCTTTTACAACCTGCTGGAGGATTCACACTGGCTCAGCGCCGGGCTGCGGCAGACCATCAAAGAGAGACCAGCCCGCTATTGGCTGATACCGGTGGTGCCGGGCAAATTGCAATACTCTGTATTTCATCAACAGGGGGAGTGAAAACGAGGAGTCAGGAGTCAGGAGTCAGGAGTCAGGAGTCAGGAGTCAGGAGTCAGGAGTCAGGAGAAAAGCTTAACAAGCATCGGTTGTTCCGCCTTCTGAATTCCGGCATGCTGCTGAAAAAACTTCGCCACACCATTGTTAATCAGTGTCTGTCCAGAAATGGTCCTCTCGGAATCTCGTAAACTCGCTTACCTGCAGCATCGAAGCAGTTGACGACTTTTGCCGACGCCATCAAAGTTAAGCACCCTTATGAAACGGTCCGTCTCAGTGATGATGGTGGCCGTGGTGATGATGCTCGCCAAGCTTGCCGCCCAGCAGCTCCAGGGCCTCTTCCAGGGCCTGGTCCGTGTCGGCCATCAAGGCCAGGGCCCGGTCAATGCGGGCCGCGGCCTCGGCCTGACCTTCAGTGCGGGCAACCTCCACCCATTTCCTGAACTCATCCTGATGGCTCTGACTATGCTCAATCCAGTGGGGCAGGAGGATGCGCAGTTTTTCGAGATTTGTCTTTTCGCTCATGCTTATTCCTTGGTAACTATCCAGATCTGAGGCACATCTGAACGGTTACAGTCTGGGGTTTTTCAAGTTTTGTAACTATCCAGCTTGTGCCGGAAATGACCACCCCCGCCGAAGCGGAACTATTCAGCAGTGCCGTAGATTGTGGCAAGCGGGACGGCGAAGCGTACATCAGGTACGTGAGCCGGCCCGATCGCCGCAAGATGGGGTGCTGCTGGATAGTTACCAAGTTTTTTGCCCTGTGCTGGATAGTTACATTCCTTTATAGGGAATAAATGTATGGTTCTTCTGAGCCTTGCGTAGATGCCGGGCAAAGATATCAGCCGGACGGCACCAGGGTCACGGTGCCGCTGTTCATGTCAAGCCGCTTCACCAGGGCATTGGCCACCATCTTCGGGGGATCAAAGAGGGTGGAGACCTCTATGCCCTCCTCCTTGGCCTCCAGCAAGGTGACGTTTTCCATGATCACCTCCTGCTCTCCGTCCTTGTCAAGGACAACGCTTAATTGGCACATGGCTACTCCTTTTAGCAGTCTGTTGAAAAACTACTGCGCTGGTTATAATCTCTGTCGGCCGGAAGTCGCTGTTTGCGCGGTTTCCTGTTGTCCAGCCGTTCATTATTTACTAGTGTCGTGTCACGCTTCAACAGTGCTTATGCAGGAACCAACATTTTTGACACGACACCAATGTCGAATCAGGGCTCCGAGGGTCTGGCCCCGCAGCCCATGCCGAGTGACGGCAACACCAGGGCAGTGGCCCCATAGAGACGAACAATAACCACCTCCAGCCTTTATTTCAACTGCAAGGAAAGATGATGCTGACAAATTTTACCGAAATCAAAGAGATCCTGGCCCGGACCAAAACCATTGCCGTGGTGGGCCTGTCACCCAAGGAAAACCGCCCCTCAAACGATGTGGCCCGCTATCTCATGGCAGCCGGCTATACCATTATTCCCGTCAATCCCGGTCAAAGCGAGATCCTCGGCCAGAAATGCTACGCCGCCCTCACCGACATCCCGGAGCCGGTGGATCTGGTCGATATCTTCCGCCGCGCCGACGAGGTGGGGCCGGTGGTTGACCAGGCCATTGCCATGGGCGCCAAGGTTGTCTGGATGCAGCAGGGCATCGTTAATGAGGAGGCGGCTCAGGCGGCCAGGAAGGCCGGCCTGACAGTGATCATGGACCGCTGCCTGAAGGTGGAACACGCCGCCCTGGCCTGAGGCGACCCCATCATCTTTTGCCCCTGGCCGAGCAAGCGCACATTACCTTGACTTTCCCGGCCTCCTGGGCTACATTTCCACGTTTTTCCGTACCCTTTGCGACCTGCCGACAGAGGCGGGTCTTTTTATGGATAGTACCTGTCCGGGAAAGAGGTCATTGCGGAGTCCGGCAGGCTCGCGTACCTGCTTAGAGAGGGCCATTTCCGGTATACACAAGATAAAACGGAGGAGAGACAGGTGGCGGTCAAGGCGTTAAAAGGCTTCAAGGATATTGTGCCTGGCGAGGTGGAAACCTGGCAGTTTATTGAGGCTACGGCCCGTGATATTCTGCATCGATTCGGTTGTAGCGAGATCAAGGTTCCTATTCTGGAAAAGACCAAGCTCTTCAAGCGCTCCATTGGTGAAACCACTGATATCGTCGAGAAGGAGATGTACACCTTTAGCGACCGTAACGGTTCATCCCTGACCATGCGACCCGAAGGCACGGCGCCGGTGCTGCGGGCCTACATTGAAAACGGTCTGCATGCCGCCAAACCGATCCAGAAACTCTATACCATCGGTCCCATGTTCCGCCACGAACGGCCCCAGAAGGGACGCCTGCGCCAGTTTCATCAAATATCGGTCGAGGTGCTGGGCACGGATCTGCCCCGGGTGGATGCCGAACTGATGGCCATGGCCGCCCTTATCTTACAGGAACTGGGCCTGTCGGCCAGCCTGGAGATCAACTCCCTGGGCTGTCCCAGCTGTCGACCGGACTTCAACAAGGCTCTGCTCGACTTCATCGGCACCATTGATGACCTGTGCGACGACTGCCTGCGCCGCCGGCAGACCAACCCGCTACGCGTCCTGGACTGCAAGAGCGCCAACTGCCAGGCCCACTACCGAAACGCCCCCTCCATCCTCGATCACCTGTGCCCGGCCTGCGCCGATCATTTCAGCGCCGTGAAAAAGGGGCTTGATCTGCTGGCCGTGCCCTATGCGGTGAACCCCTTCATGGTGCGCGGCCTTGACTATTATACCCGCACCACCTTTGAACTGCTCACCACCGACCTGGGCGCCCAGAGTACGGTGGGGGCCGGTGGCCGCTATGACGGTCTGGTGGCGCAGCTCGGCGGCCCGGCCGTGCCCGGCATCGGTTTTGCCATGGGCATGGAGCGCCTGGCCCTGCTCCTTGAAGAGCAGGGGGACGGTCTGCCCGAGCCGGAGCTTGATCTTTTTATTGCCGCCATCGGACCGCCGGCCCAGGACGAGGCCTTCAGGATGAGTCATGCCTTACGCTCCCTTGGCCTGTCCGTGGCCATGGACCATCAGGATCGCAGCCTGAAAAACCAGATGAAACAGGCGGGCCGGGCCCAGGCTCGTTTCACCCTGATCCTGGGCGATGCCGAACTGGAAAAGGGCGAGGCCATTCTGCGCAACATGGCCAGCCACGACCAGATCGCGGTGGCCCTGGGCGGCGAGCTCAGCGCCTGGAGCCTGGCCCTGGCCGACAAGCTGTTTGACTAGGAGCCTGCCGGCACTTTAGCGACACAAGAAACCAACTTCGTGCCTGTCCGGAAACGGGACAGACACAACGTAACATTCCCGCGATGATGCATGGTGGCCGGAAAGATTTCCACGCCTTATCCTTCATCCTTATTTAACACAGAGGAGCAAGCCAATGGAATCCATGGGCGATCTCGTTAGAACACATAAATGCAATGACCTGCGCCAGACAGACAGCGGCGACCAGGTCACCCTGATGGGTTGGGTCCTGCGGCGCCGCGACCATGGCGGCGTTATCTTTATTGATCTGCGCGACCGGTGGGGCATCACCCAGGTGGTCTTTAATCCGGAACATAACGCCGAGGTGCATGCCAAGGCCCATGGCCTGCGCAGCGAATGGGTGCTGGCCATACGCGGCCGGGTGCATAACCGCCCGGACGGTATGATCAACGACAAGCTGGCCACCGGCTCCATTGAGGTCATGGTGGATGAACTGCGCATCCTTAACACCTCCAAGACACCGCCCTTTCCCCTGGATGAAGAGACCGAGGTTTCCGACAACCTGCGCCTGCAGTACCGCTATCTTGACATGCGGCGGCCCGGCATGGCCGACAACTTCATTATGCGCCACAAGGCGGCCCAGGCCATTCGCACCTTTCTCAACGATGAGAATTTCCTGGAAATCGAGACCCCGATGCTGACCCGCTCCACCCCGGAGGGGGCGCGCGACTATCTGGTGCCGAGCCGGGTCAATGCCGGCAAATTCTACGCCCTGCCCCAATCGCCCCAGCTCTTTAAACAGCTGCTCATGGTGGCGGGCATGGACCGTTATTACCAGATCACCAAGTGTTTTCGCGACGAGGATCTGCGGGCCGACCGCCAGCCCGAGTTCACCCATGTGGATATGGAGCTCTCCTTTGTCAACGAGGAGGAAATCTACCACATCGGTGAGGAGATGATGGCGACCCTCTTTCGCGCCACCCACGGCCTGGAGATCAAGACCCCCTTCCCGCGCATGAGTTACGACGAGGCCGTGCACCGTTTCGGCACCGACCGGCCCGATATCCGCTTTGGCCTGGAACTCACCGACCTCACCGATATTGTCAAGGATGCCAGCTTCAAGGTCTTCCGTCAGGTGGTGGAAAAGGGCGGCGTAGTCAAGGCCATCAATGCCAAGGGCTGCGCCACCTTCTCCCGTAAAGATCTTGACGACCTCACCGATTTTGCCGGTAACTACGGGGCCAAGGGCCTGGCCTGGGTAAAGGTGAAGGCGGACGGCGAGTGGCAGTCACCCATTGCCAAATTCTTCAAGGACGAAGAATGCGCGGCCATGACCGCCGCCCTGCAGGCCGAAGAGGGCGATCTGCTGCTCTTTCAGGCCGACAACCCGGCCATTGTCCATCAGGTGCTGGCCGAAATTCGTCTGGAGCTGGCTCGCCGCTTGGCGCTGCTTGACAAGAATGAGTTCAGCTTCCTGTGGATCACCGATTTCCCCCTGGTGGAGTACGACCAGGAGCTTAAGCGCCACACCTCGGTGCACCACCCCTTTACCATGCCCAGGGAAGAAGACATTCCCCTGCTTGACACGGAGCCGGCCAAGGTCAAGAGCCGCGCCTATGACATGGTGTTGAACGGCACCGAGATCGGCGGCGGCTCCCTGCGTATCCACCAGAAAGAGTTGCAGGACAAGGTCTTTGCCACCCTGGGCATTGACGAAAAGGAGGCCAATGACAAGTTCTCCTTTCTGCTGAAGGCCCTGGAGCTGGGCGCCCCGCCCCACGGCGGCATGGCCTTTGGCTTTGACCGTCTGATGATGATCCTTCTCGGCCGCGATACCATTCGCGACGTCATAGCCTTTCCCAAGACCCAGAAGGCCACCTGCCCGCTCACCGAGGCGCCCGCCCCGGTGGCCCGCAAGCAGCTCACCGAGCTCTACCTGCGGCCTGACTGGGAGGACAAAAAATAAATCTCGACTGCCCGCCTTGATTAATGTTCCGGAATTGCGTCTTTTTTTTGCAAGCAACCCCGTTTTTCACCGGTGGAATGGCTGAGGAGGGAGGATCCGGTTGCAAGGCTCAAGCGGCAAGGGTGATTTGGGGATGCCGTGAACGTGCCGCAAGGCAGGGGAACCGGCATGACAGTTGCCTCACTGCCGCCATGAGCCCGGACACTTTTTAGTGTCTTGCACCTGAATACTCGCCTCACCCTTCACTGACTAAAATAAGGACGCTACCGCACCAGGCCATTACGGTGTGACAAAAAACCGGGGAAGTTGAGCAATCTGATGACCAGGGTCGTCTCGGCAGCTGCTTATCCGCCTCAAAAAAATCAACTATTAAAAATAAGGCGCTTGCCATCTCCTGACCACTCTGTCTAAAATAATACCCATTATCATTAGATGGTTAGCCATCATCAAAATCGGCTTATTCCGAGGCTCTCATCATCATGGGGGCATCTGCAGTAAGTGCCATTCATCAGACCATGACACGGGGGTAGCATAGATGCGGGTAGAGATTGGGCCTGTGACCAGGCTTGAGGGGCACCTCAATGTCCTGACCACCATAGAAGAGAACACCATTGTCGAGGCCAAGTGCGTCGGCGAGATGTTTCGCGGTTTTGAAATGATCCTCCGGGGCCGCGACCCCCTGGACGCCCAACAGATCACGCAGCGCATCTGTGGGGTGTGCCCGTACGCCCATGCCATTGCCTCCTCCTATGCCCAGGAACAGGCCTACGGCATACAACCACCGGCCAATGGTCGCATACTGCACAACCTCATCCAGGGCGCCAACCATCTCTACGACTATCTCCTCCACTTCTACCAATTGGCGGCCCTTGATTTTGTGGATATCACCGCTGTCCTTAAATACCAGGGCAGGGACGCCTCCCTGGTCAAGGTGCGCGACTGGGTGAAGGCGGAACTTGCCTCCGGCAAGAAATATCCGGCCGCCCCCTTTCTGCCGCGCCAGGACGGCCGCTACCTCGAGGATACCGAGGCCAACATCAGTGCCGTCAAGAATTACCTTGAGGCCATGGAGATGCAGATCATCGGCAACCAGGCCGCCGCCATCTTCGGCGGCAAATTTCCGCACTCCACCGCCATCTTTCCTGGTGGCTGCACCCAGGAGGCACGCACTGACCTTATTGCCGCCTATCGCAGCAAGATCAAAAAAATCCGCAACTTCATTCACGAAAAATACCTGAGCGACATCCTGGCCGTGGCCGGCGCCTTTCCCGACTATTGGCGGATCGGTGTCAGCCAGGGCGGCATGCTCTCCTACGGCCTGCTGCCTACAGGACCGACGCCCGACAGCGACCGGCTCATGGCCGGTGGCGTCCTGCTCGGCGACCAGGTGGCACCGGTGGATTTCGAGGCCATCAGCCAGGATGTGGCCCACTCCAAATACAGCTCGGCCAGCGGCCAATCGGTCCGCAACTCGGCCATCACCCCGGCCCCGCAGAAAAAGGCGGGTTACAGCTGGATCAAGGCGCCACGCTACCAAAACAACATGATGGAGGTGGGACCGGCCGCCCGGGTCCTGGTTGATTACCATCAGGGCCATAATCCCCGCATCAAGGAACTGGTTGAGCACTTTGCCGGCCAGGCAGGCATCAAACCGGCCCAGCTTAACTCGGTGCTGGGCCGCCACCTGAGCCGAGGTATCTGCGCCGTGGTCATCGCCGACTTCCTCCTGGCCGAGACCGAACGTCTTGAACCGGGCGCCCCCACCATGGCGGAACTGTCCATCCCGGCAGAGGCAGAGGGCTTTGGCGCCACCGAGGCCTCGCGTGGTGCCCTGCTCCACTATGTGCGGCTGGAGGATCACAAGATCGCCACCTACGAATGCGTGGTGCCCACTACCTGGAACAGCTCGCCCCAGGATGACCGGAACCAACCAGGGGCCATGGAATCGGCCCTGGTCGGCACCAGGGTGGCTGATCCCCAGCAACAGATTGAGGCCAATCGCATAATCCGTTCATTTGATCCGTGCATGGCCTGCTCGGTCCACTAAACCCCGGAGACAAGAACATGAAGCGAAGAATGTTCCTGAAAATGGCCGCCACCCTGGCCGGCGCCTTTGGAGTCAGCGGCCTGCCGCTGCCCGTGCAGGCCGCCTTAAAGCGGCTTGATCCCAGTCGCATCCCGCAGCTCATCTACCTGCAAGGCCTCTCCTGCACCGGTTGTTCCATTTCCCTCCTCCAGTCCACCAGCCCCTCACCCCTGGAGATGATCACCGACTACTCCCAGCTCGTCTTTCATACCGACCTTTCCGCCACCTCCGGCAAGCAGGCCATGGCCCTTATTGACGATTATATCCAGGGCCGGGCCGGAGATTATTTTCTGGCCCTGGAGGGCTCCATTCCGGCAGGGATGCCCGAGGCCTGTGTCATCGGCCACCGGCCCATCGCCGACATTATTGCCCAGGCCGCCCAGACCATGAGTGGTGCCGTGGCCGTGGGGACCTGTGCCTGCGACGGCGGCATCCCGGCGGCCGAGGGCAACCCCACCGGCGCTGTGGGGCTTGCCGAATTTCTGTCCTCCAAACAGGTCGACAAACCACTCATCCAGATTCCCGGCTGTTCCGTCCATCCCGATTGGCTCTGGCAGACCATTGTCCACCTGGTCCGGGTGGGCATGCCGGAACTGAAAGACGGTGCCCCAAAGCTCTTTTTTCAGCGTACCGTCCATGAGCAGTGTCCCCGCTACCATGATTTCCAACAGGAGATCTACGCCGAAAAGCTGGGGGACAAGGGCTGTCTCTTTAAACTGGGCTGCCTGGGACCGGTTGCCCGGGGCGACTGCCCAACGCGCTGGTGGAACGGCGGCCAGACCTGGTGCATTGATTGCAACGCCCCCTGTATCGGCTGTACCTCACCCTCCTTTGCCCGCAAGAAATCTCAGCCATTCTACCGACTGTCTGAAATCAACCGTCAGGAGGTCTCCAGATGATCCGCCTTTTGCAAAAATCCTCGGTGACCGTTCGGGTCCTTATTTCCGTGGCGGCAGTGCTCTTCCTGGCCTTTATCATAGCCACGGTCTCTATCCGCGGCTATGTCAAAAACAAGATGACCAGCAGCTACCTGGAGGCGGTAACCAACCTTTTCGGCGCCTTTGAAGAGGGGGTAAAGGGTTCCCTGGAAAGGGGACAGATGAAGAATTTTCAGACCCTGCTGCAGCAGCAGAAAAATATCGAGGGTGTGGTAGCCGCCTCCCTCTACAACCGGCACGGTGACCTGGACATGTCCTCCAACGGCGATGCGGCCCGGCCCAAAAAACTGCCGGCCGAGCTCTTCCAGCGACTCGACAGCCGCCTGGAAAGGGTTGTGGAGGTGCAGGACAACCAGATCAATATCTATGCCCCGCAAGCCATCAGCAAGGATTGTGTACGCTGCCACCGCGACTGGCAGGTGGGCGGCCAGGGCGGCATCCTCTACTTCGCCTATGACATCATGCCCCTGACCGCCACCTTGAGCCAGCTGCAGGTAGTGCTCCTGGTGGGCAGCCTCCTGCTGCTGGTGACAACCATGGCGCTCATCCACTTTATCATGCACCGGCAGATCAGCAAGCCGGTCAGCCAGATCATCGACGGCTTGACCAACAGCTGTACCGAGGTGTCGGCCGGCTCCGGCAGAACGGCGGATTCGAGCCGCAATCTGGCCGATCACGCCGCCCAACAGGCGGCATCGCTGGAAGAGGTGAGTTCCACCATTGAGGAGTTGTCCGCCATGACCAGCCAGAATGCCGACAACGCCAAACAGGCCAATAACCTCATGGAAGAGACCGTCACTGTCCTGCAACAGGCCAACGAGGTGATGACCCGACTGACAGGGGCCATGGCCGAAATAAGCGAGGCCAATAAGGCCACTGGTAAAATCATCAATACCATTGACGCAATCGCCTTTCAGACCAACCTGCTGGCCCTTAATGCCGCAGTGGAGGCGGCCCGGGCCGGAGAGGCGGGGGCAGGCTTTGCCGTGGTGGCCGACGAGGTACGCAATCTGGCCATGCGTTCGGCGGAGGCGGCCCGCGGCACCACCGCCCTCCTGGAGGGTGCCGGCAGCAAGATCGACAACGGCGTCAGTCTGGTGGCCAGTACGGATGAGACCTTTCAGAACTCCATTGCCAAGGCGCGGGAGACCCGCGACCTCATTGAAGAGATCACCTCCGCCTCGGCCGAACAGTCCAGTGGCATCCATCAGATGACCCAGACAATCCATGATCTCGATGACCTGACCCAGAAAAACGCCCTGGCCGCCGACCAATCCTCCCAGGTCGTGGCCGGTCTGGAGGCCCAGGTAACCATTCTGCACAACGACATTGAGGCCCTGGAGTATCTTGTCCAGGGTGAGCGCAGCCGGCCTCGTCCTGCCGGGGACAATCCCCGCCTGCCCCAGCCCGGCAAGTAGGGACCGGGGCTGTTTCAGCCCCGGTTGCGCAGTTTTTCCTCCAGGAGCCTGATCTTCTCGGCCAGTTCCTCGCTGATGGCCACCCGGCCTTCCAGGACGCAGCCCCGGCGGCCCGGCAGACATTCACCCTTGAGTTTCTTGCAGGCGTCGGCATTGATATCATAATTCTTGCAATGAAAGGTCATGTTCACTTCCTTAATGAACTCGTAAAAAATCCGGCCTATCACTTGAGGTGTCTCAGCAAAAACTTCAGCTACGCGGGCATTGTGAGGCTCCCAGCTGCGGTGGTGTCATGGCTGCGGAGACGCCGCCACGACACACAAACAGTAGAAAAGACTTTTTGCGAGGCCGTCATCCTTTTATCTTTGCTCAACTTTCTGATTTGTTTTATTGTGCCGTTGACGAGTGCGACGAGTATGAGACGCAAGCGACAAGACACGAGAAAGTGTCTGGGCTCATGGCGGCAGTGAGGCAACTGTCATGCCGGTTCCCAGCCTTTCGGCGCTCCCCAAATAACCCTTGCCTCTTGAGCCTTGAAACTGGATCCCCTCCCCTTACCCCTTTACAGCTGATTCAACCGAAAATAGTGCAAAAAGAGGCGAAATTTCAAGATATTAATCAAGCCAGAAAGTTGAGCTCTATAGATATCCGCATTGCCGGAGGAGGGCCAGAGCCCGGCATGACGGGGTCCGGTTTCCGGCTTACCGAAGGCGCCCCTGAAATGCAAGCCTTTCCTTTTGCCGAGCTTCCTGTCGCCGGACTCCTGTTGCGGCCCGACCATTGCCGTTTCCTTTGCCAAGAAAAACTACCATTGTCGGCTGTTTCATAGTAAGGCAAGCCTACCAGCTCTCAGCAGGCCGACTCTGCTGAGAAAAAAGAGATCTATTCCCCCTGTGCCAGACTCGTAATGCTCTTTAACTCCGCCATTTTTATCCTCCTCTTTCTGCCGGTGAGCCTGGCCCTCTACCATGGCCTGCGAACTTATAATCACAACCTGGCCGTGGCCGTGCTGGTCTGCTGTTCACTTTTTTTCTATGGCTGGTGGAACCCGGCCTACCTGCTGCTGCTCGGCCTCTCCATTGCAGTCAACTTTGCCATCGGCACTTTTGTGGCCCGCCACTACGAGCAGTGGCAGCGGCGGCTGATGACGCTCATCGGCATAGCCTTTAACCTCGGTCTGCTCGGCTATTTCAAGTATGCCGACTTCTTCATCTCCACAATCAACTCCATGCTGGGCCTGAAGATGGCCACCCTGAACATCGTCCTGCCCCTGGCCATCTCCTTTTTCACCTTTCAGCAGATCACCTACCTCATTGATGTCCATAAGGGCGACAATGTCCGTTACAGCTTTCTCAACTACTGCCTCTTTGTCACCTTTTTTCCGCAGCTCATTGCCGGCCCCATTGTCCATCATCGCCAGATGATGCCCCAGTTCGAGCGCCGCGATTTTTCGCATACAGCCGATCATCTGGCCCTGGGCCTCACCCTCTTCAGCATGGGCCTCTTCAAAAAGGTCTTTATCGCCGACAACCTGGCCCTCTTTGCCACGCCCATCTTCCAGGCCGCGGAAAGGGCCCAGGCCCTTACCTTTGCTGACGGCTGGTGCGCCGCCCTGGCCTATACCGGCCAGCTCTACTTTGACTTTTCCGGCTACTCCGACATGGCCATCGGTCTCGGCCACCTGTTTGGTATTACCCTGCCCATCAACTTCTTTTCACCCTACAAGGCTCGTAATATCAGCGAATTCTGGCAACGCTGGCACATTACGCTCTCCACCTTTCTCAAGGATTATCTCTATATCCCCCTGGGCGGCAACCGGGTGAACAGGGCCAAACAGGTGCGTAACCTCGGCATCACCATGTTCCTGGGCGGGCTCTGGCACGGAGCGGCCTGGACCTTTGTCTTCTGGGGTGTGCTGCACGGCTTCTACCTGGCCTGTCACCACCTGTGGCGCAGCGCCGCCTTTGCCTTTTTTCAGTCGCCGACCTATCAGGGCCTGGCCCGGCTGCTGGCCCCGGTCCTGACCTTTATCGCCGTGCTGGTGGGCTGGGTTTTTTTCCGGGCCCCCAGTTTCAACGGCGCCATCCACATCCTCAAGGCCATGTTTCTGCCCAGGGCGCTTATCGACATGGTGGCCATGGAGAACCTGCTGCAGCGAGCCCCGGAAGAGGCCCTTTTCTGGCTGTCGGCCGCCTACCTTGTCATCTGGCTGGCGCCAAATCCCTATCAGCTCTTGCAGGCCCATCGGCCCGCCACCGGCCTCTCCCGACTCCTTGCCGACGCCGCCGGCCGCCGCCGCTGGCAACCCAACACCAGATGGGCCATGGCCACGGCAGCCATGCTGGTTGTCGCCCTGCTCAACCTGGCCAATGTCAGCGAATTTCTTTACTTTCAATTTTAGGAAACAGACCTCTGCATGAAGCGCTATGTCATCAAAACATGTCTGTTTATCGTCTGCGGTCTGTTCGGGATCGCCCTGTTCAACGCTGTTGTCGACCCCCTGGATATCTATCGCCTGGTTCGCCTGCCGGGCTTCAACGACATAAAACCGCGCCTGGACACCTTCTCCCGCCTGGCCAAGCCCATGTGGCTGTCGGCCAGACCCTATGAGAGGCTGGCCCTGGGCTCGTCGCGCACGGAAATCGGTATCCCGATCAGCTCGGAAAAATGGGGAGAATTCAGCGGTCCGGGCATGAACGGTGCCGTGAGCGGCGCCCGCCTCACCGAGGTGGCCGCGATCTTCGAACACGCCAGCCTGGTGGCCCCCATCAAGACCGTGGTCATCGGCGCCGACTTTTTCATGTTCAATGGCCACAGCCTGGGGCAGTATGCGTCGCCTCAGGCCCTGGCCCAGGACAATACCCCCCTTGACCTGCTGCTCAACAAGGCGGCCTCCACCCTCTTTTCCTACAAGATCACCGCTGCCAGCCTTTACACCATCACGCATCAACGACCCAAGTATGACAAGTACCGGCGCAGCGGCCAGATGAACAGTGCACGCGAGGCAGCCAAGTCGCGCAAAAACGGCTATCCCAGCCGTTTTCAGCGCTTTGCCGACTCTTTTATGGAGCGTATCTGGTCGCCGTGCAAATCAAACGCCTACACCTACAAAGGGGGCAAATTCGACAGCATGGCGATCTTTGCCGAAATCCTTGCACGGGCCGCGGCTGAGGGGATTGATATCAAGATCTTCATCCCGCCGGCCCATGCCCGTATGCTGGAGGCCTTGAGCGCCGCCGGCCATTGGCCGCAGTTTGAAGAGTGGAAGCGTGATATGGTCGAAGTGATCGCCGGGGTCAGGGAAAAAACCCCCGGGGCAGCCATTACCCTGTGGGACTTCAGCGGCTATTACGATCTGACAATGGAGCCCTTTCCCGCCCCGGGCGAGCTGATGACCTGGTACATCGATTCCACCCATTTTTCCGAGGCCTTTGGCCGACTCATCATTGCCCGGATGTATGGCTCTACGCAGCAGGACGTCGGCCATCGTCTCACCGGCGAATCGGTACCTCGGGTTATCGAGATGATCCGGACGCAGCAGCAGGAATACCGACGCCGCCACCCCGAGGTTCTCCAGGAGATGCAGAAACGTTTTCAGAAGATCAACAGGCGCAAAAAGAAGACAGGCAAATCCTGCTAGACATCATGTATCGACCTGTCCAACCTCGAAGACGTGGGTTATTCTAGAGGTTGGATACCCTTAAAACAGAGCCATAATCGAGGAGGACAGGTCA